>NZ_LMCO01000012.1:0-617398 GCF_001424825.1 Ensifer sp. Root31 | reverse complement strand
GCCTTGAACTCGGAGAGGATGGCTTCGCCCATTTCGACGGTTCCGACCTGGCGTGCGCCTTCGGCCATGATGTCGCCGGTGCGGATGCCCTTGTCGAGCACGGTGGCGATCGCCTTTTCCAGGTTGTCGGCTTCCGTCACCAGGTTGAAGGAGTAGCGCAGGCACATGGCAAACGAGGCGATCATGGCGATCGGGTTGGCGATGCCCTTGCCGGCAATGTCAGGGGCCGAACCGTGCACCGGCTCGTAGAGCGCCTTGCGCTTGCCGGTGACACCATCCGGTGCACCGAGCGAGGCCGAAGGCAGCATGCCGAGCGAGCCGGTCAGCATCGCCGCCACGTCCGACAGCATGTCGCCGAACAGGTTGTCGGTGACGATGACGTCGAACTGCTTGGGCTGGCGCACCAGCTGCATGCCGCCGGCATCGGCCAGCATATGCTCGAGCTGGACATCGGAATATTTCGCCTTGTGGGTTTCGGTCACCACCTGGTTCCACAACACGCCCGACTTCATGACGTTGCGCTTTTCCATCGAGCAGACGCGGTTGTTGCGGGTGCGGGCCAGTTCGAAGGCAACGCCGGCGATGCGCTCGATCTCGTAGGTGTCGTAGACCTGGGTGTCGATGCCGCGCTTCTGGCCGTTGCCGAGATCGATGATTTCCTTCGGCTCGCCGAAATAGACACCGCCGGTCAACTCGCGCACGATCAGGATGTCGAGGCCTTCGACCAGTTCCGGCTTCAGCGACGATGCGGCGGAAAGCGCCGGATAGCAGATGGCCGGGCGCAGGTTGGCAAACAGCTGCAGGTCCTTGCGCAGGCGTAAGAGACCGGCTTCGGGACGGACCTCGTAAGGCACGGCATCCCACTTCGGACCGCCGACGGCACCAAACAGCACGGCGTCGGCTGCAAGCGCCTTGGCCATGTCCCCTTCCGAAATCGCCTGGCCGTGGGCGTCATAGGCAGAACCGCCGACGAGGCCTTCGTCCGTCACGAAGCCGGCGCCAAGCTCGGCATTCATGTAGGCGATGATTTTGCGNGCCTGGCCGTGGGCGTCATAGGCAGAACCGCCGACGAGGCCTTCGTCCGTCACGAAGCCGGCGCCAAGCTCGGCATTCATGTAGGCGATGATTTTGCGCACTTCCGCCATGGCTTCCGGGCCGATGCCGTCGCCGGGAAGGATGAAAAGCTTACGATCGGCCATTTCGGCACTCCTGTCGTTTCAGTGTTTGTGTTGGTGCAGGGCGGCTCATGCGGTGACCTTCGGCCATGGCCGCTGTTGCGGACGCAGGGTCTCGAATGCTCGTGCAAGGCGCAAGACCCCGATATCGTCAAACTGCTGGCCGATGATCTGAAGCCCGATCGGCAAACCGCTGGCAGTATAGCCGCAATTGACCGAGATCGCCGGCTGTCCGCCCATGTTCACCGCGACCGTAAAGGCGATGTGCTCGAACGGCTTCTGTGGGTCATTGATCGGCGAGGCCCATTCGGCGGGATAGGACGCGGTCGGTGCCGTTGGCGAGAGGATGAAATCAAAACCGGTCAACGCCGCATGGATGGCGTTGCGCATGGCGTCGATCTGGGCGAAGCCGGTATAGACGTCGCGGCCGGAAAAATCCTTGGCCGTCTCGATCCAGTTGAAGATGTAGGGCAGTATCTGCGCCTGCTGTTCCGGCGAAAGACGCGAGACGTCTTCCCAACCGCGCGCACGCCAGAAGCGATCGAGGCCATCGATCATCTCGCGGGTGAGGAAGGGCTCGACAGGCTCAATGATGACACCGGCGTCCGCGAAGAGTTTTGCCGCTTGGCTGACCGCCTGCTCGGTTTCCGCGCTAACCGCCTGGCCAAAGCCGGCATCGAGCCAGAGGCCGATCTTCAATCCCCTGACATCGCGTTTAAGGTCGAGCCAGGGGATATCGGCATAGGGCAACGACATGGTGTCGCGTGCATCCGGCTTCGACAAAACGGACATGTAAAGCGCCGTATCGGCGACAGTGCGGCTCATCGGCCCGGCGACGCGGCCGATGAACGGCGGATTGATCGGGATCCGGCCCGCCGAAGGCTTCAGACCAACGACGCCGCACCAGCCGGCCGGCAGGCGGACGGAACCGCCGATATCGGTGCCGATATGGAGCGGACCGTAGCCGGCGGCTGCGGCCGCACCTGCTCCGGCGCTCGAACCGCCGGGATTGGTCGACAGGTCCCAGGGATTGCGCGCCAGCTTGTGAAAACTGGAAAGGCCGGAAGACAGCATGCCGTAATCAGGCATGGTGGTCTTGGCCAGAATGACGCCACCCGCCTCGCGGGTGCGCGCCGCCGGCGGCGCATCGGTCACGGCCGGCACCAGCGGCACGGCCGCGCAGCCAAGCGGCACAGCCGTTCCCTTTGTCGCAATGTTCTCCTTGATCG
The DNA here is from genome assembly GCF_001424825.1 of Ensifer sp. Root31. Lineage (NCBI taxonomy): Bacteria > Pseudomonadati > Pseudomonadota > Alphaproteobacteria > Hyphomicrobiales > Rhizobiaceae > Ensifer > Ensifer sp. Root31. The sequence continues at coordinate 614,994 of NZ_LMCO01000012.1, read as the reverse complement.
TCACCGGCACGCCATCGATCGCGCCCAGAGGCTCACCCTTGCCCCAACGTGCCTCGGACGCCTTCGCCGCCTTGCGCGCCTCGTCCGGATCGTAGGCCCAAAGCGCATTGAGTTTCGGCTCGGATGCATCGATGCGCGCGATGACAGCATCGACGACTTCGACGGGAGAGAGCTTTCGCAGGCGGTAAGCCTCGACAAGATCGACGGCGGTGAAATCGGCAAGATCGGACATGGGCAATAATTCCTGCAACAAGAGCAACTCCGGAGAATTGCAGAATTTCAAAGAGTTCTAGGCAAAGTGACAGCGGGCGGACCAGGCCGGCGTCACCGGCTTGGCCATGGGCGTTTGGGCGAGACAGATATCCTGCCTGCGCGGACAGACGGCGGCATAGGCGCAGCCCTCTGAGGTCGTGGCGGTATGGACAGGCGTTTGCGGCGGGGCGTTCGACCGGACCCGCTTGCGGCGTCCGGCAAAGGGTTTCGGCACGGCGGCGACAAGCGCCTGCGTGTAGGGGTGGCGCGGGTTGTCGAACACCTCGTTGGTCGGTCCCTCCTCGACGATCCGCCCGAGATGCATGACGGCGACCCGGTCGGTGATGGCGCGAACCACGCCCAGATCGTGGCTGATAAACAGATAGGAGAGCCCGAGCCTCTCCTGCAGATCCATCATCAGGTTCAGCACCTGCGCCTGGATCGAGACGTCGAGCGCCGAAACCGGTTCGTCGGCAACAATCAGCGCCGGTCGGGTGATGAGTGCGCGCGCAATGGCAATACGCTGGCGCTGGCCACCGGAAAACTCGTGCGGATACTTGTCGACTGACGCCAAGGGCAAGCCGACCGCCTCCAGCACCTCCTCAACGCGCCGGTTGCGCTCAAGCGCGCTGGTTCCGCGTTCCAGTGAGACGATGGGTTCGCAGATGATGGTCCGCACCGTGTGGCGCGGATCGAGTGACCCGTAGGGATCCTGGAAGATCGCCTGAAATCCCTTGCGCGCCTCCCGCAACTCTGATCGGTCCAGCGAATAGATATCCTTGCCGGCAATGGTAACCTGCCCCGATTGCGGGCGTTCAAGCCCCATGACGGCGCGCGCAAGGGTCGATTTTCCCGAGCCGCTTTCGCCAACGATGCCGAGGCTCTTGCCGGCGCCAAGCTCGACGCTGACACCGTGCAGCACGCGCAAGCTGGTCTGCTTGGAAAAGATCGATGGGCGCGGCAACTGGTACTCGCGCACCAGATCGATGGTCCTCAGAATGACATTGCTCATGGTGCCACCATCCTTTCGCGTGGATGAAAGCAGGCGGCGCGATGCTCCACATTCCTGTCGGTATCGATCAGATCCAGTGGCGGTATCGCCCGCCGACAGTCGGGCTGAACGAAGGCGCAACGCTCAGCAAAGGAGCAATGGTCCGGCCGCGCAAAGGGATCGGGAACGATGCCCGGGATTGCGTTCAGCCTTGGCCTTCCCCCGATCTGGCGCGGAGCAAGGGCAGCTCCATGAGGAGACGCAGCGAAGAGGCCCCTCGCATAGGGATGCGCCATGCGCGCGAACACGTCGTCGGTGCGCCCCGTCTCGATGACACGCCCAGCATACATGACCGCGATACGGTCGGTCATTTCGGAAACCACGCCGAGATCGTGGGTGATCAGCATCAGGGCCGTACCGGTGTCTTCGATCAGGTCGTCGAGCAGATCGAGGATCTGTGCCTGCACCGTCACGTCGAGCGCGGTCGTCGGCTCGTCGGCAATCAACAGGTCCGGTTCGCAGGCGATCGCCATGGCGATCATCACGCGCTGCCGCTGGCCGCCGGAGAGTTGATGTGGGTAGAGGTCAAGATTGAAGCGCGGCGCCGGCAGACCAACCCTGTCCAGCAAGGATCGCGCCTTCTTTTCCGCATCGGCTCTGGTTTCGCCAAAATGAAGGCGTCGCCCTTCGGCGATCTGGGCGCCGATCGACTTGACCGGGTTGAGGGCGGTCATCGGCTCCTGAAAGATCATCGCAATGCGCCGGCCGCGATATCTGCAGAATTCGGCTTCGGGCAGATCTGCGAGGTTGCGGCCATCGAACATCAACTCGCCGCGCACCCGCATGCGCTGCGGCAGCAGTCCCATCACGGCGAGCGCCGTCATGGATTTGCCGCTGCCGGATTCTCCGACGATACCGAGGCGTTCGCCGCGATTGAGCTCAAGATCGACGTCGCAGACGATATCGACCTGGGTCATGCCCGCTGACAGCTCGACCGACATTCCGACCATTCGTAGCAAGGGTGCCGTCATCTTTGTCGCCTCACGCGCGGATCGAGAATGTCGCGCAGGCCATCACCGAGGAGGTTGAGGCCGAGCACGGCGAACGTGATCGCAAGTCCCGGGAAGATGGCGAGCCATGGGGCCTGATAGATGAAGGTCTGGGCATCGTTCAGCATCTTGCCCCAGCTTGGCATCGGTGGCTGGGTGCCAAGACCGACATAGGAAAGGCCGGCTTCTGCAACGATTGCTAAGGCGAACTGGATCGTCACCTGGACCAGGAGCACGTGGTTGATGTTGGGCAGGATGTGCAGAAAGGTGATCGCCACGTCGCCGCGACCGGCGCAGCGGGCCGCCTGCACATATTCGCGCTTCCAAAGCCCCATCGAAGCGCCACGGGTCACGCGGGCAAAGACCGGAATGTTGAAGATGCCGATGGCGATCATGGCATTGGTCGCGCCGGGGCCGAAGATGGCCGTGATGATGACCGCCGTCAGCAGTGCAGGAAAGGCAAAGGCAAGATCGCTCATGCGCATGACCAGGCCATCGACCCAGCCGCCGCGGGCCGCAGCCCATGCACCGAGCGGCACGCCGATGCCGGCGCCGACGAGCACCGCGACGATCGAGACCGCGATCGAGTTGCGCGCCCCGGCCATGATCATCGACAGGATATCGCGGCCGAAATTGTCGGTGCCGAACCAATGGGCGAGGCTTGGTCCCTGAAGCTTGTCGCGGAAATTCATCGCCGTCGGCGAGAAGGGTGTCCAGACGGTGGAAACCACGGCCATCGCAATGAGGATGGCGGTGACCGTCAGGCCGAACATCAGGCTTCGGCTACCAAAAAGCTTGGCCAACAGGCCTGGTTCCGAAGTGATTGCCGAGGTGCTCATCAGTGGCCTCCCCTCGACAGGCGCGGATCCAGATAGCCGTAAACGAGATCCACGAGAAAATTGATGGTGATGACGGACGCGGCAAGCAGCGTCACGAGCGTCTGCACGGTCACCAGATCGCGCTGCGCGATCGCCTGAAAGACCAACCGGCCGACACCCGGCAGATTGAAGACGTTCTCGATGATGATCGTGCCGGCAAGCAGAAACGAAAACTGCAGGCCGATGATGGTGACGACGGGGATGAGTGCGTTCGGCACCGCATGCCTCCAAAGCGCACCAGCGCGCGAGAGGCCCTTGGCGCGGGCAGTGCGGATGAAATCCTCCCCGAGCGTTTCGATGACGGCCGAGCGGGTGACGCGTCCGAGAATGGCGGCGAGTGGCAGGCCGAGCGCAAAGGCTGGAAGAATGAGCGATTGCAGGCCGCTCCAGATACCGTCCTGCCAGCCGGCAAAGCCCGAGGCCGGAAACCAGGCAAGCTTCAGCGCGAACAGCAAAATGAACAGAAGCGCAAGCCAGAAATTGGGGATGGCGACGCCGACCTGGGCGATGCCCATGACGACCGTGTCGCCGGCCTTGCCGCGATTGGCCGCGGCATAGACGCCAATGGCGATTGCAACCACGACCGAGATCGCCATGGAGAGGAGAGCCAGGGGCAATGTCACCAGGATGCGGGGTCCGAGTAGTTCACGGATCGGCACCGAATAGGTGAGACTCATGCCGAAATCGCCGACGACAAAGCCACCGATCCACTGGAGGTAGCGGATCCAGATTGGCTGATCGAGGCCCAGCTGCCGGTGCAGCGCCGCGATCGCGTCCGGGTCGGCGTTCATGCCGAGCATCAGCACTGCCGGGTCGCCGGGCAGCACCTGCATCAGCAGAAAGACGATGATAGAGGCGACCAGGGTCGTCAGTACGAGCGACACAAGGCGACCGCCAACAAAGGAAATCACATCAACCTCCCGGAATGAGCGAGCGTTGACCGGCGCCGGGGACGGTCAACGGCTGATCTGCATCCGCCCCCATTTGTGGAGGGGCGAATGCTGGAGCGGGATGAGGAAAAGTGTGTGCGGTTTTCAGCCCGCATACCGCTCCACCTCATGAGAAGCGATCAATTTTCCCAGTAGGTCTGGGTCTGATCGTCCGCCGGCACCGGCATGTTCTTCCACAGACCCTTCACCTTCTTGTTCCAGACGCCGATCTTCGGAAGGGCGTAGAGGAAAACGTTCGGTTCATCGGCCGCCAGTTTACGCTGAAGCTGGCCGACGAGATCGAGCTGTTCGGCTTCCGTCGACGCGAGCGTGAAGGACTTGTAGAGCGCCTTGTAGTCCGGGTTCTGGTAGTTGAAATAGTATTTGTCGCGAGCGTAAATATCGAGATCGCGGGCTTCGGCGTGTGCGATGATCGTCGCGTCGAAATCCGAGTTCTTGAACACCTGGTCGAGCCATTGCGCGAACTCGATCGGAACGAGGTTCACCTTGACGCCGACTTCGCTGAGCATGGCCGCGATGATCTCGCCGCCGCGCCGGGCATAGGCGGGTGGCGGCAGCATGATGGTCATTTCCAGACCTTCGACACCGGCCTCCTGCAGCAGTTGCTGCGCTTTGCCCGGGTCATAGGGATAGGTTTCGTTCAGATCTACATAGCCGGGCTCCACCGGGGAATAATGCGAACCGATCGTCTCGCCGAAGCCCGAATAGGTGCCTTCGACCAGGGTCTTCCGGTCGATCGCATGGGCAAGCGCCTGACGAACCCTGACGTCGTCAAACGGCTTGCGCGCATTGTTCAGCGCAAGAACCACCTTGCCGGAGGTGCTGCCGACCTCGACCTGGAGGTTGGGATCGCTTTGGAACTGGCTGACGAGTTCGGCGGCCTGGAACATCGGGAACGCATCGACGTTGCCGGCAAGAACGGCGGCTGCGGCTGCGGACGGGTCGCTGATGAACTTGAAGGTGACTTCCGTCAGCTTGGCCGGTTCGCCCCAGTAATCGGCGTTCTTGTTCAGCACGACCTTGTCGCCCTTCGCCCATTCCTTGAACGCGTAGGGGCCAGTACCGACAGGCTTGGTCTTGTTGTCGGCGGCCGATGACGGCGCGATCATGACCGCGTCACCCCATGCCATGTTGAACAGGAAGTTGGATGCCGGGCGCTTCAGGGTCACGACTGCGGTTGCCGGATCCGGGCACTCGGTCTTTTCGATCGGCTCGAAGAGGCCCTTCTGCGCATTGGTGGAGTCCGCTGCGACGGCGCGCTCATAGGAGAATTTGACGATCGAGCAGTCGAATGGCGTGCCGTCGTGGAACTTGACGCCCTGACGAAGCTTGAACGTGTAGCTTTTCTGGTCGTCGGAGATTGCCCAGCTCTCGGCCAGGAGCGGCTTGACGGTGCCATCTTCAACCACGCGCACCAGGCCTTCGAACAGGTTGCCGTAGGTGATATAGCGGATCGGCGCGGCGGCGCCCGCGGTCGGGTCGAGGCCCGGCGGTTCCAGCACCTGGCCGACGGTAATCGTGTCCTTGGCCATGGCTGTGGTCAGCGATGCGGCGATGAAGCACGAAGCAAGTGCCCATTTCGTCAAGTTAAGCATGGTTCCCCCGCTTTGCGGTTTGGTTGTTTATGGTCCCACTGCATGTTTCCATTAATCGCATCCGATTGAAGGAAACATGCAGTCAATCAAAGTGCCGCGACTTTCGTGCGCCCTAAGAGACGCGCGGCGCTGTCGTCATCAGATCGAACGCCCGCCATCGACGTCAAGTGCAACGCCGGTGATCATCGACGCCTGCGGCGATGCGACGAAGGCGGCGGCCTCGGCGAGATCCTCGGGCTTCAGCAAGCGGCCCAACGGAATGGAATCGCGGAACTTCTGGCGAATTTCCTCGGTATCCTCGCCCATGAAGGTCGTCAAAAGCGGCGTCTCGCCGGCAACCGGATTGAGGGCAACGACGCGAATGTTGAACGGAGCAAGTTCGATCGCCAGCGCCTTGGTCGCGGAGACCACCCAGCCCTTCGTCGCATTGTACCAGGCAAGGTTCGGCCGCGGCCGGTTGGCGCCAGTCGAGGCGATATTGACGATCACGCCTGTCTTGTTCTGTTTCATGTGCGGCAGCAGCGCGCGCGTCATGAGATAGACGCCACGCACGTTGACGCCGAGGATCCTGTCGAACTCGTCCGGCTCCACCAGCTCGGCGTTTTGTGGCTTGTGGCCGATGCCGGCATTGTTGATGAGAATGTCGACGCGGCCGAACTTCTCGAGGCTCGCGGCAACGGCGGCGTCGACGTCCGATGATTTGGAGATGTCGCATACGACGGCAAACGCATTGCTGCCGAGTTGCTTGGCCACGCGCTCGGCCCCTGCGGCATCGCGGTCGACAACGACCACCTTGGCACCGCCGTCGATGAAACGCTTCGCAATGCCCTCGCCGAAACCGGAGCCTGCACCGGTGATGAGAGCGATCTTACCTTCTAGTGACACTTGTTCCTCCCGACGCTGAACTAGCCGTGGTAAACCGAGATGGTTTTCATGCTGGCGAAGCCGTAGAGGGCTTCGAAACCCTTCTCGCGGCCATGGCCCGATTTCTTGACGCCGCCGAAGGGCAGCTCGACGCCGCCGCCGGCGCCATAATTGTTGACGAAGACCTGACCGGCGTGGACGGCGCGCGCCATGCGCAGCTGCCTACCACCGTCGTTTGTCCAGACCCCGCAGACGAGACCATAGGCGGTGCCGTTTGCAAGGCGAACGGCCTCCTCTTCGCTGTCGAACGGCATGATCACCTGGACCGGGCCGAAGATTTCTTCCTGTACCGTGCGGTGCTCTTGCGGCACGTCACGCAGCAATGTCGGTGCGACATAGGCGCCGTCAGCGGGTGCGTCGGCGACGATCACGCCCTCAGCCGCGATCTTCAGGCCATCCTTGGCGGCATCGGCAAGGAAGCCCTCGATGATCGCCTTTTGCCTATGCGAGACCACCGGGCCAAGCGACAGATCGGCGCTGGCCGGTCCGACCCTGAGCGCGCGATATCTTTCGCTCATCTGCGCCACGACGTCTTCGTAGATGGCGCGCTCGACGAGGATGCGTGACGAGGCCGAACAGGTCTGCCCGGCGTTCTGGATCCCGGCGTTGACCAGGAATGGCATGGCACGGTCGAGGTCCGCATCGGCAAAGACGATCTGCGCCGACTTGCCGCCGAGTTCGAGCGTCACCGGCACCGCATTCTTCGCCGCCGCCGTCTGCACCATCTCACCGGTGCGCACCGAACCGGTAAACGAGATATGGTTGACATCAGGGTGTTCGGAAAGCGCGGCACCCGCTTCCGCGCCCAAACCGGTGACGACGTTCAGCGCTCCTGATGGCAGGCCCTCTTCTTCGGCGATGCGTGCAAATTCCAGGATGGTCAGGCACGCCTCCTCGGCCGGCTTGACCACGGCCGCATTGCCCATGGCAAGGGCTGCGCCGAGGCTTCGACCAAGGATCTGCATCGGATAGTTCCACGGGATGATATGACCCGTAACCCCATGCGGCTCGTAAATGGTCAGCACGGTAAAGCCGTTCTGATAGGGGATGGTGTCGCCATGCACCTTGTCGGCGGCGCCGCCATAGAATTCCAGATAGCGCGCGAGCGCGACGACATCAGCCCGCGCCTGTGTCAGGGGCTTGCCGACATCCCGCGCTTCAAGCTCCGTCAAAAGGTCGATGTTGCGCAGCACCGCTGCCGAGATCCGGCTGAGCACCCGTCCGCGTTCGGTAGCCGTCAACTGCCCCCATTGGCCGCCAAGTGCCGAGCGCGCCGAGCGCACGGCCACGTCGATGTCGTCCCGGTTTCCCCGGGCAATGCGCGCGAATATCTCACCGTTGGAGGGATCCCTGACGGCGATGTGCTCGCCGCCAATTGCGTCCTGCCACGTGTTCGCGATGAAATTGCCGTAAGTCTTCACATCATGCCTCGTTGTCAGTCTCGCCCTGCGGGAGGAGCGTTTTCAATCTCATGGCCGTCGCATGGATATGCGCGCGCGCCAGCTTCTCAGCCTGATCAGGGTCCCTTGCCGCTATCGCCTCGACAATGAGCCGATGCTCGGCAACGGCAGTGCTGGCGCGTTCGCTGGAAAGCGAAAAGGCCGGAGCGAAGACCTGAGAGGTCATCCGCAGAAGCGGCCCGAGCGACGCCAGCGACGCATTGCGCGAAGCACTGACGATTGCCTCGTGAAAGACGACGTTGGACTGGGTGTAGGCGCCGGGATCCCAGCGCTCGACGACCTTCTGCTGCTGATCGATCTGTTTCGCGAGCGCCTTGATTTCGGATGCTGTGGCGCGCTCGGCGGCATTGCGCGCCGCCACGCCGTCCATCGCCTCGCGCACAGCATAGGCATCGAGAAGTTTCGGCAGGTCGGCGGTGGCCACCCTGACACCGCTGCCCGGTTTGTTCACAACGAGCCCGTCGCGCTCCAGCACCCGCAAGGCCTCGCGAAGCGGCGTACGGCTGATGCCGAATTCGGCAGCGATCCGCTCCTGGCGCAACGTCGCTCCAGGCGCATAAACGCCGGCATAGATGCGCTCGCGAAGCGCCTGGGCAACTTCGTCGAGCAGGCGCGACTGGCTTCGCCATTCAAAGGTTTGACTCATCGATCCCTCCCAAGATCGAGGCAAATTGTATCCAGGATACAGACGATGTCAATTGCGATTGATAGGCCAGCGAACCGCCACGCGGGATCGGGACCGGAAGAGGCGTGATTTTCCGACGCAGACCCCTCGCTCGACGACAAAATTATTTACAGTTGACAATCGCACTCTAAGACATCAATCTTGCAACTAAGATATCAGTTAGCGGATAGATATGTCTGAGATTGTCACCATACCGGCACTTCCACTTGACGAGCTCCTTCGGCCGTCCCTGATCGAGGGTGCGGGCAACACGACGTCAAAGGTCTATCGCCTGCTTCGGCAACTGATCGTCGAGGTGAGGTTGCTGCCTGGCCGCGCGTTGCCGGAAAAGGAGGTCGCCGCGATCCTCAACGTCAGCAAGACACCGGTTCGCGAAGCGATCATCCGCCTCTCGGAGGAAGGCCTGATCAAGGTCGTGCCGCAGGGCGGCACGTTTGTCGCGACGATCGAGGTCCAGCGCTATATCGAGGCGTGCTTCATTCGCTTTCGGTTGGAGGCCGGAGCGGCCGCAGAGGCGGCCAAGCGCCACACGTTCGAAGATCTCGGCCGCCTTGAACTCTGCCTCAACCAGCAGATTGCAGCCGTAGAGGGCGAGGATTACACGAATTTCTTCGAGCTCGACGAGAGCTTTCATAAAGCCATCTTCGCAGCCGCGCGTCTGAGCGGTGTGTGGACCTTCGTCAACCAGGCGAAGGGCGAGATCGATCGCATGCGCCATTTGAAGATGGTCTTCGGCGTTCGCCGCACTGCAGAAGTCATCGAGGAACATCGGGCCATCGTCGATGCCATTCGTGAAGCTTCGCCGGATGCGGCCGTGGCGGCAATGAGCCGACACCTCGGCTCGCTCGAAAGCAAGATTACCGAGCTCTCACGCGACCCGAAGCTGTGGAGCTACATTGAATCGATCAATGCGACAACGACAGAAAAACGGAGGCCGCGGCGCAACCTGACCTAAGGGGTTCGCGCCGGCGGGAGGAATCAAATGTCTGCAGTTGAACTGAACGACGTAGTGAAACGCTACGGCGCACTCGAAGTCGTGCACTCCATCAAGCTGTCGGTATCACCGGGAGAGTTCGTCGTTCTGGTCGGACCGTCGGGCTGCGGCAAGTCCACGACCCTGCGCATGGTGGCCGGGCTCGAAGACATTTCAGATGGCACGATCTCGATCGGTGGCCGCGTCGTCAACCGGGTCGCGCCGAAAGATCGCGACGTCGCCATGGTGTTCCAGAACTACGCGCTCTACCCGCACCTCAACGTCGCGGAAAACATCGCCTTTGGACTGCGCGTCCGTGGCGAGAAGAACGACGTCGTCGAAGCCGCTGTCAACGAGGCGGCCGCCATTCTCGATCTGATGCCTTATCTGAAGCGCAAGCCCGCTGATCTTTCGGGCGGCCAGCGACAGCGCGTGGCGATGGGCCGCGCGATTGTGCGAAAGCCACAGGTGTTTCTGTTCGACGAGCCGCTGTCCAATCTCGACGCCAAGCTGCGCACACAGATGCGCGCGGAGATCAAGCGGCTGCACAAGCGCATGGACGTCACCAGCATCTACGTGACGCACGACCAGGTGGAGGCCATGACGCTTGCCGACCGCATCGTCGTCATGAATGGCGGACGCGTCGAACAGGTCGGCTCGCCCATGGAGCTTTTCCTCAATCCGGCCAATGCGTTTGTTGCGAGCTTCCTCGGATCGCCGCCCATGAACCTCGTGGCAGCGCGCGTGGAAGCGGCAAACGGCGCTCCCGTTGCCTGCGTCGACGGCAACGTTCCGGTCCAGTTCCGCATGCCCGCTGCAATCGCCGCCGGCATGCGCGCCGGCCAGAAAGTTCTCGTCGGCCTGCGTCCCGAACACCTCGATATCGAAGTCGGCCGTCCGGGGGCCGACACCCAGGAGATAGCGACGGCCGTGGACCTCGTCGAGCCTCTCGGTTCGGAAGCGCTGCTTCATTGCAGGGTCGGCGGCCAGCCGGTCGTCGCCAAGGTCGATACGCCCGTGGACGGGAGAAGCCTGTCGGATGTCGCCAGGCTGTCGATCCCCACCGCCAGACTTCACGTCTTCGACGTGGAGACCGGCAAAGCCATCAACGGACAGGCGTGAGGCAGATGATGGGATCGAAGTTCGCCCAGCATATCAAGGACCTGGCGGAGGATCTTCGCCGAGACTGGCAGCTTTACGTGCTGTTGCTGCCGATGCTCGTCTGGTTCCTGCTTTTCCTCTACAAGCCGATGGAAGGCTTGCAGATTGCCTTCAAGGACTTCAGCCCGTTCCGTGGCGTTGCCGGCAGTCCCTGGGTCGGGTTCGACAATTTCCGGACGCTGCTCAATGACCAGATCTTCATCCGCGCCTTCATCAATACGATCACCATCAGCGGCCTGGGGCTGATCTTCGCCTTCCCGGTGCCAATCATCCTGGCCTTGATGTTCAATGAGCTGCAGAGCGAAGTCGGCCGGCGTTTCTCACAGACCGTCGTCTACCTTCCACACTTCATTTCGGTGGTGATCGTTGCAGGCATCGTCATCAACCTGCTGTCGCCAACCACGGGCGTGGTCAACCTCGTGCTGTCCAGCCTCGGCTTCGATCCGATCTACTTCCTGACACAGCCGGAATGGTTCCGCACCGTGTTCATCGGCTCCAACGTCTGGAAGGAGGCAGGCTTCGAATCGATCGTCTATCTCGCTGCCATCGCCGGTATCAGCCCGACACTCTACGAATCCGCCCGGGTCGACGGCGCCTCGCGCTGGCAGATGATGTGGCGCATCACCCTGCCCTGCATTCTGCCGACGATCATCATCATGCTGATCATCCGCATCGGCAACCTGGTCGAGGTCGGTTTCGAATACATCATCCTACTCTACCAACCGGCCACCTACCGCACCGCCGACGTTGTCTCGACTTATGTCTACCGGACCGGCCTGCAGGGAACCCAGTACGACCTGGCGACTGCCGCCGGCCTGTTCAACGCGGTCATCGCGTTTGCCCTCGTCTTCACGGCCAACCGGATCAGCCGGAAGGTCTCATCAACCTCGCTCTGGTGAATGTCATGGCCACTTTCAGCCTATACTCGCGCGGCGATCGTATTTTCGGATATGCGAATGCGGCCCTGATCGGACTGTTCGTCCTGTCGACCCTCTATCCGTTCATCTATCTGCTGGCGGTATCGATCTCGTCAGGTGCGGCGGTCACCTCCGGGCAGGTCATTCTGTTTCCCAAGGACCTGACGCTTGCGGCCTATGAATTCGTGCTGTCCGACCGCCTGTTCTGGATCGCCTACGGCAATACCTTCATCTACACGTTCGGCGGCACCGCGGTCAGCCTGGCGATCATGATCCCCGGCGCCTATGCGCTGTCGCGCACAAGGCTGCGCGGACGCAAATTCCTGAACCTGATGGTGGCATTCACCCTCTGGTTCAATGCCGGCATGATCCCGTTCTTCCTGAACATGCGCGACCTTGGCCTCCTGGATTCGCGTTTCGGCCTGATCATCGGCTTTGCCTGCAATGCCTTCAACGTCATCCTGCTGCGCAACTTCTTCGAGTCCGTGCCGAAATCCTTCGAGGAAGCGGCGAAGATGGACGGCGCCAGCGAATGGCAGCTGCTCTGGAAGGTATTTATTCCGCTGTCCAAGCCGGCCATCATCACCGTCGGTCTGTTCTGCATCGTCTCGCGCTGGAACAGCTACTTCTGGGCCATGGTGCTGCTGCGCGGCGAGGAAAAGATCCCGCTCCAACTCTACCTGAAGCGCATCATCGTCGACCTCACCGCCAACGACGAGTTTGCCAGCAGCCTGCTGAGCTCGCGCTACTCATTCGAAACCGTCACAGCCGCGATCATGATCGCCTCGATCATTCCGGTCCTGCTGATTTATCCGAGCATCCAGAAATACTTCAACAAGGGCATCACCCTTGGTGGGGTCAAGGAATAACGGCCAGTTCTGTTTAAGGAGGAGAAATGGAATGAGACGTTTTGGGAAAAGGCTTTCGCTACTTGCCACCTGTGCGCTTCTGCAATTGGGCAGCGCCGCCGCCGAGGACGCGTCGACGAAGATTGTCGACGATCCGCTCGAACTGACGATCCACTTCCATTTCCGCGACAAGTACGTCTACACGGAGAACTGGCCCGTTGAGAAAAAAGCGGCCGAATGGACCGGGATCCATGTCAAGAACGTGGCCTCGCTTGCCACCAGCAACAGCCGCGACGCTTTCAACCTGTTGATGGCGTCTGGCGATCTGCCTGATATCGTGGGAGGCGATGTGACAGGCGGCCTCAAGGACGACTTTATCCGCTACGGCATGGAAGGCGCCTTCCTGCCGCTTGACGACCTGATCGCCGAAAACGCCCCCAACCTGAAGAAGTTCTTCGACGATCATCCCGTGGTGCGCCGCGCCATCAGCGCGCCCGATGGGCATGTCTACTTCATCCCTTATGTTCCGGAGGGAGAGTATTCGCGCGCCTGGTTCATCCGGCGGGACTGGCTGGACAAGCTCGGTCTCAAGGAGCCGCAAAATGTCGACGAGCTCTACACCGTGCTCAAGGCATTTCGCGAGAAAGATCCCAACGGCAACGGCAAGAAGGACGAGGTTCCCTATTTCGCCCGCGAGCCGATCGAGGCGGTGCGGCTCATCAACATGTGGGATGCGCGCGTCTCGGGGTCGGAACGCTACGGCGACTTCATGGTCGAGGACGGCAAGATCGTCCACCCGTGGACGACGGCAAACTACAAGACCGGGATTTCAAAGGTTGCCCAGTGGTTTGGCGAAGGGCTCATCGACACGGAAGTCTTTACTCGCGGCGCGCGCGTTCGCGAATACATGCTCGGTAACAATATCGGCGGCATGACCCATGACTGGTTCGCCAGCACCTCGAACTATACCGAGGCTCTGAAGGACAGCGTTCCCGGTATCAATTTCGCACCGATGCTGCCACCGAAAACGGTATCGGGAAAGCGCTTCGAGGACAGTCGGCGTGCGACCGTTCAGCCTGCCGGCTGGGCGATCTCCTACACCAATCAGCACCCCGCCGAGACGATCAAGTACTTCGACTTCTGGTTCTCCGAAAAGGGTCGCATTCTCTCCAACTGGGGTGTCGAGGGCGTCAACTACGACATGAAAGACGGCAAACCGGTCTACAAGGACAGCGTCCTCAAGAACCCAAAGCCGGTGAACGCCCAGATGTGGGAGATCGGCGCCGGCGTGCCGCGCGGCTACTGGGCCTCCTACCCGTCCGAACAGCAGTGGACCAACAAGATGGCCCTCGACGGGATCGCCATGTACGAGAAGGAACCCGGCCTGCTGCAGCCCGAATTCACCGGCGTCTCGATGAGCGCCGAGGAACGGGCGGTCTACGACAAGTACTGGCCGAGCCTGCTCACATACATGACCGAGATGCAGCAGACCTTCGTGCTCGGCGCACAGAATGTCGACGCCTCCTGGGATGCCTATCAGGCTCGCCTCGAACAGCTCGGCCTGCCCGAGGTCATCAAGGTCATGCAGACGGCCTACGACCGCCAATACGCCAAGAACTGACACATCAGGGCGCGGCGCGGCCGCGCCCTATTCACTCCCCGACTTGTTAAAGGACGTCATTTTCGATGCCCAAAGCTGACGAAGCCCCACGACTGCATTATCTCGACGAGCCGAAACCCGGCACGCTGACGATCACCTATCAGCCGAACGGCTCCGCCATCCAGGAGAACCCGCCGCGTTTCAGCTGGCTGCCGGCGCTGGACGACAATGCCCGCTATGCCCTCAAGGTGTCCCGGAATCCATCCTTTCCACCGGCCGATACGCTGCTGTTCGAAGACCTTAATTGGAACTTCTTCACGCCGGACGTAACCTTCGAGCCCGGCGTCTATCACTGGGCCTTCGCGCTATGGGATGGCGCATCCAAAACCGTTGTGTCCGCCTGGAGCAGCGTTCGAATATTCGAGATCCTGCCCGGCTTGCCGGAAACACCGCTGCCGCGCGCGCAAGTCCGCTGGAAGGCTGCGGATCTACGCCATCCCCGACTTTGGCTCGGTCCGAGCGAAGTCGGTGATTTTCGCGAACGTCTGGAGGCAGATGCCGATCATTGCGGCTGGCAGGGTTTTTTCGACAAGTCTGTCGCGCCATGGCTCACGCGCGATTTCATCGCAGAGCCTGCCCTCTACCCCAACAACGTGCGCGTCGCGAAACTCTGGCGGCAGATGTACATCGATTGCCAGGAAGCCATCTACGCGGTGCGCCATCTGGCGATCGCCGGCGTAATTCTCGACGATCCCGCGTTGATCACCAGGGCGCGTGAATGGCTGCTGGCGATCGCGCGATGGGATCGTGCGGGCGCCACCGCGCGTTCCTACAACGACGAGGCAGCCTTCCGCGTCGTCACCGCACTCGCCTGGGGCTACGACTGGCTGTGGGATCATCTCGACGACACGGAACGGACGGAGGTCCGCGACGTCCTGCTGGCGCGGACGCGCGAAGTTGCCGATCATGTCCTGTGGCGCGCGCGCATCCATGTCTTCCCCTATGACAGTCACGCCGTGCGCTCGCTATCGGCCGCATTGACGGCCGCCTGCATCGCTCTTGCTGGAGAAAGCGACGAGGCGGAAAGCTGGCTCGACTATACGATCGAATTCCTGTTCACACTCTACTCCCCATGGGGCGACGCGGATGGCGGGTGGGCCGAGGGTCCGCATTACTGGATGACAGGCATCGCCTACCTGACGGAGGCCGCCAACCTCATCAAGAACTTCCTGGACGTCGACCTCTACAAGCGGCCGTTCTTCCATAAGACGGGCGACTTCCCGCTCTACACCAAGGCACCGGGTACCCGTCGCGCCTGTTTCGGAGACGATTCCACCCTCGGCGACCCGCCGGGAGTAAAGGTCGGCTACAATGTCCGCCAGTTCGCCGGCGTCACCGGCAATCCCTATTACCAGTGGTACTACGAGCGCCTTAAGGCCGACGCCGCCGGAACCGAGATGGAGTTCTACAATTACGGCTGGTGGGACCTCAATTTCGACGATCTCGTCTATCGCCACGACTATCCGCAGATCGTAGCGCAGGCGCCAAGCGACCTGCCTCCAGTGAAATGGTTCAAGGATATCGGCTGGGTCGCCATCCAGAAATACATGGACGATCCTGCGCGGCATATCCAGTTTCTGTTCAAGAGCAGCACCTTCGGCTCGCTCAGCCACAGCCATGGCGACCAGAACGCTTTCCTGCTCTATGCCTTTGGCGAAGATCTGGCCATCCAGAGCGGCTATTACGTGGCCTTCAACTCCACCATGCACCGCAACTGGCGGCGCCAGACCATCTCCAAGAACGCCATCCTCATCGACGGCAAAGGCCAGTATGCCGACGGCGACAAGACGATTGCAAAAAAGGCCGGAGGGCGGATTGTCACCGTGCGCGAGGAGCCGTCCCATGTCTTCATCAGCGGCGATGCGACGGCGGCCTACCGGGCCGCAGATCCGGACGTATTGCGGGCCGAACGCGACGTCTACTTCACCGCAAGCGATTTCGTCGTTCTGGTCGATCGCGTCGAGTGCTCCCGGCCAAAGCCCGTTCAATGGCTGTTTCACGCGACACGACCGATGGACGTCGGCACCAACAGCTTCCGCCTGACTGGAGAGCGCGCCGGCCTTTACGGGCAGTTCGTGCACTCGACCTCCGGCCCGCCCAATGTTCGCCTGGTCGAAGGTTTCGAAGGTGTCGATCCCGCCGACGTCGAGGGCATGGATACCCAATACCATATCGAGGCCAGCCTGCCCTCGGCGAGCAAGCACACGCTCGTCACCCTGCTCGTTCCCTATTCGCTCGACGAGCCGCGGCGGGTCTTTAACTTCATCGACGACCAGGGGTTCAGCGCCGACATCTACTTCACCGATGTCGACGACAACCAGTTGCGCATCGTCATCCCAAAGAACTTCTGATCACGAAAGGATATTTCCATGAACGGACTGAAAGACAAAGTCGTGCTGGTCACCGGCGGCGGACGCGACATCGGCAAGGCTTGCGCCGAGCGACTTGCCAAGGAAGGCGCAAAGGTCGTCGTCACCTATTTCGGCTCCGCGTCAGGCGCCGAGCAGAGCGTCGGCGCGATCAAAGCGGCGGGCGGCAAGGCGGTCGCACTTAGAGCGGACATGACCAATGCGGCGGATGCCCAGGCTGCGGTCGACAAGGCCGTGTCGGAATTCGGCAGGCTTGATGGCCTCGTGCACGTCGCCGGCGGCATTATCGCCCGCAAGACTCTGTCCGAGATGGACGAGGCGTTCTTTCGCGAAGTGATCGACGTCAATCTGACGTCGTTGTTCAACGCAACCAAAGCCGCGGTGCCCGCCATGAATGAAGGCGGCTCGATCGTCACCTTCGCGTCCCAGGCCGGCCGTGATGGTGGCGGCCCCGGCGCTGTTGCCTACGCGACCTCCAAGGGGGCCGTTATGACGTTCACGCGTGGTCTGTCGAAGGAGCTCGGCCCGAAGATCAGGGTCAACGCCGTCTGCCCTGGCATGATCTCCACGGCTTTCCACGACACCTTCACGAAACCGGAAGTGCGCGAGCGCGTTGCGGCAGCGACACCGCTCAAGCGCGAGGGACAATCGGCTGAGGTCGCAAGCCTGGTCGCGTTCCTCGTCTCCGACGAGGCTGCCTTCATCACCGGCGCCAGCTACGACGTCAATGGCGGCACGTTCTTCTCGTAGGACCAGAACATGACAGTCACATCTCCGATCCATGGGAGCAGGGTCGCCCTGCTCGGGACCTCGCTCGTCCAGCAGAATCACCAAGCCGGCGAGCGGCATATCCGATCGTCGGCCAGGGGCTGGTCGACATGGGCGGAGGTGCTGACCCATGGCCAGCTCGATATCACCGTCTTCCACGACCCACGCGTACATCCTGGCTGGGAGCCGAGCGGGCGGGTGGGTGACTCGCGCGGCTTCGGTGGCCTTAACGCCGGTGTCTCCGGCCAAAAGGCCCTAGATATCGCCAACCGGATCGACCAGGTCCTTGCGCTTGATTTCGACCTCATCATCGTTGACGCGGGAACCAACGACATGATGGTGGAGACCAAGGAAACCATTCAGGCGATCCGCGAGGCGATCGTGTCCCGCCTGCTCGATGCCGGCAAGCTGGTCATCCTGCTGCCGATTCTTGCCCGCGGGACGCAAAAATGGTCGGCCGGCGGATCGGAGCGTGCCAAGGCGCAATGGATCAACCAGAAGAGCCGTGCCTTCGCGGCGCGAAGACCCCGTTGCCACATCTTCGACTGGAACGGCGCCTGGGTCGACTGGCATAGCGCGGACGGCGTTCCACACGCAGGATTCTCCGATGACGGCACGCATTTTTCCGTGCCGGGCGGTCATGCCGTCGGCAAGGCGTTGGCCGAGTACCTCCGCGGGCTGCTTGCTCCGCACGTTCCCGAACGGTGGGCGCGGGACGATCGTTTCGACCCGGTTCACAATCCCCTCGGAAGTTTTGTTCCCGATCCGCTTCCGGGCAACGCAAAGGCGTTTGCCCGGCCGCCGTCCGATTGCGACGTCACGGCCAGCCGTGCCGTAAGCAGCACCGGTCATCCGGCAGGCTGGCAAGAAATCAGTCTGGAAGGCGGCCATTGCGTCCTGGAGATCTTGCCGGAAGGATTCATCAATCCGCTGCCGGCCGGCGCCTGGGTCCGGGCGAGCTGCGCGGTCGAGGTCGACGCACATGATGGCTGGCGGGACATCTCCCTTGTGCTTGAAGACTGTGGCCCGGAAGGTCTGACTGCACAGGCACTTGCACCTTTCGATCTCGGTGACGGCAACCTCGCGTCCTATCCGACCGAGGCATGGTCAGGCATCCTGAAGACACCGCCGATCAAAATCAAAACGCCATCCCAGAGGCTTCGGCTCGCGCTCAACCTGCGCATTGTCTCATCTGGGCGCCCGGCAACGATGCGTTTCTCCATGCCGCAACTACGCCAGGTCGACCCGCCCGCCCTGGGCTGGCACCGCTAAACCATCTGGGATCACACGCTTCCTGGCTTATGGTAAGAAAACACTTACTATTAGGCAGGAAGCTTGAGACTCTATATCGCAGAGTGACCTCCGCATATGGTCGTAGCGCCCGCCTGCGGTCGAGCAGGCCGAACCGATTGACCGGTTCGCCGTCTGCAGCACATTCCCGGTGCCCCGAGGGACTTCGAAGATCTGCCTATCCAGACACGCCCGCTGCGAAAGCGACAACGCGGTCAGGGGCCGATTTGAAGCAGGCCTCTTTTGCTATCACCGTCGAGAGTATCCATGGCGACAAACAAGCGATCGCGCTCGATGAGCCAGGGCTTGAACTGCTCATTCACGTCCAGGACGAACACCAGATCTTCGGCCTCCAGATATCCCGCCACGGGTGAGTGGTGTCCTGCTCCCGCTCCAAAAATCGTCCTACGATCGAAGTTGATGATGTAGCGACGGTCGGGATCGTTAGCGTGCGTCATGTGCTCACGGAACTGCTCGGCGGTCAGGTTCCGCAGCACGGTGACCTGGCGGCTCGTCTTCTTTCGCGCAAGCTCAGCCAGCTCGTCCAAAGTGAGCCCTATTATGCAGTACCCCGTCCAGCACGTACCTGTTCCGGAGAGGACGTCGGCCTCGGTCGTTTCGTCTTCACCGATCGAGCGGAAGCTGTTTGCAAGGCTTGCAGGTCCACACCGCGAACCGTTCGACTGCCACGTGACGCGTTTGTCAAAGGCAGAAGCGACCGGGAGGCTCCAGGCTTTTTCGAGAAGATCTGAACTGCGAATGACAGATGTCTCGATCGCTATGGGAGCAACGGAGGTCCGAGAAGGCACGACGAATGTCGCCGCAACGAGCAAACCCAAGGCGGCCGCAAAGCCAAGCACGACCCGATGTTTCATTGTCTGATCCCCAAAAAGGCAAGGACGATCAGAAACAATGAACCAGGGACAAGATGTCATCAATGGAGGCCGATCTGCCTTGCACCTTCGCGAAACAGCGTCTGCTGTTCGGGCCCCAGATGAAACGCGGTCAGAAAATCGCTCAGGCTGTAACCTGAAAACCGATGGTGGATCGACGCCACGTAGCCACGCCCTTCGTCGAGCCGGCCGATGAGCGCCAGCGATAGCGCCGCGATCGCCAGAATGTGGGCATGGGCATTCGGCCGAGCCGCAGCCTTGACGGCCCAGCCGGCGGCCTCCTCAAAGCGTCCGAGGCGCACGAGTGCCAGCGCCCGGCTTGCCAGCATGCCGAAGAGCAGCGGGTCAAATGGACTGAGTTTTCGCGAAAGATCAGCCGCCACAATAGCTGCCTGCGCATCGCCGGACTGAGCCTGGACGAAGGCGAGCGAATAATGACCAAGCGCAAAACTGGGGCTGAGTTCGACCGCCTGTTCCAGCTCGCCGACGGATTGGTCGTGCAGGCCCCGCAGCCAGAGCGCTCGGCCGATTGCCCAATGCGCGGCCGGGTCGCGGTCATCGGCCATCATGCTTTGGTTGGCTGCCCGATACGCGAGCTCGACCTCCACGTCCTGATCCGCCCAGTGCTGGAAGGCGCTTTGAAAATGGGTGAAGGAAAGGCCCGCGTGAGCGCGGGCGAATGTCGGATCGAGGTTTATCGCGATCTCGAAGAAGTGTTGGGCCTGTTCATTGTTGCTCCTGGTGAAGCGATACATGTGCCAGAGCCCGCGGTGATGCGCCTCCCACGCATCGAGAGAACTCGGTGGCTTCAGGATTGCCCGGTTGCTCTCAAGCGCTTCGACTTCACGCTCGATGGTGACGACGATCCGGCTGCCGATCTCGTCAAGCAGAAGAAAGGTCTCTGCGGCATCGTACTCGAAGACCTCGGCCCAGACGATACGGGCGGTTTGCGCCTCCGTAAGTTCGACGCAGACGGTGATGCGCCTTCCGAGGCGCTGGAACGAGCCGTTGACGACATAGTCGACGCCGAGCATCCGGCCAGCCTCGTGCGGTGTGTACCGGCGGTCGCGCAGGGCGAACATGGTGCCCTGGGCGATCACGCTGAGGCTTCGCTGTCGGGCGAGCCGTGTGATGATGTCGTGAACGAGCGCATCCGACGACCCACCCGGAATGGCCATCGGCGACGTGTCATCGAAGGGCATGATGGCGATCGAGGCACGGCGATGCGTCTGAGGTGCTGCTGTTTCGCTCGGCGCCGTTTCGGCGACGGGCGCCGGATGCACGATGAACGTCTCGTCAGCCTGGGCCCTGGCCGTGCGCCAGATCTCTCGAAGAGGTTTGCTGTCAACGCCTTCACTATCGAAAAGCTTGGCAGTCGCTGCCAGGTGTTCCTCTCCTTCCCGAACGCGCCCGTCGGCAGCAAGGCTTTGCAGCAGCAGCTCGTGGGGACGAAGGTCAAAGGAGGCAAGGGCAATCCAGCGATCGAGATAGCTGCGCACTTCCTCATGGCCGGCGCGTTGTACGATGTGATCGAGGAGAGCTGCATGGGTATCGCGCAATCGGCGCCGTTGGAACGCCAGCCAACTGTCAAATCCCGGGCAGCGATCAATCGTAAGGCCGTCAAGAAAATCGCCGACAAAAAGGTCGGCCAGGGATCGCAACTGTTCCGGTGCAAGCGTCCTGAAGCCGTGTCGATGGGCTGCGGCAACCTCGATCGCATCGACCGAGCAATCCGACAGATCAAGGGCGATCGTATCGCCCTTGGCACGGACGCGCTGCTCACCGATCAGCGACCGGATCTTGCTCAGACACCATCGCAGTTCACCGCGCGGATCGTCGGGAACATCCCACAGAAGGTCGCAAAGCTGAGCCCTGCCAGAGGGATGAGGCGAAAGCGCCAGATAGGCAAGAAGAGCACGCACCTTGCGCGATCCGGGCAACGGCACGTCCACGCCTTCACGGCGAATTGCCAATGGTCCGAGCAGTCGGAGCGTTAACGACGGCATGTCGATCTGCCTTCGCCCGTAAGGTTCCATGGTCATTACCACGCCGGCTCCCACGCCGGTTCCCACGCTCTCTGCCTAAACCAGAAGCCGCGGAAGATCAGATGCTCGAAACAGGCCTGTGACAGACGCACCATGACCCAATCAAACTGCCTTAAGGAGGAAAAAATGTCCACATCCGCAGCTCTAGCCGACCAGAACCACCAGCCTGCCGTCGACCTCGGCGCGCTCAAGGCCCGGCAGCAAAACGCGTGGTCTTCAGGCGATTACGCCGTCGTCGGCACGACCCTGCAAATTGTTGGCGAGAGCCTCTGTGAAGCGCTCGATCTGCGCGCCGGCTCCAAGGTGCTCGACGTCGCCGCTGGCAACGGCAACGGAGCGCTTGCCGCGGCCCGGCGCTGGTGCGACGTCACAGCGACGGATTACGTCCCTGCGCTCCTGGAGCGCGCTCGTGAGCGCGCCAAGGCTGACCGTCTCTCCATCACCTTCCAGGAGGCAGATGCAGAAAACCTGCCCTTTGCCGATCAGTCGTTCGACACTGTGCTCTCGATTTTCGGCGTGATGTTCACGCCCGATCAGGAGCGGGCCGCCGGCGAGCTCCTTCGTGTCTGCAAGCGCGGCGGCTCCATTGGCCTTGCGAACTGGACCCCCGATGGCTTCATCGGGCAGGTGTTCAAGACGATCGGTCGCCATGTCCCACCGCCGGCAGGTGCCCGCTCGCCGGCGCTCTGGGGATCGCGCCCGCGCCTTGAGGAACTTTTTCCTGCTACGTCCGCCTCGGTTGCGGCAATGCCGCGGCAGTTTGTGTTCCGCTACAAGTCGCCAGACCATTGGCTTGAGGTCTTCCGGACCTTCTACGGCCCTGTTTTGAAGACCTTCGCCGCTCTGGAACCCGCGGGACAGGACGCGCTCGCTACCGATCTGCTGGCACTCGTTGCACGCTTCAATCGCGCCGATGGCGGCACCATGGTGGTGCCGAGCGAGTATCAGGAAGTCGTTGTTACAAGGCTCTGAGTCAAGGCTATGTTGACCCATGTCACCGCCGCGCACGCGTCTCGATCCGTGCTCGGCGGTGTACATCGAAACGGTCCAACCTTACGACGATATGTCATCGATGAGCCTCCCGAGCGAGCGATCAACGTAAACGCCGACGACACTCCCCCTCTAACTGGATAGTCCAGCGCCACGAACTGGCTGCTGATGAGGTGCTTCTGTATCGCGCAGCCGCGCGGACGTGCACGCGACCTGTGATTACGTGCCCATTTTCCCGACAAAGCGCTTGTTTTTCCTTCGGCGGTCGGTCCGCTTGACTCCTCCCTAGAGCGCATCTAGTAAGTTGTAGGCCTAACCCTACATTTGGACATCATGACCCGATCAACCTCGAATGCAACTCCCACGCTGTCGCTGACAGACCTGCCAGGTCCGGACGTGCCCATTCGCCGTTTGAGCCATCCTTGGCGCTGGATCAGCGGTGGTGCCGTCATCCTCCTGCTGGCAGTGATCGGTCGCGCCTTTGCGGTTGGTCAAATCCAGTGGACGGTCGTCGGGCAGTTTCTAACGGCCGGCGTCATCATCACCGGTTTCGGCTGGACCCTTTTGATCTCGGCCTGCGCGCTTGCACTTGGCGTGGTCCTCGGCTTCGCCTTCGGGATCATGCGCCTTTCGGAAAATCCAATCCTGCGCTTTGCCGCCTGGCTTTACGTCTGGATATTTCGCGGCACGCCGGTGCTGCTCCAGCTCCTCATCTGGTTCAACATCGCACTCGTCTTTCCCCGTCTCTACATTCCGGGCCTGGTCGACGAGCGCATGGTTGATGTGGTGACGCCCTTTGTCGCTGCCGTTCTTGGTCTCGGCGTCAACGAGGGCTCTTATCTGACGGAAGTGGTGCGCGGCGGGATCTCGTCCGTCGATCGCGGCCAGAAGGAAGCGGCCCACACACTCGGCATGACGCCCGGCCAGACGATGCGGCGCATTATGCTGCCGCAGACCCTTCGGTTGATCCTGCCGGTTCTTGGCAACAGCGCCATCGGCATGCTGAAATTCTCCTCGCTCGCCGCCACGATCGCCATGGGCGAAATGCTGAACGCGGCCCAGCGGATCTACTTCATCAACGGCGCGGTCATCGAGCTGCTGTTCGTGTGCGCCGCCTGGTACCTCGCCGGAACGACGGTCCTTTCCATCGGTCAATATTATCTCGAACGCCATTTCGGCCGCGATGCCGCTGCCAGCAATCGAAGCTGGTTCAAAGGACGGGCGCGGCGTCTCGCCGCTGTGAGGGAAGCATGAGTCTCGCGGTCAAGGCGGTAGGTATCCGCAAGAGTTTCGGCAGCCACGAGGTATTGAAGAACCTCGACCTCGAAGTCGCCTATGGTGAAGTGCTGTGCATCCTCGGCCCTTCGGGCAGCGGCAAGAGCACGTTCCTTCGGTGCATCAACCATCTCGAAACGCCAAACGGCGGTTATGTCTGGGTCGATGGTGCGATCATGGGCTACGCGCTCCATCGCGGCGCCCTGCAGGAGCTGCCCGTCAAGCGACTACGCGCACAGCAGAGTCAGCTCGGCATGGTGTTCCAACACTTCAATCTGTTCGCGCATCTGACGGTGCTCGGCAATGTCATCGAAGGGCCGATGATCGTGCGCGGATTGCGCCGGGCCGAAGCCGAAGCCCGCGCCATGGATCTGCTGGAGCAGGTCGGCATGGCGGCCAAGGCCGAAAGCTATCCGTCGCAGCTTTCAGGCGGCCAGAAACAACGCGTGGCAATCGCCCGGGCGCTCGCCATGGAGCCACGGGTGATGCTGTTCGACGAACCGACCAGCGCGCTCGATCCGGAGCTTGTCGGCGAGGTGCTGGAGGTCATGCGCAATCTGGCGCGCGGCGGTACCACCATGATTGTCGTCACCCATGAGATCGGCTTTGCCCGCGAGGTGGCAGACCGCGTCGTGGTGATGATCGACGGAGAAATTCGCGAGACCGGCGCGCCGGAACAGGTCCTCAGCAACCCCGGTGATCCGCGCGTGCGCACATTCCTCAGCCGCGTTCTGGCCTGAGAAATTTCAGCTTAAAAATGGGAGAACAGAAAATGAAACGACTGCTACCAATAGTTCTGGGACTTGCCTCCACCACATTCATCAGCCTGTGTGTAGCCGGAGGGGCCCATGCCGCGGCCGATGAGAAGCTGGCCGCCGCCCTGCCCGAAGCCGTGCGCGCCGCTGGCAAACTAAACGTCACCATCAGCCTTGCCTATCCGCCGATGGAATACAGCGATGCCGGCTCGACCGACCTGAAGGGTTTCGACATCGATCTCGCCAAGGCCGTCGCCGAGCGCCTCGGCCTGACGGCCGAGTTCCAGAACGTCGAATTCCCGCAGCTCATTCCTCAGGTCGTCACCGGCCGGTCCGACATGATCATGACCGCCTTCTCCGACAAGGTCGAACGCCAGACACAGCTCGATTTCATCGACTACTTCAAGACTGGCAACGTCTTTTATTCCACGGCCGATCAGCAGGGAGAGATCAAGGTTGAAACCGATCTCTGCGGCAAGACCGTGGCCGTGGCGACGGGCACCAGCTGGGTCACATGGGCGGAAAATGTCGGCAAGACCAATTGTGCTGCCGACAAGCCGATCACGGTCATCCAGATCCCCACACAGGCCGAGCACATCATGCAGATCCGCCAAGGCCGTGCACAGGCCTCGGTCATCGGCCTGGAGGGCCTGCTCGATCTGATGAAGCAGGAACCGGGCAAGTTCTACCAGATCGGCAAGGTCGACGAGATCAATTACTACGGCATCGCCTTTGCCAAGGCGAATGGCCCCTTGCGCGATGCGGTTCTTGCAGCGCTCGAGGCGCTGAAGGCGGATGGTACTTATGCACAGATCCTCGATCGTCATGGCTTGAAAGATGCTGCCGTGGAAGAGTTCAAGGTGAACGGAACCACGAAGTAACGGAGCCAAACGGAGCTCGCCTTGACCCATCCCTCCATGCCTGACGCCCCCATCGCCGCCGACGACAGATTGTCGAGATTGCGCCTCGATCTCTATTCGAGCGAGCAACTTTACCGGCAGCTCTACCGGGCTCTTCGAGCCGCAATCCTGAGCGGCGATTTTTCCGAGGGGGAAGCCATTCCCTCGGAAAACCAAATGCGTGACCAGTTCGGCATCGCCCGGACCACGGTGCGCAATGCGATGGCGCTTTTGGTGTCGGAGGGACTGGTCCAGCAGGTTCGCGGCCGGGGCACGATCGTTTCGCACCGGCCGATCAGCCACAATATCTGGAACTTCGGCAGCTTTACGGAACTGGCCCGCCGACAAGGCCAACGCCCGACGACGCGGGTACTGGAGCATCGGGTTGAGAACGGTGAACTGTTCCTGGTGCGCGCTCGCGGGCTTGCCAACGGCGAGACCGTCAACTGGCTCAACGTCGATACGTCGCAGCTCGATCTCGCCCTCTATCCAGGCATCGACCGCTACGATTTCGCGGCGCAATCACTCTACGAGGTATTGCGCCGCGACTATGACCGCAACCCCATTCGCTCGGAATTGCTTTTGACGGTTGTGCCGCCATCCGACCGTTTGCGGGAGGTGTTTGCTCCGGCACACGACGTGCCGGGCTATCTTTGCGCCAGCGGGGATGTGCTCGACGCCGACGATCGGTTGGTCGAACGCACGTCGATCGTCTACTCGCCGGCGGTCCAGATGAAATTCGCCACCCGTTGGGGGCGTGATACCGCGCCGGCCTGATGGCGGCGCGACGCAGGAGAACGAACATGAGCCGCTTCGGCGAGACCTTTACGACGCCAAAACCCATTCTCGGCATGTTGCACCTGGCAGGCGACAGCCCCGAGGGCAAACTCGCCCAAGCCGAGGAAGAAGCCCGCATCATGGCGGGTGAAGGTGTCGATGGATTGGTAGTTGAGAATTATTTCGGCCACGCCGAGGATGTGGAGCGGGTGCTGGAGCGGCTGTTGGGCCTTGATCTCGGCACGCGCATCGGCGTCAATGTGCTACGCGATGATGCGCGCGCATTTGAACTTGCCCGACACTATCCCGTCGCCTTCATCCAGGTCGATTCCGTTGCCGGTCATTTGCCGCCCGAGACGGATGCTCCCTTCGCCGCAGACCTTGCCACCCGCCGTGAAGGCGTCTCGGCGCTGCTGCTCGGGGGCGTGCGGTTCAAATATCAACCGGTCCTGTCCGGCAGGCCGGAAGCAGAGGACGTGCGCATCGGCGCCTCGCGTTGCGACGGCCTCGTGGTGACCTCCGATGCGACGGGCCGGCCGACCGACATGGACAAGGTGGCGCGTTTCCGTGCCGCAACCGGGGGTGGTGTACCGCTACTGATCGGAGCCGGCCTTACCGAGGCCAATGCCGCCGAACAGCTTACCCACGCAGACGGCGCCGTCGTCGGAAGCTGGTTCAAGCACGACCATAAGGACACCGGCCGGGTTGAAGCGGCCCACGTCGCCGGCTTGATGCGCGTCGTGCGTGCTGCCAGGAGTGCCGCATGAGCGCTCCGGATGCCGTCCTCGCCCGGCCGGTGACCGCCGAGAACTTTTCGCGGTTCGGTACGACCTACAACCTGACCGACGATTCAGATCCCAAGGCAATATGGACAGCGGGCGACGGCTGGCGCGACGGGTTCACCGCCGCACCGCTGATTGAGGGCTCTGGCCACCTTGGCATCACGCGCGGCGGCGGCGGACCATGGCTCTGCGCGGCAATGGAGCGGCACCTGGGAACCGAAGAGGCGCTGTTCTGCGCATCGCAATCGATCGTGCTGGCCGTCGCGCCCGCATCCGACGCAGAGGCACCGCATCGCGATGACCTTGAAGCATTCGTGATTGCGCCGGGGCAAGTGGTAGTGATGCATCGTGGCGTCTGGCACGACGCTTGCCGCGGCGTTTCGGGCCCTGCGCCCTACTATTGGATGGCGATATGTGGCTTCGGTGAAAGCCCCTGGGTGCCTGTGGCTGGCGGACCACGCCTGATCAAGGCGGCCAACCAGGAAGGACTGAGCGCATGACAACCTTTTTCATCGGTGACGTGGCGCTCGACGAATATTACACCGCCGATCGCTGGCCGGGTCGTGCGGACAAGGGCATGGTCGCCGAACTGCCGGCGGAAACCGGCGGCTCTATCGCCAACGCCGCTGTGGTACATGCGGCACTGGGCGGCCGAACGCAGTTCATCTCACTGCTCAACGACAGCCCGCTGTCAAAACGGCTGATTGCCGACCTCGTGGAGAACGGCGTCGGCGTCAGCCACATGCTGACCGACCCTGCTATTCCCGAATCGCGCAACCTGATCTTCCTGGTCGATGGCGAGCACATCGTGCTGACTGTTGAGATGGGCGAACAACCGATGTGGCTGTCACCGGACAGTTTGACGGCGCTGCGTCAGCCCGGATTGATGTATACGACCCTCTATCGTGTCCGCCGGCTGCACGTGCGGACGGAAAGCGGCATTCTGAAACAGGCCGGACTTCTGGCCGACCTGCGCCAGCACGGGCGCCGCGCCATCTTCGATCTCGACGTCGGCGGCTGCACGCCTGAGGACATGCCCTATCTCAAGGGTGCGGCGGTGGTCATCTTCAACCAGGTCGGCTTCCGTACCGCCTTCGGCCATGAAGACCTGTCGTGCATCGGAGACTGGATGCGCGATCATGACATCGACTGGGTGGTGCGCACGTTGGCGGCCGAGGGTGCAGAGGCGCGTAACGGTGACACGATACTGCGCGCCAGTGGGTTTCCGGTCGATGTCGTCGACGTGACTGGCGCTGGCGATACCTTTGGCGGCGTGCTGACCTGGTGTCTTGAACAGAACCAACCCTTTGCCGATGCCTTGAACTTCGCCGTGGCTGCCGCAGCCCGCTCAGTCACCGTCCATGGTCCCCGCGGCGGCAAGGCCAACGCCGACGAAATCCTTCGCTGGTGCGATGACAGAACCCGGCACCGGCCGCGCCATTGAGCGCGGATTTCGATGATATATTGTCCCGGGCGACGGTACAGATTGCTTGCCAGCAGTCCAAACCCGCCCAGATAGCGGATGAATCCGTTTAACGGCATACCTCAACCGCGCTCAATAGTAAGGTGAGACGCACGCTTGTCGCGGACCGTAATAGGGCTGGAATGTATCGTCGTATGCCCTATAGGAACGGTAGCGCGCGTAGCACCAGCGCACATGTGCACTGCCGCCGCCGTAGACTTGGCGGTAGTAGCGTGGCGCATAATAGCGTGGCGCATAATAGCGCTGCCGGTAGTAGTTCCCGCCATAGTAGTTCCCGCCATAGTAGTTATTGCCGTAGTAGTTCCCGCCGTAGTAACCGGGGCCATAATATCTGGGTTGAGCCAGCAGCCCGCCGATAACGGCGCCGGCGGCAAGCCCACCCAGTGCCCAAGCCCAATCGTCACCACCACCGTTGTGATGATGTCCGTGGTTGTACCCGCCATACCCGCCGTAGCCGCCGCGATATCGCCTGTACTGAACCAGCTGGGCTTGCGGCGCCTCAATCCCTGGCGCGGCAATTGTGGGAAATGCCATGACCGGCGGAGCGCTTGTCAGCGCAGTCGCAAGCGACAAGGCAACGATTGCAAACCTTTTCATTGGCTTCACCTTTCCTCTGCAGCGCCACACGTCGAATTCGGCGCGCAAAGGACACTGCAGTCCTTTAAATCGCGGCCTAATTCTACCCTAAAATCGAACTTGAGTTGAGGAATTATATATCGGCCGGAAAGCATCCCGTTCCGCTCACGGACGCTTGAATGAAATGCTTCGAATGCGGGAATGCCTGCCTTCTCCGCAAACCCTGGAAGGTGCCCCGCTTCAACAGCTACCGGTCGCGCTGAGACCGTTCGCACGCAGTTTGTGTTTTCGACCAGGCGATCGCGCTCAAACTGAACGAAATGTCCGCCTGCCCTTTACAAAGCCGTTTCGCCATGGACACATTCGCGTTCGGAGGAATGGAGGAGCGTGGCAGCAATGCCATTGAAGTTCCATGGTTTCACATTCTGAACATGTCCGCGAGATCGAGCGGGTGGGACAGGGCCTGGCAACGGGACGCGACGACATTGTCGTCAAGTCGTGGCTGCGGTGCCTTGATCAGCACAAGCTGGATCCAGCGCAGACATGCGAAGCCTACATCCTGCCTGAACAGCGCCTTCGCGAGCATCGGCAGGAAGCCGAGGACCTTATCAGGATCGCGCGGTCAGGCCTTGAAAACCTCTACAACCAGGTCGCCGGACAGAACTACGTTCTGCTGCTCTCCGACAGGAAAGGCGTGACAGTCGAATTTCTGGGCGATCCTTCCTTCGACAACAACCTGCGCCGGGCCGGCCTCTACCTTGGATCCGACTGGGCCGAAGCGCGGGCGGGTACCTGCGCCGTCGGCGCCTGTCTGGAGACCGGAGAAGCCTTGACGATCCACCAGAGCGACCATTTCGACACAACGCATACGCCGCTCTCCTGCACCGCAGCGCCGATCTACGATACAGAAGGCGGGCTTTCGGCCGTTCTCGACATTTCTCTGCTCAGCTCTCCAATCCTGAAGGCAAGCCAGAACCTTGCGCGCCACCTTGTGGCCGCCACCGTGCGTCGTATCGAGCTCGCCAACCTAATGGCTCGGACGCGCCATGAATGGGTGCTGCGCTTTGCCCGCTCGCCCGAGTTTCTCGACGTCGATCCTGAGGCGGCGATCTCGATCGACGGCCGCGGCCACATCATCGGCATGACCCATGGCGGCGCACGGATCCTGGCGCGTTCGGCCGGGCTTGACTGGCGTGACCCGCAAAACCTCATCGGGCAACCGATGTCGCGTTTCTTCGACATCGGGGTTGATGGCCTGGTGGAGTTGACCCGTTGCAGGCCGACTGAGGAACGGCTTCTGACCGCGCGTGACGGCAATGCTCTCTTTGCCCACGCGATCGAACCGCAGTTTCCTGTTGGCCGGTCGGCCGGCAAGATCGCAACGGCCTCGCCCGCTCGACGGCTCGGCGGCCAGGTGCCGGTGATCGCAGCTCTTCAGGATCGGATCACCAAACTCGCGCCGACCGCATTGCCGGTCCTCATCCAGGGCGAGACCGGTTCGGGCAAGGAGCACCTCGCCCGAACAATCCATGACTGCAGCGGCCTCAAGGGTAAGTTCGTTGCGATCAATTGTGCCGCGTTGCCCGAGCATCTGATCGAGAGCGAACTCTTCGGCTATCTGCCCGGCGCCTTCACCGGGGCATCGCCCAAGGGGCGCAAGGGCCTGATAGAACAGGCCGACGGCGGAACCCTCTTCCTCGACGAGATCGGCGACATGCCCCTCACCCTGCAGACAAGATTGCTACGGGTCCTGGCGGAACGGGAGATCCTGCCGATTGGCGGGCAGGAACCGAAATCGGTGAACCTGCGCATCGTCTCGGCAACGCACCGGCCGCTGCAGCAACTGGTGCAGGAGGGGCGCTTCCGCGAAGACCTGTTGTATCGTCTGAATGCCGTCGTGTTCCATATGCCGCCGCTTCGCGATCGGGCGGATTTCGAATGGCTGCTCGCGACACTCCTCGAAAAACACCGCACCG
This sequence comes from Ensifer sp. Root31, assembly GCF_001424825.1. Lineage (NCBI taxonomy): Bacteria > Pseudomonadati > Pseudomonadota > Alphaproteobacteria > Hyphomicrobiales > Rhizobiaceae > Ensifer > Ensifer sp. Root31. The sequence goes on along the minus strand of NZ_LMCO01000012.1, from coordinate 583,773 downwards.
AGGAGCGACCTTTGCACATCTCGTCGGACGCGCTGGCCGCGCTGAAGGCGCATGGCTGGCCCGGGAATATTCGCGAGCTGGATAACGTTCTCGCCGTCGCCGCTGCCGTCTGCGATGAAAACAGGATTGAACTCGGCGACCTGCCGGACCACCTCACAGCGACGCCGACAGGCAAGACTGAAGGTCCTTCCCCAATCGGAAAGACCGATGACGGCACGGCGCTCGAGATCATGCTCTCTTCCTGCGGCTGGAACATCTCCGAGGCGGCACGGCGCCTGGGCGTCGATCGCTCCACCGTCCATCGTCAGATCAAGCGCCACCGGCTGCGCGCCAAGCACTAGCATGCAACAGGTGTGGCACCACACCTGTTGCATCCGCCTCAGGTGGACGATGCCCACCAGGTCGAGCTACGCCATTGATTAGCAACGATATTCAAACCTGACCCAGCCCTGGCACGCCCCTTGCTCCGTACTGTCGCAACAAAAGGCAGAACGGAGGAAACATGCGCGCACTCAGATTTCATGCAGCCAGGGATCTGCGGCTTGAACAGATCTCGCCACCCGATCGCAATCCGGGGCCAGGCCAGGTCCTCATCCGCAATCGCTTTGTCGGCATCTGTGGCACGGACCTGCACGAATACGCCTATGGCCCGATTTTCATTCCGAGGGAACCGCACCCGTTCACCGGCGCGCGGGCGCCACAGATTCTCGGGCACGAGTTCGGTGGCATCGTCGAGGCGATCGGCGACGGCGTAAACACCATTGCGGTCGGAGACAGGGTATCCGTTCAACCGCTGATCATGCCGCGATCCGGCGACTACTTTGCCGATCGCGGTCTTTACCACCTCAGCACCGACCTCGCCTTGGCGGGCCTCAGCTGGCAATGGGGCGGGATGGCGGACTATGCCATGCTCAACGAATACAACGTCCAGAAGATCCCCGATGCGATGAGCGACGAGGAGGCAGCCCTTGTCGAACCGACTGCGGTTGCCGTCTATGCCTGCGATCGCGGTGGCGTGACGGCGGGAAGCAGCGTGCTCGTCACCGGTGCCGGACCGATCGGCATCCTGACACTACTGGCGGCAAGGGCAGCCGGCGCCGCACAGCTGTTCGTCTCCGACATCAACGATGCGCGGCTCGATTTCGCAAGATCGATCCTGCCCGATCTGATCACGATCAATCCCAAACGGGACAATCCCGGCGACATCGTTCGGGCGACCTCGGAAGGCAAGGTCGGTTGCGATGTCGCGATCGAATGCGTCGGCAACGAACATGCGCTGAAAGCCTGCGTCGATGCCGTGCGCAAGCAGGGTGTCGTCGTGCAAACGGGTCTGCATCCGCACGAGAACCCGCTCGACTGGTTCCAGGTGACCTTCAAGGACATCGACCTGCGCGGATCCTGGGCCTACCCGACCCACTACTGGCCGCGCGTCATCCGGCTGATCGCATCGGGTCTGCTTCCGGCCGCCAAGGTTGTGACGAGCACCATCACGCTCGACCGGGCCGTTGCCCAAGGCTTCGACGCCTTGCTCGATCCGGCCGGCAAGCAACTGAAGATCCTGATCGACCTTACAAAATGATCATCCGGGCACGCCGGGGAAGGAGGAGCTTCCCCGGCGTTTGCCACCTGACACTCGAGCAACACGGAGGAGATACCATGCTTGAAGACAGCCCCAACACGAAGATAGACGCAGCCCTTGCCAAGCTCGGCAAGGCGCTGGAGCGCGGAGATGTCGAAGCCGCGGTCAACCTGTTCCAGGCTGACTGCTATTGGCGAGATCTGGTCACGTTCACCTGGAACCTGCGCACGATGGAGGGCCACGACCAGATCCGCGACATGCTGACAAGGCAACTGAAAACAATCAAACCATCGCGATTTCGCCAGGATGAGAAGGAACTGGCAAGCGACGGCGAGGGCATCACGCAGGGCTGGTTCGAATTCGAAACGGATGTTGCGCGTGGCTACGGTCATATCCGTCTGAAGAATGGCCTGATCTGGACGCTGTTGACGACGATGAGCGAGCTCAAGGGGCATGAGGAACCCAAGGGTCTGAAGCGACCGATGGGGGCGGAACACGGCCACGACCCCAATCGCAAGACCTGGAGCGAAAAGCGCCAGGCGGAAGCCGCCGGGCTCGGCTACGAGACGCAGCCCTACGTCGTCATCATCGGCGGCGGCCAGGGCGGCATTGCGCTCGGTGCGCGCCTGCGCCAACTCGGCGTACCTACGATCATCATCGAGAAGAACGAGCGACCCGGCGACAGCTGGCGCAAGCGATACAAGTCACTCTGCCTGCACGACCCCGTCTGGTACGACCACCTGCCCTACATCCCCTTCCCGGAGAACTGGCCGGTCTTTGCGCCGAAGGACAAGATCGGCGACTGGTTGGAGATGTACACCAAGGTGATGGAGCTCAACTACTGGAACTCGACCACCTGCAAATCCGCTTCCTATGATGAGGACAAGCAGGAATGGACCGTCGTTGTCGAGCGCGATGGCAAGGAAGTGGTGCTGAAGCCGAAGCAGCTTGTGCTCGCCACGGGCATGTCCGGCAAGGCCAACGTTCCCAAATTCAAGGGACAGGAAATCTTCAGGGGCGAACAGCAGCATTCCTCCCAACATCCAGGCCCCGACGCTTACAAGGGCAAGAAGGTGGTGGTGGTCGGGGCCAACAACTCGGCGCACGACATTTGCGCCGCACTGTGGGAGGCGGGCGCCGACGTCACCATGGTCCAGCGCTCCTCGACCCACATCGTACGATCGGATTCGCTGATGGAGATCGGGCTCGGCGACCTCTATTCCGAGCGGGCGGTTGCGGCCGGCATGACGACGCGCAAGGCAGACCTCATCTTCGCCTCGCTGCCCTATAGGATCATGCACGAGTTCCAGATCCCGCTTTACGACAAGATGCGCGAGCGCGACGCCAAGTTCTATGCGGATCTCGAAAGGGCGGGCTTCATGCTCGACTGGGGCGCCGACGGCTCCGGCCTGTTCATGAAATACCTGCGCCGCGGATCGGGATATTACATCGATGTCGGCGCCTGCGACCTCATCATCGACGGCTCGATCAAGCTGAAATCCGGCTCAGACGTTGATCACCTGACCGAAACGTCGGTGGTACTCAAGGACGGCACGGAGCTACCGGCGGATCTCGTCGTCTATGCCACCGGCTACGGCTCGATGAACGGCTGGGCGGCCGATCTCATCAGCCGCGAAGTTGCCGAAAAGGTCGGCAAATGCTGGGGTCTGGGCTCCGACACGCCAAAGGACCCCGGTCCGTGGGAAGGCGAGCAGCGCAACATGTGGAAGCCGACACAGCAGGAAGCCCTCTGGTTTCACGGCGGCAACCTGCATCAGTCACGGCACTATTCGCAGTACCTCTCGCTGCAATTGAAAGCCCGACAAGCCGGCATCGAAACGCCGGTCTACGGCTTGCAGGAGCGCCATCACCGCGGCTGACGCCTTGAGGATTGGCCGGAGCCGGCCTCCGGCCAATCCTGTCGCATCGCTTGCGCTGTATTAGATCAGAAAGGCGCTGGCATTCTCAACTCAACGGAAAGCCCATTGCCGAAACCAGCCTGAGCCACGGCTTGCGCCATCCGCCCTTTTGGTCGGCCGTGTCGAGCGCATACATCGTGACCTGTGCCCCGAGCCAGCGAAAGGGTTCCGGCGGCACGACGTTGGGCAGCTGCGTTGCGAAATCCAGCCTGCTCTCCGAAGTGTTCGAGCCGTCGAGAATGTCGAGCGCTATGCGTGCGCCGAATCTCGACGCGGAGACCCCAAAACCTGAATATCCGCCGGCATAAACGACCTTGCCTGCGTGGTATCTCTGGAAATGCACCGCCATGCGTGTGCTGAGATCGATCGGGCCGCTCCAGGCATGCGTGAAGCGGTGTCCCTGCAACTGCGGAAACGTATCGAAGAACGCGGCCGCCAGCGGCTCATAGGTGTTGACGTCGCTATCGACGCTTGGTGACGTCGTGCCCGCGAAGGCATAGCCGAGCCTTCCCCCGAAGATGATCCGGTTGTCCTTCGTCAGCCGCAAGTAGTTCATCTGGGTTCGGGTGTCGTAGACACCCTGCCGGTTCTTCCAGCCGATCGACGCCATCTGTTGCTCAGACAACGGCTCGGTCGCGAGCACCCGATCTCTGACGGCGACGACACGGCGCTTGATGCCGGGATGGCCGGAGGCGAATGCGTTGGTGGCCAGCAGCACCTTCGGCGCGGTCACCGCGCCGAATGGCGTCTTGACCTCGATCTTGGCTCCGACCTCATCGAGCGCCAGCAACTCCGTATTCTCAAAGATCTCAACGCCGAGAGAAAGGGCCGTTCGTTTCAAACCCCAGGCGAGCAAGGCGGGGTGCACCGTGCCGCTGATATCCTTTGACCAGATCCCGGCCTTGTAGCGCGGCGATCCGATCTGGTCCTGGACAGCGTCCTGATCGAGAAACACGGCCTGATGGCCATATTGAAGGTGCAGTTCGTGTTCCCTGTGAAGGGCTTCGAGATGGTCTGCATCCACGGCAACGGTCAGTTCGCCGCCCCACTCGGCGTGGCAGTCGATACCATGGTCGAAAATGGTCTGCATGAACCCATGCATGTTCTCCTTGCCGAGCCGCTCCAGCTCGGCAATGTCGTTGGGGAATACGCGCACCGCATTGGACAGGCCGTGCATCACCGACGTCGAGACGACACCGCCCGGTCGACCGGAGGCGCCGTTGGCCACGGTGCTCTTTTCGATCAGCACCACATCGAGATCGGGCTTCGCCTGTTTGGCCTGGATTGCGCCCCAGAGGCCAGTGAAACCGCCACCGACGATCAGCAGATCAGCCTTTCGATGGGCCGTCAGCGGCGGCAGCGCCTCGGGAGCATCCGACCGATCCAGCCAGAACGGCGACATCTCCACGTCGGCAAGCGACGCTACCGACGGTCGTAGCATTGGGTGTGCCATAGGTCACCCGTCAGTCTTTGCTGTATGCAAGACGTAGACTTTGCGCATCGTCTCCAGCACCTCGAACCGGACCTCAACCCCCTGCGGCAGCAGGTAGCTTTCGCCGGCTTCGAACGTCTCCACCGATCCGTCCGGGCTGGTGATCGAGACTTTTCCCGAGAGAATGACGCTGTACTCCACCCCGTCAGGGTAGGAGAGCATTTCGGCATAGGGCGTCGATTGCCATGTACCGACGACGATCGAGCCGTCGGCGCTCTCGAAGTGGACATCGCCCATCTCGTCGGCAAAACCCGACAGGATCGCTTCGACGGGCACGACGCTGCACTTTTCCAGCTCGCGCAGGCCGACGCCATTGCGATCGATTTTCATTACCTTGGACATGTATGCTCCTGAATGCATGGTCAGTGGTTGGCGGGACGGGAGGCTGCCCGGCCCCGCCGGATGCGGTTTGGGGCTGCTATTTCGCCCGATAGACTTCCGTTCCGGCGACATAGGTCGCCTCGACATGCCGCTTGCGAATGGACCGGTCGACGGGATCGGGAAGCTTGGCGTCGAGCACGACGAAGTCTGCCCATTTGCCGGTCGAAATCGAGCCGATCTCATTGGCCCACGGCGTCATGTTGGCGCCGGCCTGGGTGTAGGCGAACAGGGCCTCGTCAAAAGTGACCGCCTGCTCGGGGTGCCATGGACCATCGCCGAGCCCGAACGGGCTTTCGCGGAAAACGGCATCGTTGATCTGGGTCAGGGGGCTGAGCGGCGATGTCGCCCAGTCGGATCCGAACACGACCGGCACCTTGTGCTGCAGCATCGACTTCCAGACATAGGCATGGCTTTCGCGCTCATGGCCTACCCGCTCGGTGATGTATTTTCCGATCGTTCCGGTTGCATGATTCGGCTGCATCGACGCCACGATGCCGAGCTTCTTGAACCGCTCGATATCGGGCGGAGAGATGATCTCGATATGCTCGACGCGATTGGGGTATTTCCCGGGTGATTGTCCCTTTTCGAATGCGTTCAGCGTCATCTGCACGCCGGCATCGCCGATCGCGTGGACGGCAGTCGGGAAACCGTTGTCGTTGGCAGCCTTGATCAGTGCGCTGAGATCAGCCTCCGACTGGAAGGGCTCTCCCTTCCATCCCGTGCGATCCGAGTAGTTTTCAAGCAGGTAGGCCGTGTGGGTCGACAGCACCCCGTCGACGACCGACTTGGCGTAACCGACCGTGAGCAGCGGGCCCTTCACCTTGGTCTCCCCGCTGGCAGCCACGCGGCTGTCGACGGCCTCACGATCCTTTGCCGCCGCCGGAATATTTGCAGCCTTGTCCTCGAAGAAGCCGTACCAGACCCGCAATGACAGGTTCTTGTCCTCGACGAGTTTCAGATAGTCGTAGACGGCGGCGATAGACGACATGTCATGGACGCCGGTCAGGCCGACGCTGTTGGCAAACTTCACGGTCTGCAGCAGCGCTTCGGCGCGTTCCTTGTCGGAATAGGCCGGCTTCTTGTTGGTGATGAGGTCGCCAGCGCCTTCTAGCAGGATCCCGGTCGGATCTCCGGTCTTGGCGTCGACGACGATCTCGCCCCCGGCGGGCACCTCGGATTTCGCGGTGACGCCGCCGATTTCCAATGCCTTGGTGTTCACCCAGATCGAGTGGAAATCGATATCGCGCAGAACGACGGGGCGATCCTTGACCACGGCGTCGATGTCTTCCTTCGTCGGAAGCTTGCCTTCCTTCAGCGTATAGTCCCAGCCGCCTCCGGTGATCCACACGCCTGGTGGCAGGCGTTCATCCGCCTCCTTGATCTTCTTCAGCCACGTTTCCTTGTCTGGGATGTAGGAGAGATCGACACCAGTGACGTAGTCCGTGCCGCTTGTCAGATGCGTATGTCCATCGATGAAGCCGGGCGTGACCGTCTTGCCGCCGAGATCGAGCACCGTGGTCTTGCCATCGGCGAGCGACCGGATCTCGGCGCTGGTGCCGACCGCCACGAACTTTCCGCCCTCGACGGCAAAGGCTTCCGCTCGAGGCGTATTCGGATCGACGGTCCGCACGTCGCCATTGACGGCGATAAGGTCGGCAGCGGCATTCGCAACCGTCGACGATGATCCGGCCGCAAGCGCGGCGAGCATGGTGCCAGCCAGAAGCTGGTGCAGCAGAACAGGTGATTTCTTGGTGCGCACGTCTTTCCCTCCCGAGGTCCGAACAGATGAAGCGGATGCATGGAGTAAGCGGCAATGCGGCCGGATGCGGAATACTCCAAAGGGCTAGGTTCGCCGATCGGCGGTTGGCGCGGGGGTTCCGACCATGTCCGCAACAGGCCATGGCCATGCCTTGCGGCCGTTTCGAAACTCACCTACCCTCGCGCGAGGGAGGACATTTTCATGAACGGGAGTATCGCGACGAGCGAGCCAGGCACGGTGACGCAGTCGCCTGCAATCAATGAACTGGCAATGTCACTGATCGGTAATATCGGTCGACTTGATTTCCAGGAGCGCTTGACTGAGGCACTGAAGCAGCACGTTTCCGTGGATGCGGGGCTGATCCTGCTCTATCGCGGCGACAGTGCGCCGAAGATACTCTTCAACGATTGGCAGACGCATCGCGGCCTGTCCGACATCCGGCATTACCTTCAGGGCCCCTACCGGCTCGATCCGTTCTATCAACTCGCTGTCGAGAACGAAGATGACGGGCTTTATCGCCTGAGCCAGATCGCGCCTTCGTTCGATCGAACCCAGTACTACCGCGAATACTACCAGCATTCCGGACTTCATGACGAGTTCAACTTCATCGTCAGCCTCGACGATGCCTCGAAGATCGCGATCTCTCTCGGCCGCAAGCGGTCGAGCATCGCGTTCAGCGCACAGGAAGTGCAACTGCTCGAGAGCCTCGCTCCGATCCTGCGCACGGCAGTCATCCGCCATTTCCGCGACCTCAGACCCGAGACGCTTGATGGCGAGGGTTCCGCGTTGCAGAAGGCGCTTGCCCAGGCGATAGGCAATTTCGGCCGGAGCGTCCTGACGGAGCGCGAATGCCAGGTCGCTCAGCTTGTTCTGCGCGGCTATTCCGTCAAAGGGGCTGCGACTCGACTCGGCATCTCGCCGGCAACAGTGAAGCTCCACCGCCGAAATCTCTACTCGAAGCTGGATATCACGTCACAAACGGCGCTTTTTGCGTTGTTCATAGACGCAGTCTCTTCAGCCAGGAACGTCTACGAAGACCCGCTGTCCGGCTACCTCGCCAAGCGCGGGCAACTCACGGGCGAACTTGCCTGCAACTGACGGGCGTTCGTTGCAGGCGACTGAGGCCTTATTAACGCCATGGGCTCCGCCACCTGACCGAACGCCTAAACGGCAAGACTGCTCTTTGCCGATGGTCTGGAGACGATGCGTGACGCCACCAGGCCGAAGACGACGACACCAAGGATGATCGTCGAGATGGCATTGACCTCAGGGGTCACGCCGAACTTGATCTGCGAATAGATATTCATCGGCAAGGTCGAGGCTCCGGGCCCGGTCGTGAAACTCGATATCACGAGATCGTCGAGCGACAGCGTGAACGACAGCAGCCAGGCCGAGACGAAGGCCGGAACCATGTTCGGCACGGCCACCTTCACGAACGCCAGGAATGGCGGGCAGCCGAGATCTCTTGCGGCCTCCTCCAGCGACGGATCGAGTTCGGCCAGTCGGGATTGCATCACCACTGCCGCAAAGCACATGGTGAAGGTGGCATGGGCAAGCGTGATCGTTACAGGGCCGCGATCGATGCCCAACGTCACGAACATCAACAACATCGACACGCCCATTACCACCTCCGGCATCACCATCGGCGCCACCAGCATGCCGTTGAAGATATGATGGCCACGAAAGCGCCGAATTCTGACAGTCACGATCGCCGCAAGCGATCCGAGAACGGTCGCGAATGTTGCCGAGATCGCTGCCACGAGAAAGCTGATCTTGGCGCCCTCGACGATCGACTGATTGGTGATCGCGGCCGTGTACCACTGAGTGGAGAAGCCGCCCCAGACGGTGACCAGCCGCGAGGCGTTGAAGCTGTAGGCAACCAGAACCACGATCGGCAGGTAGAGGAAGGTGAGCCCGGCGAAAATGGAAAACCGGTTGAACCAGGATGGCTGGGGCATAGTCGCTCCTCACTTAGAGGTTCGAGACAAACGTGTCTGAAACAGGACGATGGGTATCACCAGGATGACGAGAAGCAGCACGGTGACGGCGGAGGCCACCGGCCAGTCCCGGTTGTTGAAGAACTCGATCCAGATCGTCCTGCCGATCATCTGTGTGTCCGCACCTCCAAGCAGGTCAGGCACGACGAATTCGCCGATGACCGGGATGAAGACCAGTGCACATCCTGCAGCAACACCCCTCAAACTGAGTGGAAAGGTGACGCGCCAGAATGCCGCCATGCGCGAGCAACCGAGATCGCGTGCCGCCTCGATTAAGGTACGGTCGCTGGCACTGAGATTGGCGTAGATCGGCAGCACCATGAACGGCAGGTAGGTGTAGACGATGCCGATATAGATCGCGGTCTCGGTGTTCATGATCCGCAGCGGCTCGGAGATGATGCCGAGGTTAAGGAGCAACGAATTCAACAGCCCGTCGTTGCGCAGAATGCTCATCCAGGCATAGACGCGGATCAGCATAGAGCTCCAGAACGGCACGATCACGAGGAAGATGAGAAAGGAGCGCGACGCCGGCGCGCAACTGGCGATGCCGTAGGCGAGCGGATAGGCGATCGCCAGCATCATTATCGTCGAAATCGCCGCCACCTTCAGGCTCGTGAGATAGGCAAGGAGATAAGTGTTTTCACCCAGCACAAAAATGAAGTTCTCAAGATTGAGCCGAATGCTGAGCAGCGATCCCTGCCAGGCAAATAGCGGCTCATAGGGTGGCATGCCGAGGCGAACGGACGAGAGGCTGATCGCCAGCACGAGCAGAAACGGCATGAGAAAGAAGACGGCCAGCCAGCCATAGGGCACGAGCACCAGTGCGCGCCGGCCGAGATCAGGTTTTGATTGCATCGTGTCGTTCCCCTAGTCGGCCAGCAGGCGGGCGGCCTGCGGCATCCATGAGGCATAAACGGTGTCGCCGACCGCCAGATCGTCCTCAGCGCCCAGATTGACGCGCAGCGCGTCCAGCGTTGCCCCGCTCTTCAGGCGTACCCGATAGTGGCGCCCTGCCCCGGCGTAGCTGAATTGTTCGATGGTACCTTCGAGACCGCTGCCCTGTTTGTTGAGCTCGACCCTTTCCGGCCGCACCGATACCCAGAAGCGACCATTGGCGGATATATGGTCACTGGCGGTCGCAAAGATCGAACCGCCGGCCTCGGCACTTTCGACCGTCAGCTCGTTGCCGGAGCGTCTGGACGTGCCGCCTTCGAACACGTTCGCTTCGCCCAGGAATTTCGCGACATAGCGGGAAACCGGTGTTTCGTAGACTTCGGCAGGCGACCCGATTTGCAGCACCTTGCCCTGCCGCATGATCGCGATGCGCGACGACACGGTCATTGCCTCATGCTGGTCGTGGGTGACGATGATGAAGGTTAGCCCCAGCTCCCGCTGAAGCCTGACCAGCTCGTGCTGGGTTTCGGTGCGCAGGTTCTTGTCAAGCGCACCGAGAGGTTCGTCCAGCAACAGCACCTTCGGCCGCTTGACCAATGCTCGCGCCAACGCGACCCGTTGCCTTTGTCCTCCAGACAGCTGCTGCGGCTTGCGATCCAGCAGCGCCGTCAGTTGCAGCTTTTCGGCCACCTCGCCCACACGCTGCCGGATCTCAGTTCCTGCCAGCCGGTCCTGCTGCAGGCCGAAGGCGATATTCTTGCCCACTGACAGATGGGGAAACAGCGCGTAGGACTGGAACATCATGTTCGTTGGTCGGCGATGGGCCGAAACGTCCGTAACATCTTCCCCGTCGAGCCGGACGACCCCCGATGTCGGCGTTTCGAAACCAGCGATCATGCGCAGCAAGGTCGACTTGCCGCATCCGGATGGACCAAGAAGCGAGAAGAATTCCCCCTTCCCGATACCGATCGAGATATCGTCGACGGCGCTGAACAGACCGAAGGACTTGGAAAGATTCTCGATTGATACGTAAGATTGCAACACGGATGTCCTTCTGCTCCCGCTTTTCAGGCAAGACATTCAGTTGCCGGCCCTAAACGCAGTCCACACCCGGGTACGCTCGCGCGCCTGGCGTGGCGGCAGCGACTTGTCGACGAAGAGCTTGGCGCGAACTTCCGCGGGCGGATAGACGTTCGGGTCCGTGCGGATCGCCTCGTCGACCAGCGGCGTGGCAGCAGCATTGGCGTTGGCGTAAAACACGTGATTGCTGATGTCGGCGACTGTCTTCGGCTCGAGAACGTAGTCGATAAAGGCCAGTGCCTGCTCCGGATCGGGCGCATCGCCGGGCACGGCCATGGTATCGAAGGAGATGATCGTGCCTTCCTTCGGGATTGAATAATTGACCGCGATGCCGTTGTTGGCTTCCTCGGCGCGCGCTGCAGCAATGCCCGCGTCACCGCTCCACATCATCGCCAGGCACAGCTGGCCGGATGCCATGTCCGCCACCAGTTGGCCGCTCTGCATGTGCCGGATGTAGGGGCGCAACGTCAGGAGCAGGTCCTTGGCCCTGTCAAGATCTTCCTGTTTTGTCGAATAAGGATCGAGCCCGAGATAGTTCAGAGCGATTGGAACCACCTCGTTCGGCGCATCGACGATGCCAATGCCGCAGTCCTGAAACTCTTTCGCCAGTTCCGGCTTGAAGAACATATCGAGGCTGTTTGTCGGGGCGTCGCCGACCCGCTCCTCAACGAGCTTCGGATTGTAGGCAATCCCTGTCGTCAGCCACATGTACGGGACGAGGTACTGATTGCCCGGGTCGTGTTCGGCAACGAGCTTCAGGAGATCCTTGTCCAGATTCTTATAGTTTTTGAGACTGGAAGCATCGATCGGCTTCAGTGCACCCGATTGGATGAGCCGCTCGCCGACGGTTGCGCTTGGAAAGGCAACATCGAAACCGCTTCCCCCTGCCAGCAAGCGTGTCTCCAGGACCTCCAGCGAATCGAAGAAATCGACACGCGCGTCCACGCCGCTACGCTTTGCGAAGTTAGAAACTGTGTCTTCGGCAAAATAGTCGGAGAAGTTATAGATAAACAGCTTCTCATCGGCCCTCGCTCCCCCCTGCCCATAGAGCAAGGCGATCGAAGCGATGGCAACCGAGTGCATCAGCGAACGGCACGAACCAGACATGTTCCCTCCCAAGGCAGAATGGCCTTCGTTTCGGGAAAAACTGCGGGGCCAGGCGCAATGGGTCAACACTCCCTTTGGCTAGGCTGGGCGGCTGTTCGATGCCGCTGCACATGATCTTCAGCTTTAAAAGCCCATGTTTCCAAGGGCTCAGCACGACTATGTCGCGCCGGATCCTGATGCTGTGTAGAGGAACGCAGGGAGTGATTTCAGCCGAAGCACAGATTGCCTGCGGCTCCGATTTGAGCGCGTTGCCGGCGACATTGCGCCAGCGGCGTCATTGGCCGAAGCCGCCAGAAAAGGTGACGGGCAAGGGCGCCTCGTCGAGCGAACAGAGACATACGCCTGCCAGCCCGTTTCGGTGTGAATCCTGCAGGACTTGGGCCGAGAGTTACTGTCGTCCCAATTGTTCGTCGGAGCCCGCTATGCCAGGTCTGTTGCCGTTACTGACGGAGATCAGCTTCATGACTTCCTCCAGCGCGGGCATCGACAACCCTGCTCCCTGCCGGGTCACCGCAACGGCACCGAACGCATTTGCAAGCCGGCAGCATTCGGATCCAGGCAATCCCGACACGCGCCCGATTATATGTCCTGCCGCGAAGGCATCACCTGCCCCTGTCGTGTCGACCGTAGCGACGGAAAACCACGGCGCGCTTTCAGCCCCGGAGTTTTGGTAGAGAGACGAACCCGTGACATCATGCTTGAGCGCGATCCTTCGCACGCCCTGACGCAACAGGGACTTGATCGCCTCTTCAACAGGAATTTCGCAGCCTTCTCCCGCAAGCGGTGCAAGATCGGCCCTGCCGAGCATGATGGTATCGAGCTTCGGCAGCAGATTGCGCACATGCGGCGCGACCGACAACGCAACACCGGCCGGAATATCCAATGTCACCGGGATCCCGTGCCGCTGCGCAAGCTCGATCGCTCTATAAGCTGCGTCGGATTGCGGGTTTTGCAACAAGGCGTAGCCGGAGAGATGAAAGAGCGCTGCATCCTCGAACGGGGCGTCGACGATCGATGCCGGGGACAGGTGTGCGTTGGCCCCGCGATAGGCAAACATCGTTCGCTCACCGCTCTTGCCGACGGTCACGATGTTCGTTTGCGTGGGCTCAGACGGGTCCCGGCCGATCCACGCCGTCGAAACACCGATGTCCTCGAGCCACGACAGCGCCTGCTCTCCCAAGGCATCTTGCCCCACGCGCCCGATCAGCCGGCAGTCGTGGCCGGCGCGTGACAGCGCGATAGCGGTATTCGTGGCTGAGCCGCCCAGCATGTGCCGCTGGGCCGTTGCGATCGCCTCTCCTCCCTCGAGCGGATACTCGGGGATATCAAGCACGAGGTCGATATTGATATCGCCAAGGAGGACGATCGCTGCCATTGCGCAAACCCTAGAGATCGAGATGCATTTGTTGTATCGCCTGATCTACGTCGGCGATGATGTCGTCAACATGTTCGATACCGACCGAGAAGCGCACCAGGCCATCGACAACGCCCATCGCCTCCCGCTCCTGGCTGGGAATATCGAGAAAGGCCATGGTCGCCGGCATCTGCGTCGTGGTGCGCAGTCCGCCGAGGCTTGCCGCGAACGAACCGAGCTTCAGCCGCTTCAAGAGCCGTACGCCCGAAGCCTCGTCTTCGACGCAGAAGGAGAGCATGGCGCCACCGCCGCGCAACTGCTCGCTCCCGAGGCATGGTTCGGATGCGAGGGCAGCCCCGGATAGAAGACACGTTTGACCTTGGGATGCGCTTCAAGATGTTTTGCAAGGGCAAGCGCATTGGCGCACTGCTTTTCCAGGCGCAACGCAAGCGTCTGTGCCCCGCGCAGCAACAGCCAGGCATTGAACGGCGACAGCGGCGCGCCAAGCTTGTTGAGCGTATTCCAGCGGACGTCCTCCAGCCAATCCGCAGGCAGGATGTCGGACTTCAGCGTGATCACCCCGCCGACCGCGTCGTTGTGGCCGCCGATGAATTTGGTGGCGCTTTCGACCACGACGTCGACGCCGAATTCGTGAGGCCGGCAAACGGCCGGAGACGCGAAGGTGTTGTCGCAAATGACCACGATGCCGCGCGAATGGGCGAGCTCCACCAGCGCTTTGAGCGGCGGCACCTTCATGGTTGGATTGGCGATCGCCTCGACATAGAGAACTTTGGTCTCATCGGTAAACGCGTTTTCGACCGCTCGGACATCGGTGCAATCGACAAGGCTCACTTTCAGCCCGAAATCGCCAGCGCGGTGATCGAAGAATTCGTGCGTGCTCGAATAGGTGGTGAGATCGGCAACGATGTGGTCGCCCGCTTTCAGGATGCCGAACAGCGCATGCGAGATCGCGGCCATTCCGGAAGCGGTCGCCAGGCATGCCGTGCCGCCTGTTAGCTGGGCGATATGTTCCTCGAACTTGTATTCGGTCGGGTTGCCGCAGCGCGAATAGATGTTCACTTCCTTGCGCGCACCGGCGACGATCTGGTCGTAGATGTCGCCGCCATACTGGAAATTCGCCGACATGTAGATCGGATAGCTGATCGACTGGGAATGCTCTTCGGGCGTGTAGAAGACTGCCCGGCTGGCAAAATCGAGCTCTTTAGGCGACATGAAACTTCTCCTGCATTGGACCCGGACTTGAGCCGGGTCATTAACGGCTATTCCTTGACGGCACCGCCGAGCAAAGCGGCGGTGATCTGGCGTTCGAAAAAGATGAAGAGAACCAGCGGCGCGATGGCGGCGATCAGGATGGCCGCCAGCATCACCGGATAATTGGTGATGTGCTCGCCGACGAAATCCGTGAGGCCCACGGGCAACGTCTTGCGCGCCGGATTGTTGATGAAGACGACCGGAAACAGGAAATCGTTCCAGACCCAGATCATGTTGACGATCGCCGCGGTGAACATCGCCGGGCGCGCGATCGGCAGCGCGACGCGGGCGAAGATGGACCACTCGGAAGCACCATCCATGCGCGCCGCATCGAAGAGTTCGCGCGGCAGCGTGTTGAAAAAGGCCTGCATGATGAAGATCGTGACCGGTACGTTGAAGGCGGCAGTCGGCAGCACGACACCCATATGCGTATCGAGCAGTCCGGCGCCACGAAGCATCACCACCAAGGGCACGAGCGCGACATAGGCGGGGATCGCCATGGCCGCCGTCAGGCTGAGTTCGACGGCAGGCATCCAGCGTGGCCGATAGACTGCCAGCGCGTAACCGGCGAGGGTTGACACCGCCACGGTGAGAACCGTCGCGCCGGCCATGATCAGCAGCGAGTTGACAGCGTAGCCGCCAAGCGCGCCGCCGCTCCAGGCGCCGACATAGGCGTCAAGCGAGAAGCTCGTGGGCAAAGACCAGACCGAGCGCATGAACTCCTTGTTGGTCTTGAAGGTGCTGTAGATCATCCAGATGAACGGGAAGACAACCAGAAGCACATGCAGCGTCAGGAGAACGAGGACCACCGTATTGGTGACTGTCCAGCGGCGAACGGCAGCCATGGCTCAAGTTCTCCCGCCGACGCCGGCTCTTTTCAGATACCGGAAGACGAGCCACGCGCCGACCGCCGTCAGCAGCATCTGCGTGAAGCCGATGGTTGCCGCATAGCCCATCTCGAAACTGCCGAAGCCCATCTTGTAGAGGTAGGTGGAGACCACCTCGCTTGCGTGGTTCGGGCCGCCATTGGTGAGCACAAAGACGAGCGAGAAGGTCTTGAGCGAACCGATGATCGCCAGCAGGGAATTGGCGCGAACCGCGTCGCCGACCATGGGGATGGTGATCGAGAAGAACTTGGTGAAATGGCCGGCCCCATCGATCTCGGCGGCCTCGTAGACGCTTTCGGGCACACTCCTGACCGCCGCCACGAATAGCAGGACATAAAGGCCGAGATAGGTGAAGCTCATCACCACCACTACGGCTGAGAAAGCCGTGCCGGATTCGCCGAGCCAACCGCGCTTCAGGCCATCCAGCCCAAGCGCACCGAATGCCGCGTTCACCAGACCGAAATAGGGATTGTACATGAAGCGCCAGAGCAGCCCGATGCAGATCTCGCTGACCATCACCGGCACGAGATAAAAGAACAGGAATATTCGGCTGAACGCAGGCACGATGCGCACCAGGCAATAGGCGATGCAGAGCGCAAGAAACACCTGAAAGACCATGGCCGAAAGCGCGACGAGAAGGTTGCGGCCAAGCGCCCGCCAGAAGATCGGGTCGCCGGCAAGACGGACGAAATTGCCCGCTCCCTGAAATACCGGCGCAGACGCTCCGTCCCAACTGAAGAGCGAGAGCCAACCGGCATAGACGACGGGATAGGCGACGAAGGCTGCAATGAGCAGGAATGCAGGCGACAGAAACAGGAGCGCCGCTCTGTTGTGGCTGTTGGCAAAGCCCTTGTTGGTACTCATCGTTCTTGGGCTCCATGGAGGGCTCGCGCGGCGAGCGGCTTGCCGCGCAAGCTGGTCATGTTGCTGGCGCCAACTACTTGTCGGTCCGCAGCGCATCCTCGAGGCGCTTGGCCGCATCGGCCGGCGGCACCGAGCCGTCAAGCACACCCTGGAGCGACGTGTAGTAGATGTTGGTCGCAGCCGGCGGCATGGCGGTGTCATAGAAGGGATCGAGGTGGCCTGCCTTCGCCATCAGCTTGCCGCTGATATCGAACAGGACAGGTCCTGCGGCTGCCTCGGTCGTTGCGTCCTTCACCGTCACCATCGTCTTTCGAAGCTCGACATACTTCGTCATGACCTGGCTCGACGTCAGGAACTTGAGCAAGGTCACGGCATCGGCCTTGTTTTCCGCCTTCTGCGAAATGCCGAAGGTGGCGGCGACGCCGGCCAGGACGTCGGACTGGTCACCAGCCCCGTCCTTGACTGTCGGGAATGCGAAATAGCCGAGTTCGAAGCCTTCGGGCGCATCGGCGGACGCGCCGATCTGCCAGGTCCCGTTCAGCATCATGGCTGCCTGGCCGTTGAGGAAGAGCATGTTGGCTTCCTGGTCGCCCATGCCGTTGAAGCCGATCGGGAAATAGCCTTTGCTCGAAAGCGCGGCAACATGTTCCAGCGCCTTGGTCGCCTCGTCGCCGAGCGCGGCCTTGGCATCCTTGTTGACGAAGGCGGAAACGACGCCGGATCCCTTGAGACGCATCTCGAGATACTGGAACCAGAACGTCGCCGGCCAGGCATCCTTGTTGCCAAGCGCAAACGGGACAATGCCCGCGCCCTTGATCGTCTCGGCCAATGCCAGAAGCTCATCGTAGCTCGACGGCACCGTCCAGCCGTTTTCCGCAAAAAGCGCCTTGTCGTACCAGAAGACGACGGAGTCGACATCGACGGGAACGGCGTAGGCGTGACCATCCTTGCTTGTCTGCGCGAGGGCGCTTTCGAGGAAACTGTCGCCCCAGCCGTCCTTGGCAAGGTCTGCGTCGAGCGCGTACATCTGCCCGCCATTGACGAAGGCATTCAGAAAGCCGCCGGGCAGCGTGTAGAATACGTCAGGCGGGTTGCCCGACGCCATGGCCGTGTTGAGCTTGGTCTTATAGGCCGACTGTTCGGCCGCAACGACATCCAGCTTGATGTCGGGATGCGCCTTGGCGAATTCGTCCAGGGCGAAATTGATGAAGTCGACCTTGTCCTGTTGGCCCGCATAGGCGTGCCAGAAGGACAGCTCACCGGCCGCGGCCGGAAGGGCGGTCAGCACCATGGCCGCACCAGCAATCAACAAACGCTTCAGTCCCATGACATCCTCCCAGAAGTCCAGCAGCGCATCTTCTCGCGTTGATGTAGTGATGCCACATCATATAAGTCGTGTCTATAGTGACACCACAACATGACTATGCTAGCCTCTTCGCCAAGGCGCACCGCCAAACCGAAAAAAGGCCCCGTCAATGGTCAATGATTTGCGAGGCAACAGCAGCATTCCGGCCAGCATCCGGCTGCGAAGTGTGTTGCCGAAATTGTCAGATTCCGAACGGCGCGTGGCGCTTTGGATGCTCGACAACAGCGACAGCGCAATCCGCCAGTCGATGTCGGCAATCGCCCAGGCGACGGATGTCAGTGATACGACCGTGCTGCGCATGTGCCGCACCGCGGGCTTTGAGGGATTCACCGATCTCAAGCTGGCGATGGCTCAGGAGCCGCGCATCGTTCAAGCCGAAATGTCGTCCGAGCCGCAGACAAGCGACCTGCAGGCCGCAAGCCGATTGTTTCGCGCAATTGGCCAGGCCCTGACCGATACGCTCGGTGTTCTCGATGAAAAGACCCTGGCTGCGGCGATCGATCTGATGGCCGGTGCCAAGCACATTTTGGTCGGCGGCGTGGGCGGGTCCGGCATCGTCGCGCAGGCATTTTATCAACGCTGTATCCGGCTGGGACTGCGATGCGATGCGCCAGTCGATTCCCAACTGCAGATCATGCATGCGGCGCTGACTGGGCCGGGCGATCTCGCCGTCGCCATTTCCTATTCCGGCATTACAAGCGATCCGGTTCTCGTGCTGCAGGAAGCCAAGGCGCGCGGCGCCTCAACGCTCTGCATCACCGGAAATAGCAGCTCGCCGCTAGCGCGACTCGCCGATGTCGTGCTCGTCAGCGTCTCGCATGAGCAGGGCAGCGAGCCGATGGCAGCGCAGATCGCGCAGATGACATTGGTCGATGCGCTCTATGCCGTTTTTGCCGCACGCAATGCCGAGCGGGTTCAACTCACCGAGGAGCGCATGGTCAAGGCGATCCTCCCGAAATCAATCTAGCCAAAACACGAGCAGGGCATTGAAAACACAAATCTATACCATGCAGACAGTTGCCGAGGCCCTGGCTGCGGCGAAAGTCGGCGTCGACTATCTCGGCCTCACGCCTTCGAACCGGGGCTTGCCCGGCGAGATCAGCTTCGCCACTGCGCGCGAGATCGCCGATGCCCTTAAGGGCAAGGCACAACGGGTGGCGCTGTCGGTGGAGAGTGATCTCGAGGCGATCGCCGAGATGGTGGACGCGGTGCAGCCTGATGTGCTGCATCTGTGTGGCGACATCGAGCTCGTGACCCCTGAGCACGTCAAGACGTTGCGCACGAAGCTGCTGGCAAAATACCCCGACCTGAAGATCCTCCAGGCCATACCGATGACCGGGCCGGAGGCGCTTGATCACGCAGCGCGCTTCGAGCCGTTTGCGGACATCTTCATCCTGGATTCCGTCGCTGCCCATATCGGCGGCATTGGCGCTGCCGGCGTCACCCATGACTGGTCGCTCAGCCGCGAGATCGTAAAACGCAGCAAACGGCCGGTGATCCTGGCGGGCGGCCTCAAGCCGGAGAACGTCGCAGCTGCGATCGAGGCTGTCCGGCCCTGGGCGGTGGACTCACTCACCCATACGAACCGCCCCCTCGCCGAGGGTGGCTTTCGCAAGGACATCGACAAGATTTCGGCCTTCGTCGCTGCCGCGAAGCACGCCTGAAATGGTACTTTCATCTCGATCTTCCGGGATGGCTTGACGAACCCGAGCACCCCGGCCGCCCCGGCAGTTCGGGAGAAATGAGTCTTGTCCTAGCTTTCGCCGGCGTGGTCGTCTTGCAGGTCCACCTGCGCCCGCCGATCCGCCGCTGTCACCGTGCAATAGGGTGACCGGCACCCGACTGTATTGACGAGCCTTGCGGGGAACGCCCTGGCCGGCCACCGCAATTTCGAACGCTTGGCACGCCGCTGCAGCAAAACCATCAAAACGGACAGAATACGGCGGGTCACGTGCATGTGGGTCTGTTTCAGTGGCGTGCCGGTCTGCCGCCTGTTACTGAAGCAATGTATCGCTTGGTTGAACGAGCGGGACGACAGGACCCCATCGGCCACGAAAGGAAGCGACCATGGCGACGACACCACGAAGACCATCCAATCCAAAAGATGCCGCCGAGGCGCTGTTCAGGCCGGCGAAGAAGGTGGCAGCTCCCGCGGTCGAAAGACCTGCGATCCCGAACACCAAGGAACTCGTATCGCTGAAGATCGACAGCGATGTGCTCGCCCATTTCCAGGCGGACGGGCCCGGCTGGCAGGATCGTATCAACGATACCTTGCGCGCCGCCATGAAACCGTCAGTTTGATCGTCGGCGCTGAACGCGGCGCAATTTCGCGCGCCTTGAGCGTCATCGAACCGCAGGTCTCTCACTCATCGCTGCGCGCTATTGCTGCCCCCCGGTGCCTTCGGAAAGGCATCGCCCGTCCGCGAAGGCGCTTCGGGTAGCCGGACGCCCAAATAGCGAGGTTAGATCGGGAGCGCGACGGCGCCAACGGCATCATAGGCTAGCCTTGAATGCCGGTGTCAGAAACGACTTCGCCGCTTTGCCGGGCCGGGCGCTGATCTGGCTGCGCAGCTATCCTGTCTGAACGGATCCAGACAGTAAGAAGGTCATAAAAGACGCTGAGAACAATCGGGCCCAGAAACAGGCCGATCAATCCATAGGCAAGCGTGCCGCCGAGCACCCCGACCAGAATGACGAGCATTGGTGTGGAAAGGCCACGAGCGACCAGAATGGGCTTCATAATGTTGTCGATCAACGCGATCGGAACGAGGAGAAGCGTCATGAGCAAGGCTGACTGGAACTCCATTGTCATCCATCCCCACACGATCAGGGGCAGGAAAACAGGAAACGGCCCGATTTGCACGATACACAGGATCATCACGACAAACGCGATCAACCCGGCTGCGGGCACCGCGAAGAGCTTCAGAACCAACGCGCACAATATCGTCTGAATGAACGCCACGCCGATGACGCCCCTTGCGACGTTTCGGATCGTGGCGGTTGCAAGCCGTACGAACCCTTGCCCTCGCTCTCCGGCGATCCTGTGCGCAAACCCATTCAAGAACTCGGAGATCTTCAAGCCAGGGCGAAACAGAAAGCCGGTGACAATCACCGACGCAATGAAACCTACAAATCCCAACCCGATGCTGGCAAGAACGCCGATGGCCTTGCTGCCGGCTTGCAGTAGTGCCGGTTGGAACCGGTTAAGGGCGGCCGCCAGATTGTTTGAAGCAAGACTCCAGGCATTGTAGATCCGCTCTCCGATGATGGGCCAGTTCCGAACGGCCTCTGGCGGCGCCGGCATGATTGCCTCGCTACCCTTGAGCTTTTCGTACACCACTTGCGCGCCGTCGAGCGAGCCGAAGATGAGAGCCGACAGTGGGCCGATAATGAGGGAAAGGTTCACCAGCGTAATGAGCACGGCCGCGAGCTTTCCGCGACCACCAAGCATTTTTTCAAGCCTGCGATAAAGCGGATACTGCGCGACTGCCAGGATAGCGGCCCATATGCCGATAATGGCAAAGGGTACCACTAGCGTCAGCGACCAATAGGCAAACAGCCCAACGATACCGAACCGGACGAGGTCCGTGATCCGTGTTTCGATTGAGGCCGTCGCCACCGGAGCAGGCGCTAAACTATTGCTTTTACCAAGTCGATCGTCATCCATGACAGCGCCCCCGCCCCCTCGTAGGACGAACATATGGCAAGGCAGTTAGATCCTGCCCTGCCACCATTTCGAGCTAAGCTATTGGCGCTTCCCAGTTCAGGAAGAAGCCGATATCCCCGGGTATCCCTCCAGGGAACGTGACCACCATTGCCTTCAGCTTGTAGCCCTGAGGTTGCGCGGCAGCTTTAAATCGATCGTACAGTTCCTTGGCCTTGCCCTGCAGCGTCTCGGGCCATTGCGGATCGGCATTGTTGATTGCCCTGCCGTTGTCGGTGCAGAAATCGGAGGGAAACGTGTAGACGAGCGCCTCCATCTTTCCATCTGCAACAGCCCGCATGACCACCTTGCGGATGATTGCCCGCTCCGCTTCGCCGACGTGATCCTTGAAGAATTCATCGGCGAACTTCGCGCGTTCCTCACGCTCCCGATCCCTGATCTTGTCGTCGCGTTCCATTGCGGCGAGCTGTTTTTCGAGCAAGTTCTTGCGCAGATCGGCCGCGGTCGGAATGGCGGCGGGCTGTCCTGTATCTTTTTCCGCACTCATCGCTTTATCTCCAACAGATTGTTCGCTCATCGAGTGGTTCAGGCATCGAACGGGGAATGCAGGCGTCCCAGCACCATCGCTCCGTCGTTGCCTGCATTTCTAGTGACCGGCGGATCCCTGGATATCCGGCACCACATTACGCGGGCTCGTGTCTTCAATAAAGCCCGACGGCCGCTTCTGACGCTTACCGAGCTCGGGTTCTTCGAACTTCACGCGCTCGTAGGGTATCGATTTGAGGATGTGCGAGATGCAGTTGATGCGCGCGCGCTTTTTATTGTCCGAGGGAACAATCCACCAAGGCGCGAGTTGGCTATCCGTCATCCGGATCATCTCGTCATAGGCACGCGTATAATCCCACCAGCGGCGATAGGATTCCAGATCCATTGGGCTCAGTTTCCATTGCCTCAACGGGTCATCGATACGGCGGCGGAAGCGACGCTCTTGCTCATCCTCGCTCACTGTCAGGAAATACTTCAGCAAAGTGACGCCATTCTCGACGATCGCCGCTTCAAACCGCGGCAGCGCCTCGAGAAAGTGTCGCGCCTTCTTTTCCGTACAGAACCCCATGACGCGCTCGACCCCCGGCCTGTTGTACCAGCTGCGGTCGAAGATCACGACTTCCCCGGCGGCAGGCAGATGAGCAATGTAGCGCTGCATGTACATCTGGGACTTCTCCCGGTCCGTGGGTGCAGGCAGGGCGACCACACGGAAGACCCGTGGGCTCACCCACTGGGTTATGCGCTTGATGACGCCCCCCTTGCCGGCGGCATCACGTCCCTCGAAGATGATGACGATACGTGCTCCTGACTTTTGCACCCAGGACTGCAGATGCGACAACTCGACCTGCAACTTTACGAGGCGCTTTTCGTAACGGCGCGCCTCTTTCTTCGTTTTTTTTTCACTTTGTGCCTCAATGGGCCTATCGGTTATGTCGTCCATTTCTTTGTCCTCACGTTTCTCCACCCTTCGATTTATTGCCTTGTCGAAAGCACGTCGTTTGCCCGGCTGGACAGGCGCACACGAAGGGATCAGTTCGCGCGTCAATGGAACGCGTCCTGCCCGAAAGCCTTCTTGGCGACCGAATAAGACTTGCTGCGCTCGCCCTTGCCTGTGCGGGTTTCCTCAACGACACGAGTTGAGGGTTCCGCACCCGGTCCGGGGCATCGAATTCGGGGCTTGATTGGATACGGGTAAGCTGTGTTTCTAATTCAGCGTCGGTCGGCGTTGTCGCGCAAGCCGCCTCCGAGCCGCCTTCAATGCCAAAATCCATGTTCTTCCCCCCAAAGTCTTAAGGAGGGCGCACGAGCCAACACCGCCCGATGCTCGCCGCGTGTTTGCGCTCGTGCAGCACAACGTCAGGCTACATTATTATCTATGCATATGCGAATGTTTTGTCCGGACCATAATGCCTATCATTAACGATCCACGTCGCTCCAAGCCGGAACACTTTGGCGGCACCTTTGACCGGAAGTTATTGCCGTGTCGGACATGGTGATGCGGGAGCCTCTGTGCCAACACGGACCATTCAGACCGCACCCACGGCATCCAGTTCCAATAATCGCGACGGCTTGCCCGGCGCCCCCATTTTGAAGCGGAGCGCGCCGCGTCTCTACGTCGGCAAATGCGGCGCGATCAACGTCAAAGTGGGGAAATAGGTCCGATAGCGGCCGACATCACGGGTCAGCAACGGCAAGCCGCTGACGGCCGCGTGCGCGCCGATGAAAAAGTCGGGGAGCACGCCGGTCCTCGTCCCACCCGCCTTGCGATATCGGGTAAAGACCTTGCTAGCCAGAAAGAGAGCTTCGCGAGGCACCGATGTCAGTTCCAAGCCTGCCTGGTCGACGAACGCTTTGACATCTTCGATACGGTCGTAGCGAACGGAAAGCTCGGCATAGACGATGTCGTTGATCCACAGTTTCCCACGAAGACTTGCGTTTTCGAGCTGGGTTATGGACCAATCAGCCCATGTCGGATCGTCGGTGACAACGTCGAGAAGAACATTCGTGTCGACAAGTATCACGGTTCGCCACGCGTAAGTGCCATGATCGCGTCGGTATCCAGCCCTTTACCGGCGTGCCCTCGCAGCTTCGAGAAGCGGCTGGGCTGCTGCTTCTTGGCCGCATGTACGAGCACGATGTTTCCATCCGGGGCGCGCTGGAAATCAACCTTGCTTCCAGGCACGATACCCAGAAGGTCGCGCACTGGTTTCGGGATCGTAACCTGCCCCTTGGCTGTAACTGTCGTGGTCATTGTCGGTACCGTTGTAAGGAATGGTTTCATCAAGGTATTACTTCGCAGCCCGGCTTTCAAGAGGAGCGGCCGCACAGCGTCTGGTTGCGACACGCCCCTCAGGCTAAAGGTCGGACGACGCGATGGGACACGATCTCAGCCAGGTGAGGCGCGTGGGTTATCCAGACGCCGAGGCGGTGGCGTGTATGCGCGTTCAGGTCGAGACGCATTCCGGTGCGCAGCAGCACTGCGCACGTTTGTCACGAAGATCGTGCGGGTGAGCGGGAGCCGCCCACCCGCGAACGCCACATCCCTACACCTTGACACGCAAACCCTTCGGATCATAAGCCGGGGAAAGATGCGCGGTCACGGAGAACCGATCACCGGCAAGCTCGACTTCGAATCTCCCGCCCTCCAGGAATTCCTTGTTGACGCCAGAGGAATGTTCGATCAGGCCAAGGGCGACGGAGCGGCCGAGCGTGTGGCCGTAGGCGGCCGAGCGGACTTCGCCGACGGGCTTGCCATCGCGAAGAACCAGCTCACCGCCCCATAACATCGGCGACGGATCATCGACGGTGAACTGCACGATGCGCCGCGTGGGCACGCCCTTCTCCTTTGCGGCGATCAACGCGTCACGGCCGAGAAAGCCGTCCGGCTTGTCGAGCGAGAGCGCGAAGGCAAGGCCCGCCTCGTAAGGGTTGACATCAGGCGTCAGCTCGCGGCCCCAGGCGCGATAGCCCTTTTCCAGCCGGAGCGCCTCAAGCGCATAGTAGCCGCAATCGCGCAACCCGAAATCCCGTCCGACGTCGTGCAACGCCTCGTAGACACCGACGGCGAACTCCGTCGGCACGATCAGTTCCCAGCCGAGTTCACCGACATAGGTCATGCGGTTGGCATAGGCCGTGGCATAGCCGATATCGATCTCCCGGATCGTCGCGAAGGGAAAAGCGGCATTGGAGAGATCGGCTGATGTCAGCCGGGACAGGATATCCCGCGCACGCGGACCCATGAGCGCCAGAACCGCGTAGGCAGAGGTGACGTCAGTCAGCGTCACATGCGCTTCGGCCGGCAGGTTCTTGCGGATCCAGTCGGCGTCGTGCACTGGCTGCGCCGAACCGGTAATCAGAAGGAAGCGGTCCGCAGCCAGCCGCGGCACCGTCAGGTCGCTTTCATAGCCGCCGCGCACATTGAGGAGCCCGGTATAGACGGAACGACCGATCGCAACGTCGATATCGGCTGCGCAGATGCGGTTGAGTGTGGCTGCGGCATCGCGCCCCTGGACGAGAAGCTTGGCAAAGGAGGTCTGGTCGAAGATGCCGGCCACCTCGCGCGTTGCTTTCATCTCGCGCTTGACCGCCTCGTGCCAGTTCTGCCGGCCGAAGGCATAGTCCGTCACCGGCTTTTCGCCCTCGGCCGCAAACCAGTTGGCACGCTCCCAGCCCATTTTCGAGCCGAAGCAGGCGCCCTTTGCCGAAAGCCGATCATAGAGGGCTGAGCGGCGGAAGGGCCGCGCCGTGTCCAGCTCGCGGTTGGGCCAGGGCATGGCATAGTGCAGCCCGAGCGTCTCCTTGACGCGGTCATGCAGCCAGCGCGGATTGTTGTTGAAGTTTGCAAAGCGACGGATGTCGACCGGCCAGAGGTCCATGGTCGGCGCGCCGTTGACGATCCATTCCGCCAGCGCACGCCCGGCGCCACCGGCGCTCGCAATGCCCATCGAGTTGAAGCCGGCGCCGACGTAGAAGTTCTTCAGTTCCGGCGCCTCGCCGAGCATGAAGTTGTTGTCGGGCGTGAAGCTTTCAGGACCGTTATAGAACTTCTTCACCTCTGATGTCGCCAGTTGCGGCACCCGTTGCAGGGCGCTTTGCATCAGGATTTCGAACTGGTCCCAGTCGTCAGGAAGCAAGGCGAATTCGAAATCATCCGGAATGCCCGCCATGCCCCACGGTTTTGCTTCCGGCTCGAAACCGCCCATGACCAGGCCACCCACCTCTTCCTTGAAGTAGATGTAGCCATCGGGGTCGCGCATGACCGGCAGATCCGGGTGAACGCCTTCAATCCTGCCGGTTACAATGTACATGTGTTCGGCCGAATGCAGCGGCACCGACACGCCGCACATCAGCCCGACCTTGCGCGCCCACTGGCCGGCGCAATTGACGACGACCTCGGCGGCGATCGTCCCTTGATCCGTTTCCACACCGGTAACCGCGCCATCGGCAGTGACAATGCCGGTGACGCGCACATGCTCGATGATGCGCGCGTCCCGATTGCGCGCGCCCTTCGCGAGCGACTGCGTCAGATCGGTCGGATTGGCCTTGCCGTCACCCGGCAGCCAGACGGCGCCCACCAGGTCGTCGATGGCCATCACCGGCCAGAGATCCTGGGCCTCTTTCGGCGAAATCACCTCGATGGCGACGCCCTGCGCGCGGGCTGACGCGGCCGTGCGCTTCAGCACCGTCATACGGTCGGCCGATCGAGCGACGGAAACGGAGCCGCAATTCTTCCAGCCGGTGGCGAGCCCGGTTTCAGCCTCCAGCTCGCTATAGAGCTGCGTCGAATATTTGATCAGGCTGGTCATGTTCGCATGGCTGCGCAGCTGGCCGACAAGGCCGGCTGCGTGCCAGGTGGTGCCGCCGCTCAATTGCCCTTGCTCCAAGAGCACGACGTCCGTCCAGCCGAGCTTGGTGAGGTGATAGGCGACCGAACAGCCGATAATGCCGCCGCCGATGATGACGACCTGTGCCTGCGTTGGAAAATTCTGAGCCATGAAACAGCCTCCCGAAGCCGTGGAAGGCCACACCATAACAACGGAAGAGCAAATAACAAGACAATAAGTTACAAAATATTACATTACGTCGCGACAATCAGGCCTGGACCTCGGCGCTCCAGCGCTTCGCAGATCGCCTGCGGCGGTCGCGCATCGACGATTACCCCGGCTGCCAATTCGAAGCGCGGAATGCGCAGCGGCGTCAGCCGGCCGAACTTCGAGCTATCGAGAATGAAGTAGGCCTTCGCTGCCATCGCGATCATGCGCGAGCGCTGCTCGGCACCATTGCGGGTAAAGTCAGTCACCTCACCGTCCGGCGACAATCCGCCGCCGCCGAGGAAAGCCACATCCACCCGGAAATGGCTGATCGCCTCAAGCGCATCAATGCCGACAGCCGCCTCCTCTGCCGGATCGATCTCACCACCAAGCATATGCACCCGAACCAGCGGCTGGCGACACATCTGCAGCGCTATCGAAAGGGAAGTCGTACAAATCGTCAGGTTTTTTCGCTCTGACAGGGCATGGGCCACCGCAAGCGTCGTCGTGCCGGAA
The DNA here is from genome assembly GCF_001424825.1 of Ensifer sp. Root31. Classification (NCBI taxonomy): domain Bacteria; kingdom Pseudomonadati; phylum Pseudomonadota; class Alphaproteobacteria; order Hyphomicrobiales; family Rhizobiaceae; genus Ensifer; species Ensifer sp. Root31. The sequence goes on along the minus strand of NZ_LMCO01000012.1, from coordinate 556,066 downwards.
TCGAGAAACACGACCATGCCGTCGCGCACGAGACCCGCTGCAGCCCTGCCAATCGATGCCTTCGCCGCAGCATTCTCACCACGCCTCTCCGTGAAGGCGGCCTCGGTCGGCTCGAACAGCGTCGCGCCGCCGTGAACGAGATCAAGTTGGCCTCGCTCCGCCAGGTGTTTCAAGTCACGACGGATCGTCTGGCGCGACACATCGAAAAAATCGGCAAGCTCGGTGATGCTGACCGTGCCATCGGCGGCCAGACGGCGGAGGATCTCGCCATGACGGCGGGGAGCAAGGGCACGAGCGCTTTGAGTATCTGACATGCAGATATCTGCGATCATTTTTGGCGTTTTGACAAGACGCGCCGCAAAAAGCGTCACCGCAAACCAATTTCGCCTTCATTCTCCCGGTCTGAAGTGCATCAAACCGCTGGGCCCGCGCATAATCACCCATGAAAGATGTCTAATTATGTTGCATAATGTAACTATTATTTGCATCTTGATCTCAAGCACTCATTGACGCAAAGGGAGGCAGGCAGTGCAACAGGCATGCACACAAGGCCGCCGATTTACCTTCTACCTGCTCGACGGCTTCACGCAGCACGCATTCACCTCCGCGCTTGAAGCGCTTCGCCTCGCCAATGATGTTCTGGGCAGGCGACATTACAGCTGGCAGATACTGACACGCGACGGCCAGCCTGCGCTGTCAAGCTGCGGCATGCGCTTGATGGCCGACGCAGCGCTCACCTCTGAGCGGGACGGGCTGCAACAACCTGAGCGTCCCCACATGATCGTAGTCTGCGGCGGCCGCGCCATTCCCCCTGCCGACGGAAAGGCGGAAGGCTGGCTGCGGCTGTCCCGGCGGGGAAGCATTGCCATCGCTGGACTCGCAGGCGGCCTCTACAGCCTGGCACGGGCCGGCGTGCTCGATGGGCGTCGCTGCGCCGTGCATTGGGAGCACTTTCCGGACTTCTCCGAACGGTTCTTCACGACGAAAGCCCGCCAGACGGCCTTCGAGATCGACAGCGACCTCTATACCTGCGCCGGCGGCAATGCCCCTTTCGACATGTTCCTGCGCATTGTCGAAGATGATCTCGGACGGGACGTAGCAAATCGCGTTTGCGAGCTGGCTCTATCGGAACGGGTCCGCAGCGCCGGAGAGCGCCAGCGGCTGCCGCTTCAGGCCCGCGTCGGCATCGATAACCGTGTGCTGATCGACATCATCGAGCAGATGGAGGCGAACCTCGCCGATCCATTGAAACTTGCCCACATAACTCCCACGACTGGATTATCGCGCCGTCAGATAGAACGCCTGTTTCGGCGCGAGATGAGGCGCTCCCCCAAGCGCTACTATCTCCAGCTGCGGCTGGAGCGCGCGCACCTGCTTCTCGTCAATTCATCGCTTCCCGTCTTCGAGATCGCCGTGGCATGCGGATTTTCCTCGGCCTCGCATTTCTCCCGGACCTACAGGGAGACCTACGGCTGTACGCCGCAGCGCACGCGCCTGGCAGAACTGGCGCACCGCCGGCCTTCGCGATCGACCTCAGGAGAGCCTGGTCGTGTGCTGCCCGACATGAAGGTCGCCTAGGCGACCGGCGGGGCCTCAGCCCATTGCCAAGGGAGAAGCCCGGCAGCCGAACGCCACCCTGTCCCGACACCGTAAGGCCTACCGCCACGCCTGCGTGCGCGCGAGTAGCCCGCGTGTGACCCCCGCATGGATGAGCTTGGCGACGACATTGGTGTAGAAGATCATCATGCCCATGGCCGCAGCCGGCGCGATGTCGCCGGCATCATCCATGTTGAGCACGGCGACCGACGCAAGCTTGGTGTCGGTTGAATAGAGAAAGACCACGGCGGAAACCGTCGTCATGGCGTTGACGAAGAGATAGATGCCGATGTTGAGGATCGCCGGCAGGCAGACCGGCAAAGTGACCCGGAAGAACAGCCGGTGGAAGGGCTGCTTGAGCGACGCCCCGACGGATTCGAATTCCGGATCCATCTGCTTTAGCGCGGTCAGCGCCGTCAGGTGCGCCACAGTGTAGAAGTGCGTCACCGTGCAGACGACGAGGATCGTCATCGTGCCGTAAATGGAGCTGAGTGGATTGGCCGGGTTGTTGAAGAAGAAGATATAGGCCAGGCCCAGCACCATGCCCGGCACGGCCATCGGCATCATGGCGAGGAAATGAAAGACACCCCTACCGAAGCGGAACCCGTCGGCCTTCTCGACCATGTAGGCGCCGGCAAAGACGATCACCGAGCCGAAGAATGCCGTCAGCAAGGCGAGCTTGATCGAATTGGCATAGGCCGCCCAACCGCCGCCATCCATCAGGTCGAAGGCGAAATTCTTGGTCGTCAACGTCAAGTCGTAGGGCCAGAACTTCACCAGTGCCGCGATCTGACACATGGCGATCATGCCGAGAATGTACAGGCTGACGAGGCACGAGAAGGCAAAGCAGAAGCCGTCCATGCGGACATTGCGCTTCGGCGCATAGGGCACCGCCCGCGCCGACAGCAGCGCCACCTGGCGCTTCTGCATCCTGCGGTCGACGGCAAAAGCCAGCACCGCCGGCACCAGAAGAATGACCGAGACGACAGCACCCATCTCGAAATTCTGCTGGCCAATCACCTGCTTGTAGATATCGACTGCCAGCATGCCGTATTGCCCGCCGATCACCTTGGGCAGTCCGAAATCGGTGATGACAAGGGTGAAGACCACGAAGGCGGCCGACACCAGACCATAGCGCGCGCCGGGCACCGTCACGGTGGTGAAAGTGCGCCATTTGCTGGCCCTGAGCGACGCCGCGGCCTCATAGTGGCGCGCATCGGCGACGGACAAGGCGGTCAGGATGATGAGGAAGGCATGCGGCAGCGTGAAGAACACCGAGCCGATGACGATGCCGATCGGACCGTAGATGGAATAGCCCAGCAGCCAGTCCTTGAAGACACCCTGATTGCCGAAGAGATAGACCAGCGCAATGCCGGGCAAGAGCGACGGCACGAGGATCGGTATCGTGAGGATGCCCCGGAACAGCCCCTTGAGCGGCATGCAACTGCGCGTCAATGCATAGGCGAGCGCAAACGCGATCGAAACCGTCACCACCGTGCTGATCGACGCCATCAGAACCGAGTTGTAGATCGAACGGGCGAGCGCCGGCGTCGAGAAATAGGTCTTGAAGTTTTCGACGCCGATGGTGCCGGCCGGGCGCAACACAACCCGGCGGAAGGTGGCGGAATCATATTCGCGCCACTCGGTGCCCTTCTCCAGCGTGGAGCCGGCGAGAAACGCCGTATCGTCCGTCATCCCACGAATGCGGTAATGGACGGGGCTGCGAAAATTGAACTGCGGGAAGAATTTCGTAGCGGCCAGGCGGCCGTCCGAATTTGTGGCCAGGTCCTTCTCGGTGACAACGCCGAGTTCCCGGTTGAGCGCATCCGCAGTGACTGCCGTCGCCCAATTCTTCCCCGTCTCGTCGCTCACCTGAAATTCGAAGGCGCTCAGATCGAAGCGGTAGGTTGACATCGACTTCGACAGCATGACGAAAAGCGGCGCGCCCAGTGCGACGATCAGGTAGAGCCCGATGACGGCCATGAAGCCGAGTTTGACGAGGTCGTCGCGCGAGGCCTGCTGGCGCAGTCTTTTGCCCGGTGGGGCGTAGTCGATCGTTATGCTCATTGTCAGATGCCCCTCGGATAGAGCAATAGGCGTTCCCGCGGTATCTCGACCTGGATGACCCCGCCCGTTTCGATGCGCAGCCGGCGCACCGCATTGACCGAGAAATCGGCGACGAGGGGCCTATCTCCGAGCCGCGGCGCGGTCAGCCGCGTCCGCCAGAACATGCCGAGGAACTCCATCTCGTGCACTTCGGCATCGATCAGATTCTGCGGCGTCGCCGGCCGATCGAGCGAATGGACCGCGTGTGCGTCGGCGCCGTGCGGGATGATATCGACAGGGCGGACCACCGCCGTGGTCGGATCCCCGACGGCAAAGCCATCCGTTGGACAACAGAAGGCGGAATTCCCGATCTCGACCTGACCATCCGGCAGGACCTTTGCCTGGAACTGGTTGGTCTCGCCGATGAAGTCGGCAACGAACAAGGTCTTGGGATGGCGGTAGATTTCGGTCGGCGATCCGACCTGTTCGATGACGCCGTGGTTCATCACGACGATCCGGTCGGCCATGGCGAGCGCTTCTTCCTGATCGTGCGTCACCATGATGGTCGTGACACCGAGCTTCCTTTGCAGCGACTTGATCTCATGGCGCAGATGAACGCGCACCTTGGCGTCGAGGGCAGACAGCGGTTCGTCGAGCAGAAGCAGCCCAGGGGATATGGCGATGGCGCGGGCAAGAGCGATGCGCTGCTGCTGTCCGCCGGAAAGCTGGGCGGGATATTTCTTGGCTTGCGCCGAAAGCCCAACCGTTTCAAGCAGTTCGGCAACACGTGCCGCGACGTCCGCCTTCGAGCGGCCGGTGTTTTCCAGGCCGAAGGCAATGTTCTGCTCGATGGTGAGGTTGGGAAAGAGCGCATAGGACTGGAAGACGATGCCGTAGTCGCGCTTCGACGCGGGCAGAACCGAAATGTCGCGGCCATCCTGCCGAATGACGCCGCGTGTCTGCAGATCGAGGCCGGCGATCGCCCGCAAAAGGGTCGTCTTGCCGCAGCCCGACGGGCCGAGGAAACAGACGAATTCACCCTTGCCGATATCGAGCGAGATGTCGCGCAGCGCCGTGAAATCGCCATAGCTCTTCCAGAGATCGCGGATTTCGAGACAGGGGGATGACGGTGTGGTCTCCTGGTCAGAGGCGCGGGGAATGCTCGTGGGTGTCGGTTCGATCGACATGGCATGTCTCATCTGCAAGCTCCGCTGGCTGTCAGGGATTTCTGCAGCGCCGCGCGTCATAAGGGACGCACTAAGGTCACTGTAGCACTTTGAATTGCTGCATGTTTTGATCCTCAAATCGAATGCGACCCAAGGAGAGAATGCGACAGGCGGAGCGCGCATGCACTCCGCCTGGGCCGATCAGCTCTTCGGTTCCGACTTTGCGTCGTAGCGCTTCTGCCATTCCTTCAGAATGGTGGCGCGATTGTTCGCGGCCCACTCGAAGTCGTTGTCGATCATCTTTGAAGCGATGTCGGTGGGCAGATGCTCGACCGGCTTGGCGACACCCGGATAGGCGACCACGGCATAGCCGGCATTGTACATTTCGTTGGCTTCCTTGGTGACCGACCAGTCGACGAGGGTCTTGGCGGCTTCAAGGTTTGCCGTGCCGGCAATGATCGCCGTCGCCTCGGCTTCCCAGCCCGAGCCCTCGCTCGGGAAGATGATGTCGATCGGCGCGCCGGCGCTCTTGGCCTTGGCGCCGGGGAACTCGAAGGAAACGCCGATGACAGCCTCGCCAGCACCGGCCATCTTGCAGGGCTTCGAGCCGGAATGCGTGTAGGCCGAGATATTCTCATGAAGCTTGTCCATGAAGGACCAGGCCTTCTCCTCACCCCACATCTGCATCCAGCCGGAGACGTCGAGGAAGCCGGTGCCCGACGAGCTCGGGTTCGGCATGACGATGTGGCCCTTGTACTCAGGCTTCGTCAGGTCATCCCAGCTTGCAGGGGCCTTCAGCCCGAGCTTTGCGCCCTCGACCGTGTTGTAGCAGAGGGCCGCAACATAGGCGTCCATTCCCACCCAGCTCGGCGGTGTGTCACCGTCGACGAACTTCTTGTCGAGCGCCTCGACGCCCTGGGGCTGATACGCCTCCAGCATGCCCTCAGTCTTCAGGAGAAGCAGCGATGTGGCAGCAAGTCCCCAGACGACGTCCGCCTGCGGGTTGTCCTTTTCGGCGAGCAGTTTTGCCGTCATGACGCCGGTTGAATCCCGGACCCAGTTGATCGTGATATCGGGATGCGCCTTCTCGAAGGTTGCCTTGTAGCGATCAAGGTCGACAGCTTCGACAGCGGTGTAAACGGTGAGCTCGGTCTGGACGGAAGCAATGACGGGAAGAGCCACGGACATGGCGCCGGCAAGCATAAAAAACATGTGTCTGGTCATGCTGAAAATCTCCTCTGGAGGCCTGGAAAAATCCGGGAAGCATGGCGGACAATCTGTCGCTGCCCTTGTCTTGCACGCTTCAGGAGGCATTCTGCGTGGGTGTATTCAATTAGTAAAATTTATTATTCTTATCATTAGCAAAGTAAAATCTATAGGTCTTCTGCCGTCTCACTGGCATCTGCTGCCGATTGATGAAGAAGCGAACGCCTGCATCAGCGAGCGGCAGATGCAGACAATGCGGCTCGCAACAGGCCCCAAGAAAAAGGGAGCTGTCGGTCGACAGCTCCCAGAAATAGTGGTCAGGCAGGGGACACCCGGATCACCAGGGCCCTGTTCACCAGGGCAGGGAAAACGTCTTGACGTTGGTGAAGCTCTTCATCGCTTCGATCACACCTTCTTTGTAGCCATTGCCGGAATCCTTGATGCCGCCGAAAGGAGACATCTCGATGCGATAACCGGGCACTTCCCAGATGTTCACCGTACCGACCCTGAGACCGGCGATGTATTTCTGCATGCGGCGGAAGTCGTTGGTGCAGACGCCCGACGACAGGCCGAAGGCGGTCGAGTTGGACAGCGCAATCAGGGCATCGTCATCATCGGGTGCCCGCACGATCGGGATGATCGGCGCGAAGGTTTCCTCCATCACGAGTTCGCTCGAATGCGGCACGCGATCGACCACGATCGGCGGCAGCAGGGCGCCGCGGCGGCCGGGATCGTAGAGGATCTCCGCTCCCTCTTCGGCAGCCTTGTGCACGCGACGCTCGAAGGTTTCGGCGGCTCGGGCATGGACGACCGTGCCCAGTTCCGTTGCCCGATCCATCGGGTCACCGAAGCGCAGCTTCTTGGCCCGTTCCAGAACGAGCGGCACAAAGCGGTCGGCCACGCTCTCCTGGCACAGAATACGTTTGACGGCCGTGCAGCGCTGGCCCGAATTCTTCGTCGCGCCGGCGACCGCCAGGTCCGCCGCCTTTGCCAGGTCGTCATCCGACAGATCATTGAGGATGATCAGCGGGTCGTTGCCGCCGAGTTCGAGGATCTGGCGCTTGTAGTGGGCGTTCGCCGCGATCAGCTTTCCGACAGGCACGCTGCCGGTAAACGTGATGAGGTCGAAGTTCGGGTTGGTCATCATTTCCATCCCGATATCCGCCGGCCAGCCGGTCACCACCGACAGCATTTCCGGCGGCAATCCGGCCTCATAGAGAATGTCGGCGAAAATGAGCGCCGTCATCGGCGTCAGCTCCGTCGGCTTCAGCACCACGCAGTTGTTGGTGGCAATGGCCGGCGCAACCTTGTGCGCCACCATGTTGAGCGGGTGGTTGAAGGGGGTGATCGCCGAGATGACGGTCAGCGGCTCGCGCATCGTGAAGATCTTGCGCGCCTTGCCGTGCGGGGTGAGATCGCAGGAGAAGATCTCGCCGTCATCGCGAATGCACATCTGACCCGACAGCGTCAGCACGTCGAAGGCGCGGCCGACCTCGTAGAGCGAGTCCTGCTTCGATATGCCGAGCTCCAGCGTGATGACATCGGAGATCTCCTCCTTGCGGGCGACCAGCATCTCGGCCGCCTTTAGCAAGATGCGCTGGCGCTCGTAGCGTGTCAGCTTCGGCTGGTAGGCCGCCGCAATCTCGAAGGCCTTGCGAGCATGTTCGGCGTTGCCGGCTGGAACGGTGCCGATGACGGCATCGTTCCAGGGATAATGCACCTCGATCAGCCCTTCGGCATCGACGTGTCTGCCGGCGATGCGCATCGGCTCATGGCGAATGGCGAATGTCGTTTCCACCTTGGTCATCGTCCGCTCCCTAGTTTGCCGGCTGCGCCGCCGCGACGAGCGCATAGTAGAAGGCGTCGAAGTTGCGCAGCGTGGCCGCGGAAACAAGTTCGGGCAACTTGCGGTTCGAGATGAAGGGCACCTCCTGCTCGGTGAGGCCGCCGTGTGAGCGTAACGGCTCGTTCAGCGCGGCAAGATCATGGCGATGCTCGCTGGTGCCAAGCGTCTTGTTCTCCGACGAGATGATGACGATATCGCCGATGCGGTCATCCGGCAGTTCGAAACGAATGCAGGCCTCGGGCCGCGACAGCACGAGGTCGATGCCGTCGATCGCTGCCAGCCGCTCGATGATCTCTTCCTTGTCGGCGCGTTCCGGCAGGTAGGCGGTCGCGAACGAGCCAAGCGCACCATGGTGCACGACGTAGGGATCCGTGATCGGCAGGATGACGCGGGCAGCGTCCTTTCCGAGCCACTCGTCGAGCACGTCCTGCACGTAGATGACATCGGGAGAACCGTCGGCCTTGTGCTTCGGCTTCATGCCGTGATCGGCCGTGACGATGATCGCCGCACCAAGCGCGTCGAGTTCGGTCAGGTACTTGTCGAACATCTCGTAGAAGGCGTTCGCCTGGGGAACGCCCGGCGCATATTTGTGCTGCACGTAGTCGGTCGTCGTCAGGTACATGACGTCAGGGCTGAACTCCTTCAGCAGCTTTACGCCGGCTGCGAAGACGAATTCCGAAAGTTCCGCCGAATAGACCTCCGGCACCGGGCGCCCAAGCCAGGCCGAGGCATTCTCGATGCCGTGTTCCGCCTTGGTCGACGTGTCGGACTTTTCGGACGAGAAGCAGACCGCCCTGCCCTCGTCGAACTTGAGGCCGTGACCGAGAAGCGCACGGAGCTTGTCCTTGGCGGTGACGACCGCGACCTTCGCGCCGGCATCGTAGAAGGCCTTGAAGATGGTCGGCGCGCGCAGGAAGCGGGGATCGTTCATCATCACTTCGTTGCCGGTCTGCGGTTCGTAGAGGTAGTTGCCGCAGATGCCGTGAATGGCCGGCGGACGGCCGGTCGCAATGGAGAGGTTGTTGGGGTTGGTGAAGCTCGGGATGACGCTGAGCGCGGTGCGCTCCGTGCCCGTCTGGCGCATGCGGGCAAGTGTCGGCATCAACCCGGCCTTGATGGCCTCGTCGAGATAGGCCGGCTCGCAGCCATCGAGGCAGATGGCGATGGCTGGGACGTTTGGCCAGGGATAGCTGCGCCGGTTCGCGGTGACGGCGACGTTGATCTTGGACATCTGGTTCATCGGGAAAATCCTATCGTTCATTCAGGCGGCGAGACGGCTGCGTTCGGCAAGGGCGATCGCCGGAGGCGCAGCACTGGCGACCCCCATTTCGGTGAGGGATGCGCGCGCGGCCTCGACCACGCGGCGCATCACATGTTCATCCATGCGGCCGATGCAGCCGACGCGGAAGCTGTCGACGACCGTCAGCTTGCCGGGATAGATGATGAACCCCTTCTCCTTCATCAGGTCGTAGAACCGATCAAAGGCGAAAGCCGGATCGGCAGGGCTGAAGAAGGTAACGATGATCGGCGACAGCCACCGGTCGGCAAGCAGGGTCTCGAAGCCTGCCTCGCGCATGCCGGCGACCATGACGTCGCGGTTGCGGGCATAACGCGCGCCGCGGGCGGAGACTCCGCCTTCCTCGCGATGCAGACGAAGGGCCTCCAGGAATGCAGCGACGACATGCGTCGGCGGCGTGTAGCGCCACTGACCGGTCTTGTTCATGTAGTCCCATTGCGCGTGCACATCGAGGCTGAGCGAGTGGCTGCGGCCCTTGGCGGCCTCCAGTTCGCTTTTGCGGGCTATGACGAAGCCGAAGCCAGGCACCCCTTCGATGCATTTATTGGCTGAGGAAACAATCGCCTCGTAGCGGAAGTCGGCAACGCCGGCCGGTACGGCACCGAAGGCGCTCATCGAGTCGACCAGCAGCTTGCGGCCTCTGGCATAGACGACCTCGGAGATTTCCTTCAGCGGATTGAGGATGCCGGAACTGGTCTCGCAGTGAACGACGACCACGTGGGTAATGGCCGGATCCGCGTCGAGCGCAGCGGCAACCTCGGGTCCGCGTGGCGGCATGTAATCGCCCTTGTCGATCGTCACGTGGTCGCGGCCGAGATAGGCGAGCGTTTGGGCGATGCGCTTGCCATAGGCGCCGTTCATCAGCACCAGCACCTTGCCGTCGCGGGGAACGAAACTGCCCAGCATCGCCTCGACCGAGAACGAACCGCTGCCCTGCATCGGAACGCAATCGAACTCGCCCTTGGTATCGCCGGCAATATCGAGAAGCTGGCGACGCAGGTCGGCAGTCATCGCACGGAAATCACCGTCCCATGATCCCCAGTCCCTAAGCATAGCCTCCTTGACTTCATAGGCCGTCGTCAGCGGACCGGGCGTCAGCAGATAGGGCTCGCCCAGTCTCGGCGTTTCCAGCGGTGCGATGGTTCTGTCAGAAGCGGTGTTTGGCATTGTCCGTCCTCACGTTGGCGTCTCCGGAACCGACAATGCGGTGGCCGAATGTATATGTACAATCGTTCTTTTGTATGAATCTATAGATTACACTTATATGTTAGGCGGCCGGAACGAGGCGGCTTTCGAGCAGATCCCCGGTCTCGCGAAGACGGGGATAGGCCATCGTCGTGACCAGTGAATTGAGCTCTTTCAGCGCACGCACGATCTCCAGATGCATGTCGCTCGATTGGATGCTGGCAGCAATTCCCTGCCTCAGCCGCTCAAGGTGGCTTTGACTGCTTTCCTGCACCAGCCGGCGCACGTGTTCCTTCTGGCGCACCATCTCGCGGGCAATCACCGGTTCGGGCGAGACCAGCAGATTGGCGGCAAGTTTCACGTTCGAAAACACTGCGTCATGCAGCGCCGTCAGTTCGTGCCAGCCGGCTTGCGAAAAGGCGCCCGCCCCTTCCAGCCGCTCCTCCGCCATGCGCAACAGGCTCTTCGACACCACGTCGCCGGCATATTCCAGATGAATGGCCGCCTCGGTGAGCTCGATGCCGCGCCGGGACTGCTCCTCCGTCAGCACACCTCTATTAACTGCGGCGATAAAGAGCTTGATCTCGCTATGGGCGCGATGGATGTCGCCGTCGATGCGACGCAGCGCATCGACCGTCTCGGGCGTTGGCGACGCGATTACCCCCATGACCGGTTCGAGCAAACGCGTGATCAGGTTGCCCATATGCAGCACTTCGCGAGCGGCCGCCGCCAAAGCCTGCGCCGGCTTTTCGATCAGAGACCGGTCGAGCGCACTGACATGCGCTGCAAGACCGGCATCTTTTCCGCCGGCGTTGTCAGGCGTGAGAACGCGAACGAAGCGCGCCATCAGACCACACGATATGAGACCCAGGAGCACCAGTGCAGCATTGAACAGCACGTGCAGATTGACGAGCTCGGCAGCCACCGTCGTGCCAGGCAGCCACGCAAAAGAGAGCTGCGCGGAAAACAGCGCAAAGACTGCGGCACTGAACAGCGCGCGAAAGACGAGATTGCCAAGCGGCAGCCGCCTGCCTTCCACCGGCAGGCCTCGGGTCAGCCACAGCGCGATCAGCCCACCACCAAGGTTGACGCCAAGGATCAGGGGAATGCCGACATCGAGCGGCAGCAGGCCCTTTGCGGCAAAGGTCAGGATCAAAAGGATGGCCGCAACGCTTGAATGCAGGCCCCAGGTGAAGACCGCAGCCACGATCATGACCGTGAGAGGGTCTTTGCTCAGCATGTCGATCGCTGCCGGCAGCAATGGGCTTTGACCAAGCGGAAGGGTCGCATGGCCGATCATCTGCAGCGACAGGAGCAACAGGCCGATCCCGAGAACCGCACGCCCGGCCTCGACCGGCTTGCGAGCGCGCGCCTTGAGATGCAGGAGGCCGCCAGCGGCAATCAGCAATGGCGCCAGCCAGTGCAGATCAAAACTCAAGATCTTGACGACAAGGGCAGAGCCCAGGTCCGCGCCGAGAAGGACCGCCAGCCCGACATCGAGGCTCAGCGCTCCACTTACGGCAAAGCTGGCGGCGAGCATCGCAACCGCCGTCGAACTCTGCAGGGCAATTGCAATCAAACAGCCGTAGGCTGCCGCGCGGGGCCTGCCGCCTGCCCCTCCAACGGCACGGGTGACCACGTCGCCGCAGGCAGCTTCGACGCCCTTCTTGACGAGGCTGACGGCATAAAGCAGCAGGACTGTTGCGGCGGTAAGTTCAAGGGCGACAGCCGAAAGATTCATAGGCGCGCTCCGGAAAGGGTTAACTCCGGAAATTATCTTTTGCCCCTTTACATAAATCAAATCGTTCGTTCTGATAGTTGCATAGATAGAATTTATCTTTGGGGATGTTACCGTGCGCTATGTCCAGCTCCGTGCCTTTCACAATGTGGCCATCCATGGCGGCTTCTCGCGGGCAGCCGAGGCGCTCTTCCTGACGCAGCCCGCCGTCTCCGATCAGGTACGCAAGTTGGAGGAGGAGTATGACGTCCTGCTCTTCAATCGAAACAAGAAGCAGGTAACACTGACCCAGGCGGGCCAGCAGCTTCTCGAAGTCACCCGGCGCATGTTCGACGTCGAGCAACAGGCACTCGATCTTCTCTCGGAGTCGCGCGCATTAAGGGCTGGAAAGCTGCGGATCGTCGCGGATGCCGCACACCATCTGCTGCACATCCTGGCCGCCTTCCGGCGGGCCTACCCGACCGTGCAGGTTTCGATCGATGCGGGCAACACGGAAACCGTCATCACCAGCCTGCACGCCTATGAAGCGGATATCGGCGTTCTCGGTGAAATCCCGCAGGCCGGCGACTTCGACGTTCTGAAGCTCAATTCGACGCCGATCATCGCCTTCGCAAGCCGCGATTATCCTTTGGCGACATGTCAGAGCGCCACCTTCGCAGAGCTTGCAAAACATCCGCTCGTCATGCGCGAGCGAGGTTCCAAGACCCGCCAGAAGCTCGAGGCCATGGCCGCACAATGCGACGTCACGCTGACGCCGCTGATCGAGGCCGAGGGCCGCGAGGCGGTTCGCGAGATTGTCGCTGCTGGCGGCGGCGTCGGTTTCGTCTCATCCGCCGAGTTCGGCCAGGACACGCGTCTCGTGCCGATCAAGATCGATGCCCCGGAAATGCTGATGGACGAAGCGCTCATCTGCCTGCGCGAACGCAGCAACGGGAAACTTGTCCATGCATTCTATGAAATAGCGCGCAAACTTACGCAGAGTGCAGAAGACGTCACGGCAGGCGATGCCAAGCCGTCGGGCGCAGCAACTCGCGCCTGACCGGCGATAGACCGCAGGTTTGGGAGCAACGCCTTCGCAGCCGTTCACCACGCAATTGAAGGCATGCGCAAAGCCGGCTCCAGCCTTGACGGCAAGAGTGTCGGAATGTGCTGAAGCCGAGATCATGCGGGCCGAACTGCATCAACCGTCCGAATTCCTATCCGAAATCGGCCATGCCTGCCGAACGGCCACGCGCTCTTCTAGCAGTTATAAACGCCTGCGGCACAGCGCCGGGTCGTCCGCCGCGCGGCACCGGCCACACTGACCGGCGTCAACGGCCGGCCGACCACGGCAACGGCGTCAGAGGTAAAGGTGGGGATCGCGAGAACTGGCACATCCTTCGCCAGCTCGCCGATGCCAAACAGAACTGCCCAAACAAGGCAGATCATTGCTGCGCGCTTACGGAAGGTCATTTTTTATCTCCTACCTTGAAGTTCTCTGGCAATTCACCCAGGTTGTGCTGGAGGTCGTTCACATCGATCTTTTCGGCATTCGACGCATTCTTGAAGTCGAAATCACCCGGCGCAACGGCCGCCCCGGATTTCCAATCCCTGATCTGGATGCTGTATTCCGGCCCACCCTTCACCTGCCCTGAGGTTATGACCAGGCGGCAGGGATAGGGCTCTGCCCCGTGCGCGATCCAAATCTGGAAATCGACATCGTCTTTGCGGAAGGCGAGAGAATCGCACTCCACGCCATTGACGACGCCGCTTCCCAGATCCTTTGAATCATACACCCCTTGCATCAATTCGTCATATGCACCGGTCATCAACAGGTCGGCGGCCGGCAAAGGCAAGTTGTACTTGTCCTTTAGCTCGTCGATCAGATGATCGACCGTCCCGGGTATTTCGACCTGCGTGTATTTGTTGAGGTTCTTGCCCAGGAGTGTCAGCGTCTTTCCATCGAACAGCGCCTCGCTGTCGACAAAGCCGCCCGAACGGGTCGTGTGTACCTTGTCGGGCCGACTGAGGGTCACTGTCCCCGAGCTTGCCAGTCCGAGTTTCTGATCGCTGTTGGTGACGACCTGGAAGGTGGAATCATAGCCGAACGACAGGGCATTCTGCGCCGCCAGGTAGTCGGTCATGGCCTTGAGCAGTTTCTTGGCTTCGGCCGAGTCGGTGACCCTGACGAGCTCGACGCGGCGGTTGAGAGCCCGGCCATCGGCCGTATCGTTGCTGGCAATCGGCTGGGCCTGTCCGACGCCTCCCGTCGTCAGCCTGGCGGCATCGATTCCGCGTTCGACGAGAGCCGCCTTGATGACCTCTGCACGCTCGGCGGAAAGGCGCAGGTTGGTCTCCTCATTACCGCTGGTATCGGTATGGCCGACAATTCTCAGGCCCCATTCAGGGAAGTTCTTGAGCGCCGCAGCGATGTCGTCAAGAAGTCCTTCCGCTCCAGGTCGCAATGTCGCTTCCGACATGGCGAAGCGCAGACCGTGAACGTCGTACTGTTCCCTGGTCTCTAGTGCCTGTTGCATCTCTTCCTTGCTGTATTGCTTGGAAGGCTCCTGCATGTTCTGGGCAAAGGTGGGGGCGGCCGCCAAAAGGGCGACCGTCACGAGCAGTCGTCTGACCAACCCGCGATGCCGCGATGTGATCCCGCCGGCTTCCTGCCCGATACCTTTGTGTTCCTTGTAGTCGAGCATCGTTGTGGATGTACTTAGCATCGAATGACTCCTTCTCACTGACGTGTGAATTTGACTATCGCGCACTGCTTGCTGGTACCAACAACATCTACCTCTGACTGTAGATACCTCGTCGGACGTCTTGCGCCGCAGCGAGCCGAGGCCGTGACTCGCGCAGCGAGAGCGGTTCGCAGTAATTTGCGAACCGCTGTTGGAAAATCTGTGTTACTTCCCTTTCAGCGCGTTGAACGTATCCACATAACCGCGCCCGACAGCGCGAACCGCGCGGCCAATGTCGTCATAGACGTCATCGGGAAGATTGGCGAAGGAAACGCGTACGCTCCAGTTCGGCGCATCGAAGCCGCCACCATTGAGCAGCACGATCGAATGATCTTCCGCCAGCCGGTAGACCAGATCGAGCGGATGTACATTCGCCTTCAGCCAGGTCACCATCTCCTCGCCGACATATTTGCGCAGCCAGAACTCGAAATCGATCGTTCCGTAGTAGCCGGCAAAATTCGCATTCGGCTGCAGGTCGAGCGGCAGCCCCTCAAGCAGCATGTTCACCCGGTCGTTGCAGATAGCCATGCAGGCCTTCTGGTAGAGCTTGTCGGTATCCATCAGCTCGCTGATGGAGAACATGGTCATCATCACCTGCTGCGGCAACGAGAGCCCCGCGGTGTGATTGAGCGCAACGTCGCGGCTATCGGCAACGATGCGGTCGATCATCTTGAGCTTGCGCGGCTCAAGCGTGATCGAGCGGTATCGGTTGTCCAGCGCCTCCAGTTCCTTGGCCGGGAGCTTGGTCAAGAGATCGTCGAGAATGTTCTTCTCGTTGATACCGATCACGCCGAGACGCCATCCGGTGCAGCCGAAATACTTCGAATAGGAATAGACGCAGATGGTGTTGTAGGGCAGCTCGCACATCAGCGAGCGGAAGTTCGGCACGAACGTCCCGTATACGTCATCGGTCAGAAGGATGAGGTCCGGCCGCTTGGTATTGACCAGATCGACCAGCTTTTTCATCGTCTGCGGATCGATTGCCATCGATGTTGGATTGCCCGGATTGACGACGAAGAATGCCTTGATCTTCGGGTCCTCGAGCTTGCGGAGCTCTTCGTCGGAATACTGGAAACGATGCTCCTGCGTCGCCCTGACATGGACGGCCTTGAATGCATAATCCTCGAGTTCCGCAATCTCGATATAGGGGGTGAAGATCGGCGTGCCGATCGCGATCGTGTCGCCCTTCTTGAGGATGCGATTGGCGATCAGCGACTTGAAGATGTAGCACATCGCCGCCGTGCCGCCCTCCACGGCATAGAGATCGAACTTGCCGACGGGCTTGCTCGCGCCCATCGCCCACATCAGATAACGATGCGCGACCTGCTCGGCATGGACAAGCATCCTGTCCGGGACGGGATAGTTGTCACCGATGATCGAGTCCGCCAATTCGAAAACGAAGGCGTCGGCATCGAAACCGAACATCTTGACGCCATGCTCGACCATCCTCGACAGGAAGTCGGCACCCGGATCTTCTACATGCTTCGCCAACCATGCGTCCAGTCGCGCCGCGATGCCCTTCATCTGAGGCATGCCGGCCAGGCCCGCCGCGGGGTTGTCCATCGTCCGCCGGCTTTCGGTCAGGGCGAACTGGCCGAAAAGGAAGAACCCTTCACGCGGCGTGGTCGCGATCCAGTTCGGATTCCCGCGGCCGGCATTGAGCAGCGCATTGGTGGATTTCAGCGCGCTGCGCTTGGCGAGCTTCATAAGACCGTCCTTGATTTCGAACGGGCTCATCTTCTCGTATTCGCGATAGTCGATCTCTGCCATAGGTCATTCCTCCCTGTGAACTGCAAGGTCCGCCGAAGCGGCCAAGTCGAAACAAAAGTGAACGAATGCACGATGATCGCGTGGTTTGACGGGCAGCATGCTGCCCGTCGTTGCTTCAGAATTTTATTCTGGCGCCGCCCAGGACAGCAAAGCTGTCCTGTAGATCGGCAGTCTCCTGGTCGAGTGAGTAGGTCCGGGCTCCAAGGTAGAGTTCCGTCTGCAGATAGTCGAGGTTCTGGACAATCTGCGCCCCGAAGGAATCGCTGTTACTGCCCTTGCCCGCAATGTCCTTGCCGAAATAGGCGTCGACCGAAAACGCAGTTTTGCCGACGTCGAAAATATCAGTCTGATAGCCGACCTTCACGTAGCCATAGTGTCCATCGACCGTGTCCTTGTCGGAATAGGCCGCGGCAAGGGTGAGGCTGAGACCGGTATCGATATGCAGGACGGAAACGGACGCGTCGTAAATCGAGTTGCCGTCGCCTGGCCTCGAAAAGGCAACTGCGGCACCGACCTTGAAGGCATCGTAGGTCTCATCGTATCGAACCGCCATGTCCCACACGGTAACGTCGGTTTCTTCGGGCACGACCTGTGTGCCGACCGACGACGCAAAGCTGAATCCGCCATACGAAGGCGTGTCATATCGGGCGCGGAACTTGCGGCCGAGACCATCATAGTTGGTGAACGCGTCCTTGACCTTGACCGTCGAAAGCGTCCCGTCATCGTTGCGGAAAAACGGTCCCCCGGCCATATCGGAAACAAGCGAATAGCCGACCACGCCCGTGCCGGACAGATCGACCTCGGCCGTCGTGTCCGATGCCATGCTGCCCTGGCCGAGCCAGAACTTGCCGTATTCCTTCGAGTCGAGATAAATTTCCGCCTTGCGCAGCAGGTCAGTCCCCCAATCATAGTGATCCTTGTTCAACTGGTTCACGTTGGTTGTCGAATAGGGGTTCCATTCCCATTCGAGATTGGCGCCGAACGACCAGCCCTTTTCCATGAGGGTGTAGACGCGAAAGCCCGCCCGCGTGGACGAGTTGCCGTTGTCGACCGGAAAGTAGTTATCCGTTGCCCCGCCGTCATCGTAGACCAGCAGGCCCTTGTTGATCTGACCGTAGAATTCAAAATAGGCATTGTCGTCGCCGAGCCGCAGCTTGGGAATCCAGTGTTCCGGAGCCTTGCTGGCCTCCGTGGCCTGCACCGCCGGCTTTGCCGGCTCCTGCGCCGCCACAGTCCCTGCGCCCGCCAATGCAGCGATGAGAAGTGCGGGCGGAACAATGTATAGTGTCTGTCGCATCAAAAGCACCTTTCAGATCATTGGCGATTCGCATCGTCGATTCGCAGTCAGTATTCGTCTTTTTACTATGAAAGTCTGTTGCGAATTCTAGCATGCAGCAGCGTCGCCGCTGATTGATTAAACTTGCAGTATTTCATCCCGAGACGATACCGACGATCACCGTTCCCCAGGTCGTGAGCAGGATATGGCCGATGGGGACCGCCGGCGTATAGCCAAGGACCGCAACTGTGCTTCCCGACCTGTCCTGAACCGCCGCCATGCCGGCTGTCATGGTCTGTGCCCCGGCGAGCCCGCCCAGCAGCAAAATGGGGTTCATGCCAAGCACGTAACGCCCGAAGTATAGGCCGACAATCAACGGAGTCATGGTGACGATCATGCCGCCGAACAGAAGTCCGACGCCCGCTTCGGCGATGGCGGATGCAAACACAGGTCCGGCATGAAGACCGGTCATCGCGACAAAGGCGGCAAGACCAAGCGAGGTCATGAGCGACACCGCGGCATCCGGTATTCGGCCGAAAAGCGGGAAGCGCGTGCGCAGATGCCCCACCGTTAACCCAGCCAGGAGCGTGCCCACACTGGTGCTGAGCGAAATCCGCATGTCACCGATGGGAAATGTGACGAGAACGCCGACAAGCCCGCCAAGGAATATCGCAAGACCAAGGACCAGGAAGTCTGTCGCCGTCGTCGGCGCGACGACGACACCGATGCGCTTGGCGGCGCTTGACACGACGGCCTCCGGTCCCACCAGGCGCAGGATATCGCCGCGTTCCACCGTGATCCCCGGCGCGATGGGTATATCCTGCCCCCCACGCGTAATGGCGCGCAGATAGAGGCTCCGCGTCCAGCTTTCTTTGGCGACAGCCGCGATGCTTCGGCCCTTGAGATCAGGGCTTGTCAGCAGCACATCGGAAACCGATACCGGGACGTCGAGTAGTTCGCGGTCCTCGATCTCTTCGGCGCGCGGTCCGAGGACGCTGACCAGCGCCTCCCTCGTTCCGGATACGGCAACGATATCACCGGGGTTGATCACGACCTCCGGGGCCGCCTCGATGATTGCGTCCCCTCGACGCAAGCGCTGAATGAAAAGCCTGTGTTCTGGAAACGTCGCCTCTGCGGTGGCTATCGACAAGCCAGCTGCCGGCGCACCGTCCGCGATTTCATAGGCGCGAATCTCGAACCTGTGCCAGGCGGAGGAGACACCGACCGCCTTGCGGGTAATTCCATACTCCTTCTCCAGCTTCAGCGCCTCGGCAACGAGGTCGATGCCGAGTAGTCTGGGGCCCACGACACTGCAGAACAGAATGACGCCAACCGCGCCGAAGACGTAGCAAACAGCGTCAGCTACAGCGATGTGCGCCACGAACCGCGCGCGATCCGCCTCAGGCAGCGGCAGCGCATTGATTGCCTCGGTTGCCGTGCCCATCGCCGGGCTTTCGGTGAGGGAGCCGGACAGCAGTCCCGCCGCAAAACCGGGGTCGAGACCAAGGATTTTGGCAACTACGACGGCCATGAGCAGCCCGGTCACACAGACGACGACCGCGAGCAACACGGGCTTCATCCCATCCCGCTTCAGGGCTTGCAGGAACTGTGGTCCGACCGAGTAGCCGATGCCGAAGAGGAACAGCAGAAACAGCAGCGATTTCGCCATCCCGGCAATCGGCACATGGGCGAACTGCCCGATCAGGATGCCCGCAAACAGCGAGCCGGTTACAGGCCCGAGGCTGTAGCCACTGAACTTGAGATCGCCGATCAGATATCCGATGCTGATAGCAAGGAATACGGCAAGCTCAGGATATTTGATCAGGAACTGTTCGACCCAAACCATGTCCAGACTAGCTCCCCCGCGCCCCGATCCGGGACTACGACGCCTTCACTGCCGCCCCAAACGCTCATGCCAAAAGTTAAGCCGCAAAAAACCCGCTGCGACGGACCTGACCGCGCCCACCTCGCCAACCCGCTGTGGTTGCGCGCTCAGGTCGCCAGTGCGCGCTGCATCACCAAATCGAAACAATCGAGCGCCGATACATCCCGGCGCTACCGTGCTTTTGATTGACGCTTCGCCTTGGCGGCGACTGCGTCTGGCTTGACCAGCTTCAGTCCCCGCGCCTTCTCGTAGCCGTGGATCTCTTTCACATCCAGTTTGCGCATGAAGTCGATCGTCTCCTGCGTCAGCACCTGCCCCGGCACCATGATCGGAAATCCGGGCGGATAGGGAATGACGAAGTTGGCGGAGACCATTTCCGGCCCGTCCTTCAGGCGCCGGTCGCACTCGGCACCAATGAGCGGTACGTATTCGCACACAGACGCGTCATAGGCGTTGAAGAAGGCGGCGCGCATGTCGCCCTCCGGCGTCGTCCGCCCTGCATCGCCGCGATACACCTCATGGAAGTGACTGAAATTGGGAAGGTCGGGCACATCGGTCATCAGCGACTTTACCCGCGCTGCGAACGCAGCACGCTCGCCCTCGCCGCCGTCGGCAAGGCGCTTTTCGATACCATGGCAGATCTCGACGAGAACACGAATGAGGTGCGCGATATCGCTGCGGGTATTGTTAATGTTGGACTGCAGCAGCACACTGTTGCGCGACGTCTTGTTCAACTGGATATCATACTCGTTCGCCAGCAATCCCTTAAACTGCGTTCCGTCGAAGCCGGCCGTTCCGCACACCAGCGTCATGCGCGTGGGGTCGAGGTAGAACTCGTCCTCCTTCATCGCCTTGACCGCCGTGGCCCAGGTAGCGCCCGGCGCCAGGTAGTCCTTGAAGCCTGATTGCCGATACTCCGCCGGGATCATCTCATCGGCACCAAGGACGCGGAAGTATTTCGAAATCAGCGGATGCTCGTTGATCGCGCGACGGATCTTGAGCGCAATTTCGATTGCGTTCATCACCAACCCGTAACCGTCGAGTTCCATCTGCCTGCGCGCAACGTCGAGGCTGGCGATCAGCTGCTGGTTCGGGCTGGTCGAGGCATGCGTGAAAACCGCCTCGTGGAATTGAGCCTCGACGTTGTGAAAATCGACATCCTTGACCAGCAACATCGAGCCCTGCCGGATCGCCGACATGGATTTGTGCGTCGAGTTGGTCTGGTAGACCCGGAGGCGGACGAGGCGCGGGTCTGGGATCAGACGAGCGGCGAGCAGCGCTTCGTCCGAGGGATTCTTGCCGAGGTCGGCGTGCTGCTTTTCATAGGCGCTGACCGAGGCTGGATCGCGCAGCCAATCCTCGATGTCGGCTGCTGCCCCCATGGCCGTGCGCGGACGCAGGAACGGAGAAAACCGGGCAAATCCGGACCACGCCTCGTCCCAGAGGAAGATAAGGTCGGGCTTGATAGCGAGGCATTCCTCCATCACGCGCCTGACATTGTACATATGTCCGTCGAAGGTGCAGTTGGTCAGGTCAAGCAGCTTCAGCCGGTCGAGGCGCCCTTCCGCCCGCAAGGCCAGCAGCGCGCGCTTGATGCTCGCGAGCGGCACGGCGCCATACATCGAATACTCCGTCATCGGGAAGGCTTCGACGTAGTATGGCTGCGCACCGGTCAGCACCATGCCGTAATGGTGTGATTTGTGGCAGTTGCGATCGACCACCGCGATGTCGCCGGGCGCCAGAAGCGCCTGCACCGCCATCTTGTTGGAGGTGGACGTGCCATTCGTCACGAAGAAGACGTGGTCGGCGCCGAAGGCGCGGGCAGCGAGTTCCTGAGAGCGCTTGATCGTGCCGGTCGGCTCCAACAGGCTATCGAGCCCACCCGTCGTCGCGCTGCTTTCCGCCAGGAACAGGTTGAGCCCATAGAATTCGCCCATGTCGCGGATCCAGTCCGACTTGAAGACGGATTTGCCGCGGGCGATGGGCAGCGCATGAAACGTGCCGATAGGCCGCCGCGCATATTTCTTCAGATTGTCGAAGAAGGGCGTTTCGTAGCGCGCCTGCACGCCTTCAAGGATGGCGAGATGCAGTTCCAGCGGTTCTTCAACCGCGTAGAACACGCGCCGCACAGCGTCGGCCGCCGGATCGCCGGCAATTTTTTCCACCTGGCGGTCGGAGAGCAGATAAACGTCGAGCTCCGGCCGGATCCGCTTCAATCCGCGCGCCAGACGAAGCGCCGACATGTCCGGTCCCTCGGCTTCTCCAAGCGGATCAAGCACGGAGCGGAGCACCGGCGCGTCGTGACGCGAGCGATAGGGAAAACCCTCGGCGAGCACGACGGCAATGATGGCCGGGTTCAATGCGGCCGCACAGAACGCATCCTCAAAGGACCCCACCAGAACAGGCTCGTAGATGAAGCCATCCTCGGGCCGGCGTAGCCTGCGGATCTCGGCTGCGAACGCCTCCCACCGCACGGCCGGCTGGCTGTTGACGAACAGAACTTCGAAGTATGGCCGGCGGCCGCCCGCTTCCCCGGTTCCGGGAGGCATGATATCGGGCACGTCTGTCACGGACATCTCGTCATGGACATCCCACTCGCTCGGGCGCCCGCGATAAGAATGGGAAAGAAGCCCGTTGGAGATGCGCCGCGCGAGTTTCGCCGCCCCGCCGGCATCGTTGGTGGCGATGCGCTCGGCCAGCGCCGAAAGCAATCGCCCACCCGGATAGGCGTGGTACTCCTCGGCCGGTGCCACTTCGGCGATCGCCGCCTCCAGCGCTGTCCGCTCGCCCCGGTTAGCGGCCCAGGCATCGGCCAATGTCGTGATCTCGCGCCAATTATCGGCCCGTGCCGAATGGATGAGCAGAAACTGATCTACATGTGTGGTCTTGCTTGGCATAACGCGCTCCCAACTCTGTTCTGAATCGGCTGCCCGCTGTCACCCGTCCGCGGTTCTCACTCAGTGGCAGCTACAATTCCGGTCGCAAAATGAGACTGACACACCTCGAAAACCGGGCGCGGCTTCTGCCGGTCCGAGCCTCGAAAGACGATCGATGACGGCCCGAAACAGACGCTAGAGCGTTTCCGATTTAAACGGAGTCACAGAAACGCTTTATCTCTTTGTTTTTACGCATTTCCTGACGGAAAACCGCTTCGCACTTTTCCTGGAAATGCTCTAGGTCATCATCATCACAAGCACCATGCCCCAGATCGTCAGCAGGGTGTTACCGACGGCATAGGTTACGGTATAGCCGAGCCCCGGGATCTGGCTCTTGGCACGATCATTGATCATGCCGAGGGAGGCAGTCGTCGTGCGCGCGCCAGAGCAGCACCCCAAGAGAATGGCAGGGTGGAACCGGAACACATATTTCCCGACATACATTGCCAGCACCAGCGGCACGGTCGTTGCGAATATGCCCCAAAGGAACAGGCTGAAACCAAGTTGCTGCAAGCCTGCAACAAAGCCTGGCCCCGACGAGATACCGACCACGGCGATGAAGACGTTGAGGCCGACCGAATTCATGAACCAGACCGTCGATGTCGGAATCCGTCCGAACTTCGGCCGCACGGAGCGCAGCCAGCCGAAGAAGAGCCCAGAGATCAACGCTCCCCCCGACGTCGACAGCGTAAACGGCACATCACCGACCTTATAGACGAGCGCGCCGATCAAGGCGCCAATGGCGATCGCAGCGCCGATGAACGCGACGTCGGCAACGTCGCTCGGACGATCGGCCACACCGAGTGCCTTGGCGGCTGCGGCAGTATCCTGCGTCCGTCCAACGATCGTCAGGATATCGCCACGATGGATCTGGGTGTTCGGAAGGATCGGGATCTCCGTCGCCGTGGCACCACGGGCGATCCGGCGCAGAAACACGCCGCGGGACGACGGCCATTGTGCCAGTTCGGCCAGCGTCTTTCCGTTCGCCTCTTTGGTGGTGACAAGGACATCGACACCCTCGACGGGCACCGCCAGCAACTCGCGATCGTCGACTTCCTCTGCCGCATGGCCGATCAGGCTCACCAGCACTTCGCGTCGGCCGGCCACGGCAACGATGTCACCCGCCTGGATGACCGTGTCTGCCGTCGCATCCTCGATCTTTGATCCTCGGCGGATACGCTCGATGAAAACCCGCTGCTCGGGGATCATGGATTCGGCGTCATGTGCCGTCTTGCCGACGACCGGCCCTCCCTCCCGAACGCGATAGGCGCGCAACTCGTAGTGATGCCAGGCGGTTCCCGCCCCGCCCGTCTCCTTCTTGCCGCCCTGCTCCGCCTCGTAGCGTTTGCATTCCGCCTCGAGGTCGATACCCAAGAGCGCGGGGCCGATCAAGGCCAGCACAATAGCCGATCCGATCGTGCCGAAAATATAGGTGACGGCATAGGCGACCGGCATCGCATCTAGCAGCTTCTTGGTTTCTTCCGGCGCCAGACCAAGGCGATTGATTGCGTCCGTTCCCAAACCCATCGACGCGGAGATGGTCTGCGAACCGGCATAGAGCCCAAGCGCTGAGCCGACATCGTAGCCGGCTATCTTCGCGGCGATATAGGGTGCTCCGAGGCAGAAGACACAGACAACCGCGGCGAACAATGCCTGCGGGAGGCCATCTTTGGCGATGCCGCGCACGAATTGCGGCCCGACACCGTAGCCGATTGCAAACAGGAACATCAGAAAGAACGTGGCCTTGAGCGGTGGCGATATGGTGATCCCGAGCTGCCCGATGATGACGGCAGCAATCAGCGTGGCTGTCACCGCACCGAGACCGAGGCCCTTGTACGTGAACGACCCGAAGTAATATCCAAGCGCTAAGGAGAGAAATATTGCAATTTCAGGATAAGTACGAAGCGTGTTTACGAACCAGTCAATCATAGTGCCTCCCCCATTACTCGGAAATCGGGAACCAAATCTGACTAAATGCTCATCGCTATTTCTGCGAGAATACACCCTTACACACTCGTTTCAAGGTGTTATTTAGAATAAAATACTACGATATCCAAAACTTTAAAATACGCCACCAGACCAAGGGAAACACATTGTTTTTTGTTATCTTCTTCCTTTGAGCTGATTGATGCGCAGTACTTCCCGCGCGTGGTCGGAAGCCGCATCCTCTGCTTGGAACCATGTTCCAGGGGCGCGGCCCGAAAACAAACACACCGAAAGCGCGAAAACCGGATGTCAGGTGCGCCGAAACATCAAGTCGTGGCCGCACCCGTCCCGGGCTGTGACGGCGTTGCCGCAAGGCTGTCCTGGTAGCGGCGGATACCAGTGCGGGTATTGAAGAACATGCGGCCAGGCCCAAGCTGGTCGGCAAACCCTGATGCCCTGATGTAGGCGAGCACATCCGGGTTGAGGCCTGCGAGCCAGAGTTCGATGCCCGCTCGCGCAAGGCTTCGTTCGCCATCGATGATCATCTGGAGTGCCGAGTATTCGATATCGACAACGCGGCTGAGGTCCAGCATCAGAACGCGCGGCTTTTGTTCAGTGGCCAGCGTGCGAATACGGTCGCCGACCTGCTGGGCGTTCACGAAGAAGAGCCTCCCCTCCGGCCGCAGGATGAGCATGCCTTCGAAGGTTTCGTCATCTGGATGCTCGGCCGAAAGCGGCCGCAGAACGTCTGCGCCGCGTTTGCGGCCGACCATGTGAATGCGAGGGTTTGCCGCCTGTGCCGAGAGGCCGACGAGCGACAGGGTGATGGCGACCAGAATGCCCTGGAGCGTGCCAAACAAGAGCACGCCGAGGAAGGCGGCGAGCGCCCAGCGAAACTCCATCCGGCGAACCTTGCGGATCGAAACGAACTCGGCCGGCTGGATGAGGCCGACGGAGTAGACGATGACGATGGCCGCGAGCACAGCCTGCGGCAAAAGCCCGAGGAGCGGTGCAAGAACGAGCATTGTCGCCGCAGCGGCCGCCGCCGTGACCAGCGATGCCTTTTGCGTGCGTCCCCCGACGGCGCGTACCACCGCCGTCTGCGATGTGCCCCCGCCTGCCGGCATCGCGCCGAAGAGTCCGCCGGCAAGATTGGCAGCGCCAGTCGCTACCAGTTCGCGGTTTGGGCGGATGGGCGGTTCACCCGCGACTGCGAAAGCCCGTCCAGCAGCAATCGTCTCAGTGAAGCTCATCAACGCGATGCCGCACGCACCCGGAATGAGTTGCAGGATCAGGTCGATATCCGGCAGCACAAGCGAAGGCAGGGCTTGAGGAATGTGCCCGACGATGGCAACGCCGGCCGGGCCGAGGCCCGCGAACCACGAAACGGCAATTCCCGCTGCGACGATAGCGAGAGGAGCCGGAGAATGCGGCCAACGGCTTTCCAGGAGGAGTAGGAGCAGCAGTGCCGTGGCCCCGACCGCGAATGTGACGAGCGACGTCTCGGGCAAATGGTAGACGAGGTTCAGGATATCCCGGAAGAATCCCTCCTTGGTAAAATGCAGCCCGAACAGTTTTGGCACCTGGTCCAACACGATGACGATGCCGATCCCGGCCTTGAAACCCGTGAGCACCGGCGACGAAATGAAATTTGCCACGAAACCCAAACGAAGGGCCGAAGCCGCGATCAAGAGCAGGCCCGTGAGCGCCGTCAGCGTTGCGGTTGCGGTGATCAGTTGCTCAGGGTTCCCATCGGGCACCACGAGTGCGAGCTGGCTTGCGGTCAGAATTGCAAGGGTGGTCGTCGAACTGACGCTGAGCACGCGCGAGGTGCCGAGCAGGGCATAGACGATCATCGGCACAAAGGCGGTGTAGAGCCCGACGCTGACGGGAAGGCCGGCAACGGTCGCATAGGCCATGGCCTTCGGCAGCACCACGGCCGCGGCCGTCAGGCCCGCGATGATATCCGGTCGCAGTGTGCCGGTCGATGGCTGGATGGATTGGTCGGTATGCGGTAACGGGACCATGACTTTGCCCTCATACGGCTATGTGCCAGGTCGGAACGATCAAGCCTGCCCCAACAGCACAGGATCATCCGCTCGCCATCCTGGAGATCCCCACGCGCAACAATCTCAACACTATCACGATCGTTCGCCAAGCCCACAATAATGCGGCCAGCACAATTGTAGTATCCGCGCCATTACGCCCATCAGGAAGACTACGGCGAGAACCGCGCAGAAGGCAGAGGCGAGCGCTCTCAGGTTCAGTTTCAGAAAGCGATGCTCCTTGTTTTCCGCACCATTCACGGTGCCGTTGTACGTGCTGCATCAGTCGGTCATTGATTGATTTGACGGCGTTCGTTACGCGCGATGAGGGTGGCAGCGGAAACACGTACGACGCCCTTAGCAATGGCAATCCGGATCCCGGTGAGTCATTGATGATCGAACCAGCCCCCGCCTGTGGAGGAAACGGAGCCACAACCATGACGAAGAGATCAGGTAGCTGCCTCTGCGGGCAGGTCAAATACGAGGTGAAAGGCGAACCCATCCGAGTTGGTATCTGTCATTGCGCCAATTGCCGCCGAGAGAGCGGATCGGCGTTCACATTCTACGCCATTTGGGCCAGAGTCGATTTCGACGCTACCGGGGAGACGACGCTTGCCCATAACGGACAGCGTTTCTGCACGCGCTGCAGCTCCCACATGTTTGCTTATGACGAAGATGAAGCCGAGGTCCAACTTGGCAGCTTGAGCGATGCACCGACCAACCTGGTTCCAACCTATGAATTGTGGGTGAAGAGACGTGAACCCTGGCTTGCCCCAGTGCCGGGCGCCGAGCAACATTGGGAGGACCGCCACAAAAGATGAGCCGACGATGAAAGCACTTGACGCGGACGCGGCGAATGGGAGGCAGATTTGACCGGAAACTGGTCAGTGGACGAGCAATTCGAGATCATTCGGGCACTCGGCGTGCCGGACGAGTTCGATGCAGAGAGGGAAGCAAGAGAGCGGATTGCTTTTTTGGCCGGCTATTTGCGACAGGCAAATGCCCGGGCCTATGTATTGGGAATCAGCGGTGGGGTCGATTCCTTGACTGCCGGATTGCTTGCACAAGCGGCCGTCCGGGCGTTGCGCGAGGACGGCTATCTCGCGCAGTTCATCGCCGTTCGGCTGCCCTATGGGACACAGGCTGACGAAGCGGCCGCTCGCGAATGTCTGGCGGTGATCAACCCCGATCTTGGCCTGGAAGCAAATGTCAAACCGGCTGCCGACGCTTTGTTCACTGAGGTTCGAAAATCCGCTGGCGATCTTTTTGGCACGGCGCGCGACGACTTCCACCTCGGCAATGTGAAGGCGCGTCAGCGGATGATCTACCAGTACGCGATCGCCGGTGCCGCAAACGGGCTGGTGATTGGAACGGACCATGCCGCCGAGGCCCTGATGGGCTTCTTCACCAAGCACGGAGACGGCGCCGCAGATGTCGTCCCTCTCAGTGGGCTGAACAAGAGACGGGTACGCGCCATCGCCACTTACATGGGCGCACCGTCCGATCTCGTCTCCAAGGTCCCCACAGCCGATCTGGAGACAGACGCCCCGCTGAAGCCCGATGAAGAGGTCTATGGAATTGGCTATGACGCGATCGATGACTTCCTCGAAGGAAAGACCATATGCAAGTCGGCCGCCGAGCGAATTCTTGCTGCGTATCGGGGGAGCGGACATAAACGTGCGCTGCCGATCGGCCCTGCTTTCGTCGCGGATCCCGCAGCGGCGCCTTGACCAGAGTTCATGGTGGCGCTTCGCCCAGGGCGAATGACAGAGATGCTGCAGCGGCCGGTCCCAGAGGAAGTGACGACGCTGCTGGCGGTTTGCTGCCTATAGAACCACAGTGCGAAATGCGCATCTAGGATGCGTCCCTCAACTGTCGCCTTGCGATCGTTGTCAATAAAGGCGGTCTCCGTCGTCACGCCCATCGGGAGATGGGATCGCTATGATCCCGGTCTCCAACCGGGACGCACAGGCGTGCCGCCATCGCGCTCGCCGCCGTGATGCCAGGGACGACATCGACCGCAATGCCCCTTTCTTCCAACCGGGCGATCTCCTCGCGGCCACGGCCGACAATCGCCGGGTCACCGGATTGCAGCCGGACAACCCGTTTGCCGGCGCGTGCCCAGGATACCATTATGTCGTTGAGGTCTTCGTGGCTGCAGTTCGCGCGCCCACCACGTTTGCCCACCAGCAGACGCTTGGCTTCGCGACGGGCAAGCTCCAGCACCTCATCGGAAACGAGACCGTCGAAAAGGATGACATCGGCCACTTGCAAGGCACGCACCGCCTTCAGCGTCAGGTGCTCCGCGTCGCCCGGCCCGGCGCCGACGAGCGTGACGCGGCCGGTGTCGGTCCGGTTCGCCGCGAGGCGATCCATCTCCGCCACCAGCCGCATCTCGACACCCTCCTCCGGTGTCTCCTGAAAGGCACGATCGACAAAACGCTCCCAAAAGGCGCGGCGTGCCGCGCCGGGCTTGAGGCGCGCATTGACCTTGTCGCGGATCGCCTGTGCCAGCGACGCCCAATCCTTCAGGACCGGCGGCAGCAAGGTCTCGATGCGCCGGCGGATCGCTTGGGCAAGAATGGGCGCGGCGCCGTCAGTCGATATGGCGACAATGACCGGCGAGCGATTGACAATGGAGCCGAACTGAAACTGGCAATAGACCGGTTTGTCGATAATGTTGACCGGCACGCCAGCCGCATTGGCCGCCTCGAAGAAGGACCGCGCGTCCTCATCGCCCTCGCAGTCGGCAATCGCAAGCGCCGCACCAGCGAACGCTTCCTTTGTCCAGGCCTCGCGGTGATGGGTGAACCTGCCGCCTGGGTGAGAGGAACCGGCCTCGAAAAGGCGGGCGCAGACCTCTCCGATTTCCTCAGGCGGTGCATAGACATGCACCTCGGCACCGCAGGCCGCCAACAGCTCCGCCTTCCAGGCGCAGGCGTCGGAGCCGCCGGCCACAACGACACGGCGGCCTTCGAGCGCAAAGAACACGGGCAGCTTCGCTAAAGGCATCATGCGCGGCGGGTCCGCGCGCAGGCGCATTTCATTCCGCGGCAGCAGCAAGGCATCCATCGACGATCCCCCTGATCTCGGCGCGGCACGAGCCGCAATTGGTTCCGGCATTCAGCGTCTGGCCGATAGCTTCGACCGAGCGGCAGCCGCCACGGACGGCAGCAACGATCTGGTTGATCCCGACATTGAAACAGGAGCAGACGGTTGCTCCCGGATCGGGCTTATCCGCACCCGGTCGGCCGGCGACGAGCGCAAAGCGAAGTCGCAGATCGGCATGCGAGGCCCCGAGCTGCTCCACCGCCCAGCTGCGGGCAACGGCGACGGGTTCTGGCGCGAGATAAAGCGCCAGCAACAGCTTGGCGCCATCGAAGAAGGCAAGCCGGCGATGGCCGGACGGCCCGTCGGCATAGCCGATTGGTTCGATATCCGCCGGGATATCGAAGATGCGTCGGCACCACGCCACCCAATCATCAGGCTCGGTCTGCGACGCCAGTTCGAGCCGCCACCCGCCCCTTGCCTTGGCCAGCGCCCAATAGGCGCAATCAAGCCCTTCCGGCCTTGCGGCACTGACTGCAAATCCATAGGTGGAGGCTGAGAAACGGCGGGCGGAAACGGCAACGTTCTTGGAGGCGGGCTGGCCCGAAACAGGATCGGTGATCGGCGGCACCAAGGCATCGATGCGCGCCTTAGCCGCGAACTGGTCGTTCCAATGCATCGGCACGAAGAGATTGCCGCGCGCCTGGCGGTCGGTGATCAGTGCTCGGACGACCACCGCACCAAAGGGGCTTTCCAGCACCACGAGATCAGCCGGCGAAAGATCAAGCTCCATCGCATCGCGGGGGTGGATCTCGACGAAGGGTTCGCCGATATGGGCGGAGAGCCGCGCGCTCTTTCCCGTCCGGGTCATCGTGTGCCAATGGTCGCGAACGCGCCCCGTATTGAGGGTGAAGGGGAAGGCATCGCTGACGCGATTGGCAAGCTGGCTTGCGGTCGTGATGAAGCGCGCGCGACCATCCGGATGGTAGAATCCGCCATCGGCGAAGAAGCGCGTCACAGTACTTGCCTTGCCCCGCGGCTGCGGCCATTGGAACGGCATGAGTGCATCATAGCCGGCACCATCGATTTCGGCATAGGCGCCGACATCGAAATCGCGCCGGCCATCGTTCTCGAAACCGGAAAGGCCGGCATGTTCGGCAAAGATTTCGGATGCCGATGCGTAGGCAAAGGCGCCGGCAAAACCCATGCGGCTGCCGACTTCGGCAAGTTGCCACCAGTCCGCCCGGGCTTCACCAGGAGCCGTCAGGAAACTGCGCTGGCGGGAGATGCGGCGCTCGGAGTTCGTAACGGTGCCATCCTTCTCGCCCCAACCAAGCGAAGGTAACAGCACATGCGCATGACGGGTCGTATCTGTTTGCCTGATGACATCGGAGATCACGACGAAGGGACAGGCCCTGAGCGCTGCCTCGACCGCATCGGCATCCGGCATCGACACCACCGGATTGGTCGCCATGATCCAGATCGCCTTGATGCGCCCATCGGCGACTGCGCGAAACATGTCGACGGCCTTGAGGCCTGGTCTTGCGGCGATGGCCGGCGCACCCCAGAAGCGTCTGACCTGATCGCGGTCTCCGGCCTTCTCTATGTCCATGTGGGCGGCCAGCATATTGGCAAGGCCGCCAACCTCGCGGCCGCCCATGGCGTTGGGTTGGCCCGTCAGGGAGAACGGCCCCATGCCGGGTCGACCAATCCGGCCGGTCGCCAGGTGACAGTTGATGATGGCATTGACCTTGTCGGTGCCGGAGACCGATTGGTTGACCCCCTGGCTGTAGCAGGTGACGACCTTTTCGCTGCTCTCGAAAAGTCGGAAGAAGGCGGCGAGTTCCTGTTCGTCGAGCCCAGTTAGTCGCGCCAGTGTGGCTTGATCGAAGGCGCTTGCCGCGGCGAGGGCCTCGGCAAATCCGCTGGTGTGTGCCGAGATGTAGCCCTGGTTTACGGCCGGGCTGGAGGCCAGGTACGCAAGGAGACCATTGAAGAGCGCGACGTCGCCATCCGGCCGGACAGCCAGATGCATGTCGGCGATATCGGCCGTCATGGTGCGGCGCGGGTCGATGACGACGACGCGCATCTGTGGGCGCGCCGCCTTGGCAGCAACGAGGCGCTGGTAGAGTACCGGATGGCACCAGGCGAGGTTGGAGCCCGTCAGCACCACGAGATCGGCAAGCTCCAGATCCTCGTAGCAACCGGGAACGGTGTCCGATCCGAAGGCGCGGCGATGACCCGCCACCGATGAGGACATGCAGAGGCGGGAGTTGGTGTCGATATTCCCCGAACCGATGAACCCCTTCATCAGTTTGTTGGCGACATAGTAGTCCTCGGTCAGCAACTGACCGGAGACATAGAAGGCGACAGAATCCGGCCCGTGCTCGGCAATCGCCTGCGAAAAGCGATCGGCGACGAGGTCGAGCGCCTTATCCCACTCCGCGGCCTGTCCACCGATCTCGGGATAGAGCAGCCGCCCGTCGAGATCGAGCGTCTCGCCAAGCGCCGCCCCCTTGGAGCAAAGCCGGCCGAAGTTGGCCGGATGATCCGGGTCGCCTTTCACACCGACGCCGCCGTCATCGCCAACCGTCGCGACCACGCCGCAGCCGACACCGCAATAGGGACAGGTGGTTTTGACTTCGGTTGCCATGACTACTCCGCCGCGATCATCAGGCTTTCGAGTGCGATGAACAGCGCACCGCCATCGTTGCGCACAGGGATCGTGCGCACGGCGCCCTCGTCTGCGCCCAGCGCCTTGCCGGTTTCGAGCGAGATCACCCAGTTGTGCAGCGGGCAAGTGACCGCCGTGCCGTGGACGATGCCCTGCGACAGCGGCCCGCCCTTGTGCGGGCAATGGTCTTCGATGGCGAAAACCTCGTTTTCGGCGGTGCGAAAGACGGCGATCTTGCCCTCGGGCGTCCGCACGCAGCGTGCGCCGCGAAGCGGGATGTCCGAGATTTCACCTATTGAGATCCAGTTCATGTCCACCCCCTCACTCCGCCGCTTCTGAAAATCCGACTGTCGCCATCGGCCGAAACTCGTGCTTGTCCTTGCCGGAGACACGCTCCGACCAGGGGTCGACCTGGGCGAATTTCTGGCTGAAGACGAAGCGGTCGAAGAGCGCCTTGCGCCGTTCGGCATCGTCCATGATTTGGCGGCGGATCTCGTTGAGACCGATGCGCTTGGCCCATTTGTAGATGCGCTCGAGATAACGGGCCTGCTCGCGATACATCTGCGTCAGAGCGACGATATGCTCGAGCGCCTCATCCTCGGTCCTCACCAGGCCGAGAACCTCCGTGCCCTTGATGTCGAGCCCGGCTGCACCGGCGAAGTGGATCTCGAAACCGCTGTCGACGCAGATGACGCCGATATCCTTGCAGGTCGCCTCGGCGCAGTTTCTCGGACAACCGGAGACGGCCAGCTTCAGCTTGGCCGGCGTCCAGGAACCCCACATGAATTTCTCGATGCGGATGCCGAGGCCGGTGGAATCCTGGGTGCCGAAGCGGCACCAGTCGGAACCAACGCAGGTCTTCACCGTGCGCAGGCCCTTGGCATAAGCCTGGCCCGACACGAAGCCGGCTTTGCCGAGATCGGCCCAGACGGCCGGCAGGTCTTCCTTCTCGATGCCGAGCAGGTCGATACGCTGACCGCCGGTGACCTTGACCATCGGGATCTCGAACTTGTCGACGACGTCGGCAATCGCGCGCAATTCCCCAGAGTTTGTGACGCCGCCCCACATGCGCGGAACGACGGAGTAGGTGCCGTCCTTCTGGATATTGGCGTGCACACGCTCGTTGATGAAGCGCGACTGGTAGTCGTCGGCATATTCGTCCGGCCAGTCGCAGACGAGGTAGTAGTTGAGCGCCGGGCGGCATTTGGCGCAGCCGCAGGATGTCTTCCACTCCAGTTCCTGCATCACGGCGGGAATGGTCTTCAGGCCCTTGGCCTTGATCAGGCGGCGGACATCGTCGTGGCCAAGCTCGGTGCAGGTGCACATCGGCTGGACGGCGGCGGGATTGTAGGTTTCGCCAAGCGTCAGCGACATCACCTGCTCAACGAGCCCGGTGCAGGAACCGCAGGAAGCGGACGCCTTCGTATGCGCCCTGACATCGTCGAGCGACGTCAATCCCTTGCCCTTGATCGTCGCCACGATCTTGCCCTTGCACACGCCGTTGCAGCCGCAGATTTCTGCATCATCCGGCAAGGCTGCAACGGCCGCCATAGGGTCCAGCGGGGACCCTCCCTGATAGGCCTGGCCGAAAATGAGCGTTTCGCGCATTTCCGAGATATCGGTGGCTTTCTTCTTCAGATCGTTGAACCAGGCGCCATCGGCGGTTTCGCCATAAAGCACTGTGCCGATGATGCGGTTGTCCTTCAGCACCAGCCGCTTGTAGACGCCGCCGGCTGCATCGCGCAGCACGATCTCCTCGCGATCGTCGCCTTCGGCAAAGTCTCCGAGGGAGAACAGGTTGATGCCGGTGACTTTGAGCTTCGTCGGCGTGTCGGAATGCACGAAGGCGGGCGAGCGATCGCCCGCCAGATGCGATGCGGCGATGCGCGCCATTTCGTAGAGTGGTGCGACGAGGCCGTAGACCATGCCGCCGACCTCGGCGCATTCGCCAAGCGCCAGGATATCGCCATCGGAGGTCTGCATGCCGTCGTCGACGACGATGCCGCGATTGACCGCTAGGCCGGCTTCCTTGGCGATGCCCGCGTTCGGCCGGATGCCGACAGCCATGACGACGAGTGTCGCGGGAATGATCGTGCCGTTGTCGAGCTCGATGCCCTCGACCTTGCCATCGCCGATGATTGCCTTGGTATTGGCCTTGCAGATGACCTTGATGCCGCGCTCCTCGACGGCTTTCTGCAAGAGATAACCAGCCGCCGGATCGAGTTGGCGCTCCATCAGAGTTGGCATCACGTGCAGTACGGTCACATCCATACCGCGCGAGGCAAGTCCGGCGGCCGCTTCAAGCCCGAGCAGGCCACCGCCAATGACGACAGCCTTTTCGCGCGACTGCGCGGCAAGCAACATTGCCTGCACGTCATCGAGGTCGCGGTAGGTAATAACACCGGGCAGATCTTTGCCGGGAACCGGGATAATGAAGGGCACTGAGCCTGTCGCGATGACAAGCTTGTCGTAGCTTTCGGTCACACCGTGATCAGAGGTCACAGTCTTCTTCGCGCGGTCGATCGCCACGACCTTGTGGCCTTTGTAGAGCGTGATCCCGTGCTTGATGTACCAACCATCGCCGTGGATGATGATCTGCTCGTAGTCTTTTTCGCCGGAAAGGACCGGCGAAAGCATGATGCGGTCGTAGTTGACGCGCGGTTCGGCGTTGAAGATCGTGACCTGATATTGCCCCGGCGCCTGTTCGAACAGGTGCTCCAGCATGCGTCCGGGCGCCATGCCATTGCCGATGATGACGAGTTTTTCGGGCGTTTGGTGAGCCATGGGAAATTACTCCGCAGCTTCGACGAAACGGTGGCGCTCGTAGAGGAACTTGAGCACCGCTTCGCGGCATTTGAGGTAGGTTCGGTCGGCCGCCAGTTCGATGCGCCGGCGCGGGCGGGCTAGCGGCACATCGAGGATTTCGCCGATGCGCGCCGAGGGACCATTGGTCATCATGACGATGCGGTCGGAAAGCAGCACCGCTTCATCGACATCATGGGTGATCATCAGCACCGTATTGCCGAGCTCGGCGTGGATCTGCATCACCTGGTCCTGCAGATGGGCGCGGGTCAGGGCGTCGAGCGCGCCGAACGGCTCGTCGAGCAGAAGAACCTTCGGTTCCATGGCCAGCGCCCGGGCGATGCCGACGCGCTGCTTCATGCCGCCGGAAACCTCGGACGGACGCTTGTCGGCGGCATGCGCCATCTGCACCAGCTCGAGATTGCGCATGGTCCATTCGTGACGTTCGGCCTTGCCCTTGGTCGCGCGGAAGACCTTGTCGACGCCGAGGCGGACGTTTTCGTAAACCGTCAACCAGGGCAGCAGGGAATGGTTCTGGAAGACGACGGCGCGGTCCGGTCCCGGCTCGTCGGCAACGCGGCCATCGAGGAGCACGACGCCGGTGGTCGCCTGCGTCAGGCCGGCGACGATATTGAGCAGCGTCGACTTTCCGCAGCCGGAATGGCCGATGATCGAGATGAATTCGCCCTTGTCGACGGAAAGCGAGACCTGCTTCAGAACGTCCGTCCTGACGCCGCCGCGTTCGAAGCTCTTGTCGATAAGCTCAAGCGAGAGATAGCTCTTGGTCATGGTCTTTGCCTTTCTCACGCAGTTGCCGTGCCGCGGGTGACGACGCGGCCGATGAGGGCGATGAGACGATCGAGGAGGAAGCCGACGATGCCGACGTAGATGAGCGCAACGATGATGTCGCTGATCAGCGACGAGTTCCACGCATCCCAGATGAAGAAACCGATGCCGACGCCGCCGATCAGCATCTCGGCGGCAACGATCGCCAACCAGGAAAGACCGATGCCGATGCGAAGGCCAGTGAAGATGTAAGGGGCAGCAGCCGGCAGCATGATCTTGCCGAAATATTCGAAGGCATTGAGCCGCAGCACCTTGGCGACGTTCTGGTAGTCCTGCGGAATGTTGCGGATGCCGACCGCGGTGTTGATGATGATCGGCCAGATCGCGGTGATGAAGATCACGAAGATCGCCGAGGGGGTGCCGTCCTGGAAGGCGGCGAGCGACAGCGGCAGCCAGGCGAGCGGCGGCACGGTGCGCAGCACCTGGAAGATCGGATCGAGCCCGCGCATGGCAAGGGCGCTCTGGCCAACGAGTGCGCCGAGCGCGATACCGACGACAGCGGCGAGCGCATAACCGATCGCGACGCGCTGAAGGCTGGCCGAGATATGCCAGAACAGGCCTTGATCGACGCCCTGTCCGACATAGAACGGATGCGCGATCAGCTCCCAGCTTTCCTCCAGAACACGTGTCGGCGCCGGCAGGCTCGAGTCGGGCGCAGAACAGATCACCTGCCAGGCGACGAGGATAAAGCTCAGGGTCACCACCAGCGGGACGAGGTTGGTCAAGGCTGTGGCGAGTGCTGCCGGCAACCGGCGGCTACCGCCGGGCTTCGTCGCACGGGTAAAGGCGATGACCCGGGCCACGGGCCGCTGAGCAGCCTCCTGGGGAAGCTTGAGATTGGTGACGGACATACCGTTCTCCTAAAGGTTCAAGTCGAGCGGCGGCGGGCTCGCCCGCCGCCACGAAGGCTCAGGCGAGGCGCGAAATGCTCAGGCTTTTCAGGTAAGCCTGCGGGTCCGCCGGATCGAACACCTTGCCGTCGAAAAATTTCTCGATGCCGCGCGAGGTCGAGGTCGGGATGTCGGAGACGCCGAGCTCCTTGGCCGCCTCACGCCAGATATCCTCGCGGTTGACCTTGGCAACGAGCGCCTTGATGTCGGTGTCAGGAGCAAACTTGCCCCAGCGGATGTTCTCCGTCAGGAACCAGCTGTCATGGCTCTGGAAGGGATAGGAGGCGTGGTCGCGCCAGAACTTCATGAAGTGCGGGCTCGCCTCGACGACCTTGCCGTTACCGTAGTCGTATTCGCCCTTCAGCCGGTCGACGATGTCCTTCGGCGGCACGTTGAACCAACTGCGCTTGCCGACGATCTTTGCCAGCTCTTCCTTGTTGGCCATGTCGTCGCACCATTGCGCCGCTTCCTGGATGGCCATGGTGAGCGCCCTTGCGGCGCGCGGGTTCTTCTCCACCCAGTCGGCCCGCATGGCGAAGGATTTTTCCGGATGCTCGTTCCAGATCTCGGCGGTGTTGACGGCGGTATAGCCGATCTTCTGGTTGACGAGCTGCTCGTTCCACGGCTCGCCGACGCAGAAACAGTCCATGGTGCCGACCTTCATGTTGGCGACCATCTGCGGCGGCGGCACGACGATGGTCTCGACATCGGAGTCCGGATCGATACCGCCAGCGGCGAGCCAATAGCGCAGCCACAGGTCATGTGTGCCGCCCGGGAAGGTCATCGCCACCTTGGCGGCCGCGCCTTCAGCCTTCTTCTTGGCAAAGGCTTCCTTGAGCGCCGACGCGTCGAGGCCGACCTTGAGATCGGCATAGGCGCCACCGACCGAGATTGCCTGCGCGTCGAGATTGAGGCGCGCGAGGATCGCCATCGGCAGCGGCTGGTTGTTCTGTGTCACCTTGCCGGTCGAAATCAGGTAGGGCATCGGCGTCAGGATATGGGCGCCATCGATGCCGGCGCCGGCTGAACCGAGCACGAGGTTGTCACGTGTGGTGCCCCAGGAGGCCTGCTTGACGACGTCGACTTCGGTCATGCCGTATTTGTCGAACAAGCCCTTCTCCTTGGCGACGATCAGCGGCGCGGAGTCTGTCAGAGCAATGAAACCGAGAACCGCCTTGGTAGTCTCGGGACCGGCCGACTGTGCAAAGGCGCCGGTCGGGAAGGCCGTCTTGACGGCACCGAGTAGAGCGGCCGTCGCTGTGGTTTTCAGCAGGCCGCGGCGGGTCAGTCCGCCAGTCGAAAACTTGATCATGCGCAGGTTCCTCTGCTGCTGCCGGGCAAAACCGGACATAAAAAAACGCCGCTTGGAGATTGCGTCCGGGACCAGGAGGAATCCTCGGGAAACAAAAACCGTGCGACGTCAGTGTCTCTGGCAAACGCGATCTGGCGTTTGAACTCGCTTCAATCGCCGTTGACCGAAGCAATTTCTTCCAAGCAAGAGCCGTGCCAGTTCGACAAGCCAGGAACTAATAGTTTGATATCGAATGATAAAAATACGAACGAGCGTAATTGCCCAGCAAAACAGCTATTGTAGAATCTGCTGAATTATTGTGCGCTGCACACAGCCGGCTCGGCCGCTCTGCCCAAACAAGCAGCGGCCGAACCATCAGTTGTCAGCACCAGATGCGGTCGCGCCGCTCTCTGCACGCACAGGAAACGCCTCGACATAGGCCTCAATCGCGGCAGGATCGAAAACATGGCCGTCCATGAAGCGATCCTCAGCGGATGCGCCCTCGATCCTGATATCGGCTTCCGCCGGTGCCGCATCGGCCCCGAGCGCAAGCCGATAAAGGTCAGGGCGATAGGCCGAAGCTGCCGCCGTCGTCGCTTCCGGGCCCAAGTCGGCCTGTCCCCAGCGCGCCATCTGGCTGTAGATCCAGAGTGCGTGGCTCGGGCGGGGATAGTTGGCGAAGTTGCGGTGGAAGACGAAATAGTCGTCGATGACCCGACGCTGTCCTTGAGCGTCGATGGTGAACTCACCGGAAAGCACGCGGCGGATGATTTCGACCGGGGCGCCGACATAGCGCTGGTCGGCGAGCGCTTCGGACAAGGCATCGCGATTTTGCGGATCGTCGCACCAACGGGCGGCAGCATCCAGCGCCACGATCAACCGCGAAACCGTCTCTGGATTGGCTTCGGCCCACTCGGGGCGCATGCCGATGACCTTTTCGGGCGCCGACGGCCAGATATCCTGCTTGGCGGCGACAATACGTCCGACGCCGCGCTCGGATGCAACCATGTTCCAGGGCGCGCCGACGCAGAAACCATCGATCGCGCCGGCTTCGAGCGCGTCTGTTGTCATCGGCGGCGGCACGACGACAAGCTTGACGTCACGATCCGGATCAACGCCGCCGGCAGCCAGCCAGTAGCGGAATTCGTAATTGTGCGAGGAGAACGGATAGGTGACGCCCAAGGTCGGCGGCGCATCGCCATTCGCTTTCATGCGACCAAGTACGGCGGCGAACGCTTGCGCATAGGCAAGCGCGTTCTCGGCGCCTTCAAGCCCCCCCTCCTCCACCATGCGGGCAAAGAGCCGATTGGACAGCGTGATGGCATTACCGCCACGCCCGAGCGAGAAGGGCGTGATCGTCGGCGAAGGATTGGAGCCAAGTCCAAGCATGGCCGCAACCGGCATGGGGGAAAGCATGTGGGCAATATCGAACTGGCGGAACGCCAAACGGTCGCGGACATTCGCCCAGGAGACATCCTTGACCAGATCGAGTGTCAGACCTTCGCTGCGGGCAAAACCGAACTCGCAAGCGGCGATCAGGACCGATGCATCGACGAGTGGGATGAAGCCGGCACGAAGCGTGCGGGCGCCCTCGCTGCGCATCTTTTGCGGCGCCGGCAATCCGTGACCGGACGAGGTGAGGCCGCTGCCGATATCGCCGAAATTGGCCATGCTGTTCACTCCACCTACTCCTTGCGACAAAGCCGGTACGCCGCGCCCGCCATCACATCAGCAGGCCGGCGGCCGTCACCACGCTTTGCGCGATTTCAGACATCTTCTTCTTTTCGTTCATCGCCGTCTGCCGCAGCAGGGCAAAGGCTTCCTCTTCCGAGAGACCACGGATCTTCATCAGGATGCCCTTGGCGCGCTCGATGACCTTGCGCTCCTCGAGCGCGGACCTGGCATCGGCCAGTTCCCGTTGCAATCGGCTGAAGGCGTTGAAACGACTGACGGCCATGTCGAGGATCGGCTTGACGCGCTCCTTCTTGAGACCGTCGACGATATAAGCCGACACGCCCGCCTCCACCGCCGCCTCGATCGAAGCGGTGTCGGAGCGATCCACGAACATCGCGATCGGCCGCCCCACCGTGCGCGTCAGCTGGAACAGATGCTCCATCATGTCGCGATTGGGGTTTTCGATGTCGATGACGATGACATCGGGCCTGAGACTGTCGATGACGCGCGCGACACCCTGAACCTCATGAATGACAGTCACCTTGCGATGCCCGGCCTCATGCAATCCTTCCTCGATGATCGAGGCACGAATGGCGTTCTCGTCGATGACGAGAATGGTGAGGTCGCGGTTTGTCATGAAGCGATCATGATGCAGCGCAGCAATTTCCGCAACAGAATTGCCTATTTTCTTAACAAATTTATCGTTGCCTATTTTTTAGTCGATGCCGCGTCATTTATGAGGTCGGAACGTTGCTCCAGACAGCGCTTCCGAAGCCATAGGCTTCTTTCCGCAGAGATTATTCCCAAGACTATAGAATCCGGCAAGATGCTCACGGGGCATTCTGCGATCGCCGGGCTTCTCAGTGGTGAGGGGCGCCATGCAATTGCTGCCAAGTCTGATCTGCGTCGATATGATGCCCGCAGGGCATAGGCCAGAATTGCGGTAATACCCCCGAGCAATCGCGAGCACGGAGTGTCGGAATCTCGCTTAGTCGATCGTCTTCAAGACAGACGAGCTATGGAGAACAGTGATGACTATCACCATTACCGCATTTGAACGGTCGCCCGATCGCGGCAGGGGCATGGCGCGTGACATGCGCGTTCGCTGGGCGCTCGAAGAAGTGGGCCAACCTTACGACGTTCGTCTTGTTTCGTTCAAAACGATGAAGGAACCCGCGCATTTAGCGCTTCATCCTTTCGGACAGATCCCGACCTATGAAGAAGGCGATCTCGCCCTGTTCGAGTCCGGCGCCATTGTGTTCCATATCGCCGAACGCCGTTCGGGCCTGCTGCCACACGATGCGAATGCCCGGGCACGCGCGATCACAT
The DNA here is from genome assembly GCF_001424825.1 of Ensifer sp. Root31. Classification (NCBI taxonomy): domain Bacteria; kingdom Pseudomonadati; phylum Pseudomonadota; class Alphaproteobacteria; order Hyphomicrobiales; family Rhizobiaceae; genus Ensifer; species Ensifer sp. Root31. Next base: position 514,871 of record NZ_LMCO01000012.1, on the reverse strand, counting down.
GGATGTTTGCCGCGCTCAACACGATGGAGCCGCCGATCGTGGATCGCGAAATCGCCAGGTATCTGGAAGGCGATGAGACCTGGTACGAGCAGCGGACGTCTGCCGTCGAGGGCCGCATCCGTAAACGGCTGAGCGAACTTTCCGGGAGGCTTGGCAATGCCGATTGGCTCGACGGCGAGTTCAGCGCCGGTGACCTTCTTATGGTGGCGGTGCTGCGCAGATTGGCAGGATCAGGCATATTGGACGAATATCCGAACCTCGCCGCCTATATCACCCGCGGCGAAGCGCGACCCGCCTACCAGCGTGCTTTCGACGCTCAATTAGCGGTTTTCACCGCTACAACAACAGGCGGATAAAGGTCCACTCTACGACGGACGCATCAACGTGAACGCGAGTATTCGCGCGACCGTCAGCCCCGCTGGGGACCGACCCTTTTGGCTGAGATCGACGCAACGGCGGAAAACCAATGAAGACACAGAAGGCGTGACGGTAAGTTGGAAACCGCTCGATGGCCCATCTCGCCACCAACTGCCTGTCTCAGGGCTAGCCTATCTCTTCAGGAATGAAGCCGCCGGTCTGGCGTTTCCACAGACGGGCAAACAGGCCATCCTGTTCAACCAGTTCTTCCGGCCTGCCTTCTTCCACGATGCGTCCCTGATCGAGTACGATTATCCGGTCCATCATGGCGATGGTCGAAAGGCGATGTGCTATGGCAATCACCGTCTTTCCCTCCATCACCAGGTTGAGTTTTTCCTGGATGGCCGCCTCAGATTCGCTGTCGAGGGCGGAAGTCGCTTCGTCCAACACGAGGATCGGCGCATCCTTCAGCAGAACGCGGGCGATCGCCACGCGCTGCCGTTGACCGCCCGAGAGCTTGATGCCGCGGTCGCCGACGAAGGCGCCATAGCCCTTACGGCCTTCGCCATCAGCAAGATCGGCGATGAACACATCGGCCCTTGCCGTTTTGGCCGCCTCTTCGACCTGTTCCTGCGTCGCCTCCGGTCGGCCGTAACGGATATTGTCGCCGACCGAACGGTGCAGTAGCGCGACGTCCTGCGCGATGACCCCGATGTTGCGGCGAAGACTTGTCTGTGTGACATCGCGGATGTCCTGCCCGTCGATCAGGATAGCGCCTTCGTTGATGTCGTAGAAGCGCAGCAGCAGGCTCACCAGCGTGGTCTTGCCGGCCCCGGAAAGGCCGACCAGCCCCACTTTCTCCCCGGGCCGCATCGTCAGCGATAGATTGGCGATGACGGGCTTGCCGGACTTGTATGCGAAGCGGACGTCTTGGAAGCGTATCTCGCCGCTGTTGACTACGAGGGTCTTCGCGTCAGGCCGATCTGTTATGGTCGGCGGCGTCGTCATCACGGGCATCGCATCCTTAATCGTCCCGATCGCCTGGAAGATCTGCTGGCCCATCTGCAGGAACGTGAAAGTGTGCCCGGACAGTCTTTGGAGGATATAGACCGCCCCGACGAACTCGCCGACCGTGAGAAAGGCGTTGACGAGGCCCGAAAAACCAATCGAAAGCATCGCCAGCCAAAGTGCCATGTTCAGCGCCACGACAATGAGTTCCGACGTGCGGTAGATGCGCTGTTCCTTGTGCTGCGTCTGTATGGTTTTGTGAATGATGCGACGGATCGCGCCGGCCTCGCTGTCTTCGGCAGCGAACTGCTTGATCATTTGCATGTTGGTGTAAAGGTCGGTGATGGCGCCTGACACCAAGCTTCGCTGCTTGGCAGTGCTGCGCGAGCGTTCGACAAAAATCGGCGCCATCTTGATGGCGAGTGCCACATTGAGCCCGATCCAGACGATGACGGGCAAGGCGAGCTGCCAGGATAGGGCGCTCAGCAAAACGACGGAACCGACCATCTGCAGCAGGAAACGTGGAATGGACTGGAAGGCGGCGATGATCTGCTGCTGAACGGCGGATGATACTTGTGACAGGCGCGAAGCGACCTGTCCGGCAAAAAGATCGTGGAAAAACGCCAGATCCTGCCGCTCGACCGCCTTGTGACCCTGCCATTGGATAGCGGCCGGCATGCCGACGCCGAGCGTATGCGAGTTGAGTGTGTTCAATAGAAACGAGGCGACCGGCATGGCCGGAAAGATCAGCAGCCCAAGAAAGGTCAGGAGGGGCCATTCGTTGTGCAAGAAGGCGGATGCACCGTTCTGCGATACGCCATCGACGATGACAGAAAGCCCCCAGACGATAGTCAGGTTGATGGCCTCAATCGCCATGGACGAAAGCGCGAGCGCGATCAGCACGCCACGGAACATCGATATGAAATGCAGAAGGACAGTTGCGGGCCCCTTGGACGGCAGCGGTCGGTAAGGAATATCCAGGGGTCGGATCAAGGTTTCGAACGGACGGTAGATCGCATCTGAAATCGACATGGGCCACTCGGTCAAATAGCGGATGGGAAAGTCAGCGACGCAGATCGCACCTTACCACCCTCTTCCTGCAATCTAAATTAGAATATTTTGGCAAAATCCGGGAACTTTGCAACTATTGGGAGGGGGCAAAGACCTCGGATATCAGTTCCCAGACCCGGCGTCTTTGCCAACCACGCACGGTTGGCCGAAAAGCGACCGCGGGCATATGTGCTCGCGATCGCATCCGTGTACTGGGGCATCCCAGTGTTCCGGCAAATCACCAGAACGCTGGGATGCCATTCTCTTGAAGCTGGCGTCCCGGCGGTTACGCGGCTGCTTCCCGCTTGGGTAGCACCCAGTTCGCGCGCGGAAAGTGGCAGGTGTAGCCGTTGGGATAGCGCTCCAGATAGTCCTGGTGCTCCGGCTCGGCCTCCCAGAAATCTCCAACCGGCTCGACTGACGTCACGGCTTTTCCTGGCCAAAGTCCCGACGCGTCAACGTCGGCGATGGTGTCTTCAGCTATTCGTCTTTGCTCATCGCCAAGAACGTAGATCGCAGATCGGTACGAACTGCCGATGTCGTTGCCCTGCCGGTCGACCGTCGTTGGGTCGTGAATCTGGAAGAAATACTCCAGAATCCGCCGATAGCTGATCAATTCTGGGTCGAACACGATCTCAATGGCTTCGGCATGGGTGCCGTGATTGCGGTAGGTCGCATTCGGTACATCGCCGCCGGTGTAACCCACCCGGGTCTTGATGACGCCGGGCAACGCTCGGATTAGATCCTGCATGCCCCAGAAGCAGCCACCAGCCAAAACAGCTTTCTCGGTCATTTGAAAGTCTCCACTTGGTTGAGATAGGCACCATAGCCCTCGGCCTGCATTTCACCGAGCGGAATGAACCGCAGCGCCGCGGAGTTGATGCAATAACGCAATCCACCCCGATCTGCCGGACCGTCGGTGAACACGTGGCCGAGGTGACTATCGGCATGAGCTGAGCGCACTTCGGTGCGGATCATGCCATGAGTACCATCAGACAATTCGCGAACATTTGCATGTACGATCGGCTTGGTAAAACTCGGCCAGCCGCAACCGGATTCGAACTTGTCGGCAGAGGCAAACAGCGGTTCGCCTGAAACGATGTCGACGTAGATGCCCGGTTCCTTGTTGTCATTGTACGACCCGGTAAAGGGCCGTTCCGTCGCATTTTTCTGGGTCACTTGGTACTGAATCGACGTCAGCCTGGCGATCGCGTCATCGGTCTTCGTGTACTTCACAGCCATTACTCCTATTGGACTTGCTGCCAGAATATGGCGCTGGGTCGGCGATTTTCCCAATAGAGGGCGTGCATAGATTCAATAGCGATGTCATGGGGCGTTTCGCGGCTCAGGCCCAATCGTGACGGGTTGCCATCTGTGCGATCTTGCGCATCTCAAGTGGCGTGCCGGAACCGGAAACGGATGCCAATACCACCTCTCGCTCCAATGACATGCCTTCGATCCTGCGGGTCACTATCCCCTCAACCACCACCGACCACTCGGGCATAATGCAGATCGCGCGACCTTCCGACACCAGTTGCTGGACCCAGTCCTCGCGATCGGCACTGAAACGCGGCTGCATCACCGCGTTGTGGTTCATCAGGTGCTCTGTGATCTGGGTGTGGAACTCGCAGGCGAGCCGGTCGACATATGGATACGAGGCGATGACCTTGGCGCTGACGACTTCATTTCCGGCGAGCGGATGGCCCTCAGCGCAGGCGAGCAGAAATCGCTCACGAAACAGCGGCACGATGTTGAGCTTGGGGTTGAAACGTGGCGCTTCCGGAAGGATGCAGGCATGATACTTGCCCGACAGCACCTCGAGCGCACCCTCGCCGGCCGACAACTGATGCATGTTGAGGTTTACGGCAGGGAGTTGGCTGAGCACTTTGTCAAAGAATGCCGTGAACTTGGCGGGGCCGATCGTCGGGGCAACGGCAATGTCGAGAATACGGCGGCGGCCGTGGACCGTGCTTTCTGAATGTTCGCGCACGTTTCGAAGAGCGAGTTCCACCCGCATGAATTCAGCCTGGACGTCGCGACCAAGCGCCGTGAGGCGGCTGTCCTTGCCATCGCGATAGATCAGTGGACTGCCCAGCTCTTCTTCGAGGCGTTGAATTGCGCGCGTCAAGCTCGGTTGCGACACGCCGCTTCGACGCGCGGCTTCCGTGAAGTTCAACGTTTCAGCCAGATTGAGGAAGTATCTGACCTGATTGATGTCCATGTCTGATGCTCCACGTTGGTTGCCTGGCTGCAGTCGGGAGCACACAGCTTGCCGCAACGCTTGGCTCAGGTGAAGGGCACGAGCCGAATGGGTCCGGAACGAATCCGGGTAGCCGCCCGCCGCCGCTCATATAGACTGCGCACATCCCAGCAGCGATGGAGCATTCCTATGGCTTTCAGTTCGCAACGGCTTCAATTTGCCGGCCATTCCGGAGCAGCTCTTGCCGCCCGGCTCGACTTCCCCAGCGGGCCCCTGCGCGCCTACGCTCTGTTTGCCCATTGTTTCACCTGTTCCAAGGACCTGGCGTCGGCGCGCCGGATCGCAGCGGAACTGGCCCGAGAGGGTATCGCTGTCCTGCGTTTCGACTTCACGGGGTTGGGATCGAGTGAAGGCGAATTCGCATCGACGAATTTCTCCTCGAATGTTGCCGACCTTGTCTCGGCGGCCGACTATCTACGTCATCACTTCCAGGCACCCTCGTTGCTGGTCGGTCATTCGCTCGGCGGGGCCGCAGTGCTCGCGGCGGCCAGGGACATTGCTGAAGTCCGCGCGGTTGCAACGATTGGCGCACCGGCCGATGTCGGCCACGTGTTGAAGAACTTGGGCGCGAGCCTCAAGGAGATCGAGACGTCCGGTTCGGCGGAAGTGGATCTCGCCGGACGCAAGTTTCTCGTCAACATGCAATTTGTCGAGGATGCGCGTGCGCACCGCATCAAGGACGCCGTCGCGTCGCTGAAAAAGCCACTGCTCATTTTGCATAGCCCCTTGGACGAAACCGTCGGCATCGACAACGCTACCGAAATCTTCGGCGCAGCCAGACATCCAAAAAGCTTCATATCGCTGGACAAGGCAGACCACTTGCTCACAAATCTTGAGGACGCAGCCTTTGCCGGACGGGTCATTTCAGGATGGATGACGCGCTATCTCGCTGCCGATACGCCGCAAGGCGCGGAGCCGATAGAGCATGTGCGGGTGACGGAGACAGGCGGCGGCAAATTTCAGAACACCACCCAGGCCGGCAGCCATCGTCTTTTCGCCGATGAACCAAAGGCAATGGGCGGGCTCGATTCCGGTCCGTCACCCTTTGACTTCCTGTCCATTGCGCTCGGCGCCTGCACGTCGATGACGCTGCGCCAATACGCCGAATACAAGAATCTGCCGCTCGGACGCATCGGCGTTGATGTCTCCCACACGAAGATCCATGCCAGGGATTGTGTGGAATGCACGGAATCTGAGCGCAGCACTGGCGGCAGGATTGATCGCTTCGAACGCGTCATATCAATCGACGGCGAGGTCTCAGAGGAGCTTCGAGACAAGATCGCTGAAATCGCCGACAAATGCCCGGTCCATCGTACGCTGGAGGGTGTCGCAAGGATAGAAACGGTCGTGAAAGCGCCGTTGCGATAACCGCTCTCGATTGAGGCGCCGCCGCAATCCGCCTGCGCGGATACAAATGATTACAGAAACGCCCCTTGGCAGACATATCCGGTATACGCGATCGCAGGAAGATGGGTTCGTTGGCATCGGATACAAACGCTTGAGAAATCAAGGTTACGTCTACATGCGCAACGAATACCAGTGTTCCAGGTGCGTTATCGATCTGTGTCAAGGCGTCGAGACTTGCCTGCAGGCCATGTGGTTTGGCGGTAAATGGTCGGGGCAAGCAGCACCTGGAACACTGGCCGCGGATTGGGCGCCAATATCAAAGCAAGGCACGTGAAATGTCCGGCATCATCAATCTTTTTCTTGCCTTCTGCGTCGCCGCAGCGGCCTCCCTGTTTTACTCGGGCGATTTCAAGAGGGCACCGTTCGTGCCAATCAGTCGGTCCAGTGCCGGTCTCCTCGCCACAACTGAGGCACACGGAACGCTCGCTCCGCCTTTTCATTTCGAGGATCTCGATGAGGAGTTCTCACCCAGAACCCCGCGCCTCTAGCTGACAAGCACCGGCTGTGATTGATCGCGATCACCAGCGCTCCAATAGACTGCCCCTTGCTGGCCTCAGGCTCCGTTCTTTCGCCCTTGTGCACGCGAGTGGCGGAGTATGTTGACCGCCACCTTTGAAGGTTGGCACATTGGATCCGTGATCAGGCTGTCAGAAAAGACCGACGGATTGGGCCGGTGCCTTCCTCATCGCGACGATGTGCAGCGATGAATAATTTCGAGAAGGCGGTCACAAGACCGCTCGACATATTGCTGAGGACACGTGGCAACGCCCAAAAGCAGACCGGGTTTCGCGAAGGCTGGCGACGCGTGCCATACCGACAAGGGTGCCGGTGCCAGGCCGAACGGTAGCGTTTCGCGCACGATGGAAACATCCGGCGCGCCATCGGGGAGGCGCAACAGAACGGCCAGACCCGCCGTATCAACGATTATCCCGTCTGCGCGCGCCTCCAGACACCGCAGCAATGCGTCTCGGCGTGCCGTGTATGCGCGTTTCGTGCGCCGCAGATGCCGCAAGAAATGCCCCTCGCAAATAAACTCCGCGGTGGCGAGTTGTACGGATGGCCCGGGCGGAGGCGCCAAACATGCCGCCACCTCGGCGAAGCGGGCTTCCAGAGACCGCGGCACGAGGACAAAGCCGAGGCGCAATGTCGGACTTATGGTCTTGCTGAACGAGCCGATATGGATGACCCGGCCTGCACGATCAATCGAGGCGAGTGCCGGCGCGGCGCGGCCTGTCAGTTGCAACTCGCCCAAATAATCATCCTCGATTACCCAAGCTCCCGCCTGATCCGCCCAATCAAGAAGATGCAGCCGTCGCCCGAGCGAAAGCGTCATTCCAGTTGGAGCCTGCTGTCCAGGTGTCACAACGACTAGCCCCGCGTCCGGAGCGATGCGAAGGCCGTAGTCGACATCGATGCCGTCGGCGTCAACCGGGACAGGGACAGGCAACAATCTCGCCAACTCAAGCCCGCGCCGCGTGAACGGAAATCCAGGATCCTCCATCCATGCCTTGCGTCCTTCGAGCCCAAACGCGTGGAGGGTCAATCCAAGGCCGCTGGCAAAACCGCAAGTGATGAGGATCTGAGAGGGCAAACACTCGATCCCGCGCGCAATGGCAAGATAGGCGGCGATCTCCCGCCGCAGCTCGAGTTCGCCGCGTGGGTCCGGATACATCGCCGGTGCGCTCGCCTCGGCGCGCACACTTTGGGACCGGATCCTGGCGAAGAGTTTTGCGGGAAAGGTCTCCTTCGCCGGCACGCCCATCTGGAAGATTGCCGGGCCCGCGATCATCTCCTGATACCGCTCCATGAAGGAGCCAGGCTCCGGTGGGGAATCCTGTCGCCGGGATAGGATCGGTCGCTCCGTTACACGCGTTCCCGTTGCGCGAGATGCAACGATAAGCTGAGCCGCCGCCAGTTTATCGTAGGCCAGCCGAACGGTGCCACGGGCGACGCCAAGTTGGGCCGCCAAGTCTATCCAGGAGGGTAGGCGCACACCTGATGCCAGTACGCCACTGTCGATCGCGGCCGTGATGCCCATGCAGATCTGGTCCGCCAGCGGGTTCTTCGCAGTGCGATCAATCTGCAGCTCAAGCGGTTTAGCCATTCCGTCCCGTGGTACAGGGTTTTCGTGCGTTCCTGGTGCTTATTACAGGACCAGTCGAGGGGTATTTATAGCGAGTAGATGAACAGGCCACAAAGGAGAAATGTCATCATGAATGCACGATCCATCATCGGTGCAGCCTGCACCGCAGTCGCCATTGCCGCTGCGATGCCCGTCGCCGCGCATGATCCCCTCGAAACAGTTACGCCGGCCTTCGAGCAGAATATTCCGAACATTCCCGGCAAGTCGGTTCGCGCCGTGGTCGTCGATTACGGTCCAGGCGGAGCGTCACTGCCACATGTCCATGCAAAATCGGCGTTCATTTTTGCCTATGTTCTGTCGGGAGAAATCGAGTCACAGGTGAACGATGAGCCCAAGAGGACCTATCGTCCCGGCGAAAGCTTCTACGAGACCCCTGGCTCCAGCCACCTCGTAAGCCGCAACGCGAGCAAGACCGAACCTGCCAAGCTTCTGGCTGTCTTTGTCGTCGACACCGACGACAAGGAACTGACCACCACAGCCAAAGCAAAGGAATGAACCGATGTCAGCCCGTCTGGACTATAACCAAATCGCTCCTGCCGGCGCGAAAGCGCTGGGCGGTGTCTACGGCTACGTCATGCAAAGCGGCCTCCCATCCGTTTTGCTCGAGCTGGTCTATCTGCGTGTTTCCCAGATCAACAACTGTGCCTATTGTCTCGACATGCACACGCGGGATCTTTTGAAGAAGGGGCAGCAGATCGAGAAGATCGCGTTGCTTCAAGCCTGGCGGGAAGCCGGCCCTCTCTTCGACGAGCGCGAGCGTGCGGCGCTCGCATGGGCCGAAACAGTGACGCGCGTGGCAGAGACGGGTGTGCCTAGTGACGCCTATGGCGCTGTCAGCGCCGTCTTCAGCGAACGCGAACACGTCGATCTCACGATCGCGATCAGCCTCATGAACGCCTACAATCGGATGGCCATAAGCTTCAGGAATGTGCCCCACGCGGCGATTGGCAGATAGCCTCGAAACAGCGCTCGCGGACCGCGGCCGATCGCGCGTCCGCAGCGCGGCCCAACGCGATTTGGCGGTGGAGCCCGGGCTGTTTCACTGTGAGCAGCGCGCTCGTCACTGCACTAACATCGAGAGGAAAACACATGCCGGATGTCTCAAAGACCTTCTCAGGAAAGGCATGGCGCGTCCATCAGTTCGGGCCGCCAGATGTAATGCAGTTGGAGCGCGTGGACACTCCAGAGCCAGGGATGAACGAGGTCATCGTCAAGGTCCATGCGGCTGGTGTTGGCCCTTGGGATGGGTGGATTCGCGCCGGCAACAGCGCCCTGCCCCAGCCTCTCCCTCTCATTCTCGGTTCGGACATCTCAGGCGAGGTCGGCGCGGTCGGCGCTGGGGTGACGCGGTTCAAGGTTGGAGATTATGTCTATGGCGTCACCAACAAGCGCTTTTGTGGTGGATACGCGCAATACGCAGTCGCCAGTGCTTCCATGCTCGATAACAAACCAGTGTCGATTGACCACGTCGCTGCGGCATCGCTGCCCGTGATCGCGGTAACAGCATGGCAGGCACTTTTCGATCAGGCTGGTTTGGAAAGGGGCCAAACTGTGCTGATCCACGGTTCGGCGGGAAACGTCGGCGCCTATGCCGTGCAATTCGCCAGAGAAGCGGGCCTTCGGACAGTGTGCACCGCCGCGTCGGGTGACATCGAAAGCGTTGTTGCTCTCGGTGGCGAAACGGTCATCGACTATACAAAAACCAGATTTGAGGACGAAATTCGCGATGTCGATGCCGTCATCGATCTGGTGGGCGGAGAAACCCAAACGCGATCGTTCCGGGTGCTGAAAAAGGGAGGGCGATTGATTTCGGCCGTTTCGGTTCCGGACCAGGCTCTGGCCGCACAGCACCAGGTCCTGTCCAAATTTTTTCTCGTCGACGTATCGACCGAAAGCCTTGCCCGCATCTCCTCTCTCGTCTCCCGAGGTGCCCTCCGGATGAATGTCGGGGCGACATTACGGTTTGAGCAAGCGAAGGACGCGCACTTGATGCTCGAAGGCGAGCTGCCGAGACCGAAGGGAAAAATCGTCCTGGCAATGGGTGAAGCCAACTAACGAAAATCGCGCCAGGCTACCGGAGAAATGGAATGATGGGTCGCTTCAACAGGCCCTTCTTCCATGGAACACGCGGATCGCCAGAACGACCCCGGCGATCAGTATCGCAACGCCGGCGCCTTCCAAAACCGTCGGTATTCGAGCATGGACAATGAGCCCACCAATGACGCCGAAGGCCGTTTCTGAAACGATCAATTGAGCCGCCAGCGCGACCGGCAGGCTGCGCGCGGCCACATTCCAGGTCCAGACGCCGCCAACTGTCGCCACCAGAGCGAGCGACACACCCCACAGGTACAATGGTGCAGCGGTGCCCCATCCGAAACCAAGCTTGGGAAGCTGGAACAGCCCCATCGCTGCGCCAATCGGGTAGAAAACCAGCATCAAAATGCCGCCGCCGATGAGGATGAGAGCCGACCACACACCTGAAGGCATGCCCGGTCTGGCGGCCAGTGCTGCCTGGTTAGCAATGGCAAACCATACCCACAACACGACGGCTGCGATAGAAAGTGGAACCCCAATCCAGAGTGAACGCACAGAATCCAATCCGACCTCGGTGAACGCGGCGCTGTTGACAAGAACAAGACCGAACAACACCAGCATGAGCGGCATCACCAAAAATCGCCACGGCAGGGATCCCTGCCGCCGATTGCCGATGAGGGCCAGAACGATCGGGACAAGTCCGAGGAATGCGGGCGCAATCACCGGCCCGGCATAGATGGCCGCGCCCGTAACCGTGAGGAAATAGCCGACATAGCCGATGAAGGCGAGCCACGTGGCGATGAGCCAGTTGCCGGGGGTAAGGTACTGCGCCACCCCCTTGGTCATCACCAAGATATACACGCCAACCACCGCCGAAACGACATGGCGGATCAGAGCAAAATCGAAGGTAGAGTAATCGCCGATGACGAACGGCACGATGAAGTTGAGGGAAAAGGCGAATGCGGCAAAAATCGCCGCGAAAACGCCGATATAAAACTGCCTGTCCATAACTGGCCCCGATCTGCCAAGCCAAGCGAGGCGGTCCCGCCGTCTGCTCGTTCCATGGCCATTCTCTATGCTACACAGCGATAGAGCCTTCGCGCTTCCCTTGATCTAAGCGTTCGTTCGAGGCACTGCCGGGCGTCGACGTTGTCGCCCGTGTGCCCTCAATGGTGGTCAGTTGGCCAGGTAGCGGTCGGCGGGTTTGTTCGTAGACAGATTGTCGGCCATCGCCTGGCGGGCAGCCTCGAAGGTGTCCCACTGGCCGACATCGTGAAGGCTGGGGATCGTAACGAATTCGTTGCGGGCGAGACCCATGAGCGCGGCGTCGACCAAGGCATCGGCCGGCATGACGATTTCCTGGGGCAAGTGCTGCACGGGCAAGCCGGCGATATCCCAGAAGTCGGTCGCAGTGGCGCCTGGCAACACGACCTGCACATGAACGTTGCTGTCGGCGAGCTCCTGACGCAGGCTCTGGCTGAAGGCGAGAACAAAGGCCTTCGTGCCGCCGTAGACGCCATTCAGTCTCTCAGGTGCAACCGCCACGATCGAAGCGATATTGATGATGGTGCCCCTGTTCCGCTCAACGAAGGCAGGCACCGCGGCATAGGTGAGGCGCATCAGAGCGTCGACGTTGAGTGCGATCATCGCGCTCATGGCGTGAGCGTCAGATTGGAGCAGAGGCGCAGTTGCTCCGACGCCGGCATTATTGACCAGCATGGTTATCCGCGGATCACCGGCGATCTGCGCCGCGACCCGCGCCACATCGTCCGCGACCGTCAGGTCGGCCGCGACCGTTTCAACCGTGCGGCCCGTCTGCTCGTGAATGGTTGCAGCAGCTCGCCGCAGCCGATCGCCGTTTCGCGCGACGAGGATCAGATCATAACCCTTCCGAGCCAGGCGATCAGCGTAAAGCGCACCGATACCACTCGATGCACCGGTAATGACAGCTTTTCCCAACGTCTCTTGCATCGTCGTTCCTCTCTGATTGTGGTGAAAGCAGGCCGTCATCGCTGGCGAGCTTCGGTCTCTGCTCATGCCCTTTAGATTAGGCTGGACACCCAGCGACCGGTACTGAGGGGAAATGAGAGCCAGCCTCTCGTTTCGTAGTCTCGGGTCAGACAAGGCGCCGATATCGCGGCGCCAACTCGCCATTCACGAGATCATCGAGCAGCGTCTTGCGCGCGTGTTCGTACCGCGCCCATTGGCTTGCCTTCGCCAGAGAGGGAATGGTCAGCGGCTCGCGACGGTCGAATCCGACCAATGCGGCATCCACCACGTCGGCGGCACTCATCATTCCGGGCAGAAGTTCGGCTTCACATCCCGCAAATGGCCAGACATCGGTGCGGATTGCGGCGGTCAGAACCAATTGTACATAAACGCCGTGATGTCCCAGTTCGTGTTGCATCGTGCGGGCCAGGGCGATCAGGAAGGCCTTGCTCGCGCCATAGACGCCGGTTGCAGTTTCGGGTGCGATGCCGACGGCCGACGCCACGTTGATAATCGCACCGTGGCGCCGAAGGGCCATGCTCCGGGCGGCGGCCGCCGAAATGCGCGTGTATGCCCTCACATTCGTGCCAATCAGGCGGTCGAGATCTGCCGCAGAAGCTTCGGCCAGTGCCTTGCCGGGAGGCAGGCCGAGATTATTGACGACGACGTCAAAGCCGGTTCCTCGCGCGAAACTGGCTTCCACGTCATCCAGGCCGCGATCGGTGCAAAGGTTTGGAGTGATGATCTCGACCGCCGCATCGGTTTCGGCTTGCAGAATACGCGCAAGCGCGGCTGGTCGATCAGCACCATTTGCAAGCATCACAACATCGTATCCGCGGCGCGCCAGCCGATCGGCATAAAGGAGACCGATCGCGCATGACGCGTAGGTCACAAGGGCCTTCGGGTGCGTTCGCGACATGACATTTCGTCCTTTCGCGACCGGTGTATGTCATTCCGCCCCGTTTGGGACTTGCCGACATCAAGAGGCTGCCTCTCGCATTCTTGCTCTACCGGCCGCGGGCGTGGCGCTCAATTCTTATGCCAGGTCCTGAGCGCGTCGCTGACGACAAGCAGGCTGATTGAGCCACTATTTCCGAGCCCTCTGGGAGAGAGACATGCACATACATCTGAAACGGAAAATCGCATTCGCCCTGTCGATGGGCGTCGTGACGACGGGGATCATCTCCTTCTCGCTTCTCGCCTTCAATCTGGGCTTTTCGAATGGATTTGTCCTGACGTGGCTGCGTTCCTGGGGGATCGGCTACGTGATCGTCATTCCCGCAATCCTCCTGATCGGCCCTCGCCTTCAGGCGCAAGTCGATCGCCTGATCTACTGATCTGACGCTACATTGAGGAAACTGACATGCCAAAATCATCCATTGGGACGTTGTTAGCGGCGGCCGCGGTGCTTTGCTCGGCCATCGCACCGGCAAGCGCCGAAGACACCCGGCAACCAAAGGCCAACATCGACTTCCTGAAGATCGATGCAGACATCACGCTTAGAAGAATGGTAGTGCACAACCCGAGACCGAAAGGGACCGTTCTCTTCCTGCATGGGTTTCCGGAGACCCTCTATGCCTGGAAAGATGTTTCGCTCGCCCTTGGCAATGACTACGAGGTTCATGCTTTCGACTGGCCAGGCTACGGCCTCTCATCAAGGCCAGCGGTCGACAGATTTTCCTATGCACCCAAGGACTACGCGCGCGTCTTGAACGAATACGTGGCGAAGGCCGATATCGACACATCGAAGCTGACGATCTACGCAACCGACATCGGAGCCCTGCCGGCGCTTCTCCTGGCGTTGGAAAACCCTGATATCGCCAAGACGATCATTGTCGGTGACTTCGCTCCCTTCAACAGGCCCCAATACATGTACGAGAGCCTGCAAAGCCTGAAGGTGGCGGGAGCGACCGGTCAGGCGCGTGCCCAGCTGAACAAGAATCGCGCGGATATCCTCGAGAACGCCTTCAGACGAGGCCTGCCCAAGGAAGCGCAGTTCGAGGTTTCGCAGGAATTCAAGGACGACATGGCCAACGGCTGGAACCACGGCGCTATGACGACGGCAGACGCTTTCTCATACTACTATTCTCACTTCACGCGGGACCAGGACTATTTTGAATCGCAATTGGCCCGGTTCAAAACACCCGTAAATGTGGTTTGGGGTGAGAACGACCTCTACATCAAGAAGGAAATGGGGCTCGAACTCGCCTCAAGGCTCCCCGCAAAACTCAATCTTCTTGCCGGCGTTGGGCATTACCCTCATCTGCAGAGCCCGAAGCAAACGATCGAAGAGGTTCGAGCTTCATTTCGGTGACGGGGCGTAGCTATCAGGCGGCCGATCCATACTCGCTGCAAGTCGTACGAAGCCGCGGCAGGGCCCAGTCGATGAAGGCGCGCACCTTAAGTGCGAGAAGCCCTTGACGCGAATAAACGATATGGATCGGTTTCGCCTCGCCGCCATAACCTTGCAGGATCGGCACAAGCGCACCGGTGGAGAGCTCCTCCGGTACCTGGTAGTCGAAGACCCGGGCGATGCCCACGCCACCTAACGCGGCGGCAACACAATTTGCCGCCGTGTTGACTTCGAGCCGGGTGATCGGAAGAGCTTCGATCAGTTTACCGTCGACGTCAAATCCCCAGAAGAACGAGCGGTTGTTGAACATGATGCCGTCATGCTTCGGCAGGTCGCTCGGATGCTCAGGCACGCCATGCCGCTTGAGATAAGCTGGACTGGCAACCGTCAGAAGGCGAAACTCGCCAGCCTTGACTGCGTAAAGAGAGCTGTCGGCAAGTTCCCCGAGACGAATGGCAACATCCACCTGCTCGTTGACGAGATTGACTGAGCGGTCCAACGACAAGATGTTCAAGGAGACTTCCGGGTGCTTGTCCATGAAGTCCAATGCAATCGGCAGCACGTAGCGGCTTCCGAACTCCACCGGCATCGTGATCGTCAACGTTCCGCGCGGTGTTTGATATTCACCCGAGGCGCGTCGCTCGGCCTCCTCCAGGTCCGCCACGATCTTCCGCGCCGCTTCGACATAATCACGACCGGCATCAGTCAGTTGCAGGTTTCGGCTTGTGCGAATGATTAGGTTTGCACCGAGGTGCCGCTCGAGATCAGCGACTTTGCGGCTGACACTCGGCAAGGGAGCATTCAGCTTGCGGCTGCCAGCCGACAAACTTCCGGCGTCGACCACCGCAAGCAGTACCCGCATAGCATCAAGTCGATCCATTGGACCCCGCGACTAGAGCATCCCGCTTTCAAGTGGCATCACCGAAAGCGGATAAGATGCTCTAGATTCAAAGTGCTAGAGCGTCCTTTGTGCGTTCATCTGAACGCACGGCGCTCTAGAGTTTGCCCATAGGTACTGCATTGGTCCGATGGTGACTACAGTGGCCTTGACCGGACGTCTGGAAGCAACACACCTCGCGGAGGGGCAGTCCAATCCTTAGCTCTTCTCGACCTGTTCCGCGAGCCGTCGAAGCCCTGGCAGATCGCAGAGAAGCAGCTTCTGTCGTCCGCCCTGCACCAGTCCCCGTCCCTCCCACGCGCTGAGAATGCGCGAGACAGTGTGGAGCGTCGTTCCGGTCATTTCGGCAATGTCCTGGCGGGATATGGGAAAGTCGATGCGCACCCCGAGCTCTTCGCGTTTTCCGGCCTGTTCGGCCAAGCGCAGAACCGCGTGCGCGACGCGGCGTTCGACTTCCTCGGTCGACATCTCGCGGATGCGGGTATGGGCCTCGTCGAGCCGCTGGCCGATCGTGTGCATCGCATTGATGGCCAGATGCGGATTGCTCTCGACGAACACGTTCCAGAGCTCTGTCGGCCAGGCGAGGACGAGGCTTTCCGTTGCCGTCATCGCCGTGCCCGGATAGTCGCTGCGCTGCAGCGCGCGGGCAAAGCCGAACAGATCGCCCGGATTGACCACACGGACGATGATCTGTTGTCCGTCGCGGGTGACCTGAGTGACCTTAAGGCGTCCGTGCAGAAGCAGATAGAATGAGTCGGCCGCAGCCCCCTGCTCGAAGACGGCCTCATTCTGGGGGACGCGCCGCACGGTCGCGTGCGCCAGGAGCTTGTCCAGCTCCTGATCGCTCATCTTCTGAAACAGCGGGAGTGATTTGACGAGTGTTCGGTCCAGTGCAGCCACGTCGTTTCCTGTCTCCTGCGGATCGGCGATGCGGGCTGCTATATCACGTGCGATCGGGAGGAAGAAGCGGACAACACCCTTTCGCCGCCCTTAAGCGGCGATAATCAAGGCCCCGCGCTGTTACACCGCACCGGGGAAACGGCGCTCGAAGGCGTACAGCATGTCCGCATACCAACGATCGTCGCGAACCAGGCGGAAGCCGAGATTGTCCGGCGGCACGCCGACCGCGCAACCGCCGCTCTTCGGATCGCGAATGAAAAAGCTCATCGACGCACGGTGCTTGCCGTCGACGACGTAGATCCCGCAGGCTGGCGATATCTTCAGCACTTCGCCATCGACGCCGATCGTCACGCGACGGTGGCAGGTCTGCGTCCATTCCCAGACATTGCCGTCGAGATCGGCGACGCCGAATTCGTTTTCGCCGAACGTGCCCGACGGTTGCGGCATTGGGTTCTTCGACTTCTGCCGCGCGGATTCGCGCTCGTAGTCGGCAAGCCACCTCAGCGCCGGATTGTCCTTGCTACCGTCAATGCCGAGCGCGTCGTCGGGAAATTTCCGGCCGGCCGCAAAGGCCCATTGCCGATCGGTCGGCAAACGCCAGACCTGCCCCGTCTTTTCCGTCAGCCAGGCGGCATAGTTGCTGGCGTCGGTGTAGTTGACGCCGGTCATCGGGGTATCATTGCCGAGGCTTGCCGCCGGCTCACCCTTTTCGCAAGCGCCGTCTTCGACGCAACGCTGATAGTCCGTGCGGCTAACCTGGTACTTCATGATCCTGAACGGTTTCGCCAGCGTCGCATCGACCAGCGGTGCATCGACGGCAAAGCCATTCTTGATGAAGTGGCCTTCGGCCCGGTATTCCATGCGGCGCGGCTCAATCGTCACTGTCACTGGCGCTTCGATGCGGGTGTCGACCGTTGCGTCGAGGTCATCCAGCAGCCCGACCTTGGCCGAAAGCACCCCGCCGATGGCAACCAGCAGCAAAGCTGGAACGGCGACGGAAAACACCGAAACCGAATTCTTGTGACGTCTATCGCGCATGTTCTTCCCCTTCTATTGGCATGCGCCGATGGATCCGGCGCATGCCTTTGTCGCTGCCTCGCGCTGCCCAAAGACCTCTTCGGGCAACGCGGCCGATTGTCATGTCGGGGCTACATCGAAGCCGGCTTGACGACCGAGGTCATCAGATCGTCGTTCCACTCGCCGGTGACCTTGAAGTGTCCGGCCGCGCCCAGTTCGAAGGCCTCGATCAGGTTGTGGTTGACGTAGGCATAGATGCCCGGCTGCCGGAATGTGTAGAAGGCCGCGCCGGCCGTGCCGCCCGGAATGAACCAGGTTTCCTGATCAAGCTCGGGCGGGTTGCGGAACTTGCCGGTTGCCCAAACATAGTCGCCGTGTCCACCGATCAGGTGTGGCCGTGTATCGCGGTTGGCCTGCGAGTGGATGACGAGCACATGTTCGCCAACGGCCGCCGTCAGCGCCTTCTCGCCGGTCAGCGCTCCGACCGCGCCATTGAAGACGACGTGGGTCGGGGTCAGCGTGCGCATGACCTTGACGGTATCTTCATAGGCTTCGCCGGGCGTTTCGTATTTCTTGTAGTTGCCGGCTTCGTCGCGTGGGATGTAGAAATCCTGCTCGCCCACGTAGTAGACCTTGTCATAGGTCAGCGGCTGTCCCTTCTCATCCTTAAGCCCGTCACGCGGCAGCACCATGATGGCGCCGTTCATGCCCGAGGTAACGTGCCAGGGCACCATGCCTTCCGGCGCGCAATGGTAGACGAAGACGCCAGGCTTGGTCGCCTTGAAGCGCAAGGTCGTCTCCTCGCCGGGATTGACCTGCGTCAGGCCGCCACCGCCCAAGGCCCCCGTTGCTGCGTGAAAGTCGATATTGTGCAGCAGCGTGTTGGTGGCGGGGTTGATCAATCTGAGTTCGACATAGTCGTTCTCGTGGACGACCATCAGCGGACCGGGAACCGAGCCATTGAAGGTCATGGCGTGCACTTCGGTGCCGTCGCCGTCAATGACCAGCTTCTTTTCTTCGATGGTCATGGTGAACTCGACCACGCGCGGGCCGGTCTTGGCGACCTGATCGTGAGCATGAACGAAGGGCGGAGCGACGAGGTCGACCTTGACCCGTTCCAGTGTCGCAATGTCGACCGGCGCCGTGTCCGCTGCCGCGGGAGCGGCGGCCGTTGCGGCCTGGGTCGAGGTCGCCGTCAGGATCGGCGTCAGCGCGCCAGCGAAGGCGGCGCCGGCCAGAATCGTCCGGCGAGTCATCTGCAGCTGTTCTGTCATCATTGCTCTCCTTGGGCATGACCGCGCGACCGGAGTGGTCGTCCGAAAATCATGCCGAAATTCAACGTGTTACGGTGTCCTCTGCCGTCCCTGGCGGGCTCACCTCAGGTTTTGACCACCGGTTTTTCAGTAGTCATGCCTCAAGTAGAACCGAGAGCGAATGACGTCTTTGTCTTGGAACAAATCGCCCCGGAAAGTGGATGTTTTTCTGCAAATCTTCGCCGGGGGCGGCGTTCGCCAGGCTCTATAATTGCGTTTTCGCAAAGATGCCTCGGCAAGCCCCGGATAAATCGATCCCATCCACCCGTCCGCTCGACGAAAGAACAGGATCGAACAATGTTTAGTTACTTCAGCAAACCAAGGCCCAGCGGAGGAATCCCGCGCGGAATCGCCACCACCGGTCCCGTTCTCTTTTCCTATGGCTTCAGACCCTTCTTCCTCGGCGCCAGTCTCTGGGCGATCTTCGCCATGGCCGGATGGATTGCCGCCCTTACCACGGGTATCGACATTGCCGGCGAATATGGCCCTGCCCATTGGCACGCACACGAGATGCTCTTCGGGTTCTCATCCGCCGTACTCGCAGGCTTCCTTTTGACCGCTGTTCCGAACTGGACCGGCAGGCTGCCAGTTTCTGGCAGGCCGCTCGCCTACCTGTTCGCCCTGTGGGTTGCCGGGCGGCTGGCGCTGCTTGCAACCGATGTTATCGGATTGAAGTTCGCAGTGATCATCGAGGCCGCCTTCATGCCGGCGTTGCTCGCGATCTGCGCGCGCGAAATCATCGTCGGTCGGAAGTGGAAAGATCTGAAAATCGTCGGCGGTCTGGTTCTTCTTTCAGCCGCCAATGCGTGGTTCCATATCTCCGTCGTCCGTGAGCTCGACGTCGACGCGGCGGCACGGCTGGCGATCGGCGCTTATGTCATGCTGATCATGATTGTCGGCGGCAGAATTCTGCCAAGCTTCACCCGCAACTGGCTGAACAAGTTCGGCCGGACCGACTTTCCGGTTCCCTATAACCGCTTTGACACAGTGACGATTCTCGTCGGCGTCGCTGCTCTTGTCTGCTGGACCTTCGCGCCGCAACACATCGTCACGGCTACGGTAGCGTCCGCCGCCTCGTTGCTGCAGGCGGCCCGGCTTATCCGCTGGCGCGGGTGGACCACGTGGCCGGACAAGATCGTGTTCGTCCTGCACGCGGCCTATGCCTTCGTTCCACTCGGCTTTGCCGCCGTTGCGGCAGGCGCGGTCGGCGCTCTCGACGCGTACCCCGTCATGCATGTGATGACCGTTGGGGTCATAGCCTGCATGATGCTGGCCGTCATGACGCGCGCAAGCCGCGGACACACCGGACGGCCATTGGCTGCATCGAACCTCAGCTGCGCCTCTTACATCGCCATCATCGGCGCGGCGCTGGCGCGCCCCTTCGCCGAGATCCTGCCGGCGCACTATCATCACCTGCTCGCGCTATCGGGAGCACTCTGGATCACAGCCTTTGCGCTGTTCTGCATCGAATACGGTCCGATGCTGGTTCGCGCCCGGCGCGCGCCACGGGGTGCTGCCTAGCGCCCCGAGTAAGTTGGTTCTGCATAACCAAAAAAGAAGGTTGCCTCCGCTGCGGCAACCTTCCAACGAGGCCATGTACTCATAAAGACGCCGCCCCGCAGGATCGAAGCTTGTGCCTCCGACAGCGGACGTGAGGCGAACCTCTCGAAAATCGCTAGCGCAGCCAATAACCGGTCATTGGCTGCGCTGAAAAAAGCGTTGGGGGCAGAAACACTTGCCACGGCGGCAGACGCAAGAAATCTAGCACTCATGCAGTGCCTGTGGTTCATTTCTTCGGTGACTTCCCAGCGGGGCGGGTGTCGGACCGTATGCAAAACATCCGGAACCCGCGGCGCGTGTTCAATCAACCCTCTCGAAGTCGCCTGGCTTCCAACTCTTGTCGAACCATGGCTCCAATGGAGCATACAGCCGCAACAGCGAATTCCAGCCCTTGCCGGGTATGGTTTGAACCCAGTTTCCCTCTTGTCCCGACGGAGCCTCTGGAGAGAACCAGACTGTCACCGAACCGTCCTCGTTCTTCTTGATGCCCGGCTGATTGCTGTCGATGCCTGCGAGCTTCTGGTCAGTCTCCAACATTGATCTGGTCTGATTGTCATACACCGTGAACGACCAGAACTGTCCGACCGGAACGGGGGCAGGCAAGGTGATTTTGTATGTCTGGCTGCCGTCGAGATAGGTTCCGGTCGAGTCCCTGACCGCAAACGCGTAGGCTGAGCCGGTGCCGGGCTTTGCATCTGCCATCGCAGGTGTGATCCCCGTCGCCGCGTAGTGGAACATCGTGCGCGCGTCGAGCATGCGTTCGCCGTCGTTCAGGAACTGATAGCTGTTGCCGATGAAGCCATTGTTCCATTGACGGTCGGGGTAAAATTTCGCGCGTTCATCGCGGGGAGCAAAGACCATGGACCGGGCCGTCGCATTGCCGACTGCAACAGCCTCGGTGAGGATTGCCCTCATGCGGGTATCAGGCGCGAACGGCTTGCCCTTCTTTATGCCAATAGATGCGAACAGGCCGACAATTTCGGGATCGAATGCATCGCCCGGCTCGGTCTGGATGACGCTGTTCAGCTCCTCGTAGAAATGGAAGTCATTGGCATGGACCGTATTCATCTGCTTGCCTGAGATGTTGATAAAGGTGGTTTCCGGCGGCTCCTTGCCCGCCGACAGCCGATAGACACGCGCATGGTCCTTCACGCTCCTGACTGCCGCAGCGATGTCGCCGTAGAGCGATCTCGAACCTGAACGGTGCTGTGGTTCAGATGATTGACAGCACAGTGCGCACCAGCACGCTACATGCCTGCAAGTTTACACGTCCACGACCTAATACCTGGCAGATGCCTCGCGCATCATTTCCGGGGTCCATGGCGGCTCGTAGGTCAGCCGCACTTCGGCATATTCGACGCCGGGAACGTACCAGACGCAGTTCTGCACGGCTTCCTTGAGAAAGGCCGTGGCGGGGCAGGCCTTTATCGTCGTGGTCATCGTTACGCGGACGATGCCGCCATCCTGGACAGCAATGTCGTAGATCAAACCGAGATCCACGACATTGGACCCCATTTCCGGATCGACAATCATCCGCAGGGCGCTGCGTATGCTTTCGACCAGCTCTTCGCGTTCAGTCGGCTGCATTTTCGTGCCCCTTGTGTCCACCGACGCGGATCAGGATGCGATAGGTCTCGCCCGCCGCGTCGAAGTTCCCGGCCCATTTGTGGCCGCGCATGGCAAGTTCGGGATAGAGAAACAACGGTTCACGCGCGAGAAGTGCGAAAAGCACCTCGCCGGCCTGCATCTTTTCCACCACGGCGAGGATGCGAACCATCGGCTCGGGCGGGTCCAGATCCGTCAGGTCGAGCTGGCGCGCGGGATCCGGCCAGGCGTCCAGATCCGTGTCGCCGGCGGAGACCCTGATCTCGTCGATCTGTTCCTCCGGCGTGAATAGAACCTCCCAGTCACCGTTGCCGAGCGGCTGGTCCTGGTGGGCAAAGCCGCGGCCGGCCATGACGCTGAAAAGCGGCACCGGCCTGAACGTTGCAATCAGTTTGAGCGGTTGTCCGGGTGCCAGACCGTCGACGGCGCGCATGATGGCCTGGAACGGATCGCTACCGCTTTTGAGAAGCGGCCGGACGTCGAGTTCGTAGGGGTCTTTGATCATGGTTGTCTCCGTGACTGAAACGATGGGAAGAAGAGATGCGGACGGGCGAAGCCGCCAGGAAGCTGAAGATTGCCGGGCACGTTGCTGAGCCTTCGTGTTGCCACGAATTCCCAAAGCAACGCATTGACCGCAATCAACTGGCCAAGGCTGCTCGCCCGAAACAGCAATGCGTTGTCGAAATAGAGCGCTGTCGAGGCAACGATCACGGTGAGATAGTAGAGGCGAAACCAGAACGCCGCACGCGTTTCGACGACCAGATCCTGAACGCGCGGCGTCGGCATGCGTCCAAGCAGCGCGCCGTAACATTCGAGCCAGGTGATGAAGGGAACGATCTTGTAGAGCTGTGCCAGCCCCATGCCCGTCAGCCAGCCAAAAGTGACGAGATAGACGAGCGGACCGACGCCTTCTTCGATGCGGCCGCTCAAGACCGAAGCTACAAGGAATACGGTCGCGACAATCAGCGCCACGAAAGCGCCGATGCCGGCGCGGCTGTTCAATTCGATGAGCTTGCGTTTGCGCTCGCGGTAGATCCGCACGATGTCCGCCATGTAAATTCCAATGGCGATCACACCGGCGAGCGCCGCACCGACGAGCAGGGTCGTCCGCCCGTCCGAACCGGAAAGGATCATCGGCACAATGCAGACGATCATTCCGAGGGCAACAGCACCCAGCGCCCAGACGATCCTGCTGCTATGCCGTTCGCGGTCCGGCGACAGCATGAACATGGTCAAAAGACGGTAGCTGACCCCCATGGTCGTAAAACTCAGCCAGCCGCCCAGCCCCAACGTGGCATGGAGCGAAACACCTTCGAGCGTCAGATCGATCGCGGCCGGCGCATCGGCAAGTCCGGCAAGGACGAATGCGTAGATGCCACCGAGAAAGAAGGTCATGACCAGCGAGCCAAGACCAACGGCGACAAACCGCGCGGGCAAGGGCAGCGGTCGCGCCTGCCAAAGCGTCGATGCAAAGATGATGATGAGCAGGCCGAAACCGGCGATCGTCACAGTCGCCCCGAACGGCAGAAGGAGCGGTGAAAGGCTGTCGGCGCCTGCGAGGCTGGCAAAACCAAGCACCAGGCTGGTTATGCCGACAACCAGCAGCGCCAGAGCCGGAAAAGCCAGGTTGGGAAACGAAAGCGGCCGACCAACGAGAACAGGCACGAACTGCAGCAGTGCCCCCGCCATCAGCAGGCTGAGCCATCCGAGCGCAATGGTATGGACGAGCGCCAGCGTCTCAGGTGCCTCGATGGATGAAACCGGATATCCGAAGCCGAGGACCATCATGATCTCGCTGGTGGCAAGAAAGATCAGCGCGGCCGCGAAATAGGACATCGTCCAGCGGGAAAGCGTGGCTCCGAACATCGCGGTTCATCCAGAAGAGTGCATTTCCAGGAAAAGTGCGAAGCGGTTTTCCGGCCGGAAATGCGTAAACACAAAGAGATAGAGCGTTCCTGCGGCTCTGCCTAAACTGGAAACGCCCTAACCGGGACACTCGTATCAGTGGCCGCTGCTGCTGCCGCAGCAGCAATCGCAGCCGGAGGCCTGTTGCCGGCCGATTTCGACCCGCCAGACATCCGGTCCCTGTTCGAGGTAATCCCAGGTGAATTCGCCGGGGTAGCGGCTTTCCAACTGATAGTGCAGCGGACGCGGATCATGGTCGTTGACGATGATGAAGGAGCCGCCCTCGGCCAGCGCATTGAGCATGCCGAAGATCTTCGGATGGCGCTCCACCGGCGGGATGGTGCGCACGTCGATAAAGGGCTTGGTTTCTGTTTCTGCAGTGGTCATCTCAGTCCGTTCAGGGCGCCGTTGTTGCTTCAGCTTCCGGGAAACGCCGGCGCAAACGGCCCGGATTTGCAAAGGCTAATGCCGACGGCAACGCGACATTTTGTCGAAGCGCAAACAAATCCCGCTTTGCGCCTTCATGCTCGGTTACTTGGCATTTCGCAAAGAACGACGGGGGCACGAGGCCTAGAAACGGGTCGATTGTTTCGACAAGCCGATAGGAACCGCCATGCAGTCCACCGCCCTTTTGAAATATGCCGAGATGCGCTTGCCGCGTTACACCAGCTACCCGACCGCACCGCGCTTTTCCGCCGATGTCGATCGCAAGACCTACGCCGATTGGCTCGGCGCGGTTCCCGCGGATCGCGATGTGTCTCTTTATCTGCACATCCCCTTCTGTCGATCGATGTGCTGGTATTGCGGTTGCCACACCACGATTACCCGGCAGGACGAACCGATCCTCGATTACCTCAACGTGCTGAGGCAGGAGATCGGCATGGTGGCCGATCATGTGTCCGCGCCGCTGCCGATCGGCGAGGTCCATTTCGGCGGCGGGACGCCGACGATCATCGAGCCGGAAGAGTTCCTTTCCCTGATGGCCCTCCTGCGCGAACGCTACCTGTTTGGTCAAAAGACAGGCGTGGCTGTAGAAATCGATCCCCGACGCCTGACCGCAGCCATGGCGCAAGCGCTTGGCGAGGGGGGCGTTGGACGCGCCAGCCTCGGCGTGCAGAGCTTTGACCCGGTCGTCCAGAAGGCGATCAACCGCATTCAGAGCGAACAGCAGACGGCGGATGCAGTGGCGCATCTTCGCAAAGCCGGTGTCACCGGAATCAATTTCGACCTGATCTATGGATTGCCGCACCAGACGGTTCGCTCCTGCGTCGAGACGGTCCAGGCGGCAGTGGCGATGCGGCCGGAGCGATTTGCCGTCTTCGGCTACGCGCATGTGCCGTCGTTCAAGAAACACCAGCGCATGATCGACGAGAACGTGCTGCCCGACGCTTCGGCGCGCACCGATCAGGCGCTCGCCATCAGCGAGGCGCTCTGTGAAGCGGGTTACCGCCAGATCGGGCTCGACCACTTCGCCCTGCCCGACGACGATCTCGTGCTCGCGCAATCCTCCGGCACGCTTCGGCGGAATTTTCAGGGCTATACCACGGACAATTGTGAAACGCTGATCGGTTTCGGCGCCTCGGCAATCGGCCGGTCACAAGCGGGCTACGTGCAGAGCGAGGTTCCCCCAGGACTTTATGCAAGCCACATCGCGTCTGGACGGCTGGCAACGACCAAGGGCTATCGTTTGACCGATGAGGATCGCCTGCGTGCCGCGATCATCGAGAGACTGATGTGCGACTTCACGGTCGACATCAAGGCAATCGCCACCGCACACGGACGCGACCCGAACCTCCTTCTCGGTGGCAATGCACGGCTGACGACGATGGCCAAGGATGGCGTGCTGGATATCGCCGACGGCGTCATAACGGTAAGCCAAGATCATCGCTTCGTGATCCGCGCCGTGGCCGCAGCATTCGATGCCTATATCGACGACGCGCAACGCACGCACAGCAAGGCGGCCTGAACCGCGGCCGACATCAAACACGAAAAGGCCCGGTCGAGACCGGGCCTTTTCGCGTTGTACCTGACCGTTCTATCCCGCCAGGCTTCGGTAGATCGCCGGCAATGCCGCCGGCAGCCGGGCGATATTGCCGACCAGCGCATAACCGTTCTGGCCGAACATGGCAGGCACATAGGACCGCGCCTCCCGGTCGACGGTGACGGCAAAAGCGCTGATGCCGCTGCGGCGCGCTTCCATCACCGCCCTGCGGCTGTCCTCCAGCGCGAAGCGTCCCTCATAGTGATCGACGTCGTTCGGCTTGCCGTCGGTCAGGACCAAAAGCAGCTTCTTGCGGTTGGGCTGCCTCTGAAGCTCTGATGTGGCATGGCGGAGAGCCGCACCGATGCGGGTGTAATATCCCGGCTTCAATGCGGCGATACGAGATTCGACCAGCGGGCCCATCGGCTCGTCGAAAGCTTTGACGCTTTCCACTTTCACCCAGTCGCGCCGCCGCGAGGTGAAAGTGAGGATCGAATGATTGTCGCCGCAGGCCGAAAGGCCATGGGCGAGAATGAGCAGCGCCTCCTTTTCGACGTCCAGCACCCGGCGATTGTCGGACCAGGCATCGGTTGAAAGCGAGACGTCGACCAGGATGGTGACGGCGAGGTCGTGAACCTGCGGGCGGCTCATCAGATGGATGCGATCGCTGCCCTGCCCGCCGGCCGCCAGATCGGTGCGAGCCCGCACCACGGCATCGAGATCGAGATCGGCGCCGTCGATCTGCGCGCGCAGGATCTCGTTGCGCGGACGCAGCACTTCGAACTGGCGCCGTACCCGCCGGATCAGGCTCCTGGTTTCCGGTGTGAGTTCAGCCCGGTCCTCCATGCCCGAGGCTGGGCTGGCCAGCACCCGGCAATGGTCTTTCAGATAGCTCGACGTCCTGTAGTTCCATTCGGGATAGGTCAGTTCTGATGTCAGCGGCGTCGGGTCGACGGCTTCCGGCGGCAGGTCGAGATCGAAGCGAAAACGCGCAGACGGGCGGCCCTTCCGCTCGCCAAGCGTCATCTCGTCAAGATCCTGTGCGGCCTTGTTGTCGTGTTCGTCGCTGTCGTCGGATGGCCGGTCGACATTGACCATCTCGGCCATCGCCAGAATTTTTTCGAAGCGGTTGAGGATGAAGGGGCTACGATCGCCCTTGCGGTTCTCCGGGTTTTCCCTGACGGCCACGTGCCGTTCGGTCTCGGCGATCTGGCTGGAGGCGGCACCTGTTGCCGCCACATCGTCATCGCGTTCGGTAATGGTCTCGGGTCGCAGCAAGGTATCGGGCCACAGCGGCACCGGCAGCAGCGGCAAATATCCCGGCGGCGCGCGATGCGGGAAGATTACCGGCAAAGTCGTATCCGGCTGTCCGGCCGCCTTGCGCAACAGCCGCAGGACACGGTTTTCGACATGCTGCTCTACCGACGGGAGTGAACCGCGCTGGCGCTCGATAAGAACGGCTTCAGCCAGGCGGCAGTATTTATGGCGCATGCCCGGAAATCGCTGAAAGACCTCCGCCACGGTTTCCTGCGCCCGCGACAGATACGTAAGGTCGGCCTGTAACGGGTCGGCCTCATCACGCGGGGCAAGCGGCATGGTCGCCATATAGGCGACCAGCCAGAGATAGAGGTCAATGTTGAGTTTCCGGTCGGGAAAGATGTCGATCTCGCCGGGCAGCATCAACGAGGCGTGATCCCGGCCAGGCTGAACGAGCTTTTCCTCGCCGAGACCCATTTTCTGTCGCCACTTCAGACGGTGGCCAGACGTGCGGCCGCGTGCGGGGACGATCTGGACCGCGGTCTCGCCGCCGTGTCCTCGAAAGCTGATCGCCAGCATCGGCATCATGTCGGCCAGTTTGACAGCCTGCTCGGGATAACGTCGCCAGGTGCCGGTGTTGCCAATGAACCGGTGCCAGGCGCGCCCGACGGTTTCTTCGAGTTCTAGGAAATCCAGCATGGGCCTGTCCTCAAGCGATCAAGGAGGCGGCGACTTCGAGAAGGGCTGCCCGCACGTCCGGCTCATCGGTCAGCGGCTCGATCATCGCAGCGCGCACCGCATCCCTGATCGGCATTCCCGCATCGATCAGGCAGGCGCAATAGACAAGCAGCCGTGTCGAGACGCCCTCCTCGAGATCATGCCCTTTGAGTGCGCGCAGGCGCTGAGCGAGGTTGACGAGTGGCGCGACCTGGCTTGCGGCCAGTCCGCTCTCGCGCGAGACCACTTCGATCTCCTGGTTGCGTGGCAGGAAATCGAACTCGATTGCGACGAAGCGCTGTCGGGTGCTCGGCTTCAGGCTCTTGAGCAGGTTCTGGTAGCCGGGATTGTAGGAGACGACCAGCATGAACGCGGAAGGCGCTTCGAGCAATTCGCCGGTCCGCTCCAGCGGCAACATGCGGCGGTCGTCTGTCAGCGGATGCAGCACGACGGTGACGTCCTTGCGGGCCTCGACGATCTCGTCGAGGTAGCAGATCCCGCCTTCACGCACGGCGCGCGTCAGGGGGCCATCGACCCAGATCGTATCTCCGCCCTTCAACAGGTAGCGTCCGGTCAGATCCGCTGCAGCCAGATCGTCATGGCAGGAGACGGTGGAAAGCGGCAGACCGAGCTTTGCTGCCATATGGCTGACGAAACGCGTCTTGCCGCAACCGGTCGGCCCCTTGAGCAGCAGCGGCAATTGCCGGACCCAGGCATTCTCGAACAGCGCGCATTCATTGCCGGAGGGGCTATAGGCCGGAATGTCGATCGATACCGGTACCAGGCTTGGTTGAACAATGCTCATGGCATGACTCCGTAAAAAAGGAGGAAGGAGATTGGCCGGTTCGGGCAACCCGGACCGGCACGTTCATTCATTCTGCGGGTTGCATCGATGCGCTCAGCGTCTTGCTGCGTTCCCGGCCGGGAACGAGGATTGCCCAGACGAACATCAGTGCCGAGATCAGCACGAAGACGCCGGAGCCAAGGCGGATCCAGTAGAACAGCGCGAGCTGGTCCTGGACGTCCATGTAGCTTTCACCGAGCACGCGCTGCAGATGGGCCTGCAGCACACCGGCGAAGGTGAGCGCGAAGGTCATCACCGACATGGCCGTGCACATGATCCAGAAGCTGACCATCGAAAGCATCTGGTTATAGGGCGCCCGCCCGCGGATTTCGGGGATCGCATAGGCCATGACCGCAAGGTTGAGCATGACATAGGCACCGAAGAAGGCGAGGTGCCCGTGAGCGGCGGTCACCTGTGTGCCGTGGGTGTAGTAGTTCACCGACGACAGCGTGTGCAGGAAGCCCCAGACGCCGGCGCCGAAGAAGGCCATAACCGAGCAGCCGATCGACCACAGCAGCGCCGCCCTGTTCGGATGCTTGCGGCCGGCCTTCCAGGTCATCACGAAGGTGAAGATCACCATGGTGAAGAACGGCGCGACCTCGAGCGTCGAGAACAGCGAACCGATCCACTGCCAGTAGCCCGGCGCGCCGATCCAGTAGTAGTGGTGGCCAGTGCCGAGGATGCCCGAAAACAGTGCCAGGCCGACGATGACATAGAGCCACTTTTCGACGACTTCCCGGTCGATGCCGTTGAGCTTGATCATCAGGAAGGCGAGCACCGACGCCATGATCAGCTCCCAGACGCCTTCGACCCACAGATGAACGACGTACCACCAGTACATCTTGTCGAGCGCGAGATTGATCGGATTGTAGAAGGCAAAGAGGAAGAAGATCGCCACACCCCAGAGCCCGAAGATCAGGATGTTGGTGACGGTCGTCTTGCGGCCCTTAAGGACCGTCAGCGTGATGTTATAGAGGAACATCAGAGCGACGATGACGATTCCGACCTTGATCGCGAAGGGTTGTTCGAGAAACTCTCGGCCTTCGTGGATGTGCAGGAGATAGCCGACGACGGCAATCGCAGCCGCGATCAGGAAGATCCAGAACTGCGCGATTGCGATCTTCGTGCTGTAAAGCTCGGTCTCCGCCTCTTCCGGCAGGAGATAATAGGTGGCCCCCATGAAGCCCATCAGCAGCCAGACGATGAGCGCGTTGGTGTGCACCATGCGAACGATGTTGAAAGGCAACAGTTCGGACAAGGTATTGGGAAGGACGTAGATGGTGCCGGCAAGGACGCCGAACAGCACCTGGGCGAGGAACAGGCCGATTGCTCCGTAGAAGTAGAGCATTGCGACCTTCTGGGTCTGGTATTTCATGATTTCACACTCCAATCGCAACGCTTAGCCGGCCTCGTTCGGCGGCCAGTTCTGGGTCTTGATGCGGCTCGTCCACTCCAGGAAATCGGCGAGGTCGTTGAGTTCCTGTTGGGTCAGGTTGAACTGCGGCATCTGGCGGCGCCCTTCGATGCCGCTCGGCTGGGCCGCCATCCAGGCCTTCATCGTCTCGCGCGCACCTTCCGGATCGGTCTCGCCGCCCCAGCGTTTCCAGACATTGCCGAGCTCGGGCGCGAAATAGGCGCCTTCACCGAGAAGCGTGTGGCAGTTGATACAGGCGTTCTTTTCCCAGACGTGCTTGCCGCGGGCGACGGCGTCCGTCAGGGTCGACTCATCGGTCGAAACAGTCCGCATGTAGTAGTGGCTGTGGGCGGTAAGCCCGACAAAGATTGCAAAAAAGAAAAAGGACCCGCCGTAAAAGACGTTTCGGGCCCCGGTCTTGGTGAGGCGTTCTGCCATCACGTCATCCTTTCGACTTCGGCCGGCCGCAAACACCGTGGCCGGCTTATCTGATCCCCTCCCCGCTTGGCGCCGCGACGTGCGGCACCGACGAACTGTCGGGGCGCGACCCATGTCTAGGGATTTCCGAAGGGCCTTCTTTGCGTTTTGGCAAACAAGACAGAGAGTGGTTTCAAGCGGATAGCGCCACGCCCATCACAAGCTTGGCGATGGCCAGAAGCGCAAGCATCATCGGCCAGGCCAAGAGCCCAAACCGCAGGCCAGCCGGCGCCTGACCAAGGCCCATGAAATCGAGGGCAACAAGCCGGCATTTGATCACCGCCAGCACCAGCAGGGCCGCGATCACAAAAGCCGTGCCGCCGCAAAGCGTCATGATGGCCATGCCGGAAAGCACGATCGCGATCAGCACGGCAAAGGTATTGCGAAGTCGGCGCGCATTGTGATGGGTCATGGCGTTCACGCGAGATAGATGATCGGGAACATCACGATCCAGACAAGGTCGATGACGTGCCAGAGCGTGGTGATCAGAGCGATGTTTCCCGGGCTTGGGCGCCAGGCGACCAACAGCAGAATCACGCTGCCGAAGGCGACATGCACCAGGTGGAAGCCAGTGATGAGGAAATAGAGCTCGAAGAAGGCGCCGAACTGCGGCAACCCGGCGACGGCGACTTCGGTCGAATATTCGAAAAGCTTGATGGCGACGAAGGCGAAACCGAAGAGCGCGGCCAGAACGAGCGTGCGCCGGCGCGTCGGCGTCGAAGCGACCGGGCGCGTCGCCAGAGCCGCCTGCCAGCCGCTGGTCAGAAGAACGAGCGTATTGATACCTGCGAGCAACGGGTTGAGATGTGAACGGGCGGCGGCAAACGCGTCCGCCTGGATGACACCGACCACGAGAAAACCTACGAGCAGGATGCCGAAGGCGGCCAACTCGCTCCACACCAGCACCCAAAGCAGAAGGTCATCCGCGGATGCGTTCTCGTCTGCGTCTTGAACCGGGAGTGCCCGTCCGTCCATGCGCCAACTCCTTTGCCGGAACCGGCCGACACCTAGGCAGGCGGGGATGACCTGTCTTTGCGATTACGCAAAGAGGCCTGGCAACTGGGCTGATAGCAGCAGGATCTATCCAGGAGTTTTCCGATGACAGATGCTCAAATCGGCCTTTCCGTCGCAACCCCGATCATTGTCGGGTTCGCCATCCTTCTCTATCGCATGGGGGTCCTGCAGCGTGCGGCAACGCTGTCGGCTATCCTGTTTTCCGTCGCGATCGCCCTCGTGCTCTTCCTCGACCCGTCGCAATAGCCACGTCGCGGATGTCTCCTCACCAGTCGGTCGCCATCCACTTTGCGAAATGTCAAAGATCGCCCTTTCGATTGCGCCTAGACGATTGAGGGATGACAAACCTCGCTGACGGAGCTGCCCATGCCTGGACGGACTGCCTTGGAACAAGGCTATCATGGCCTACTCGGATTGTGTGATCGCCTCGAGGCGATTGCCGACTCCCTGCCGCGCCGCATCGATGCAGCCGCTTGCAGCGAGATTGCAGACAGGTTGCCATCGACGCTGCTGGCTGTGCACAGGCTTGAGGATCAGATCCTGTTTCCAGCCATCATGGCGGCAAGAGGCACTGACGACGGACAGAGGCTGATCGAGCGTTTGCGCGACGAGCACCGGCATGACGGAAAACTGGCCGAGCAAGTCGCCCGCGTCCTCCATGAACTGCTTCACGCGCGCTGCCCGCACAGCTGGGAGGCGATCGGCTACATGCTGCGCGCCTTTTTCGAAACCGTCCGGCGCCATATCGCGACAGAACGTTTGCTCCTCACTGAGAGGATCTGAGGCCCAGTGATGTCCAATTTTCTCGCGGCATTCGCAGTTTTCCTTGCCCTTCATATGGTGCCGGCATTGCCGACGCTGCGTCAGCGGCTGATCACACTATTGGGGCGGCGGACCTATTTCACCGTCTATTCGCTGCTGTCGATCGTCGCGCTGATCTGGGTTTTTCAGGCAGCGCTTGCGCTCGATTTCATCCCGCTCTGGGAGCCGGCCCCGTGGCAGGCGTGGACGACATTTGTCCTCGCGCCACTCGGGCTCTTCCTCGTTCTCGCCGGCCTGTTCAGTGAGAACCCGCTGTCGATCTCCATTTACCATAGCAACGCCCGGAAGGGTGCGATCGTCAGCGTCACACGTCACCCGGTGCTTTGGGGCTTCCTGCTGTGGGCTCTCGGCCATGTCGTCACCAATGGCGATCTGCGCTCTCTGGTGCTCTTCGGCGGCTTCGCGCTTTTTGCACTCGGCGGTTTCCCGATGGTGGAAAAGCGTGTGCGGCGGCGCCTCGGGGACAATTACTCGATTACCCGGCAAGGCACCTCGATTTGGCCCTTTGTCGCGATATTGAAAGGTCAGGCGTGCCTGCGCCTCGATCCGGTGATGATCCTGTCAGCCTTCGCGACCGCGGCGATCACGTTCTGGCTGCTCGCCGGTGGCCACTACGTTATGTTCGGGGCAGATCCGCTGTTGCAGGCGTTGCCTTTCGACTGAACCTCCCCCTGCCAGGCGGTCGCAAGCGGGCCGATCGGCAGCGCGAGGAGATCGATCGCCCTTGCGGCGAGATGATCGATGATTGCCTCGACGCTATCAGGCCGATGGTAGAATGCCGGCACCGGCGGCATGACGATCGCTCCCATCTCGGTCACCGCACACATGTTGCGCAAGTGGCCGAGATGCAGCGGCGTTTCGCGCGCCATCAGCACCAGACGACGGCGTTCCTTCAGATGCACGTCCGCGGCGCGAACGATAAGATTGTCGGCAAGCCCGTTGGCGATCGCGGCAAGCGTGCGCATCGAACAGGGTGCGACGATCATGCCGGCGGTCGGAAACGACCCGCTGGCGATCGCAGCGCCGATATCGTCATGCTCATAAGTCCGGCCTGCCTTCTCCAGCAGCCGCAACAGCGCATGTCCGCCAACCTCATGGGCAAGGGTGCGATGGGCCGACGGCGATAGCACGAGATGCATCTCCACCTCCTCGATCTGTGCAAGCCGCTCGGCAATGCGCAACGGAATTGCAGCGCCCGACGCACCGGTGATACCAACGACAATTCGGTGCCTGGTCATGATGCTTTCCTTTCAAGCCCAAGATCGGCCCAGATGGCATCCACCTGGCGGACGACATCGGGCGTCATGTCGAGCACCCGCCCCCATTCCCGATCGGTCTCGGAACCGATCTTGGTGGTGGCATCCAGCCCGAGCTTGCCGCCGAGACCGGAGCGCGGCGACGCAAAATCGAGATAGTCGATCGGTGTGTCGGCAATGATGGTGACGTCGCGGCTGGCATCGAAGC
The DNA here is from genome assembly GCF_001424825.1 of Ensifer sp. Root31. Taxonomy (NCBI): domain Bacteria; kingdom Pseudomonadati; phylum Pseudomonadota; class Alphaproteobacteria; order Hyphomicrobiales; family Rhizobiaceae; genus Ensifer; species Ensifer sp. Root31. Next base: position 481,082 of record NZ_LMCO01000012.1, on the reverse strand, counting down.
GGGTCGCCAGCGCCCACATGACGTCGGGCCAGTGGCGGACATTGATATCCGGGTCGACTGCGATGATCAGTTTGGTGTAGCTGAACTGAGGCAGCATCGACCATAGACCCATCATCAGGCGTTTCGCCTGTCCGGGGTAACGCTTGTCGATCGCGACCACCATAGCGCGATAGGAACAGGCTTCCGGCGGCAGCCAGAGATCGGTGATCTCGGGGAACTGCTTCTTGGCGAGCGGAATGAACAATGTGTTCATCGCCTCGCCGAGCCGCGAAGGCTCGTCTGGCGGGCGGCCGGTGTAGGTGGAGAGGTAATAGGGGGCACGGCGCGTGGTGATGGCAGAAAGCGTCATGACCGGAAACGGCTCGACCGAATTGTAGTAGCCGGTATGGTCACCATAGGGGCCCTCGTCGGCGGTCTCGGTTGCCGACACCGTTCCCTCAAGCACGATCTCGGCATTTGCCGGCACGGCCAGCGGCACCGATGTGGCGGCGACTAATTGCGTTCGGCTGCGCCGCAGCAATCCGGCAAAGTTGAGCTCGCTCAGCCCCTCCGGCAGCGGCATGACCGAAGCGAGGATCGTCGCAGGATCGGCGCCGATTGCTACGGCAACCGGCATGTCGCGCCCCTGGCGCTGCCACAGGCGATGGTGTCGCGCGCCGCCGCGATGGGCAAGCCAGCGCAGGATCACTCGATCCCGGCCAAGCACCTGCATACGATAGATGCCGACATTGACATCACGCGGATCGTCCGGTGCGCGGGTGATCACCAGTGGCCAGGTGATCAGCGGTGCGGGTTCGCCCGGCCAGCACCATTGGATCGGCAGAAGGCCAAGGTCGATGTCCGTACCGCGCCAGACGATGTCCTGACACGGTGCTGATGTCACATGTTTCGGCCGCATGTAGAGCGCCGAGCGCAACAGCGGCAGCCGGTCCCAGGCGTCGCGCAGCGATCCCGGCGCCCGTGGGTCTCGCAGTTCCGCCAGGTCTCGTGCAAGCCCGGTCAGCCCGCCGGCCGTCAGTCCGAAACCACGTTCGATCCGACGCTCGGTGCCAAAGAGATTGGCCAAGAGCGGGATGTCGTGGACGCGCCCTGACGCATCGACCGGCCGCTCGAAGAGCAAAGCCGGGCCCTGATCTGCCAGAATGCGCCGGTGGATCTCCGTCACTTCGTGCACCAGGGACACGGGACGGGAGATACGCTTCAGCTCCCCCTCGCGCTCCAGCGCACAGGCAAAATCCTGAAGCGAGACGAAACCCTTGGCGGGACGGAAGCTCTTGTTCATACCGCCTCTTACGGGCGGCAAATGCCCGATGTCTTTGACGTGGGACAAACAGCGGTGGCGACGCGCCGACTAGCATGCGGCCATCCTTTGCTCCGTTTTCATGCAGGCAGCCCATGACCCTACCCTTTGCGATGACCGTGCCGCTCCGGATCGTACCAATCCCCCTCTTAGAACACGCCGCGCGGCTCGTCTTTGCCCAGGTCGTCGAGCAGCATCCGGATCTCTTCGACCGGCTCGGGGAACACGCCGGCAAACGCTATGCCTTCGTCCCGACGGACCTTCCGGTAAGCTTTCTGGTCGAGCCGGCCGCCCGGCGCATCTCTGTTCACCGCGCTGCCCATCTGCCGGCCGCTGACGCCTGCATGGGCGGCAAGTTCGTGCTGCTTCTGGCGTTGCTCGAGGGCCAGATCGACGGCGATGCCGTGTTCTTTTCCAGAAGCCTGACGATAACGGGCGACATGGAAGCCATGTTGGCGCTGCGCAACGCGCTCGACGACTGCAATATCGACCTACCCGCAGATATCGCCCGCATGAGCGGGCCGTTCGCGCCTTTGGTTCGGCGCGCGGCATCTGAGATCAGGACACGCGCATTGTCCGGGGAGGCAGCCAGATGGAACTGATCTGTCCGGCAGGCACGCCGGCTGCCTTTCGCGAGGCCGTCGATGCCGGTGCCGATGCGGTCTATTGCGGCTTTCGCGACGAGACCAATGCACGCAACTTTCCCGGCCTGAACTTTTCGCGCGATGAGCTGAAGACGGCGATCGCCTATGCGCGCAGGCACAAGGTGATGTCCTTCGTTGCCATCAACACCTTCATGCGGGCTGGCCACGAAAAGCTCTGGCATGACGCCGTCGACGATGCCGTGCGTCTGGGGGCCGATGCCGTGATCCTCGCCGACTTCGGATTGATGGCCTACACCGCCGAGCGCCACCCTCAGCAGCGGCTACACGTCTCGGTCCAGGCTTCCGCCTCCAACGCCGATGCCGTCAAATTCCTGGTCGAAACCTTCGGAGCGAAGCGCGTCGTGCTTCCGCGTATTCTGACCATTCCGGATATTGCCCGCCTTGCACGGCAGATCAGCTGCGAGATCGAGGTCTTTGTTTTCGGCGGGCTTTGCGTGATGGCAGAAGGCCGCTGCTCCCTCTCGTCCTATGCCACGGGCAAATCGCCCAACATGAACGGAGTCTGCTCGCCGGCAAGCCACGTTCGTTACCGCGAGGATGGCAGCGAACTGGTGTCGGAGCTGGGCGACTACACCATCAACCGATTTCCGGCCGGCGAGGCTGCCGGCTATCCGACGCTCTGCAAGGGACGTTTCGACATCGCCGAGGAGCGTGGCTACGCCTTCGAGGATCCGGTTTCTCTCGATGTCATGGATCATATCGATGCCTTGCGCGATGCCGGCGTCGGCGCACTGAAGATCGAGGGTCGCCAGCGCGGCAAGGCCTATGTCGCCGAAGTTGTTTCAATCATGCGCCGCGCCGTCGCTGCCGATGCGGCCGAAAGGCCCGCCTTGTTGTCACGACTTAGGCGGCTCAGCGAAGGACAGAAGACGACGTCGGGCGCCTATGAAAAGCGGTGGAGGTAACGACATGTCCGCAACAACCCACCCCTCGCTCAGCCTCGGCCCGGTGCTTTACCTCTGGGATGGACCGAAATGGCGCGACTTCTATTTCCGTATCGCCGACGAAGCCCCGGTTGATCATGTCACCCTCGGCGAGGCGGTCTGCTCGAAGCGCCTGCATTTCATCGAGCCGCATGTCGCGGAAGTAATCGAACGGCTGGAAGGCGCCGGCAAGAAGGTCAGCCTTGCCTCGCTTGCACTCGTCACCCTGGAGCGCGAGAGCCAACTCGTGCGCGGTCTGGTGCGCGACAGCATCCACCCGATCGAGGCCAACGATTTGTCTGCGCTCGGGCTCCTTGCCGGCAAACCGCATTCGGTCGGGCCTTTGATCAATGTCTACAACGGTGCTACGGCCCGGCTGCTGGCATCACGCGGCGCGACCAGCATTTGTTTGCCGCCGGAGTTGCCCATGGCGTCGGTCAGCGACATCGTTCGCGATGCGCCTGATGTCGCGTTCGAAATCTTCGGCTTTGGCCGGGTGCCGCTCGCAATCTCGGCACGCTGTGCACACGCCCGCTCCAAGGGGCTGGTGAAGGACAACTGCCAGTTCATCTGCGGCGAAGACAGCGACGGCCTCATTGTCGAGACGCTCGATCGCCAGCCGTTCCTCACGCTCAATGGGGTCCAGACCCTGTCGCACACATGCCAGAGCCTGCTGCAGGAGCTTGCCGAACTGGCTGCCGCCGGCATCAGCCGTATCCGGCTGTCGCCGCAGGACTGCGACATGGTGACGGTCGCCCGTATCTATGAGGATGTTGCAACCGGGCGGATCTCGGCCACAGAGGGGCTCGAACGGCTGCCTATCGCCTATCCCGGCGTGCCGTTGTCGAACGGCTTTCACCATGGTCAATCCGGCGCGTCGTGGATCTCAGCCCCGACCGGCTCACCCTAGGGAGGCGCGCATTGGCAGCTGCGTTGATCCACGCAGCCATGGTGCCGACACACGATGCCAACATCGCTGACTTCGTCGGCAGCATCCGCGGTCTGATCGATCACGCCACGCTCGTTTGAATTTGCCGGAAGAAAATCGATCAATTGCTCCAGCAGGTCGTGAGGCTTCCCCCCGACCGACTGCCTGAGCGAGCCGGTTGACGATCGGCATGCTCAGGCTGATTGGTCGTGGGCTCGGCGCGACCGATTACTCTCCCGATCCCGTTTCTATCCGCTTCTCGGCGGGCGCTGCGGTCTCGTCGCTCAAGCCGTTCTTGAAGCTGCGAATGCCCTTGGCGACGTCGCCCATCAACTCCGGGATCTTGCCGCGCCCGAACAACAGCAACACGACTGCCAGCACGATCACCCAATGCCAGACACTAAAAGATCCCATATCGTTGTTTCCCTGATCCAATGAACCGTTACAATGCCGCGCGGCGATGGCGCCGCTGGCGACAATCGGGAAGCTAGCGGGCCATGAGGCACCAGTCTTTGTCAGGTCGCAAACATTCAAAGCGCGCGGCGCTCGTTCACCCGTCAGTCCGATCTGGTGTTCATTGGCGCTAAACCGCTACCAGAGATTGCCGGCCCGGTGGCATCCTTGTGTCGCCGACGGCGCATCCCGACGAGAAGCGAGCCAAGGCACTGCGCGCAATCGCCGGACTGTTCGACGCGGGGCAACTTCGGACGGATGTCGGCACTGTCCAACCGCTCAAGGAGGCACGGGCTGAGCATTGGTCGGCGCGCGCCCAAGTGAAGAATCAGGATAACCAGTCGTCCATCGGCTGCGCTTCGCCAGTCGCCGACTGCACTTCATCCAGAGCATAGGCATGAATATAGTCGATCTGCATTTCTGCTCCGTCGCCGAAGTCTGCGTTCGGTTCCCCCGCTGCCCCTCCCACCGCCAGATTGACCACCATGTACATGGGGTCGTGCATGTCGGCGGGCGTATCGGCACGCGCCACGGCGACGTCGTCGTAATACCAGACGATTTCATCCTCTTCCCATAGCACGCCGTAGGTGTGAAACCCTTCGGTACTGGCGACCTTGACTGCGGTCGTCTCGCTTGTCTGTTCGCCGGTCTCGTTGCTGTGAACGGTTACGTTGACAATGTTCGGTTGCTGCCCCCGCATCTCGACAACATCGAGTTCGGGGGGCCAGGAGCCATCTGCCGGCAACAGCCAGAACGCCGGCCAAGTGCCGGTTTCGGTCGGCATGTCCGCTCTGATTTCGAAATAGCCGTAGGTCTGCGCAAAGGTCGAGTACGTCGTCAGCATTCCGGACGTGTATTCGTACCCATCGATCTCTGATTCCAGTGCATCCGGCGTCGGCTCTGCCTTAATCGTCAGCACGCCATCTTCGACCGAAAATGGATTGATGGCAGCGGTCTCCGCATGGTCAGGATTGATGTACCACTGCAGTTCGCCGTTGCTGGCCAAGGTTCCGCCTTTTTCAGGCGCCCACCAGAACTTTGCATCCCATACGCCCTGATCGCCATCATGAAGGGAGAGGCTGTCAAACTCGTCGGCAAAACTCAGCGCAAGGTTTGAGCGATCGAGACTAAGCTGAAATTGCTCCGGCGCGAGATCGGCCACGGTCGTGTCAGCAAACAGCAAGCTCTCGCCGTCGCCGAGGTTCAGCCTCAAATCCGTGCCTTCCTGTGTCGCAAGGCTGGTGACCTGCTGGAAGCTTGTGAGATCGTAACCATTCAGCCGGACCGTATCGGAACTGTCGAAGTCGGCAATCAGATCGCTGCCGCCACCTCGGCCGACGACGAAGATGTCCGCGCCGCTGCCGCCGACCAGAATGTCGTTGCCGCCGCCGCCGTCGATCGTCTGGCTACCGGAAGCCCCCGAGATAATATTGTCGGCGTTGTTGCCGAAAGCATGCCGGCCGCTGCCGGTGACGGTCAGGTTTTCGAAATTCTCAGGCAAGGTATAGCTCATCCAGGTGTTGATGGTATCAACACCAGCTCCAGCCGTCTCCATGGCACGGTTGATGCCCGAATAGAGGTAGTAAATGTCGTCACCCTTCCCGCCCGCCATGGTGACATCGACGGAGCCATCGCCCCAGATCGAGTCGTTTGCCTCAGTGCCGTAAAGCACAGGCCCCGATCCCGTCGCAGAGAACCACGCAGTCGATGCTCCACTGTAAAAAAGCGGGGTGCCTACGGCGTTGACGATCGATTTTGGCATATGGTCAGCTCCTTCGTTTCCTCCCGAAGGCAAGCTAACATCGCTCGGCAGACGGTGGCACCGCCTGCATTTATGGGTTTTTGATGTGAATTGCGGCGCTGGAAAACGCAGGTGATCGGGATGATCTCAACGCTTTGCCGCAGTAAATGACACGACCCAGGTCACATCGCTGCAAACAGAATTTTGTCGCGTATTGAAAGGCTTAGAGGGAAATCCTGCCACATCCTCAGAGATCTTGCATGAACGCAAAGGTGTGTTCCGGCGTGCATGTGTGGATGCTCCCGGTTACGCAAGTAGGCTTCGAAGCATGCTGCCGAAATTGTCCGATTCGGAACCGCACGTGGCGCCTTGGATGCTCGGCAACGGCGACGGCGCCATCCGAAAAGCGGCACCGAAGCACCGGTTCGGGTGTGCTGGAGAACGAATTTCCGTTCGTGACGATCGCAAGCAACTCGTATCGTTGCCGCCGCCTACTGCATATTTTTATCCTTAAATCGCCTTCGATTTAAGGATAAAAATATGCAGCAATTCAAAGTCCTACAGCGATCTTTGCACGTCTAATAAGAACGCGCGGTGGGCGGCCGCGCGTAGACGATCTTGTCGCCTCGCTAAACAGCTGGTCGCGAAACTACCTTGGACGATGAGGCACTTGACCGCTCCGGAAACTCATTCACGTCGATATGGATGCGTTCTGGGCCTCAGTCGAAGAGCAAGACAATCCGGGACTGCGTCGCAAACCTGCGGCCGCCTGCTTTAAAGCAGCAGAAAACACGTCAGGTGCGATACCATCGGCGCGCAAAACCTGCCTGATAAGCGGATCTCTCAAAACCTCGGATATGGTCATGTCTGTCGCCATCACGTTTCTCCTCCACAGATCCGCGGATGAAATCTACCTCATCGGCGTCAGCTCGAATGTTCCACTGGTAACAGGAGAGAGCGGGACAACGTCGCGATCTAAATGGCGTACCACTCCGGCGTGACGCGCGCTTGGATCCACAGGTCGATCCGCCCCATCGGCAGAGTGCAGCCCTTGCCGACTGCCGCGACCGCTCATTGGTCAAGACAATCGAACGTCCGGCGCAATGTTCTGGTTCAAGTGGAAGATGTTCTCCGGGTCGTAGACGCGTTTGATCTTCTGAAGTCTCGAATAGGTTTCAGCGCCGAGAGCATTGCGAACCAGGTTGTCACCCTCGCCGAGCCCGGGAAAATTCAGGTAGAGGCGACCCGTGGAATGGGGCTGCATGTCCTGCCATGCATTGCGAACCCAACTGATGTTCGCGTCATCATCTGACGGATCGGACCAGATCGCATCAAGGCTCAACATGTAAGGTATGTTGCGATCGCCGAAGGCAGTGGCATCGGAAGCAACGCGCTGCATGGCTCCGCCAAATTTCCAGATCGACGCGTAGGTCATCTCGGAGGGTCGTTTAATCAGGCGCTCGATGATCGCGCCGATGACATCGTCACCAAGGCCCGAAAGGTAGGTCGATTTCCAGTAGCAGCGGTCACGCCCCTTGGGGAACAATCCGTCATAAATGGACTGGAGCTCGCGATAGGGCATCTGACCACTGAAATCGAGCAACGGCTCACCAAGAGCGCGCAACGGCTGCATGACGCGCTCCCCTTTTTCAGCGGGACCGTCATAAACAGTGGCAAGCGTTATCACTCGCCTGCCCCATGTCTGTTCCGGATAGGCCTGATCACTCGGTATGGTGGAGAATTCGGCGAGACCACTGACTTCGTCAGGGGCTGAAGCCATATGGTCGCGCCACTGTGGGATGACGTCGACGGCGTGCTCTTCCGGATAGGCAGGCGCGCAGAACATCACCGGATCGGCGATTTCGTGAAGACGAAGCTCGAAGTTCACGACGATGCCAAAATTCCCGCCGCCGCCCTTTAGCGCCCAAAGCAAGTCGATATTCTCGACTTCGCTGGCGCGGATGAGCCTGCCATCACCGGTGACCACATCGGCAGCAATGAGATTGTCGCAGCTCAGGCCATGGGTGCCGCGCAACCAGCCAATGCCGCCCGAAAGAGTGAGCCCGGCCACGCCTGTCATCGAAATCAGTCCGCCCGGCGTGGCCCGCCGAAAAGGCGTGGTCGCCGCATCGACATCGCCCCATGTCGCCCCGCCTTCGATCAGCACACGGTCGAGCCCAGGCGCGATGTGGACGGCATTCATGGGCGACATATCGACCATCAGACCATCATCGCAAACGGCGTAGCCGGCGACATTGTGCCCGCCGCTGCGAACGGCGATGGTGAGCCGATGCGTCCGCGCATGGTTTACCGCTGCGATGACGTCGGCAGCATTGCGGCATCTGGCAATCAAGGCAGGCCGCCGATCGATCAGCCCGTTCCAAACCACTCGAGCAGCGTCATAAGCCGAAGTTCCGGGCTCGAGCAGCTCGCCACGCAGTACACTGCGGAGCACATCATGGGACATGTCGAGACCTCCTCTTGGCTGAAAGAGCCTAGTCGCGTTCGACGCTTGGTACTAAAGTCGAAAATGCTGGAAGGCGGTCATTTCTGCCATGCTTGATCAGGACAGCCCTATCAATGTAGCACTTCTCGCGGTGCCCGAAGTCACGGCCTCCGCCTTGTTCGGCATGTTCGATCTGTTTTCATCTCCCGGCCGCGACTGGCCGTTCATCGTCAAGGGTGAAGCGGGACAACAGCGCATGCGCCCCTATGTCGTTGCCCGTTCACACAGTGGTTTTCGCGCCGCCAACGGCATTTGGGTCAAACCAGACTTCGCATTCGGCGACTGCCCTCCACCGCAGATCGTGTGCATTCCGGATTTTTTCATCAATCCGGGCGACAGCGTCGCAGGGCTGTATGAGCCTGAAGCAAGATGGCTAAGGCGAACGCATGAGGATGGCGCGTTGCTGGCCAGTGCCTGTTCCGGTGCCGTCCTGCTCGGCGAGGCGGGACTGCTCATCAATTGCGAAGCGACGATCCACTGGGGCTATGTCACGACCCTTTCCAACAATTACCCTGGTGTCAGGGTGCGCCTGGATCGGTCACTGGTCCTGAGTGGTGAGGCGCAGCGCATAGTTATGGCGGGGGGCGGGTCAAGCTGGCAGGATCTCGCTCTCTACCTCATTGCGCGGTTCGTCGGCCTCAAGGAGGCGATGGAAGTGGCCAAGGTCTACATGCTGCAATGGCATGACCTGGGGCAGCAGCCATTTGCGTCACTCATGAGCCTCCGCCAGACGGTCGACGCGGTGATCAACTCCTGCCAAAAGTGGCTCGCGCTGAACTACAAGACCCGCGCGCCCGTCGCCGCAATGGTGGCTCTTTCCGGGCTGTCGGAACGCTCGTTCATCCGCCGCTTCACCAAAGCGACAGGCATGACGCCGCTGGCCTACGCACACGCGCTTCGTATCGAAGAAGCAAAGCAGATGCTGGAAACAACCGACCTGACGATCGAGGCGATCGCCAACGAAACAGGCTATGAGGACGCAAGCTTCTTCAGCCGCCTGTTCCACCGTGAAACGGGCCTGACCGCCGCGCATTATCGCCTCAGATTTGGCTCGCTGCGCCAAGCCTTGAAACATACCTGATTGGAGCCGCGTTTCGGCACAGCCGGCGACGATCGCCGATATCGATCTCGACCGAGAGGAACCGAAGGTGCCTTCGGTTCGCATATTTACCTATTGCCAGTTTCGGGCGAATACTTGCCTGCTGATAGGCACTACACCGGAGATCGGCAGAATAATGGATCGCATTGATGCAATGAAAGTGTTCGTGACCGCGATCGACGAGGGCAGCCTCGCAGGTGCTGCCCGTCGGCTGAAGCGCTCCCCGACGGCGGTCAGTCGCGCGCTGAGCTTCCTGGAAGCGCATGTGGGTGCCGAACTGCTGCATCGCACGACCCGCACACTCAAGCTCAGCGAGGCCGGCCAACGCTACGCGACTGCCTGTCGGCGGGTGCTGATCGATCTCGAGGAGGCCGACATGCTCGCCGGCGGTGAGCGTGCGGCTCCGCGTGGAACGCTGACCATTTCCGTGCCGCCGATCATAGGGGACGAGGTTATGCGTCCGATCCTGGATGATTTCCTCGACGTCCACCCGGCTGTTTCTGCCCGGCTGCTGCTGCTCGATCGGTTCGTCAACCTGGTGGACGAAGGCGTCGACATTGCGTTGCGTATTGGCCATCTGGCGGATTCGTCACATATTTCCACGCGATTGGGCGGTGATGTCAGGCGCGTGGTGGTCGCTTCTCCCCGCTATCTCGCCAATCATCCCGTCATCGAGGTGCCAGCCGACCTCACAAAGCACCAGATCATCGCCTTTACCAATTTCGGTCTCGATTCCTGGAACTTCACACCGGCAGAAGACTCGACCATTCCGCGGACGGTTCACTTCACGCCGAGATTGATCGTCAACAGCGTTCGGGCCGCCGCTGCTTCGGCCGTCGCGGGTAGAGGCGTAGCCAGGCTCTATTCCTATCATGTCGCTGAACATGTCAAAGACGGGCGACTGAAGATCGTCCTCGCCGACGCCGAGCACCCACCCCTGCCCGTTCATTTGCTCGCACCCCAGGGGCGCATGTCCGTGCCCAAGGTTCGAGCCTTTGTCGATTTCGCCACGCCACGTCTGCGCTCCGAATTTGCCCGACTGGCTGCAGAAGCAGGTACGCTCCCTTGATTATGCCGATATTCGAATGACTGACGTCCAACTTCTGACCATTCTCCCGATTTCAGGATAGATCTAAATCAATAGCACCAACGCCGAGGGCGTCGGGCGGGCGTCGATCAGACGGTCGCTGCCATTGAGAAAGGATCACATCATGAATACCGAACAGAAGGTCGTCATTATCACCGGCGCGTCACAAGGCATCGGCGCCGCCCTGGTTCGCGCCTACCGTGACCGAAACTTTCGCGTCATAGCCAGTTCCAGGTCGATCGCGGCCACGGCCGACCCGGACATTCTCGCCGTGCCCGGCGACATCAGCAGGCCGGAGACCGCCGAACGGATCGTCCGCGAAGGTATGGAGCGCTTCGGTCGCATCGACTCGCTGGTGAACAACGCCGGCGTGTTTCTTGCCAAGCCGTTCATTGAAATGACCCAGGAAGACTATGATCACAACCTCGGGGTCAATGTCGCCGGATTCTTCCACATTACCCAGCGTGCCGCGGCCGAAATGTTGAAGCAGGGCTCGGGCCACATTGTCAGCATCACCACAAGCCTGGTCAATCAGCCGATCGTCGGCCTGCCTTCAGCGCTTGCTTCCCTGACCAAGGGTGGGCTGAACGCGGTCACCCAGTCGCTTGCCATGGAATTCTCGAAGAGCGGGGTTCGCGTCAACGCGGTATCTCCAGGGGTTATCAAGACCCCCATGCACGCGCCCGAGACACACGCGGCCCTCTCTGCGCTGCATCCGGTTGGCCGGATGGGCGAAATCCGCGATATCGTCGACGCCGTACTCTATCTGGAGAACGCGAGCTTCGTCACCGGCGAGATCCTCCATGTCGATGGCGGCCAGAACGCCGGGCGCTGGTAACCTCATGGTGCTGGCTCGGGACGATCCCCGCGCCGGCCCACCAAATCCGATGATTTACCGAACCAACTCTCGGCAAGGAGACTGCAATGCCTATTGTCACCGTACAGGTTACCCGCGAAGGAACCACGCCCGGCCGCAATTCGGTGTCGGCGGAGGAAAAGGCGGCCATCATCAAGGGCGTCAGCGAGGTGCTGCTCAATGTTCTGCACAAGCCGCTTGAATCGACCTATGTCGTGATCGAAGAGGTCGATCTTGATAACTGGGGCTGGGGTGGGCTTCCGACGGCACAATACCGCACACTGCGTGCTGCCGCCGCCAAGTCCTGAAGCAGTTGGCCAACCGATTTCAACGGTCTCTGCCCAAACGTGTGGGCAGAGACCGTTGCGATAGTGGAAACGCCGGATTTCGTAGCGCAAAGCATGAACGTCGAATCTCTGTCAATCAACCTCGACGTTCGTCCATTTCTCCAACCATTTCAGGAAAACGCCTGCCATGCCGAATTCGACGGGCCTTGAGGTCTCGTAAGCACCGACCACCGGCAACACCGACGCCGCCAAGGCTAAGCTAACCCGATCTCAGCTCGTGTTCGATAAACAGCGGGCTTGCCTGTCCTACTCCCAATCCCGAGATACAAGCGTCGATCGACGCCTCGTCGGTATCGAAAGCGATGCTTCCGCCCCGAGGCTCGAACGTGAGCGCCGCAGAACTGCACCAGCACCGCCAAGACCATGCGTCTGCCGTGTCCAGCAAGATGGGCAAATCGAGGATGTCACTGGCCTCGAGCTGCCCCCTGCTTCCCGCTATCAATTTCGGCGAGCAGACCGCCATCGTCCTATCCAGCAGGAACGCCGATGACACTTCGCGAGCGTCGGCGCTTCGCCGATATGTGATGGTTAGGTCGGGCCTCTCAAGCGAGCCCAGCGCGAGCGATTGGATGACAAGATCGGCGGTCGGATTCTCCTGCCGGAACGATCCGATGAGTGGGATCAACCGTCGTTCAGGTTCATGTCAGGTTCGAATGGCCTGTTGCGAATGTCGGTAGACCTTCATCGCCTGCGATGAAGGTCATGACGCAAGGTATCAATCGGATTGCGACCCATGGCCAACAAGGCACAACACCTGCATCTTCGCTCCAGCGGGAAGGACGAAGTCTTTGCCCGCGACGACCAACAGGTCGGGGATTTCGCCTTCAACGCAACGGTTGCGGATGTGTTCGACGACATGGTCGGCCGCTCCGTTCCTTACTACGAGGAAATGCAGCGCATGGTGTGCGAGCTTGCGCGTGATTTCGCGCAACCCGACACCAACGTCTATGACATCGGCTGCTCCACAGCCACGACCCTTCTAAGCCTCGACGGCGTCATCGAGCCGAGCGTTCGCTTCGTCGGCATCGACAATGCGCCCGACATGCTCGACAAGGCGCGCCAGAAGATAGACGCATCGGCACCCCGCAGGCAGATCGACCTCAAGGTCGCCGACCTCCATCAGGGCGTGGACATGGACAATGCGAGCGTCGTCACCATGTTGCTGACGCTGCAGTTCATTCGTCCGCTCTACCGCGAACGCGTTATGCGCATGATGTATCAAGCTCTCAACGATCGAGGCTGCCTGCTTCTCGTCGAGAAGCTGACGGGTGAAGATACGACCTTCAACCGGCTCTTCATCCAGCACTACTACGATTTCAAGCGGCGCAACGGCTACTCCGAGATCGAGATATCCAAGAAGCGCGAAGCCCTGGAGAATGTCTTGATCCCCTATCGCCTGGAGGAAAACCTGCAACTGCTGAAAGAAGTGGGCTTCCGCAGCGTCGAAGTCTTTTTCCGCTGGTACAATTTCTGCGGCATCGTCGCAGTCAAGTAGGGCGCCGACATGAAGACGCTAATGATACAGCTCGGTAATTTCTTCTTCCGGTACCGCAACCAGGTCTTCCCGGCCATCATCCTGGCACTATTCATCCTGGTGCCGCCGTCAACCGAAATGTGGGGCAGCGGGACAGCGAACCTGCTGAAGACCGCGGCCGCCATTGCTGTTGTTCTCGCCGCGCTGGCATTACGCACGGTCGTGGTGGGCTACGCCTACATTAAGCGCGGCGGGTTGAACAAGAGGGTCTACGCAAAGGACCTGGTCACCGAAGGCATGTTCGGCGTCTGCCGAAACCCGCTCTATGTGGGCAACATGCTCGTCTATACCGGCATTTTCCTGCTGCACGGCAATCCGCTGGTCATTGCGATTGGCGTTGGCCTGTTTGCCTTCATGTACCAATGCATCGTCTATGCCGAGGAAGTTTTCCTGGAGCAGAAGTTCGGCGAAGCCTATCGGGCCTATTGTCGAGACGTGCCGCGCTGGGCGCTGCGGCTTGAGAACTTCCGTCACTCGATCGACGGGATGTCATTCAATTTCAAACGCGTCGTCGCCAAGGATTATTCGACTGTCTCAGCCGCTCTGCTCGCCATCCTCGCAACGGAAATGTATCGGTTCGCCATCGCCGAGAACCTTGAGCACCGGCGATCCTATCTGCTTGTTCTGGCTGCCCTGATGGCGCTTGTCGGCATGGCGACCGCATTGGTCAGCCACTTCAAGAAGCACGGTGCGTTTCGCGAACCGAAGACTTCGCTCTAAGGGCGCCGGCTGCCGGGCACCCTGCCCGGAGACGATGGCTTCCATCGTCTCGCGCCCTTCGGGTTCATGCCAGGGATCCCGCAGCCTACGATCCACAACTCGGCGCCTTTTCGGCAGGCAAGGGAGCCATGGCCTCATGAGCAATCCGCCCGATCGAAAAACAATCGACTTGACGCATGCCTATGGGCGACAATAGGCAGAGGTTGTTTGGTGGCGGATGGTAGCTTGCGCGTTCTGCTTGTGGAAGACGATCAGGTCCTGGGGGAGGCGCTGCGTGATCACGTCGCCGCCGCGGGCCATGCCGTAGACTGGTTCTTAAGCGTCGTTGATGCGATGTCGGCAACGGGGACGGTCGAATACGGGCTTATCCTTCTCGACCTGAGATTGCCGGATGGAGATGGACTGTCATTGCTCCGGTCTTTACGCTCACGTCAGGATGCAACGCCGGTCATCATCCTGACAGCGCACGATCAAGTATCCGATCGGATCGAGGGACTTAACAGCGGGGCAGACGACTATCTCGTCAAACCCTTCGACCTCGACGAATTGACTGCGCGCATGCTGGCGGTATCGAGGCGCTATGCGGGCAAGCCAACCTCGACCATTCGCCTACCCGGGATCGAGATAGACCAGATCAACCGAAACGTGGTGGTAGACAATGAGGTCCAGCTCTTGAGCGCCCGCGAATGGGCCGTCCTGGACAAACTGGCGGCCAGACCCGGAGCAATTGTGTCCAAGGCACAGCTTCACGAGGAGCTTTACGCCTTCGGCGCCGAGATCGAAAGTAACACGGTCGAGGTCTACATCAGCCGGCTGCGAAAAAAGATCGGCCATGACCGCATCGAAACTGTTCGGGGTGTGGGCTACTGCATCAAGTGAGTGACCATGTTCCAGAAACCAAGCATGACCCGCAAGCTCGTCGTCGCGATCACAAGTGTCGTCGCGGTTTTCTGGCTCGTCGCCATGGGATTTGGCATCCTCATCATGCAGGACGAGTTTTCCGAGATTTTCGATAGCGGCATTCAGGAAACCGCCGAACGCCTGCTTCCGATCGTCATCGACGATCTGGCCGGGCGGGATGCGGGCGATGCGCTACGACGCCCGGCAGAAAAAGCAGCCAGCAACCGCGAATATCTTGTCTACCAGGTTCGCGGTCGGGACGGGCAGATCCTGTTGAAATCGAGGGATGCGCCTGCCGAGCCCTTCCCGGCCCCCCTCGAGGTCGGCTTCTCGCAGAACGATACGCACCGGATATACACGGCCGGGACCGCGGACGGCTCATTCTACATCCAAGTGGCGGACTCCCTCGACAATAGGCGCGAGGCTGCAATCGAGGGGGGAATGGCCCTCTTTTTCCCGATCCTGGCACTCATTCCCGCCAGCATCATTGCCATCATCCTCGTCGTCCGTATGACCCTGTCTCCAATTGAAGGGCTGCGCGACGATATCGGCACCAAGGATGGTGGCAACATGGTGCCGGTGGATGAAGCCGGGCTCCCGGTCGAGCTTCGCCCGATCGCCCGCTCCGTCAACTTGCTGCTGGATCGACTGCGGGCCGTTCTCGAATCCGAGCGGGAATTCACCGCCAACAGCGCACACGAGTTGCGCACACCGATTGCCGGCGCGCTGGCGCAGACCCAACGGCTGCTCGCGGAGGTGCCGCCTTCGCTGTCTGCCCGTGTCGGACAGATCGAACGATCGCTTCAACATCTGGGGCGGCTGGCGGAAAAACTGCTGCAGATGTCGCGCGCTGAAGCAGGCATCGGCGTGTCGGACGAAAAAACGGACCTCTTCCCGGTCCTGCAGGTTGTCATCGAAGACATCGGGCGATCTGCGTTGGGCGCGGGGCGCATCGTGCTTCATGCGCCGGATGAGGCGCGCCTCGAGCGGCAAATCCGCCCGGATGCCTTCGCGATCGTCGTGCGCAACCTGCTTGAGAATGCATTGGTCCACAGCCCGTCGGGCAGTGTCGTCGATGTCTATTTCGGCACTGATGGCATCCGCGTCGTCAATGAAAGCGCCGTCCTCGATCAACCGACATTGGCGGGCCTGACGAGACGGTTCACGCGCGGACCAACGCAAGCGGCCGGCTCTGGACTTGGGCTGTCGATCGTCAAGCGCTTCGTCGAGCAGATGAACGGCAGCCTGGCACTCCAATCTCCTGCGACCGGGAGGTTGGGCGGCTTCGAGGCCGCCGTGCGCCTTTAACCCAGCGGGAGCCCGCCTTGTCCAAGATCGCCGCGCTAACCGAACGGTTTTACAGACGCATGAGGGCGTATGGGCCCCTAGGCATCGCCGCCTTTGCACTGGCATCCGGAGGCGCCTTTGTCTTCATTAGGCTGACGAGCGAGGTGGTCGAGGGAGAAACGCGCGCGTTCGATGAGGCGATCCTGCGCGCGCTGCGCCAGCCCGGCAACCTCTCCGCTCCCATCGGGCCCGGATGGTTGACGCATGTGGTCACCGACATCACCAGCCTCGGTGGCACCACCGTACTGACCCTCGTCACTATCGTTACAGTCGGCTATCTGGTTCTCGCATCGCGTCGCGCCACCGGTATGTTCGTACTGCTCTCGGTTCTGGGTGGATGGTTGCTGAGCACGCTTCTGAAAATCGGGGTTGCGAGACCTCGACCCGACATCGTGCCCCACCTGGTCGATGTGCATGATCTCAGCTTTCCAAGCGGGCATGCGATGCTGTCTGCGGTTACCTATCTGACGTTGGGCCTGCTTCTCTCGCGGGTCCAATCGAACCGCGCCACGCGTCTCTACGTCATCGCCGTGGCCCTGGCGCTGACTTTGATGGTCGGATTGAGCCGGATATACCTCGGCGTTCACTATCCGACAGATGTATTTGGCGGTTGGTGTGCGGGTGCGACATGGGCAACGATCTGCTGGATGATCGCCAGGCGTTATCTGCCCCGCCCCGAGGAGAGTGCCGGTTAGAGCGCTTCCGATTTAAGCGGTGTGAAAGAAATGCTCCATCTCTTTGTTTCCAAACATTTCCTCACGGAACGTCGCTTGGCACTTTTCCTGGAAATGCCCTAACCGGCGAGGCCGAAGACCTTCTCCAACATCTCCCAGTTCTCATCCATTGCGTAGCTGGGGGAAAGGTAGGGGATCCCGATGTGCCCGAAGCGTATCGACAGCTGTTTTTCGGCGGTCTCTTCGTCGGCCTTGGCGATTTGCTGGAGATAGATGACCGAAGCAAGCCCCGTGCGGTCGGCGCCTGACCGGCAGTGAATGAGGGCCGGTTTGGGAACATCGCGCAGCAGCAATACGAGGTTCAAGGATTGATCGAGTGTCATCTCGTGGCTCGCGGACATCCTGAAGTCCACATGTTTCAGACCGAGCGCTGCGGCAGTTGCGACCTCATCGCGATACCAAGCCGCGCCGTTGTCGACACCACGAAGATTGACGATCGACCTAATGCCAAATCGCTTGGCGTAGTCGGCGATCTGCGCCGACGTCGGCTGGTTCGAACGGTAGAGCTCGCCCGGAACAACCTCGTGGAAGTTCCCGGAAAGCTGGATACCGCCGAGGTACCCTCCGATGATCAATGCGGCCGCGAGTGTCGCCCACAGGATTGGTCTTATGGATCCAAATTTCATCCAACGTGCTCCTTTTCGAGCACCATGGATGCAACCGCTGACATGAAGCTGAACGCCAATGTTGTCAATGTTCGCCTGCTGCGGCTGACCATTGGAAGCTGGAGACGGCGTCATCGCCGCTTGCGAAGAAATCCGTTCCGGCGTCTTCCGAAAGATCGGCGTCCAGCAGGACGATCAGGGGTCTCTCGAGGTCGAGACAGACCTCGAGAGACGCCATCGATTGCCTCAGCCAAGGATCGCCTTGGGCTCAAGATGAGCCTCCAGGCCCACGACGCCGCGTTCGCGGCCAATTCCCGACTGTTTGAACCCACCGAAGGGTGCCAGGGGCTCGTGGGGTGCTCCGTTGATGACGACTCGCCCGGCCTCCAGGCGCGCGGCAACCCGTCGCGCCCGCACGGGATCTGACGACAGGACATAGGATTGCAAGCCGTAGGTCGTGTCGTTGGCGATGGCGATAGCGTCTTCCTCCGTGGCGTAACCGATCACGCTCAGCACAGGTCCGAAGATTTCCTCGCGCGCGATCCGCATGTCGTTGGTGACGTTGGCAAAGA
Organism: Ensifer sp. Root31; assembly: GCF_001424825.1. Classification (NCBI taxonomy): domain Bacteria; kingdom Pseudomonadati; phylum Pseudomonadota; class Alphaproteobacteria; order Hyphomicrobiales; family Rhizobiaceae; genus Ensifer; species Ensifer sp. Root31. The sequence continues at coordinate 462,765 of NZ_LMCO01000012.1, read as the reverse complement.
CGGTCGGCTGCACGAACCAGCCGCGCTCAAGGCCTTCAGGTCGGCCCTCGCCGCCGACCAGCAGCGTCGCGCCTTCCTCCTGTCCAAGCTTCAGATAGGATTGCACCCGGTCCCACTGCTTCCGGCTGACCATTGGGCCAACGGACACTTCGGGGTTGGTCGGATCGCCGGCGCGGACCGCCTCGACCTCGGCCTTCAGCCTCGCCAGGGTCTCTGCCATTCTGCGTTCCGGGACGAGAACCCGCGTCCCCGCTACGCAAGCCTGGCCGCTGTTCATGAAACCGGACGCCACCACCACTGGGATCGCCTCATCGAGATCGGCATCGTCCAAAATGATTTGCGGCCCCTTGCCACCGAGCTCCAGCGTCACGCGTTTCATCGTCTCTGCGGCCGACCGCAGGATCGACCGTCCAACTGCTGTCGAACCGGTGAACGTCACCTTGGCGACGTCGGGGTGAGAGGCGAACTCCGCACCGACGACATCACCCCGTCCGGTGACGATGTTGAACAGACCTGCAGGAGCACCCGCCTCATGCAGCGCCTCGGTGACGATCCGGGTCTGGATTGCGCTCATTTCGCTGGGTTTGATCACGATGGTGCAGCCGGCGGCGATAGCCATCGCCATCTTGCCGCAGATGAAGGAGGCATTGCTGTTCCAGGGCGTGATGGCGGCGACGACGCCCAAGGGCATCATGCGCACGTCCGCACGGCCGATGGTCTGGTTGAAATCATAAGCCTCAAGCGTTTCCGCCGCCTCCAGAAAGGCAGTGGCCGCCATGTTCACCATCCAACCGGCGCGGCTCTTCGGCGCGCCGTATTCCTCGACGATAGCGTCGAGCTGATCGTCGAACCGGGCGGCGACCACGTCATGGAAACGGCGCAACAGGACGATCCGCTCCTCCTTGCTGGTCTGCGACCACGCCGGCAGCGCGCGTTTCGCAGCAGCAATTGCGCCGCGGGCGTCCTCGACGTCGCCCAGGCGCACCGCGCCGATCGCTTGTTCGGTAGTCGGGTTGAAAAGCTGGAACCGCTCAGTCCCGTGCGGCGTGACGAAGGCGCCATCGATGTAGATTTCGTTGATATCGCGCATAGTCGTTCTCCTGTTGAAACCAGGATGTAGCGCCTTCCGATTGCGTGTATAAGACCGTGAAAGAGACGCAAACTGTCCCGGAAACCAGCGCAATGAATCGCAGCGGCCTGATTGAACTGGAAGCCGTGGTGGCGGTGGCCCGACGCGGTGGATTTCGCGCCGCCGCCCGCGACCTTGGCATGTCCTCCTCAGCCCTCAGTCACGCGGTCGCGGGTCTCGAGGCGCGGCTTGGCGTACGCCTGTTCGATCGCACCACCCGCAGCGTTTCGCTGTCGGCGGCGGGCGAGCAGTTCATCGCGGAGGTCGCTCCGGCCCTTTCGCAAATCCACGCCGCCATCGAGAATGTCGATCAGCACCGCGAGCGCCCTTCCGGCACGCTGCGGCTGAACACCTCGCTCGGCGCAGCGCGGATGATCCTGTCGCCGCTGATCCTCGAATATCTCCGGCGCTATCCGGAGATGAAGGTCGAGCTGGTGACCGACAATCGGCTGATCGATCTTGTGGAGGAAGGATTTGATGCCGGCTTCCGCCTTCAGGAGAGCCTACCGGCGGACATGATCGCCGTGCCGTTCAGCCGGACGATCCGTTCCATCGTCGTCGGGTCGCCCGCCTATTTTGCGGGCCGCGAACAGCCGCGCGTGCCCGCCGACCTGCTGCGCCATGTCTGCATCCGCATGCGCATGTCCTCCGGTTCGATCTATCGCTGGGAATTCGAGAAGCGCGGCGAGACGGTGGAGATTGACGTTCCCGGCGTCCTGACGCTCGACGAAACCGCATTGATGCACGAGGCGGTTCTCGCCGGCGTCGGCCTGTTGCTGATCACGGAAGACCTGGTCGCCGAGGATCTGGCGGCGAGACGGCTGATCCAGGTGCTGGATGACTGGACCCCGGCCTATCCCGGCCTCAGCCTCTACTACCCCGGGCGCCGGCACGCGCCCGCCAAACTACGCGCCTTCATCGATCTCGTGAAGGAACGATCTCGATAAGCGATAACGTCTCCTTGGCCCCCTTGACAGTATCTGTAAAAACATTGCATCGTTAATTGAAGCGTAGGCCTGTGCCTCGCAAGAATTGCCCCGTTCAACCCACGTTGATGACGATCCGGAGTTCGCACCTCCTGGAACAGGGTCCTAGCGAAACTGGCCAATTGCCAGTTCAACTATGGAGCTGGTGGGGGCATGGAAACCGAACTTCCCTTTGGTAATATTTTTTGCTTTGAGCATGATTGGAAGACCTCAACCGCTGGTCGGTTAGTCTATGGCTTTCATTGCGTTATCTGCCGCAATACGCGCCAGTCTGACGCCCGTCGCAAGTCCCCTGCCAAGAGCGACGTGGTCGCATCAGAGCTGGTCGACGTCCACTCGAAGCGTTTCACAGTCATTGCTCGGTCCCAGGGTATCCATAAAATTATCGGCAGCCTCGATTTCGTTCGCGGAATCAGGATCCGTTCGATCGAGGGTGGCGAAACTGCCTTGCCGCTCGGTCTCTTCGATGATCCGGTTCACCTCTTAGAGCGCGCAGCGCCGCCGGGCACCGCTCCTGAAATTCGGTTCGGACACCCTGCCCCTGTTGCACGACGACACGTCTCTCGTGCGCGTTCCAGCAACGTCGACGATAAGCGGCAACGATCTCTCATTCAGGCATGAGCCCATGCTCGGCATAGGCCTGTGCCCCGATGGCTATGCCGACGTGTCTGACCGAAATGGGGTTCAACTCAAAACGCAACTCAGCAAAGGTATGGAGGAGTTTACCTTGGCAATTATAAAAGAGGGAAGTGCATCAAGCAGGCGCCCGGAAGACGAAAAACTCAGCATCGGCGCCAATATCGCATATGGATTACAGCACGTTCTGACGATGTACGGCGGCATAGTCGCCGTACCCCTTATTGTCGGACAGGCGGCGGGGCTTAGCCCAAGTGACATCGGCCTCCTGGTGACGGCGTCGCTTTTTGCCGGTGGTCTGGCCACCATCCTGCAAACATTGGGATTGCCATTCTTCGGGAGCCGTCTGCCGCTTGTACAGGGCGTTTCGTTCTCGGGGGTTGCGACAATGGTGGCGATTTCCGGCAATGGGGGAATACCGTCTATTCTCGGCGCCGTTATCGCGGCGTCGTTGATCGGGCTATTGATTACGCCCGTATTCTCACGGATTACCCGTTTCTTCCCACCCCTAGTCACCGGTATCGTCATCACCACCATTGGACTGACGCTGATGCCGGTCGCCGCGTTCTGGGCAATGGGCGGCAACAACAGTTCCCCCGATTTCGGAAGCCCGGCAAATATCCAGCTGGCCGCCACAACGCTCGCCATCGTTCTCCTGCTCAGCAAGCTTGGAAGCGCATCGGTTTCAAGGCTCTCCATCCTGCTTGCGCTCGTGATCGGAACGGGCATCGCCTATGCCGTTGGCATGACCGACTTTTCGCAAGTCGGAAATGGCCCCCTCTTCGCCCTGCCGACAATATTCCATTTCGGCTATCCCACCTTCGAGATCGCCGCCATCGTCTCGATGCTGATCGTCATCATCGTGACGCTCGTGGAGACATCAGCCGACATTCTCGCCGTTGGCGAGATCGTCGAAACGAAGGTTGATTCTCACCGCCTGGGCGATGGGCTTCGGGCCGACATGCTGTCGAGTATTCTCGCGCCGATCTTCGGTTCGTTCACACAGAGTGCCTTTGCCCAGAACGTCGGGCTTGTCGCCGTAACCGGCGTGAAGAGCCGCTATGTGGTGGCGACCGGCGGTCTTTTTCTCGTCGCCCTCGGCCTTCTGCCGGTCATGGGACGCGTTGTTGCAGCCGTGCCAAGTTCCGTTCTCGGTGGGGCCGGCATCGTCCTTTTCGGTACGGTCGCGGCAAGTGGCATACGCACGCTCTCCAAGGTCGACTACCACAACAACATGAACTTGATCATCGTCGCGACGTCGATCGGTTTCGGCATGATCCCCATCGCGTCACCGGGATTCTACGAGCACTTCCCGGCCTGGGTCGCGACGATCTTTCATTCCGGCATCAGTTCCGCTGCGTTGATGGCGATCGTCCTCAACCTGCTGTTCAACCATTTCAAAGCAGGAAATGCCGATCAGCAGTCAGTGTTCGTGGCGGGGACAGAACGGACGATCCGCTACAAGGACATCGTGCGGCTTCGCGATGGCGACTACTTCCTCAACGGCAAGCTCTATGACGAAAAAGGCATCGAAATACCGATGATCCCTGAGGGCGCTCACTGAGCATTGCTTTGAAATCACTGTCCGGATCGAAATCTAAACTTTGGTCCGGACAAAACTTTTTCCCGACATTTCAAGGAGATGAAGAATGTCAGAAGAAATCGAAACGACGCGTCTGCTCGACGCCCTGCTGACAGCCATGGAGGCTGGCATCATCCCCGCCACGGAGGTCGGCGTCGCGGCCGGCAACAAGATCTTCGGAGCGGCGCTGCTGCGGAAATCGGACCTTTCCACTGTGCTCGTCGAAACCAACAACGAAACCGAGAACCCGTTATGGCACGGGGAGGTTCACACCCTGAAGCGCTTCTATGAGATGACCGGATCCGAGCGGCCGGATACGACGGACCTCATCTTCCTGTCGACCCATGAGCCGTGCTCGATGTGCCTTTCGGCGATCACCTGGGCAGGCTTCGACAACTTCTTTTACTTCTTCAGCCACGAGGATTCCCGGGATGCGTTTTCCATTCCGCACGATTTGAAGATCCTGAAGGAAGTCTTCACGCTGGAGCCCGGGGGCTACAATCGGACGAATTCATTCTGGAAAGGACAGTCGATCATGGGGCTGATCGACGGAGTTCCGGAACCGCAGCATTCGCTTTTGAAGGAAAGAGCAACTGCAATCGGCCGCAAATACGACGATCTCTCTTCTGTCTATCAAGCCAGCAAGGGGGATAATGCAATTCCCCTCAACTAACGCGCCGATCCGTCCCTTCACGTCGGTCTCGATAGAAACCGTCGCCTACAGCATGTTTCCTCAAATCGCATTCGATTTAAGGACGAAAACATGCAGCAATTCAAAGTGCTACAGCGACCTTTGCGCGTCGAATAGGACGCGCGGCGCTGTAGGCTGATTGAAGAGTACGCATCGGGTGTAGTCCTTGCTGGGGCTACACCCGGCATCCTACCCACTTCAGAAACCAGCCGCCGATCATCCGGCAAACCCATTCGACGGCCGAGAACGGACGCCTTGATGCCAGTTTTAATCTAGTGAGATTCATGGAAAGCAAAATTTAACCATACTTGTTCATTCTTTGTCGATCCGTCGTCAAAAAGGGGACAATCCGGGAAATTGCGCAGCGGTGGTCGCTCGTCGGCCCGAGAGCGTTTGCGAGATTTACTGGCTTGAGATGCGTTTGAGTAAGGTCGTTCGTTCACAGTCTTTGCGCCGTCTGTTGCGTCCACTGCTGATCACCTGTTGCGGCATCGCCCTTGCCGGCGCGGCCGCGGGATCCGTCGTGGGTGCAGTCGCGATGGGCAGCTATTTCGGTCACGGTTCGGGCAACCTCCTGCCCAAACCACAACTCTATGCGGCGCAGCACAAAAAAGAGCGCCCGTGGGTCAAGCAGGCAAGGGTCGAACAGACGCCGAGGCTGGTCGCCGTGGCCGAGCCCGTCGTGCTCGCAAGCCTTAGCGGCGCCGAAGGGAAACTCCCCCGCAGGGCCGATATCTTTGGAGATGCCGAGACGAGTGGCAAGGCTGCACGCTTCAGTTCCGGTGCGAAGCAGGCTGCATTGACATCCGAGCAGCTCGCCAGCCACTTCAGGGCCTCTCATTCCGTCACGCCAGGCCGCGCGATCGCCAGTCTTGACGCGCCTGCGCCGGAACGGTTCGGGCCGCCGCGCGCCGTAGCAACCGACAAGCCCTTGGTCTCGTTGGCCTATGCGGGGCCCTCTCAGAGCGCAACGGACAGCGCTGTGTTTTCGGCGTTGCTGACAGTACCAATGGAGGACGACCTCGCGGCCTCGCCGGACCCGAACGCCGAAGATGAGGCCGTTGCCCTGCCAGACTACGAGGACACGCCGTCTTCGGGACCGCTGCCACAGGTCCGTCCCGGTGGCCGTCAAGTTCAGAAGCCTGTCGTTGAAGCCGAAAAGCCAGAGATCAGGCAGGTCCAAGACGGGACGGCACCGAAAGCCGATGAAATCAAGAGGACCGAAGAACGCGAAACGCCAAGGCAGCAACAGCTTGCCTTTGTGCGGCCGAACAATCCGGCGGACAATCGATCCGGTGGCGGCCTCGGCGCGCTCCGCAACCTATTCGGCGGCGGTGCCCGCGCAGGAAATGGCGTCGCGGTCTACGACATCACCGCCGCGAAGGTCTACATGCCCGACGGCAGCGTGCTCGAGGCCCATTCCGGCATCGGCAAGATGGCCGACAATCCGCGTTACGTGAACGTCAAGATGACCGGACCGACCCCACCGCACACCTACAATCTCAAGATGCGCGAAACGCGCTTCCATGGGGTCGAGGCGGTCCGCATGCTGCCTGTCGACGGAAAGAACAAGCACGGCCGAGACGGTTTCCTGACCCACAGCTACCTGCTGCGCAGCGGCCGGGCGGAATCGCATGGCTGCGTCGCCTTCAAGGACTACAAGCGTTTCCTCACAGCGTTCAAAGAAGGCAAGGTCAGGCAGATCGTCGTGGTTCCGAGCGGCGGACGCGCGGCCGGCATACAGATGGCATCGAACGGAAAGAAGGGCTGACGGACAACATCCCGGCAGTCGCGGTAGTGATGTCCGCCAAGGCGTTTCGCCAACGCGACTGAGAAGGACGCGGGTTGGAGTATTCCAGCTACATCATCTCCGCGCGGTTGAGACGTAGACGTTCATGCCGGCGAGAAATTGCGGACGCGTTCCCGTATCGCTTCCACCTGATCGACAGGCCGGATATGGCCGGTCCGGCATTACAACCTCAACAGCCAGGCCTCTACCTTGCCCTTGCCCTTGACTTCGATAGGGCCGCGCGGCTCGAAGACGAAGTGGTCTTTGAGCTTTTCGTAGACAGGGCGCGTCACCTGAACCGCGTCGGGCACGCCGCCTGATTCCATCCTGCTGGCAAGGTTCACCGTATCGCCCCACAGGTCGTAGATGTACTTGCTTTTGCCGATGATGCCGGCCACGACCGGCCCGGTATTGACGCCAACCCTGAGCTTCATCGAGACGTTGTTTTCCATCGCGTGCTCTCGGGTAATGTGAACCATGCGGATAGCCATGCGCACCATCCGCTCGGAGTGGTTAGCCACCGGCTCGGGCAAGCCACACACCGCCATATAGGCGTCACCAAGCGTCTTGATCTTCTCGATTCCGAGTTCATTGGCGGCGACATCGAAGCGCGTGAATAGCCCATTGAGAAACGTGACGACCTCGTGTGGCGGCATCTCCGATGACAGAGCCGTGAAGCCAACCAGATCCGCGAAGGCGACGGTCACCTCGGCGAAGCCGTCGGCGATCCCAGCCTCGCCACCGCGCAACCGGTTGGCGATCGGAGCCGGCAGCACGTTGAGGAGCAGTTCCTCGTTCTCACGATTCTTGTTCTCGATCACGACATTTTTTTCGTGCAGCGTCTCGACCATGCCGTTGAAGGCTGAGCAGAGTTGGCCCACCTCGTCGCGCGTGTGAACTGGCACACTGGCTCCATAGTCGCCGGCCGCGAAGCGCTTTACTCCGGCAGTGAGTTCACGCAGCGGTCCGAGCAGTGCGCGCGAAAGCCATGCGGCCGTCACGGCCACCGCCAACAGCGCCAATCCCCCGACGATCAGCAGCTCCTGGCGGAGCTGGGCGATCGGCGCGAACGCCTCGGCGCTGTCAATTTTAGCGACGAGCGCCCACCTGACGCCGGGTATCTCGAGCGGGCCCCACGAGGCGAGTGTCGGCACGCCACGGTACCCGATGATCTCGCCGGTGTTTTCGACACCGGCAAGTGCTGCCCGAGATGCTTCGGTGTCGATGCGCTGATGCATCACCGGCGTCCCGTAACGCTGAATGGCGGCGATCTCCTCGTCCGAGGCACCGACAGACTTGAGTTCGGCGAAGTACGCCTCCCGGTTCTCGTAGAATGTCCGCGGTCCAGAGCGCACCAGATAGTCGGGTCCAATTAAATATGCCTCGCCCGTGTCGCCGAACCCTTCCTGTCGCCACCGGCGACCACCAGTGACGACGTTGTCGATCTCCTCGTTCGACAGTTGCGCCACCAGCACCCCGATGACGACACCCTTATCAATCACCGGTGCTCCCATGAAGGCAATTGGCGCTCCACCGGTCGGTGCATATGGAGCGAAATCCTCCAGGCAGATGGCCGATTGTCCGGCGGGCTCTGCGCAGCGCGCGACAGCGGATGCGACGTTGGAGCGGCGGTAGGGACCGAATTGCAGGGATGTGGTAAAATCGAGTTCCTTCTGGACTGTGTAGATCAGTCGACCCGATTTGGGATCGGCGATCATGAAATCGAAGAAACCGACCATCGAGGCGGCTGCGCGCATCAATGGATGATAGGTGGCATGCAGCCTGGTGTATTCGCTGCCATCACCGGCATCATCGAGAAGCTTGCGTCGCTCCGCCGGGTTCGGATTTTCCACGATGTAGTGATACTGCAGATAGTACGGAGCGCCACCAACCGGCAGATAGTCGGACAGCTCCGGTTGCCTTCCCAGGATACTCGTCATCTGCGGGATGAAGTTCTCAGCGTACCAATCTTGGACCTTCTGCCGAAGGTCAGGCTGTACGCCTGCGCGATCGAGCTGGTCGACTGCAATCCGGAATTCGCGCGTCGCATCAACCACCATCTTGGAGGCGGCGAGCAGGCGCAGTTCCGCTGCGATGGTGCGAAAATAGGTTTCGACTTGACGCGTCTTGTTCTGACGGGCGGCCGTGAGTTGGTCGAAAACCGCTTTTTCGATGGCGTCACGGGCACGGAAGTAACCGAGTACACCGGTCACCAAGATCGCGGCGGCGCCAAGCAGGACGAGCGTCGTAAACAGCTTTGCGGCCAACCCCCAGCGCGGGGGTCGGGATATTCCGGTCATATCTGGCGAACGCATGAATCAACTCCCACCAATAACGCGAAGTGCCGGGCAAATACCGTCAATGGTGATGATCCGAACGTCGCACCTCTGCTACAGCAGACTGTTCAATGTGGAACGGTCATCTGCTGCCTGTTGGGCAGTGCCAACCTCGGCGTATAGCAGATGCCATCTTATGCCAGAAATCACTCGACGGCCAACGCTCGTATTCGATTTAAGGATGAAAGCATGCAGCAATTCAAAGTGCTACAGCGACCTTTGCGCGTCTTATAAGACGCGCGGCGCTGTAGCGAGAAGGTGTCGTCGCAGCTGTAAGTGACGTTCGTCGAAAGATCGTACTCCTCGAACTTCTCGGAGCGCTCCGTGTAAGACAGGTTCTGGCGCGAGAACGAGATGATTTTCTCACCCTTCAGATCCTCTGATGCCGATCTCGCCTCGGGTGAAGCAATGCGCTCTTTTTCTCCACTGCCACCCCCAAACTGCACGCTCGACATAGCGACTGTCCTAACGATCGAAGTGCCATCACCGCGCGAGCCATCCTCCATCCACCGGAATGATAGCTCCAGTCACATAGGATGCATGCGGACTTGCCAGAAACAGGACCGCGGTCGCCAGATCTTCAGGAACGCCCCATCGCCCGACGGGAATACGTTCGAGGATTTGCCTCTGTCGCTCCGGATCCGCTCGCAGGGCCGCGGTGTTGTCAGTTTCCATATAGCCGGGCGCGATTGCGTTGACGGTGACACCGGATGCAGCCAACTCGTTTGCCATCAGCTTCGTCAGCCCCGCCACCGCATGCTTGGAGGCGGTATAGGCCGGAACCCGGATGCCCCCCTGGAAGGAGAGCAGCGATGCGATGTTGATAATGCGACCGAAGCGGCGTGAAACCATGCCGCGCGCAATGGCCTGGCTCAGGAAGAACAGGCTCTTTTCGTTGACGTTCGTCACCACGTCCCAATCAGCCTCGGAGTAGTCGAGCAGATCGGCACGCCTGATCGTTCCGGCATTGTTGACCAGGATATCGATGGGCCCGGCTTGCTCTTCGATCTCGCCGACGAGAGAGCGAAAATCGTTGGGTTGCGAAAGATCCGCCTGGATGCCGAGGAATCGGCGTCCGGCAGCTTCGATCAGCTGGCCTGTTTCCGGCATCGGCGTCGAGCCGAGGCCGACGATGTCGGCCCCGGCTTTCGCGAGCGCCAAAGCCATCGCCTGTCCCAGCCCTCCCCGGGCGCCTGTGACCAGCGCCCACTTGCCGGAAAGACTGAACAGATCCCCAATCTCGGTCATCGCAGGGTCTCCATTGCCACAAAATCCATGTCGGCGAAGGACTGGTTATCGCCTGCCATTGCCCACACGAAGGCATAGGAGCCCGTGCCGCTGCCACTGTGGATCGACCACGGGGGCGAAATGACCGCCTGCTCGTTGCGAACGATCAGGTGACGCGTCGCCTCGGGCCGCCCCATGAGATGGACGACCATACGATCTTCCGGCATGTCGAAATAGAGGTAGGCTTCCATGCGCCGATCGTGAAGGTGCGCAGGCATGGTGTTCCAGACGCTTCCCGGCTCGAACCGCGTGATGCCGAGCATGAGCTGGCAGGTCGGCAACAGGCCATCATGGACATATTTGTAGATGGTGCGCTTGTTGGCGGCCTCGCTCGTCCCGAGCGCCTGGGGAGACGCTTCATCCTGGGTGATCTTATGGGTGGGGTGGCTGGCATGCGCGGGCGCCGAGACGCCATAGAGTTTTGGAGGCGATGCCTCGTCCACGGCGGCAAAGGACACGCCTTTCGCACCCTTGCCGATGTAGAGCGCCTCAAAAGGCGCAATGACATGATCCACGGCATCGACGGATATTCTCGCCGCGCCGCCGCCAAGGTTAACGACGGCCAGTTCCCGCCGCTCGAGAAAATCGGCAACGCCAGCGGATTTCGCGAGCTCGGCGCTGAAGGCGAGCGGTGCAGCTTCCGGCCGGATGCCGAGCAGAACCAGGCGGTCATAGTGGCTGTAGGCGGCGCGTATTTCGCCGGCTGCGAAGAGATCCTTGATGAGGAAATGGCGGCGCAGCCCCTCGGTGTCGAGCGTCTCGGCCTGTTCGAAATGTATAGCTTGGCGAATATCCATCAGTTCTTGTCCTCGACTTGCAAAATAGGCCGGCGTCAACAGCCGGTCAGGCACTCGTATTTCTGCTCATAAGGGTGACCGGCCGGCCGCTTGCCTTGATCAGGGCTTCAAGCGCTGGCAGGTCGGGGGCCGGCGGCAAGCGCGTCAGCGTGCTGCGCCCGGCGGCCGGATCGGCGCTCGCCAGGACGGCTGCAAAAAGTGTGCTCGTTCCCCGGGGAATCTCTGCCGTCAACTGCGGCACCAGCGTCCTTCCGGCAATCAGGTTGGTGTTCGGCTGGGCGATATGCGCTTTGCCGGCACGGATGACCGACGAGCCGAGATCGACGATCGCCGACAGGTCGTGCGGAGTTGCAACAACAGCGTTGCCAGCTTCACCTTCCAGTGCATCGGCAAGCCGATCGCTTCGGGCGATCGCAAAGCCGCCTTCCTTGGTTAGGACCGCTCGCTCGGCCCAGACGCGATGGGTGCGGACATGGAAATCGCCATGACAGTAGAGCCAGGTTTCGACCAGGATGTCGCCATTGGGCCGCCAGCGCGCGTAGAGGACGTCATCGGCGATCAGCACTTGCTCGTTGGCCTGGCGGACATGGAACTGGAGACCGTCGCTGCTGAATCCGATCATGCCGTCCAGGACAGCGTCGGCGAAACGGTTGGGGTCACTTTCCACGCTGAAACCGTAGCGGGCGGAATAGACGAACTTGCTGTATTTCTCGGCACCGAACCGTGCCCAGGTGTTTTGCGGACCCGTTTGCTGGCCACCGCAAAGCGCGATGGCATCACCAGGAGGGTTCCTGATGATCATGCCCGTGTGCACGTGCACGGCGACGTCGGCGCGCGGTGGGCAATCCGCCTCTTCAGCGCTCCAGAAGGGTTGTTGCTCCGGTAAGGCCAGCGGCAGAAACGCCTTCAAGGCCCAATAGGGCGACTGCGGTGAGTTGTAGGTCTCGCACATCAGAAGGTTCGGGTAAGCGTAACCAACCGGCAGGATGCCGTCTCTCGACGCCATCGGCTGCTTGGCCCACCAGCGCAGATTGCGCAGATAGAAGCCCTTCAGTTGCCCCCACGGCAGCGCCTCCTCGCCGGCGAATGCCAGAGCGCCGAAGAAACCGGCGATGGCAAAGCGATAGGTCATCGACCGGCCAAACGCCAATGCGGCGCCATCATCGGCAAACCAACGCGTCATATCGCCGGCGGCGAGACGCGCACGCTCGCGATAGGGCTGCGTGTAGGCGCGGCCGTCGAGCACGGCAAGAATGAGCCCGTAGAAATGAAAGGCGAAGGGAATGTAGTGGTCGGCGCGGCGCGCGTCACCGTCGCTGTACCAGCCATCACCGAAATAGAAGGTCTCGATTTCGTCGATATAGGCCTGGTCCAAACCCTGATCGTGATCGGCGCCGACGGAATCCAGCCCCAGGCTGATGAGCAGCCGGAAGAACTTCCAGTTGTTCTCAGAAAACCGGCAGGCATGCCCTGACTTGAGATAGGCGACGACGTTCTCGCGCTCATCTGGCTCAAGAGGAGCCCAGAGTTTGTCCGGCACGAGACGCAACGCAAAGCCGATTGCCGCAAGCTCGACGAGGCGCTGGTTGCGATCCGTCGGCTGCCCCCAATATTCCGGATGGTGCGGATCCGTGCCACACGCAAGACCGCGTGCGATCGGCTTCCAGTCGATCCAGTCGGCACCGCCGACCTGCGCCGGCACCAGCCCCCACAACAACCGCGAGAAGCCCTCGAGATCGGCTGCCGCCTGATCGAAATGCGCAGCGGTCGCGTCGAACCGCAACCGCGCGCCACCGGCCGACCGGTAGGATTCGGCCGGGTCGCAGAGCGATTTCAGCGCGCGCTCGACATCGGCCCGCGTGCGCAGTTCATTGCCCGACCACGGATGGAACAGGCTGTCGGGGTATATGCCATCTGTCATTGGCCATTCCTGTCTTGGGAGGCTTATGGTGCAGGGCCCAGGGCGAGCCGTTGGAAACGTCAGCTCCTGAGGATGCGGTTTGCCTGCGCGACCAGCTCCTCGCCGGCTGCAGCGACCGTCAGCTGGCCGAAGGCAACCTGGTCGGCGATCGGTCGGAACACGCGTTCCTCCAGCTCGGAGGCCCCGATCGGAACCTGGGGCGGAAAGGCGCCCACCCGTCCCGCTATCGAGGAAATGTAGTCCACCGATCGTTTCGAGACATCGTCGACAAGAGGCGTCACTGCCTCCCTGACATCAAGGTTGATCGGCACGCCGCGTTCCACGCCGAGAATTTTGCCGGCCGCGAGGTCGTTGGTGAAGAAATCGAGGAACCGGGCTGCAAGCTCCGGCTGCCTCGAGGTGCTGGCAATCCCGAAATGCAGGCTCGCCTTGTAGAACAGGCCGGAAGGTCCCGCCGCGTCGGCGATCGGTAGCGAGGTGATCCCCAGCCTGTTCTTAGCGAGCGCCTGATAGCCGAGCAACTGGTTGGAAAAGGCGATCGCCATCACCGCGTGACCGGTTGAAAGCGGATTGGAATCGATCTGAAGCTTGTCCATTGCCTGGACCTCGGCCGACACGCAGCCGCCGTTCTTCGCCAGACTTTCCCAATAGCCGTACCAGTCGCTGGCATCGGTGGCATCGAAGCCGATCCGGCCATCTTCGCCGTACAGTCGCTTGCCGCGCTGAACGAGAAACGCCTCAAAGGCATAGCTGTAGCGCGCGCCGTTGCCGACCGCCCAGACATTCTTCCGGCCGATCGCCTTGGTGATGTCGATGCAGAGCCTGGCAAAATCGTCCCAGGTCGTCGTCGGTCCGGGCGGCGCAATGGCGGCCTCGTCGAAGGCGACACTGTCGTAAAGCAGAGCAAACGCATTCAACGACAGGGGCATGCCGACGACCTTGCCGTCGACCGCCCCGAGATCGAGGACGCCGGGCATCAACTTGTCGGTACGGATTACGCTTCCCAGGTAATCGCCGAGCGGAAGCAGGGTGTTGCGGCGGGCGTAGTCGGCAAAGCGGCTTGGCGCGAGCTGGAAAATATCGGGCGCATTGCCACCGGCCAGCATCGTCGCCAGCTTCGACCAATAGTCGTTGCCGCCAACCTCGCCATTGATCTTCACGCCGGGATTTGCGGCCTCGAACAACCTGGCAACACCAAGCGTGCGCTCGGCGCGTGCGGGAGAACCGAACCAGAAGAGGCGCATCGTTGCGCTATCCGCCAGTGCCGAGCGCAACGGCGATTGCAAAAACGTTGCCGCGCCCCCGAACAACAACCCCAATTGCAAAAATTCGCGTCTGCCAAGCATGGTCCTCTCCCGAAAGCTTCGATTTCTGTGCGCCGCCGACCTCCTTCGGCGGCGCACTTGGGCGCATAGGCGATTTCGACAAGCGAAGCGGCCACTATCGTCGCGAGACGATCAGCCCTTGAGAATTCGGCCGCCTTCCGCAACCAACTGATCAGCCGCTTCTGCGGGCGTCACTTGGCCAAAGGCCACCTTGTCTGCCAGCGGCCGGAAGGCGCGTGTGTCGAATTCGGAGGCGCCGACCGGCACTGGCGGAGGATAGGCGCCGACCCGGCCGGCAATCGACGAGATGTAGTCGACCGTCCGTTTCGACACGTCGTCGATCAGCGGAACGACCGCGCCCTTGACGTCGGTGTTGACGGGAACGCCGCGCTCGACGCCGAGAACCTTGCCGGCAGCCATATCGTTGACGAAGAAGTCAATGAACCGGGCAGCAAGTTCCGGATTTTCGCAGGTGCTTGCAATGCCGAAATGCAGACCCGGCCGGTAGAACAGGCCGGACGGTCCTGATGGATCCGTCACCGGCAACGTGGTGATCCCTAGCGGGTTCTTCATCGCCGACTGGTAGCCGAGAAGCTGGTTCGAAAACGCGATGGCCATAGCGGCCTTGCCGGTTGCCAGCGGGTTTGAATCGACCTGGATCTGGTCCATCGACTGAACTTCGGCCGACACGCAGCCGCCGTTCTTGGCGAGGCTCTCCCAGTAGCCATACCAGTCTTTGGCATCGTTGACATCGAAACCGATCTTGCCGTCCTCGCCGTACAATCGCTTGCCGCGCTGGTTCAAGAATGCATCAAAGGCATAGGTGTAACGTGATGCGTTGCCGACCGCCCAAACGTTCTTGCGGTCGATCGCCTTGGTCAGTTCGACACAAAGTTTGGCGAACTCGTCCCACGTGGTCGCGGCCCCCGGCGGATTGAGCCCGGCCTGCTTGAAGGCTTCCGTGTCATAGAACAATGCGAACGCGTTGAGCGACAGCGGCATGCCCGCCACCTTGCCGTCAACGGTTCCAAGCTCCAGCACACCCGGCGCGAGCTTGTCGGTGCGAATGGACTTGCCGAGAAAATCGTTGAGCGGAAGCGTGGTGTTACGGCGCGCATAGTCGGCAAATCGGCCAGGCTCGAGCTGGAAAATATCAGGGGCATTGCCGCCAACAAGCATCGTCGTCAGTTTCGACCAATAGTCGTTGCCGCCGACTTCGCCGTTGATCTTGACATCCGGATTGGCGGCTTCAAACAGCCGGGCGACGCCAAGGGTGCGCTCGGCGCGCGCAGGCGTGCCCCACCAGTAGAGCCGCATCGTGGCGCTGTCGGCAAATGCGGTCCGCAGCGGAAGCTGCGAAAATGCAGCCGCTCCGCCGAGCAGCAGGCCGTTGCGTAGAAGTTCGCGTCGATTGATCATGAATTCCTCCCTTTGGTTCCGTTTTTGCCTGAGCCTAGTCGGCAAGCCTGCGCCCTTCGGCGTCGAAGAGATGGCAATGTTCCGGCGCGATGCTGACGCTCAGCGTTTCGCCCGTGCCAAGCAGTGTCTGGCCTTCCATGGCGACGATGAGCGCCTGCTTGTCGGGCAGACGCCCATAGACGATGGTCTGGCCGCCGAGATGCTCGATATGGGTGATCGTCAATGTCCCCAGATGGATGCCGCCCGCGCTGTTGGCCCTGATATGCTCCGGGCGAACGCCAAGACTGAGGGTCGCCCCGATCTCGGCTCTCTCGACCAGCGGCACCGCGACATCGGCACCGGCAAGACCGATGACAACACCGTCGTCGCGGCGCCCCACCACGGAAACATCCAGGAAATTCATCTTGGGCGAACCGATGAAGCCGGCGACAAAGCGGTTGACCGGCCTGTTGTAGATTTCGAGCGGCGTTCCCTGCTGCTCGATCCGGCCGGCGCGTAGCACGACGATCCGGTCAGCCAGTGTCATGGCTTCGACCTGGTCATGGGTGACGTAGATCATCGTGGCGCCGATATCGGCGTGGAGCTTTGCAATCTCGACACGGGTCTGCACGCGAAGCTCGGCATCCAAGTTGGACAAGGGTTCGTCGAACAGGAAGATTTTCGGATCACGCACGATGGCGCGGCCGATGGCGACGCGTTGACGCTGGCCGCCCGACAGCTGCTTTGGCTTGCGTTCGAGCAGCTGCGTGATCTGCAGGATTTCGGCGGCCTTGCGCACCCGCTGATCGATCTCGGGCTTTGGCATGCGCATGGTTTCAAGGCCGAACGACATGTTCTTGTAGACACTCATATGCGGATAGAGGGCATAGGACTGAAAGACCATGGCGATGCCGCGCTCGGAGGCTGCCTTCTCATTCATCCTGGCGCCGCCAATCGCCAGCTCGCCGCCGGAGATGGGCTCCAGCCCGGCAATCATGCGCAAGAGCGTGGACTTGCCGCACCCCGACGGGCCGACGAAAACGACGAACTCGCCGCTGCCGATCTGGAGGTCGACGCCGCGGATGACCTCGACGGCACCGTAGCGCTTCTGGACTTGCTTCAAAGCGAGCGTCGTCATGGGGCTCCCCTTTCCTATTGCTTGTTCTGTGGTTTTTGTTCGCGGCACTACCGCTTCATGCCCGTCGTCGCGATGCCTTCGATCAGCAGCCGCTGGAACAGGAGGAAGAGGATGAAGATCGGCAATACGGTCAAAGTCGACATCGCAAGCAGAGCGCCCCAATCCGATTGCGCCGTGGCATCGACGAAGGTTCGAAGGCCAAGCTGGGCCGTGTATTTCTCGATGTCGTTCAGATAGATCAGCGGCGCGAAGAAATCGTCCCAGGTCCAGATGAAGGAGAAGACTGCGGCGGTCGCCAGGACAGGCGTCGAAAGCGGCAGGATCACCTTGAGGAAGATGCGCAACGGCCCGGCGCCGTCCATGATGGCCGCCTCGTCGAGTTCGCGCGGGATGCCGCGGAAGAACTGAACCATCAGGAAGATGAAGAAGGCATCGATGGCGAAGAACTTCGGCACGACAAGCGGCATGATCGTGTTGACCCAGCCGAACTTGAGAAACATCAGATATTGCGGGATCAGCACCGCATGCTGCGGCATCATCAGGGTTCCGAGCATGAGCGCGAACCAGAACCCGCGTCCCTTGAACTGCAGCCGCGTGAAGGCATAGGCGGCCATCGAGCACGATATCAGGTTGCCAATGACGACCAGGACCGAGATCAGCAGCGAGTTGAGGAACAGGTGGCCGAAGCTGACGCTCAGGCCATTCCAACCGCGTCGGTAGGCATCGAGCGTAAACTCCTGCGGTATTAGCGATGTCGTCGCGAAGATCTCGTTCTCTGGCTTGAAGGAGCTCGAGACCATCCACAGCAACGGATAGAGCATGATGAAGCTCACGGCGGTCAGGAGCGCGTAGACCAACGCCCGCTTCAGCGGCGAGGATTTGGCTCCGTCGGGCATGGCAGCTGCCTCGACGACGTTCGACGCGTAGACGGTATCAGTCATCGTAGTGCACCCAATATTTGGCCGACATGAAGGACAGCGTCGTGAAAATGGCGATGATGACCACCAGCACCCAGGCAAGGGCTGATGCGTATCCGAAACGGAAGTTGGTGAAGGCTTCCTGGTAGAGGTAGAGCGTGTAGAACAGCGTCGTATCGATCGGACCACCGCTGCCGTCGCTGACGACGAAAGCCGAGGTGAAAGCCTTGAACGCGTCGATCGTCAGGATCACCGCATTGAAAAAGATCACCGGCGTCAAAAGCGGCAGCGTGATCTTGAAGAACTGGCGGGAGCGACTTGCTCCATCAATGCTGGCCGCCTCGTACATATCCTGCGGGATCTGGCGCAGACCGGCGAGAAAGATGATCATCGACGAGCCGAACTGCCAGGCCGCGAGCAGAACCAGGGTGTAGAGCGACGTGGACGGGTTCGAGATCCAGCTCGGGCCTTCGTAGCCGAAAAGCGCCGCCAGAACCTGGTTCAACACGCCGTCGCCTGAAAAGACCTGCCGCCAGAGCACAGCGATTGCGACACTGCCGCCGACCAGCGACGGAAGATAGAAGATCGCGCGAAAGACCGTCAGGCCGCGCAACCCCTTGTTCAGCGCCACGGCGATCGCCAACGCGAACATCAGCTTGAGCGGCACCGATAATAGAACGAATGTGAAGGTCACCCTCATCGCCGTCCAGAAACGGGGGTCGTCGCTGGCAATCCGCACGTAGTTCTCGGCACCGACCCAGTTGGCCGGACCCATCAGGCCGAAGTCGGTAAGCGAAAGATAGAACGACGAAACGGCCGGCCCCAAGGTCAGCACGACAAACCCCAGCAGCCAGGGCAGCAGGAAGCCGTAGCCGCCCAACTGGCTGCGCAGTCGCACGCTCAGAGGCGGCCCTGCGTTCGATGCGTCCGTAATGGACATTCCCTCACCCTCCCTTATCGGCGCCGTGGACGTCACGAAGGACGCCCAGACTAGACATAAGAATGAAACCGAAAACATTCTTCGTCAAGCGAAAGTTTCGCTATTGACGAAAATTGCGTAATGAGCAAAAAGATTTCCAAACTCAGGAGCACTCACATGAAAATCGAAACCAGTAGCTACTTTGCAGCCTCCGTGCCGGCAGCCGCCACCTCTCATGTTGATCGCCACCAGGCAGCGCTCGTACGCAGCATCGAAAAATTGCGCACGACCATGCCGATCATCGGCATTCGCAACCCGAAGATCGGCTTGAGCGACAATAGCTGGGCCTATTGCAGCCCCTACGACTGGGTCGTGAGCTTTCATGCCGGCCAATTATGGCTTGCCTCGCAGCTAACAGGAGATCCGACATTCCTGAACGCAGCGCGCGCCCGCCGCTCGATCTTTCGGGGCATTCTGGCGCATCGCCGCGCTCAGGACCATGATCTTGGCTTCCAGTTCTCGCTCAGCTGCGTCGCCGAATGGCTGATGACCGGCGAGAAGGAGCCGCGCGCGCTCGCTCTTGAAGCCGCCAATCTGCTGCTCGGCCGGTACCGACCGGAGGGGCGCTATCTTCAGGCGTGGAACGCGCAACCGGCGCATGGCTCCATGCGCGCAGATTTCGCCAACGGGCGGATCATCGCCGATACGATGCAGAACCTCGCCCTCCTCTACTGGGCCTACGGCGAAACCGGACGCGCCGACTTTCGCGAGGCCGCCGACGGCCATGCCGACACCACATTGAAACATCTGGTGCGCGACGACGATACCAGCTTCCACACCTTCCTGTTCGACCCGAGCACCGGCGAGGCACTGCGCGGAGAAACCCACCAGGGCCATGCCGACGGATCATGCTGGTCACGCGGCCAGGCCTGGCTGATCCACGGTTTTGCGCAATGCGCGCGCGTCACCGGCAACAGGACCTATCTGGATGCGGCCCGCAGGCTCGCCGCCAAGGCCGAGCAGCTGATGGGCAGCGACCTCGTGCCCGTGTGGGACTATGACGTCCCCAACCCGAAGAACGCGCCGCGCGACAGTTCGGCCGGCGCCATCATGGCAGCCGGCATCTACATGCTCGCCGACCAGTGCGACGTCGACGAGGCTCAAGCCTGGCGCGGGTTTGCCGACCGCTTGATCGCTGGCTTGCTCGACACCTGCGACCTGACCGAAGATCCAACGGCACTCGGCCTTCTCGCCCATGGCGCGGCCCATGTCGGATCAGGCTATTCCGACACCATGCTTCCCTATGGAGACTACTATTTCATGGAGGCCTTGATGCGGTCGCTCGGGCATACACAATTCTTCTGGTAAGCAGACAAAATGCCAGTCGCTGCGACTCCCAAAAAGCGCAGGAATCTGATGGAGTGGGTTTCCAATGACCGATGATCAACTCGCCACACTGACACTGCGCGACATCGCCGATGCAGCCGGCGTTTCGGTCGCATCCGTGTCGAAGGTGCTGAACAATCGCGGCGGCGTCAGCGGTGAGAGCCGCAAGAAGATTTTGGCTCTTGCCGAAGAACTCGGCTACCTCGGGCGCAACGCCCGATCGCTTCACAAGGCTGGCATCGGAAGCACCGCGTTGATCGTGCCGGCCGAGTACTACTCCGGGTCGCAGTTCTACGAGGATGTGATCCGCGGCGCACTGGACGAGGCAGCGGCGCATTCGCTGAAAGTCGACGTGCAGCTGCTGACGCTCGACACCAAACAGAACACCGCGGAGATCGACGAATACCTGCGTGGCGCAGAGCCGAGCACGGTCATCGCGGTCGGCCTCGACGACCGGGCTGCGATCGACCGGCTCGCCGCAAGTGGCGTGCCGACCGTTCTGATCAACGGCATGGATCGCTCGATGCGCATGGACAGTGTTCTGCCCGACAACTGGTCGGCCGGCTGGCTTGCGACACGTCGTCTACTCGAGGCCGGGCACCGAGACATCGTGCACGTGACGCTGCCACGGCGATTGTCGATGCAGCGTCGCCTTGAGGGTTTTCGTCTCGCGCTGGAAGAGGCTGGAATAGCCTTCTATCCGGACAAGCACCTCATTGATCTCGGCAAGATGGGTTTCCTGGAAACCCAGGCGCAACTGGCCACGCGCCAGGCGCTTGAGAGCGGCAGGCTGGACAAGGCGACGGCGCTTTTCTGCAGCATGGACGTGGTCGCGCTCGGCGTCATGCAGGCGCTTCAAAGCCAAGGCCTTTCGGTGCCCGACGACTATTCGATCATCGGGCTCGATGACGTAGCGATTGCCATGCACAGCCGGCCGCCGCTGACGACGATCAGCATCGATCGCATCGAGCTCGGCCGGATCGGCGTTCAACTGCTGATGAAGCGAATAGCCAACGCCGAAGAAAGCATCACGCGCGTCAACATGGGCGTCAAACTGATCGAAAGGGCGACCGTCGGTCCGCCCAGGGAACGTCCCGCCCGCTGACGACGACGAAACCTACAGGCCTTCACCGACGCCTGCTCACCCCTTGCAGACGGCATGCCACCGCCGATGTCTGACTGACCGGGCTGCCACGGCGAACGCATTGCGCTGTCTTTTCTCCTTGGCTTAGCGAGGACGCCTTCATGCAGAAACCCAACGTCGTCGTCATCATGGCTGATCAGCTTCGCTATGATTTCATCGGCACATCCTACATGCCGCATCTGCAGGCGCTTCAGGCTGACAGCTGCCTCTTTCCGAACGCCTATTGCGCCTCGCCGCTGTGCGTGCCTTCGCGCGGCGCGTTTTTCACCGGGCGATATCCCAATTCGACCGGTTGCCTGATCAACCCCTGGATCGAGGTAGACAAACAGCATGGCTTCATAGGTGACGATATCGCCAACCTGTACGGACTGCTGTCTGCCGATTGGGACGGATGGCACGCGGGAAAACAGCATCTGATGTACCAGCCACCGCTCGAGATGCGCGAAGGCACGGCGGTCAGGTGGCATGCACTTGAAGAGAATTACGGCGCGTTTCTCGATGCGAGGGGGCACCGTCCACCTGGAGGCCCACGCTTCCGCGGCATCGTTCCGGAACTGACTTCAGGCACCGTTACCTCGGTCGGAGACTATTCGACGCCGGCGACCGGCTGCTATGAGCCGGGGTTCGACAGCTTCTTCGACGGCTATATCCTGCAATCGTCGCTCGGCGCCATCGAGAACCGCGACAGATCGCGGCCACTTTTCCTGAGCGCCATGTTCCTGGCGCCGCATCCCCCCTTCGATGTGCCCGAGCCGTGGTATTCGTTGGCGCGAGAGGTCGAGCCGCCTGACAATGTCGGCCAATGGTTCTCCGGCCAAAGTCCGCTGCAGCTCTACAATCTACCCGGCTTCCTCGGCACCCGTTACAGCCGCGACGATTGGAAAGAGATTTGGCGCGTCTATGCCGGGCTGGTGGCTCTTCTCGACCATTGCATCGGAGCGATCGTTTCCAAGCTGAAGGCTGAAGGCATTTACGACGAAACACTGATCGTGTTTACGAGCGATCATGGCGAGATGCTCGGCTCGCATCGCCTCTGGCAGAAGATGTGCATGTACGAGGAGGCGATCCGAACACCTCTCCTGTTCAAGATGCCGGCGCCCATGGCCGGCATCGGGGTCTGCGACCAAGCGGTCAGTCACATCGACGTCTTGCCAACGATTTGCGACATCGTGAACGTCGAGAAACCCAAAGACCTTCCCGGCCGCTCCCTGATGCCGTCGATCAACGCCGGGACGCCTTGCGAGCATAAGGATATCTTTGTTCAGTTCGACGGCAATGGCGCCCTGGGCAACTTCTCGCGGTGTATCATCCACCAATCGCACAAGCTCATCGTCGACATCTTCAAGGACGAGGTCTTCTTTGAGCTTTACGCGCTGGCAAGCGACCCGCAGGAAACGACCAACCTGGTCGTGGAGCGCGAAGATCTGGCCGCATACTTGTTTTCCAAACTGACCGAGCACATGCGGCTAACAGGAGACCATATCGCGCTTGGCCCTGATGCGCTTCAGCAGTTCATACTGCGCAGGAAAGCCTTGGCCTTCCCTTAAGTTCCGGTCATAACCCGCCCTACGGGCTACTGGTGGACAGCTTCGAGGCCGCCACAGCGAACAAGTCGTCGCTCTGAGGTTTACCGACATCTTCGCCGATCAAGCGCACCCGATCTCATCTTGGAGATCATGCCGGCGCTGTCCGCCTGGCTGGAGGTCGACCTTCGAATATGAGCATTTCGAAGAA
Organism: Ensifer sp. Root31; assembly: GCF_001424825.1. NCBI lineage: Bacteria > Pseudomonadati > Pseudomonadota > Alphaproteobacteria > Hyphomicrobiales > Rhizobiaceae > Ensifer > Ensifer sp. Root31. The sequence continues at coordinate 439,650 of NZ_LMCO01000012.1, read as the reverse complement.
TGATCCGGCAGCTCGCCCGGGCGGCCCAGTCGCACGTCTGCGTTAAACGGAGGCGCGGAAACGCTCTATCTCTTTATTTCCAGCCTAACGTTGGTGTGCCGCTCACCGCCCGAGTTATACTTTGCCCGCTCTGATCATGGAAAAATAGTCGTCGCCGCCAACCTGCCCGCCCTTCAGCGCGATCTGCAAGCCATCCACCGCACCGCCATGAGCGATGCAAAGCGGCGAGCCCGGCGTCTGCGGCAGGGGCATCTTTAGCGTCAGTGCCAAAATGCCCATCTGACCGAGCGCGTGGCTTGACGTATCGCCGCCGGCCACCACGGCGCGCGAGATCCCGGCGCGCTGGACAAGCGCCGACTGAATTTGGCCGAGCGCGCGGCCGAGGCGATGACGAGCGCCTGTCGATGAATCGAGTTCGCCGCCCCGATCGGCAGATGGACCAAGCGCCGTGTAAAGCACGACACTGTCGCCGCCTTCCAGCACCTTGAGGCCGGCTTCGATCGCCACGGCAATTGCAGATCCGGCCCCGTCGCCGGAAAGTGCAAGAGGATCAAGCGTGACGCCGCCAAAACCGTTTGCGAGCGCATGGCGAATTTGCCGCTCCGTGGTGGGAGAAACGCTGCCGGACACGACCGCGATGCGATCCACCGGACCGGCCTCGGCAAAGACAGGTTTGTCGCCGATCAGAACCTCGTTCCGCCATGCGGGGATCAAGGCATATTCGACACCGGAGGATCCGCAAATGAAGCCGCTTCTGGGATGCAGCGCGTTCCAGACCAAGGCACCGGCGGCGGCCTGGGTCAACGCGTCGAGCACGTCGATGAGCAGGATGTCGGCGTCTTCAAGCGCCGACCGGCCCAGCAGCGCGACATTATCGATGAGTGCCGAAGAGAGCTTTGTCTGGCGCGCGAGATGCATCAGCAGATTGGACTCGTCCATCGGCGTGACCGGATGGCGCGACATGACCGGATGACGATCGATGCGGTAGTTGCGGCCTTGATAGGCGGCGAAGAGCTCTCCGAAGGCCGTATATCGGCGGATCTGGGGCGCGCCGACGATGAGTGGCACGGTCGCTTCGCCGAAGACCGTGCGGCCGATCTCGATCGCCCGGCCGATATTGCCGACATGCGGCGCGGAATCGAAGGTCGAGCAGACCTTATAGTGGCAGAGTTCGGCGTCGAGCGTCTTCAGCCAGCCGAAGGCTTCGCGAAGGTGCACGTCCATCCACTCAGGCGTTTCGCTGCGGCTCGTGCCGGCAAGGCCGAAGGCGCGCGCGCCGTCGAAGCGCGACAAGAGGTCCGCGTCCGGCACTTTCAGGAAAAGCACCGTTTCGACACCGTTCGAGGCGAGCGCCTCCATGACGTCGGTTGAGCCGGTGAAGTCGTCGCCATAATAGCTGATCAGCGGTCGTGTCATGGCTCAGGCCGCCTTGCCATCGGCAAATTTCTCGATGGATTGCGCGAGTTCCGGATGATCCTGCGCGTAAGCGTCCAGCGGCACGCCCGCGACCGCCGCCTCCCATGCCTGCTTGACCGCCTTCACGCCCGCTCCCGGCCCGCCCGGATGGCTGACGATGCCGCCGCCGCAGAGGTAGAGAAGCGCTGTCGATCCGCCGGTCGCCGCGATCGTATCGGGCGCCTGCCCGCCCCACTGGCCCGAGCAGACCACCGGCAGCGCCCTGTCGTCTTCCGAAAACAACGGCGTGCTGACGGCCTTGTAGGATTGTACGAAACTTTCGTCCGGCTCCCAGTATTTCACGCGGATGCCGTTGATCTGGAATTGGTCGATGCCGAGCAGGCGCCAGAACTGCTGCCAGACGGAAAACTCGAAGCCGAGGCCGGCATGGCGCGTGAGGATATCCCAACCATTGCGGTGGGCATGCAGCACCAAGCTAGAGCGCTTGCGCAGGAAGGCGAGACCACCAAAACCGATCGAATTAATGTTGACCACGGCGCAATTGCCGCCGGCCTCAAGGACCATATCGTGGTTGCGCATCATCTCGTCGGGGTCGGCGTGACTGATGCCGAAGGCGTACATGACCTTCTTGCCGATCTTCTGCTCGTGGGCGAGGATTTTCGGCATGATCGCCGCGACGCGGTCCTTCAACGACGAATAGCCCGGGCTCATCAGCTTCTCGTCGTCCTTGATGAAATCGACGCCCGCCTCGATCAACTCGCCGACCATATCAGCTGTTTCATGCGGCCTGAGACCGAGCGCCGGCTTGACGATGGTGCCGATGATCGGGCGATCCGTCACGCCGGTCAATGCGAAGCTTCCCGCCACACCGAACTGCGGCCCGAGATGGGCCGCCGCAAATTCCTTCGGCAGCTTCATATCGACAATGCGGATGCCGGTGAGCCCTTTGATGGAAAACACGCCGCCGATGGCGATGGTCATCAGCGCGGAGAGATCCGTGCCCACCGCGTCCATCGGGAAGTCGATGTCGACATCCGCACGGTTGAACTGTGTGGCGCCGCCCCCTTCGTCAGAGAAGGAGGCCTGGTGCGTGGGCGGCAGCGGACGGACGGCGACGACGCGCGCCGCTACGCGCGCCTTCAGCTCTTCCGTCTCCCCCGGCAACGCCACGAAGGTGCCTGTCGACTGGTCGCTGGCGATCTTCGACGCCATCGCTTCTACAGATCCGGGCGTCTCTATCCGATAGGTCAGACGGATCACGTTCTCTCCTCCCGCACCTCCGTGCGGCAATGCTTGTTAACGGCTACAAACTGGTATAATGAGTATTTATGTTATTGCAAGCCGGCTGCGGCGAAACCTGTTGCAGCACAGGAACTTGATGCATAATCAAACCTGTCGAATCCAGGTGACTCATGAACGTTGTTTCCGAACCGATCGTCCGCAAGAAACTCTCCGATGAAGTGTTTTCGCGACTGAAGCTCATGATCGAGACCGGCGAGCTGAAGGCCGGCGACGACATGCCGTCCGAACGCGAACTGATGGAACGCTACGGCGTCGGGCGCCCGGCCATCCGCGAAGCGATGCAGGCGCTTGCCGGCAAGGGCCTCGTCGAGATTTCCCAAGGCGAGCGCGCCAAAGTTTTGCGCATAACCGCGGAATCCATCTTCCGGCAGGTCGATCTGCCGGCAAAGCTGATGCTTTCCGGCTCTTCGGACTCGCTGGAACACCTCAAGAGCGCCCGCATCTTCTTCGAGCGCGGCATGGTCCGCGAGGCGGCAGCCAAGGTAAGCCCGGCACAGATCGCCGAACTGCGCGCGCTGCTCGAAAAGCAGAAACAGAGCCTCGGCGATGCGGATGCCTTCATCGATGCCGACATGGAATTCCACCACGCGATCGCCCGGATTTCGGGCAACCCGATCTTTGCGGCCGTCAGCGGCGCGATGCTGGGATGGTTGAAGTCCTACCATACGGAAATGCTCATATGGACGGGCCGCGAGGACTTCACACTTGCAGAACACGCGGAAATCATCCGCGCGATCGAAAAGGGTGACGCCGATTTTGCCGAACAGGCGATGGTAAAACACCTGGAGCGCTCCCGCGCACTCTATGCCCTCAAGAGCCAGAAGTAGTATCAACGTAGGTTGGTATAACGCTCAGATGAAGATCTCGACGCAGCCATAGGCTGGTAGAGTGACGTGCTGTCCTGACGCCAGGACTTTCTCACCGCTCGCAATTTCCACGACCTTTCGCGGCGTAGCAGTGAGCATCACTGTCTGCGGCGCAGGCGTTATGTTTGCCAGAAGCAACCGCTCCCGGGACGCCAGCCCCAGCACCGCATCCGGCCGTGAGGTCTCGACCGCGACAACCTCTTCGCCTGCGAGCGCCCCGAGACGCGCCAGCACATGTGCAAGCGGCCGCAACTCGCCTTTCGCGGTCGTCTCCCCCTCACCGGCGACAAGCCCGAAAGGGCCTGCAAGCGTCGAAAGCGTCAGGACTTCCAGTCCTGCAGAGGCCACGGTTGCGGCATAGGCCAGCGCCCAGGCGGCGCCGAAACGTCCATTGTGCCGAGGGTCGACACTGGCCATCGGGATACGGCCGCCGGCCGGATTGTCCTTCGTGGCATTGCCATAGGGATTCTGGCGCATGGCGATGGTGGAAGGGCCGATGCGATAGGGCTTGTCGCCATAGATTGCCCGCGTGGAACGCACGACATCGCAAAGGGCCTCGAAGGTCTGCATGACGGAAAGGTCATCAGCCGCATGCACGATCGGGTTGGTGCAATGGCTGACATAGTCTATCCGATCACCGGGCACGTGCTTGCGATTGAGCTCGGTGAAATAGCTCATCATGCCGCCGCCGAGCCGAACGCCGGGAAAGGCTGCCCGCGCCGCGGAATAGACATCCGCGAGCGGCGGGCACTGCGGCCACTGACTGCCGGGCGGCGTTGACTGACGGTCCACTGACGGGCAAATGAACAGCGTATCGAGCGCCAGACCAGCCTTTTCGATGAACGTGGCGAGTTCGGCCATTTCCTCCTCAAGCGGGCGCTTGCATGGCAGGGCAAGTTCCAGTGTCACCTTGAGGCCGGACCGCTCAGCGATATCCGCGTATCCTTCCAGCGCCGAGATCCCATGTCCGGCGTCAGGATCGAAATAGGCGATCAGATGGCGCGCGTCGATCGTTTTGAGGACGGCAAGCGAGGCGAGTTGGTCGGCGAAGCATTCCGGCCGCAAGCCGACGCCGAGCTCCGGAAAGCGAAGTGCCGTCGGCGCCAGCGCAAGTGTGACCGTATCCGACGCCACCGCGAATGCCGCGCCCTCTTCCGCCCGGATGTCTACGGTAATCCGCTGGCCGAACGCTTCGCCCTTCGGCACGCGGTAGGGCCAGGGTAGCGCCAGTGGCCGCACATAGGTCTTATAGGATCCGTCGGTCCAGTTGCGCTGGTCCTCCATCTCGAAGACGTCGCCACCGAACTGCGTTGTTGCCTCGATGCCCGGCGCAACGCGGTGCGTGATCGCCGCGATATCCTTGAAAGGTTGCCAGGGCTCGATCTGCTCCGGCCAATGCGCCTGCTCGATACTGCCATCGCCATGCCGGACTTCCACTGGCTGGCCCGCGACGCCGACGACCGGGTGCAGCACGGCGAAGCCGGCACGGGCCGTCTCGAAGTCAGCGTCGCTGATGCAGTTTGCGGAAAAGCTCACTGTCCGCTCGGATCCAGAAATCGCGACCGCGCAATCGAGATTGGCGCCCGAAGGCGCGGTGAAGCGGGCGCTGTAAGTGACGGAGAAACCCTGTTCTTTCTCTTCGACGGCAAGGGCACTGATCATGGCATTGCAGGTGCCCCAATCCCCGTCGCGCACCAGGAAGGCGATCGCGCGCAACACCTCATAGCCGCGGAACCGAAGGCTGCGAAGATTACCGTCCTGAAGCGCCACGCTCAAATCGCCGGCGATGAGCGTGCGGCTTTCGGGCTCACGCTCCCGGGTCCCGTAGAGCAGCAGCGCGTCTTTGTTCATCCCAGCAGATCCACAAGCGAAACGGTCTCGCCGCGCCTGGCGCTAAGATAGGCGGCTTCGACAAGGGCGAAGGTTTGCAGATTGTCGCGGCCGGAGGTGTCCGGTTCCTGCCGCGCGGCCAGCCGCTCGACCCAGTGCTTCTGGATCAGCGCCACGCTCTCCTGAATGTTGTGCCATGGCCGCGAGGCCCAGGGGAGCAGCTTCGGCGCGACGAGGCTTTCCGTCGTGCCCTCTGGCCCATGGACGGTGAGCTTGTAGTCCTTGCCGAGACGGAGCGTGCCCGTGCTGCCGTCGATCTCGACGAAGGTCTGCGGGAACGGTTCTTCCGGTAGCTTGCTCGCATAGCTGACATCGACGATCGAGGTGATGCCGTTGTCGTGGCCGAGCAGCATGGTCGCCACATCCTCACCGGCAATGTCAGGATTGATGCGCGCCGTGCGGGCAGTCATTCGGTGCGCATCACCGAAGAGGAAACGGGCGATGTCGAGCGAATGGATGCCGAGATCCTCGATGATGAAGCGCTTGCCCTTGGCGAGATAGGGTTGGCCTGAAAAGACATCGAAGCCGGATCGGAAGGAGACGCGCCCCCAGAAGGGCATGCCGATCGTGCCACGGTCCAAAACCGCCTTCACTGCGAGGATCGGCGTTTGCCAGCGGAAGTTCTCATGGATCATCAGCGGAATGCCAGCCCCGTCGGCAGCAGCCACCATGGCCTTGGCATCCTCTAGGGTCGGCGCGAACGGCTTCTGGCAGATCGCTGGCACCGCGTGACTGGCGGCAAGCTCCACCAGTGCCCGATGGCTGCCGACCGTCGTGGCGATATCGACGAAATCGAAGCCGCCATCGGCAAACATCGCCTCTGCCGACTGGTAGCGCCGCGCGACGCCGAACTGGTCGCCGACGATACGAAACCGCTCCGGATCGCGGTCGCAGATCGCCACCATCTCCACATTGGCAATATCCTGCCAGCCATGCATCTGGTTGACGGCGAAGAAACCGCAGCCGATCAGCGCGCCCTTGATCTTGGCCATGCTCAGCCTGCCTTTGCCATCTGCATCAGGGCCACGCGCTGCTGCAGGCGGCGCTGTGCCTGGTCCACCACCACGGCGACGATGATCACGAGGCCCTTGATCACCATCTGCCAGAACGAACTCACGCCCATCATCACCAACCCGTCGGACAGAATGCCGATCACGAAGGCGCCGATGATCGTTCCGCCGATCGTGCCGCGCCCACCGGACATGGATGTACCACCGAGAACTGCCGCTGCAATAGCGTTGAGCTCGAGATTGGTGCCGGTCGCGGGATGCGAGGCCATCAGTTCCGAGGAGATGACGAGGCCGACGATCGCCGCGCAGAAACCGGAGAACATGTAGACGAACATCTTGACGCGGTTGACACGGATGCCCGACATGCGCGAGGCGCGCTCATTGCCGCCGACTGCGAAGATGTGCCGGCCGAGCGGCACGAAGCGGGCGAAGTAGGCCGCACCCAACGCCACGACGATGAGGATCCAGACGGAGACCGGAAGGCCGAGGATCGAGCCGGATCCGAGATAGCTGAAGCCCTGGTTGCCGAGGTCTTCCCGCCCGTTGAGATTGGGCAGGGTCTGGCCATCGGAATAGAGCAGCGCCATGCCGCGTGCGACATAGAGTGTGCCGAGCGTCGCAATGAAGGGCGCAACGTTCAGTCGGGTAATCAGCAGACCGTTGACCGCACCGATGAGGATGCCGACTGCCATCACGATGATCGCGACCTCGACGATATTGAAATAGACGGTGTAGCCGAGCGGCAGCGCCACGCCGTACATGATCAACCCGCCCGCAATCATGCCGCAGAGCCCGACGATCGAGCCGACGGACAGGTCGATGCCACCGGTGATGATGACAAAGGTCATGCCGATGGCGAGAAAGGCGTTCTGCGTCGCGTGTTTTGACATCAGGATCATGTTCGCGGTCGACAGAAAATTCGGCGCGAAGATCGAGAAGAAGATGATCACCGCGAAGAGCGCGATGAACGTCCTCAGCTTCATGAGCGTGAGCAGGGCCGCCCCAGTGGAGAGGCTGTTGCCAGCGGCGGCAGTTTGCGTTGCTGTCGTCATCACGCATGCATCCTTTTGGTTTTATGTCCCTCTGCGGAGGCCGAGATGACCATCTCCTCGGTGGCATCCTTGCGGTCGACCACCGTCACGAGGCGGCCATTGCTCATCACCGCGATGCGATCGGAAAGGGCCATGACCTCTTCCAGGTCGGAGGTGGAGAACAGGATGGCGAGCCCCTCGCCCGCCAGGCGCCGCATGGTGCGGAAAACGTCCGCCTTGGCGCCGACATCGATGCCGCGGCTCGGCTCGTCCATCAGCAGCACTTTCGGCCCGGTCATCAGCGCCTTGCCGATGACGACCTTCTGCTGATTGCCGCCCGACATCGAGGTGACGTCGAAGTCCGGGTTCTTCGCCTTGATCGAAAGATTGCGGATCGCGTCCAGGATCGCCTTCTTCTCAAGCTTGAGATCGATGTGGAAGCCACCCTTCAGGAACTGGCCGAGGCTTGCCATGGAAAGGTTGTCAGCAATCGACATGGACTGCACGAGGCCCTCGCGTTGGCGGTCTTCCGGGATCAGCGCCAGGCCCTCGCGGATGCGGCGGGTCGTGTCGCGCCCCTTCAGCTCCTCGCCCTCGACGAAGATTTTCCCCGTATAGTGCTCGTGGCGGCCCATGATGCATTCGAAAAGCTCGGAGCGCCCAGCGCCCATGAGACCGTAGATCCCCAGGATCTCGCCCTTGCGAACGCCGATCGACACATGGTCAACGGCATAGCCGCCCTGCGCGCGCGGCAGGCAGATGTTTTCGGTGCGAAAGACCTCTTCGCCCGGCTCGTGCTCGACCTGCTTGGCAAAATCCTTGGCATCCGATCCGATCATCGAGCGCACGATCCAGCGCGTATCGATGTCCTTGACCATGGCATGGCCAGTGATCTCGCCGTCCTTCAGCACCGTGATGTAGTCGCCGATGCGCATCAGCTCTTCCAGCCGGTGCGAGATGTAGACGATCGCAACACCGCGCGCTTTCAGGTCCGCAATCACGCGGAAGAGTACGTCGACTTCGGCGGCGCTGAGCGCCGAGGTGGGCTCGTCCATGATAAGGATGCGGGTGTCGAGCGATACGGCGCGAGCGATCTCGACGAGCTGTTGCTGGCCGATCGGCAGGTCTTCTGCAAGCGTTTCGGCGGAGATGCCTGCTTCCAGGCGATTGAGGAATTCGTTGGCTTTTTCCACCTGCGCCTTGTGGTCGATGCCGCGGAGGCCACGTGTGATCTCGCGGGTGGCAAAGATGTTCTCCGCAACCGAGAGATTGCCGAAGAGGTTCAGTTCCTGGAAGACGATACCGATGCCGTGGCGCACCGCGTCGGCGGGACTGTTCAGGTGGATGCGTTCGCCATCCATCCAGATCTCGCCGAGCGTCGGGCGCTCCACGCCGGCGATGATGCGCATCATCGTCGACTTGCCGGCACCATTTTCGCCGACGAGCACATTCACGGCACCGCGGCGAAGCTTCAGGTCCGCCTTCTTCAGCGCCACGATACCGGAATAGGCCTTGGTGATGTCCTTCAGTTCGAGAATGACGTCGCCGTCGTCGAGATTGGCCATCGTCAACCTCCCACGGTGATGGTGGCAGGCACGAATTGCGGCAACTGACCCTTGGCCGGCAGCGGATAGGCGCCGGTCGCTTTGAGCGTCTTGCCGGTGAGCCCTTCGCGCGAAAGCTTTTCAAGCAAGGCGCGGTTCACGTGGGTGTTGAAGGCCTTTCCGTACTGCGCCCATTCGATCTGGTTCTTGAACTCGTTGAAGTTCACGAATTTCAGGCTGTCGCGCAACGCCGTGCCGCGGATGGCCGGGCCGATCGAGACGCGCACGTCCGCCTTCTTGTCGCCGTCCACGTCCACATCAACGTAGGCCGCGCGTGATTTCGTCTCCTCGGCGACGATCACGCCGTCGACCTTGGCCGCAAAGGTCCATGGCGCGTTGCCCTGCTTTTCCTTGTGGCCGTATTTTTCCGCCGCCGCGTCCAGATTGTTTGCGGCAAGAGCGGTGACATCCTTGAACGCGCCTGCACGCTCGTCGAGATAGGGTACGACCTTCGCGTCCCAAATGTCGGCGACCAGCCTGTCGGGATTGAAGGCGCCTGCCGCCGCTTGCTTCTGTTCGTCCTCGGTCTTGACGAATTTGCAGCCGCCAAGCGCAAGCGCGCCGGCAAGCATGAGTGTACAGGCAGCCTGAAACCTCAGCATTCCCATTCTCCGTCATAAACAGCAAACGCGAGGCAGGGTTTTCCCCTGCCTCGCGCCATTGCGAGAGGATTATTCGGAGAGCGCGAAGGTTTCGAGCTTGCCGGCGTTGTCCGCTGTGATCAGCACGCAGTCCATCAGCTGCTTTTCTTCGGCCGGCGCCTTGCCGGTCGTGATGTACTCATGCGCCTGGGTGACGGCGAGCTGTGCCTGGGCATAGGCTGGCTGCATGACAGTTGCCTTGATGCCGCCCGCCTTGATCGAGTCGCGCACATCGTTCGACCCGTCGAAACCGACGACGATGACATCTTTGCGGCCGGCCGCCTGCAGAGCCGCGATCGCGCCCATGGCCATCGTGTCGTTGCCGGCGATCACGCCCTGGATGTCCGGATTGGCCTGAAGGATGGTCTCCATCTTGGAGTAGCCTTCGGTCTGGCTCCAGTTGGCCGACTGCTGGGCGACCATCTTCATGTCCGCATATTCGTCCATGACGTCGTGATAGCCCTTGGAGCGGATGCCGGCATTGAGGTCGGCTTCGCGGCCGAGCAGCTCGACATAGTTACCCTTCTCGCCCATCAGCTTGACGAACTCTTCGGCACCAAGCTGCGCGCCCTGGTAGTTGTTCGAGACGATCTGGGAAACAGCGACGCCCGTGGCGTTGATTTCACGGTCGATCAGGAAGGAGGGGATGCCCGCATCCTTGGCCTTCTTTACGGCGGCGATCGAGGCTTCCGAGCCGGCATTGTCGAGGATGATCGCCTTGGCGCCGCGGCCGATTGCCGTATCGATGAGTTGCGACTGCTTGTTGGCGTCGTCGTCATGAACGAGAACCAGTGTCTCGTAGCCGAGCTCCTTGGCCTTGGCTTCCGCGCCTACGGCTTCCGCCTTGAAGAACGGGTTGTCGTGGCTCGGCGTGATGATCGCGATGAGATCGGCAGCAAACGACGGCATGGCAACGCCAGCCGCCATGACGGCAGCAAAACCGATAGTGATCAGTCTACGGGTAATGTTCATGTTTCTCCTCCCAGTTAGCCCCGGTCTCCTTCGGCCATCCCCCCATTGAGAATGGCCTCCCGGTGCGATTTTTTGCCGGCGCGTGGCGCCGTCAACGCGGACCAAGCCCGCCGTAAATCAGGTGATGCGCTGGATGCTCGCGGCGATTTCCGCGGGCTCGAACACGCGCTTCCAGTCGTCCTTCATGAGCACGGGCTTTCCGAACTCGATCGCCTTGTTGCAGGCATCGGAGAAGACGCCCGGTGTCTCCTCGAAGATCACGGCGCCGAGCACGTTCATGTGGCCGAGCAGGAAGTCGCGGGCAGCCTCCTTGGAAACGCCGCGGCGCACGCATTCGTCCATTGCTTCGCGCATAACGACGAGCAGCGAAGCGCAGACCGTTTCGGACAGGCCCGGCTCCAGCAGCGCCATCTGCTCGACGGTGACGCGGTGCGAGCGCATGACCGGCGCCCAGATGACCTTGGCGATCTCTTCGCCGAGCGCATAGGCACTTTCCGGACCCTGCATCAGAGCGGAAACGATGTGCTGCTTGGCCGCGATGCCGCCAAAGAAATCGCGCTTGGCCGCTGGATCCGTCTCGTCATTGAAGATCGGCGGATGGCAGGGATGCGTGACGAAATAGGTAAGGTCCGCGCGCTCGGGCAAATGGCCGGCAAATGGGGCCGCGGCATCGAGCGCCACGACCATCATGCCCGGCTTCAGCCTGCCGGCAATGCCGGCCGCGACCTTGCCGATCGCAGTATCCGGAACCGCAAGAATGACGACATCGGCACCATCTAGGCCCTCATCGGCGGAAACGCAGGCGATGCCGAGATCCTTCGAAAGGCGCGCCTTGCCGGCGTCGCTCACTTCGACATGCCGGACATCGAAGCGCGAACCCTTCAGATTCTTGGCGAGCCGATAGCCCATTTTGCCACCGGCACCGAACAGCGCGATCGATGTCATCGAAGACCTCCCTAAATGCAAGTGACCGGAGCCAATCTCGTCCAGCCGAAACGTTCCTCCGCCGATCCCGGCGTAGGACTATATTTCTCAACTGGTATAACATGTCAACAGGTATCATAAGATACATGTTATCGAGATCTGCGAAACCGCGCCGGCAATAGGACGGCTCGATTGCAAGCCGGGTAGAGGCATCTGCCTGCACAAGGCCTGCCCACAAGAGGAGCCGCATCACAGACGTTCGACTACCAAAGCACTGAAACCCTCTGGGCTGATCCGCAACTGCTCACCGAAGAACGCAGGCGTACTCGGCGGCCGTCACCTGGCGGAGCGTGGCTTGACCTGAAACAGCTGGGACAAGTCGCCATGAGGACGGACGCAACCAACGTGGCATCGGCCTTCGGCGACGCGGAGGTTATAGCAAAGGGGCTGGCGTTGGTGACATTGACAGGCTGGGCGCAAAAGGCGTCACCTTTTCGCTCTGTAACCGGCCAGCGCTATGATGGTATGGCCTCGTTCAGATTTCCGGTCGGCCTGTACCCGGCAATTCGCGGGCCGAGGAACGTCGGCTCTATGGACCGGTCCAGCGAGGGAGACGACGGAAGGGGCCGCGCTGTCGCGCAGCCCTCTTCTTCTTACTGCCCACCCCATGCTGCCGGATAGTCGGGCAGCTTTTCGCAGCCGCACATGGCATGATGTAGCGGCGGCATCTTGTCGTTGACGTACTGGTCGAGCGTCTCGGCTGTGATCGCCGGCTGCGGCATCACCCATTCCGGACCCGGGACCGGTTCACCCTTCAGCACGTTCACGGCCGCAATGATGGGCGTGCGCCACTGATAGGTCGGGTAGGTCGGCGCGATCGCCTTGAAGCCTTCGGCCTTCCATTTCATCAGAAAGTCCTGCTGGTCCTCCCCGGTGATAACAGGCAGGGGCAGACCGGAGTCTTCGAAAGCCTCCAGCGCTGCAACGGCGGTGGCGCCGGCATCCATCCAGACCGCGTCGATCGTGCCGCGCTGCAGATAGTCCTCGACGATCGACTTGGTCTTGGCGTTGTCGCCCTCGGTGAACTCCTCGCCGATGACGTTCAGCCCCTTTTCCTTGAAGATGTGCTTGGCGGCGGACGCACGGGTCTCCAGTACGTCGACGCCGGGCACGATGCGCAGCATCAGCACGTTGGCGCCGGCCGGCGCATTGGCCGCCACGAATTCGCCTGCCTGGATGCCGAAGCCATAACCGCCGACCGGGTGGATGAAAGTGACCGGGCATTTTGTGTTGACGCCGCGATCGAAGACGATGACGGGCAGCTTGGCACAGGCCTTCTCGACGGCCGGGGTCAGCGCCGCGGTCGTGTTCGGCGAGACGATCAGAGCCGAGCATTTGCCGCCATTGATCAGATCGTCGATGTCGGAGATCTGCTTGTCGTCGGAGCCTTCGGCATCGACATGGATGAGCTCCTTGATTTCCGGATGGAGCTTCACTTCAGCCTGCATGTTCGTCCAGCCGGTCACGCGCCAGGCATTGTTGACCCCGGCGTTCGAGAAGCAGATCGTGTAGGGACCATCCTTCTTGAACTTTGCGGTGTCGGCCATTTGGTCACCGTAATATTGCGCCCACGGCTCCCCACCCGGGCCGTTGGCCTTTGCCGTCAAGAGCTCGCGCTGCCTGGCGAACTCGGCAGGATCGTCGAAGTTCAGCTGTTGGGCCTGCGCGGTGCTGGCGATGAGGGCAGCCGAAAGGGTGGCGGTCAGCAGTCTTTTCATGTCTCACTCCCATTTGATCATGATTTTTCAGTTCCTCCCGACGGCCCTTCGGCCGACGAAACTCAGGTCCCACCGGCGCGGTTGCGCCGATAGGTGGCAAGCACGACGGCGACGATCAGGATCACGCCCTGCACGACATCGCGCACCGGTTTCGGCAAGCCAATGAAATTGAGCAGCGTGAAGATCGCAGTCAGCGTCAACGCGCCGGCGATCGACGCGGGCACCGAGCCACGCCCGCCGAGAAGCTGCGCACCACCGATGACGCAAGCCGTGATCGCCTGCAGCTCGTAGCCGACGCCGACATCTGTCGAGACGCCCGCAAAACCGCCGAGCAGAATGCCGGCCGTCACGGCGCTCAGCGACGACACGACGAAGGCGGTGATGCGAACCCGCTCGAGCGGGACGCCCGACATCTGCGCCGCCCGCGGATTGTCGCCGATCGCATGCAGCATGCGGCCGAGATTGGTGCGATGCATGAGCCAGAACAGGCATATGCCGACCGAAAGCAGCACCAGCAGCGCAACCGGCAGGAACTGAATGAGCGGAATGCCCTGGATATTGACGCGCCCGAAGAAGCGGAAAGTCTCGGGCAGGTAGCCGCGCGGCGATCCGCTCGACCACATGAAGGCTGCACCGTTCAGAGTAATCATCATGCCGAGTGTGGCAATCAGCGAGGGGACCCTCAGAAAGCTGACGACGAGACCGTTGATCACGCCGACAGCGAGCCCGACAGCGTACATGACAGGGATCACCCACCATGTCGCATCGGCATTGTTGTTGAGCAGCATCGATGAACCGACCACTGTCAGCGTGATCAGCGAGCCGACCGAGAGATCGAATCCACCAGAGACGATGACATAGATCTGGCCGGCGGCGAGGATCGCCAGCGGCGCGGCACGCTTCAGGAAATTCATGTATCCGGGGGGCTCGACGAAATTCGGGTTCGACAGCGTGATGGCGACGAGCAGGGCTGCAAGCACGAAGAAGACGGGATTGATCTTCGGGAAGCGGCCGCTTCTCGAGGTGCCGGGCGTCTCTGCAGAGCCGATGGTTTGCTGAATCATGCCACTATCCTCTTCGAACGCACGGCGTAGAAGGCGACGGCTGCGACAATGATGATGCCACGCATCACCTGCTTGGCGAAGGCGTCGACGCCGGCGAGATTAAAGATGGAGTCGATCAGCGAGAAGATGATGACGCCCGCGACGGTGCCCCAGATCCCGCCCTTGCCGCCGGAGAGGATCGTCCCGCCGATGACCACGACGGCGATCGATTCCAGGTCGTATGCACCCTCCGTGCCGATCCAGGGCGAACCGGACTTCAGGCGACTTGCGAGATAAAGGCCCGCCAGTGACGCACACAGGCTGCAGATGATATGGCTCGCCATCACCACGCGGCCCGTCTTGATGCCCGCTGCACGCGCGGTGTCGCGATTGCCGCCGACTGAGTAGATGTTGGACCCGAAGCGAGTGAACCGCAGCAGGACCCAGGCAGCAAGAACGACCAGCGCCAGCATGATGAGGCTGAATGGCAATCCCAGCACAGTGCCATAGGCGAAGAACTGGAACGCATCCGGGACCGAACCTGCGAACTTGCCGTGGAAGGAAGCAAGGCAACCCTGAATGATGAGCGCCATGCCCAGCGTCGCGATGAGCGGATTGACCTCCAGCCTGATAATCAGCAGCCCGTTCAACGTGCCGACCAGAACACCCATCAGCAGCACCGCGAGGACGGCAGGCACCATCATCGCCGGATCACCGTTCATGATCGCCGACGAGACCACCGCCGACGCGGAAATGAGATGCGCCACCGACAGGTCTATCGAGCCGACGAGAATGGCGAAGGTCTGGCCGACAGCGGTCATGCCGAGCGCGATGGAGCGGTTGAGGATGGAGATCGCCGCTTCCGGTGTCAGGAACCGCGTCAAACCAAGGCTGAGCGCGATAGCGATGTAGATCAGAAGCGCGGCAGCGAGCAGCAGGGCCGGCGAATAGCGCTCAATGCGCGAAGTGGGGCGTTTGGTGAAGATCGCCGTGTTCATGCCGCCACCGCCTCTTCGCCGGTTGCAGCGA
The DNA here is from genome assembly GCF_001424825.1 of Ensifer sp. Root31. Classification (NCBI taxonomy): domain Bacteria; kingdom Pseudomonadati; phylum Pseudomonadota; class Alphaproteobacteria; order Hyphomicrobiales; family Rhizobiaceae; genus Ensifer; species Ensifer sp. Root31. The sequence continues at coordinate 424,144 of NZ_LMCO01000012.1, read as the reverse complement.
GCATGACATCGGCTTCCGACACGCCGCGCTGGAACGCTGCCACCAGTTCGCCGGCGCGCATAACGAGGATGCGGTCGGCAGCACCGAGCACCTCCGGCAGGTCGGACGAAATCATCATGATCGCCGTACCCTTGCGGGCGAGATCGCGCATGAGGTGGTAGATGCCGGCCTTGGCATTGACGTCGATGCCGCGCGTCGGCTCGATGAAGATCAGCAAGCGTGGCGCCAGAGCCAGCCAGCGCGCGACAATTGCCTTCTGCTGGTTTCCGCCGGAGAGCGCCTTGATTTCCTGGGAAAAGCTGCCCGCGCGCACGTCGAGGTCCTGCAGCAGCCTATCCATCTCCTCAGTGGAGGCGAACGCGGTCGCATCAGCCTTGCCCGCGAGAGCCGACAGCGCCCTTGCCGTCAGCATGCCATTGTCCGTGACCGACTGCATGAGCACCAGCCCTTCGGCCTTGCGATCGCCCGGCAAAAGGCCGATGCCTGCGCGGATGGCGTCGCGCGGGTTGGTGAACCGCGCCGGCTTGCCGGCAAGCAGCACCTCGCCCCTGATGAAGGGCGAAAAGCCGAAAATCGCCTGGGCGAGCGCAACGCGCCCTGCCCCCTGCAATCCGGCAAAACCGACGATCTCGCCGGCGCGAAGTTCGAAGGAAATGTTCTTCAGCCGCTCGTTGCCGGCATTGCGCACGGAGAGCACGGCATCACCAATCTCCTGCGACGTCGCCGGCGCCGCATAGAAATCGCCGATATCGCGGCCGACCATGGCGCGTACGATCACATCGGGCTCCGGCACTTCGTCGAAGCTCGCGGCCGTTTCGCCGTCCTTCAGCACAGTCACCCGATCGGCAAGCCGCGTGATCTCGCGCATGCGGTGCGTGATATAGACGATCGCCACACCCCTCATCTTCAGCGTGTCAACGAGGCCGAACAGCACCTCGCATTCCGCCTCGTTCAGGGCGGCAGTCGGCTCGTCCATCACGATCACCCGTGCATCGAGCGACACCGCCTTGGCGATCTCGACCAGTTGCTGGCTTGCGACATCGAGGTCGGCGACAACCGTGTCGGGTTCGATCCGATGCGACGAGCCGAACAGCGAGAGCACGCGTCGCGCCTCCTGGTTCATCGCCCCGTGGTCGACGAGGCCGAACCGCGTCGGCTCGCGGCCGAGAAAGATGTTCTGCGCCACGGTGCGCTCGGGTAGTAGCGAGAATTCCTGGTAGATCACCGCGATGCCGGCGCGGATCGCATCGAGCGGATGAGTGAAATGTCGCTCCTCTCCGCCCACGACGACGGCGCCGCCATCCAGTCGGTAGACGCCGGAGAGGATCTTCATCAGCGTAGACTTGCCGGCGCCGTTCTCGCCGGCCAGTGCGTGGACCTCACCCGGATAGGCAACGAAGCTCACACCTTTCAGCGCTTTGACGCCGGGAAAATTCTTGGTGATGCCGCGCATCTCGATTGCGGGAGAAGGAATGGTCATGCTTGTGCCCATGTCTTGCGAATGAACGTCGCGCTTTCGGAAAAGAGCGTCTCGAAATCGGGAAACAGCGGCCGCCAGACGCGGGTTGCCGTCGCGATTGCTGGAAGTCCGGCGCCGAATGCTTCAAGGGTCAGCCAGCCGTCATAACCGATCTCCTTCAAGATCTTGAACATTGCGGCGAAGTCTATGTGTCCCCGTCCCGGGATGCCACGATCGTTCTCGGAGACGTGAAAGACGCCGATGTCGCTGCCGATCAGGCGAATGGCCGCCTCCGGCCGACGCTCTTCGACGTTGGCATGAAAGGTGTCGTACATGATTTTGAAGGCTGGATGCCCAACCCGGTCCACATAGGAGCGGGCCTGCTCCATGGTGTTCAGGTAATAGGTCTCGAAGCGATTGAGGGGCTCGAGGCTCAGATGCATACCGTTTGCCGCAGCCCGCTCCGCCAGTGCCCGATGTGCGTCGGCGCCGTATTTGAGCTCGTCCTCGCTGGCCCCGGCCCCGGTGAAGAACCCGATCGGTGCATGGAAGGGCCCACCCATACTTTCGGCCCCAAGGGCGATGGCGCAATCCAGGGCCCAGTCGAGATGGGCAAGGCCGCGCGCTCGTACGTCCGCGTCACAACTGACCGGGTTGGCGTCCGGCGTCGGAACGATCGACGTGGTCGATCGGCCGATGCCGAGCGTGTCGAGCTCCTTGCCCAGGCGCTCATAGTGGCTGACGGCACCTTTAAGGACCGGGACCTCGACCCCGTCATAACCGAGGTCGCGCAGCCGTCCGATGCTGGCCAAGTGCCTGTCCTCGACGAAGTCAGTCAGACAGAGAAGGTTGATGCCTAGGTTCATGGCGCGCTCAGTGCAGCTTGATGCCGAGGTCGCGGCAGGTCGCGCGAATCCAAGACAGGGATTTCTCGATCATCGGGCCGGCGGCTCCCTCGCATTCCAGGCTGAGCACGCCGTCGTAGCCGTGATCGCGCAGTATCGCGAGGCAGGCCTTGATGTTGTCGGCATTGACACCATCGCCGAGCGCGCAATGGCTGACCGCGATGCCGGTCTGCCCGCCACGAACCGCAGCGGCGAGCGATTGCGAAACATCCTTGACGTGAACGTGGCTGACCTTGTCGACGAAGCGCGGCAGAAACTCCGTCGGCTCCTGACCGGCGATGAAGGTGTTGCCGGTGTCCATGTTCATGCGCAGCCATCGGGAATCGACGAAGGCAAGCATGCGCTCCATGAATTCGGGGCGCGTGGTGAAATGCCCGTGCGGCTCGATATTGACGATGATTTCGTGCGCTTCCGCGACCTCGATGATCTTCTCGTAGCTGCGCTTCATGAGCGCCATCGATTCTTCTTCGCTCAGCCCCGGCGGCATATGGAGCCCGTCGGTCGTGTCGACGCAAGGGCTGCCGGCCTGCGCGGCCCAGGCAATCGATTTCAGCACGTAAGGCACGCCGCGCAACGGGCCATCTTCGCCGGAAAGCGGATAGGCGGCATCGACCTGGGAGAAGCGCACGCCGTAGCGATCCATCTTCCGACGCAGCAGTGCGGGATCCTCGTAAAGCGCGACATGCGGCTGGTAGCCGAGCCCATGAATCCAGCTGACCCCGTCTATCAGGCCACACTCGATGAAGTGCACATCGTTGTCGCTCGCCCACTGCAAGCATTTTTCGAACGACCAATAGGCCGAGTTGAACGCGTCCGTGTGGAAACCTATCCGCACCGGCAAATCCTCCCTGATTCTCCTCCATGCCGTTGAGTTTCAACGACAAATCACGAAGCGCCTCCGTTTGCCGCTTGATGATGACGCAGCATTGCGCAATAAAGGAGCGTCCGCGTTCGAAATAGAGGACTGGTAAATTTTGAACATCGGCGGGGGAGAACGATGAGCAAAGTCAACAATGAGCGAGCCGTCGGCCGGCCGGCGGTTTTCCGTGAGCCGGGTGCCCTGCTCTATGCCGGGAACTGCCAGGACCTGATGAAGGCGTCTCTTGCCGGACAGGTCTCACTCAACGCATGGACGCGACGCGGCTATCCGGGCATCGACCTCGGCCACGCCCTACCGCAGGTCTGTTCCGTCGGCGGTTGGGATGCGACGAACCCGCAGGACTGGGGTCTGCGCGAACATTGCAACGAAGGCGTCAAGATCGCCTATCTCGCACGCGGCTCTCTCACCATTACGATGGACGGCCGCAAGACCACGCTCAGCGAAGGCCAGATGTTCGTCGTCCGGCCGTGGCAATTGCATGCGCTCGGCGACCCCAATATCGGCGCAAGCCATATCGTCTGGGTGCTGATGGACATGGGCGTGCGCCGCCCGCATGAAACCTGGCTCTGGCCCGATTGGATCGGCTGGCCGGAACGGGATCGCAGGCGGCTGAGCGAGCTTCTGTCCAAGAACGAGCAGATCTCCTATCTCGCCTCGCGCGAAGTCGCGCGCACCTTCATGGATATTCACGAGGTGGTGGCGAGCCGTGACATCCATGGCGGCGAAGCGCGCCTGCGCCTGCTGATCTCGATGATGCTGCTCCAGTTCCGCCAAATGCTGGAAAGCCAGGCGCCGGTGCTGGATCTGGCACTCGCAAGTTCCAAGCGCACGGTCGAGATTTTCCTCAAGCGCTTGAGGCATGCCCTCGACGAAGACTGGACCCTGGAGAACATGGCTGTCGAATGCAATCTCTCGCGCACCCAGTTCACCCAGCATTGCCAGGTGCTGACCAACATGACGCCTGTGCGCTACTTGCAGATGTTGCGCCTGAACGCGGCGCGCCAACTGCTCGAAAGTGGCCAGCAGTCCGTCACCAACGTTGCTTATGACTGCGGCTTCTCCTCGAGCCAATATTTTGCCACCTGCTACAAGAAGCGCTTCGGCTTCTCGCCCATTGAGACGCCGCGACAGCAGACGATGATGACCAGCTGAGCTCCGTCAGGAGGGATCCCCCTACCGAACGAAGATCTGGTTGGCACAGGGGCGCCGGCGCTATGCGCAAAGAGGGCTTTGGAAGGACCGGCGTCTCGAGCGTTACGCGGACATGGCCAGGATGACCATCAGCGACGAATCAAACCGGTTGCGGGACGTTTTTTTCCTATCCGGTTGGTCCTCGTCTTCGGCTGCAATCACACCTGGCCCTGGATCCACGCCAGGAATTTGCGAACAGCCTTCCCGTTGCCGCGCCGATCCAGATGCACGAGTTTGGTCAGGTCGTAGCTTTGACTGCCTGCGAGCTGACGACAACGTCAAATTCCGCCTCAACGGCCTTGCGACGACGGCGGCCTATCGAAGCAATCGAGTGTCTGCACTACGTAGATCCTTATCAGGCCAGGATACTTCGGGTTGCCCGCTGGTCTGCAAAGGATTCAAGGTCAGTCGTGCAAGAGCCTGGCCCTGCGGTACTCGAACTCAAATCGAAGGAGGAGACGTTGGAAGACGCTGAAATTGAAAGACGTGCCAGACAGCTATGGGTTAGAGAGAACCCTAATCGACCATGGCTCCCGCTATCTCAAAGGGCCGAACTCGGACAGGACATGTCGGCTAGTGCGTCCGAGGAAGACAGGAAGCGCTATATTGAACGGGTTCGAAGTGGCGAGTAGGCTCAAGCCACTAAGCTTGTGCTTCCGGGAAAGACGACGACTGAAACAGCGACGCCGCCAGCCAACGGCGGCCGCTCAATAGAGGCGCATGCGTCGGAGTAAATATAAGCATCGGGCCCAACAAAAAAGGCCGGGGCGCGCTGGCTCCGACCTTTTTTCTTTGTCGCTTCCAAGACTAGTGCCAGTACATCCGTGGTCACGAGTCGAAAGCAGTGCGCGATTGCCGGCGTGGAGTTATCTCATGCTCGACAGATGCGCGTATACCAGTTTTATAGGACGACGGGTTTTCCGAAACAAGTTGTCCGTTTGGGCTATGACCTACGCCATATGCAGCCAAATAGGGATCAGATACTCATCCTCGACCACCAAAATGAGTGGCAGCAGACAACGAGGAAAAGCCCCATCCGCGACCCGGTGAACCCTAGAAAACAGGACGATTACCTTCCCTCGGCCGCAGGCCAATCGTTTGAAGGTTCATCAATAGTGGTCTTCGCTGTGTCGTCGTCTGCGGGGTCTGGATCGCGGATCCAGGCGCTGCGCAGACCATCGACATCCTCAAGGATGGCGGCGAAAACATCTTCCTGCTGAATGCCTGCCACGACGAACAGGTCTACCAACCCCTCAAGTCGCAGTCGAAGATCCTCGCGCCATGCCTGCGGATCTTCCTCAATCGCAATCGTCATGTTCGACCTTTCTTGCGGCTCGTCGGCCATTGAGAAAAAGCGCATTCTCTAATCGGTCGGGTATGCGGCCCTTGGCAATGTGACGCCGCCGGCCTCTAGCTCTGTTTCTTCTTCCGCCGCGGCAAGTCGGGCACTGGTTGCGTCCAAAATAGCCGTCAGAAATTCTACACGGCCCCATCCGACCAAGTGGGCTTCTTCGACAAGGAGCTGCACCGCGTAGTCAACCGCCTGGTCGAGTTCGACCTTCCGCTCGGATGTGCCTGGGGGCTGATTTGGAGGATCAATCATTGCATTCCTCAAACCGAAGATGGTGACGTCACAGAACGCCTGAAATATGAACCCCGTGTTCGGAAAATCGTTCCAAAACTTCTCAATCGAAAATCCGGCTTTTCGGGTGCTCCGCAGCCCTACGCAGACGACGCACCGCCATTGATAAGGGCCGGTCGGCCATTTGTGGAACCTCCCCACCCCATTGTCAGTTCCTCCTTCACACCAACAAGGAGAAACTCCATGGCAAAGAATGACCTTACAGCCGGCTTCACCGGCACACCCACCGAACCACCTACTGGCGTTCGCAAAGTAGCAAAGACAGCGGGAGATGTGGTGAAGCGCGAAACCAGTGCTGTGGCTGCTGCGGCCGCGGACCACCCACATACCGCAACGGGTTTGGTGCTTACGATCGGCGCCCTTGCCTTCGCGATCGGCTACATTATGGGGCGATCGTCGATCGAGGACACTAGGCAGGGCTATTGGCGGTAGGAGGCGCGCTGGCGCTTGGAACGCTTTAGTGGATAGCAGCGTCTGTTTGCCGCTGTCCGCCCGTCTCGGCGGGTTAAGCGCGGCACGCCATCGCACTCAGACGCCGAGTACCAATCGCGCTCGAATGGAACACTTTCCTTCCAATTAGGTTTCACCAGTTCATTTCAAAGGAGAAACGAAGATGGATCACACTAATCACGTCCGCCTCGCAGCCACAGAACTCACGCCCGCAGTCCTGGAAGGTGCGACAGTTTACGGAGCGGATGACCATAAGGTTGGCAAAGTTGATCATGTGCATGGAGCGGGCGCCGGCAGCAGCGTTATCATTGACGTCGGCGGCTTCCTCGGCATAGGCGCCAAGCCGGTCGCGGTTCCCCTTACCGATCTCGATTTCATGCGGGATGAGGACGGCGACGTCCACGCTATCACGACATGGACCAAGGATCAGCTTAAGGAGATGCCCGAGCATCGCCATTAGCCACTGTAGCCCGGCCTATGTGCCGGGCTTCCTCCGACTGTGGTCAAAAGCACCGCAGACGGCGAATATCTCCGATCTGATCACATTCGTTCAACGTGCGCACATTGGCGGACTCCCTCACGGAGCTACGGTAAGTCCGCTACGAAGATAGCCGGATGCAACGTATGTCGCCGACCGCCACAAAACTCGCGCCTTGAGCGGCGATGAACCAGAGGTCTCGACAGCCAGCATGGTCGGCAGCTCCCAAATCGATGCGCGGCAGGCTCCGTTGCATGTTGCATTGCGAAATAAATGAGGTCATAAAAAAATCACTCACCACGGACCCGGTGAAACTCCGGGTGGCTCTTCTGGCCGCCGATCCGCCAGACCACGCAAAACCTGCATGCCAACTTCAGAACCGCTCGATCGAGCGCGTTCGCCATGCTTTGCGAGAACACATCAGATGCAATTTTCCTCCATCCGCCGGGATTGGTCCGCCGCCCCTATGCGCGAAATGCTCGCCGGGGCCGTCGCGACGTTCGCCTTGATCCCCGAGGTCATCGCCTTTTCTTTCGTCGCCGGCGTCGATCCTCAGGTCGGCCTATTCGCCTCCTTCATCATCGGCATTGTCATCGCTTTCACGGGCGGGCGTCCTGCCATGATTTCCGCTGCTGCAGGATCGGTCGCGCTCGTCGCAGCACCCCTCGTCCACGCGCATGGGCTGCCCTATCTCTTTGCCGCCGGATTGCTCGCGGGCATCTTCCAGATACTGTTTGGGCTCCTTCGGCTCGGCGTTCTCATGCGTTTCGTTTCGAAATCTGTCCGCACAGGCTTCGTGAACGCGCTTGCGATCCTGATCTTTGGAGCCCAGCTACCGCACATCATTGGCGGCGACTGGCTTGCCTACAGCATGCTGGCGGCAGGACTTGCGGTCATCTACCTTGCCCCAAGGGTCACCACGGCGATCCCATCGCCGTTGATCTGTATTTTGGTTCTGACCCTGGTATCGATCTCGTTACAACTCCCGGTGATGACCATTGCCGATCTCGGCAAGTTGCCTGACTCTCTTCCGATCTTTGGCTGGCCCACCGTTCCCCTGACACTGGAAACGCTGAGGATTATCGCAGGGCCGGCGCTCGCCATCGCCATGGTCGGCCTGCTTGAATCTATGATGACGGCCAGTGTGGTGAATGATCTGACGGGAACACCGAGTTCGAAGAACAGGGAGTGCACGGGACTCGGCATTGCAAATGCCGCGGCAAGCCTGTTCGGCGGGATCGCAGGCTGCGGCATGATCGGCCAGACCATCAGCAACGTGAAGTACGGCGGACGCGGCCGACTATCCACGCTGTTTGCGGGGGCCTTCCTGCTGGTGCTGATGGTGTTGCTGAAGCCATGGGTGTCTCAGGTTCCGGTCGCAGCACTGGTGGCCATCATGGTAATGGTGTCGATCGACACGTTCGATTGGTCTTCATTGCGCAGTGTGATCGTTCACCCCAAGGTGTCGAGCGCGGTCATGATCGCGACCGTCCTCGTCACGGTGTTTACCTCGAACCTGGCACTCGGCGTGGCAGTGGGCGTCCTTCTAAGTGGCGTTTTCTTCACATTCAAAGTCGCCCGCCTCTTGCGGGTTGAAACCGCGGTCGACGCTGCTGCCGGACGTTTGACATATCGCGTGTCGGGCCAGGTGTTCTTCGCGTCGGCCGACATCTTCGTCGAGGCATTCGATATAGAAGAGGCAAGTGGCATGGCTGTTCTGATCGACGTATCACAGGCACACTTCTGGGACATCACCGCCGTCGATGCTCTGGATAAGGTGGTGGGACGTTACAAGGCGCATGGTATCGCCGTGGATATATTGGGCCTGAACGAGGCGAGTGCCACGTTGATCGGGAGCCTGAATGGAGCGATGAAGCTTAAAGAGGTCTGATCCAGATTATTTGATCCTCAACAAGAGCTGGCCATGAACGCCAAGGACCATGGCCCTCTTTGTTAAGGTTCTGTCGGCCAACAGCGGCCATCACAATCGTCACGCTTTTGTGGCCGAAGCCGACCTGGGCGGCCGGTACCAAAAGCAGTATCCCGACCTCACTGGGGGGCACCCAAGCGGTCGAGCCAGTCTGTCACCCTTTCAATCGTCTGTCGTTCCTGCGGCGCCTGCATGGAGAAGCCCTCGACCAGGTTCACGGTCGGCGCGGGCGTTGCGAGGACCGACAGGCTATCGCCAAGCCCGTAACCGCCATGGGTGATGAGTGGCACAATGGTTTTGCCCGATAGGTCATGCGCGGAAAGAAACGACCGTATCACCGGAGGCGCCGTCATGCCCCAGATCGGAAAACCGAGGACGATCGTGGCATAGCTGGCGACGTTGTCCACCGTCGCCCTCAAGGGCGGCTTATAGCCTTGGTCGCGTTCCGATTGCGCCTGCGCGACCGTCTCGAAATAGTCGTCGGGATACGGTTGTTCCGGCTCGATCTCGAATAGATCTGCGCCCAGGGCACGGCGGACCTGCCGGGCGACAACCCGCGTGTTTCCGCTGCGTGAAAACACCGCCACGAGCGGCTTCTTGCCCTGTTGGGCCACGGTGGCGGACGCGCTGCCCGCCGCAAGGGTGAGGAACAGCGGCGCCGTGAGAAGGCCCCTCCGGGTCGGATTGCCGAAATCAGTCACGACGGTTCACCTGCCTTTGATTAGAGCCCGGTCATCTTGAGCGATGCTTCGGGAAGACGCTCGCCACGGACCTCGATTTTGGAGACCTCTGCATCGATCTCGGCAAGATCATTAGGCGCCAGCTCCAGATCGGCACTTTCAAGGTTTTCTTCCAACCGATGGAGCTTGGTGGTGCCAGGAATCGGGACGATCCAGGGCTTTTTCGCCAACAGCCAGGCGAGCGCGATCTGCGCGGGCGTAGCACCTTTGCGATCGGCCACTGCCTTGACCACGCCCACCGGCGCCATGTTCGCCTTGCGCGCTTCGGGTGTGAACCGCGGCACGTGGTTGCGGAAATCCGTCGGATCAAAAGCCGTGTTCTCGTCTATCTTGCCGGTGAGGAAACCGGCACCGAGCGGGCTGAAGGGAACAAAGCCGATGCCAAGTTGCTCGAGCGCCGGCAGAAGTTCGGCCTCCGGTGCGCGCCAGAACAGCGAGAATTCGCTCTGCACCGCGGTCACGGGCTGGACTGCATGGGCGCGGCGGATGGTCTGGACGCCGACCTCCGAGAGACCGAAGTGCTTGACCTTGCCTTCGGCGATAAGCTCCTTGACGGTGCCGGCCACGTCTTCGATCGGCACGGCCGGATCGACACGGTGCTGATAGAAGAGGTCGATGCGATCCGTTCTCAGCCGCTTCAACGCGGCCTCCGCCACCGCCTTGACATGTTCGGGGCGGCTGTTGGTGCCGCCGTTGCGCGCGCCGGTCTCAAGGTCGATGTCGAAGCCAAACTTCGTGGCAATGACGACCTTGTCGCGGATTGGTCGAAGGGCTTCCCCCAGCAATTCCTCGTTGGCGAAAGGTCCATAGGCTTCTGCCGTGTCGAAAAGCGTCACGCCCAGGTCGTGCGCGTCGTGGATGAGCTGGATCATCTCACTCCTATCCCCAACGGAGCCGTAGACGCCCGTCATACCCATGCAGCCAAGGCCGAGGGCCGACACTTCAAGATTTCCGAGATATCTGTGTTTCATTGTTTATGCCTTACTTCTTCTCAGGCGCCTCGACGGCCGAGTAGGCCAGAACGGCATCGGGCAAGCGCTGGCCGCGCACCTTTATGGCAGAGACTGCGGCATTGAGTTCTGTGGTCTCTTCGGCGCTGAAGCTGATCGACGTGGCGCCGATATTCTCAAGCAGGTGCGGCATCTGTGTCGTCCCAGGGATCGGTACGATCCACGGCTTTTGCGCCAACAGCCACGCAAGTGCAATTTGAGCCCGGGTCGCCTGCTTCCGGTCAGCCCAGTTATTCAACAATGTCACAAGCGCCAGGTTCGCCGGCAGGTTTTCCGGCGAGAAACGCGATTCGATCCCGCGGATGTCGCCCTCGGCAAAACGCGTCCGCGCGTCGATTGCACCCGTCAAGAAACCGACACCAAGCGGGCTCCATGGAACGAAACCGATGCCGTGTTCCTCGCAGACCGAAAGCACTTGATCTTCAGGCCCACGCCACAGCATCGAATACTCGCTCTGGACGGCCGACACGGGAAGTGCGGCGTGAGCGCGGCGCAATGTGTTAATCCCCATTTCGGAAAGGCCCCAATGCAGGACCTTGCCCTAGTCCATGAGGTCCTTGACTACATCAGCGACATCCTCGATCGGAACGTTCGGATCGACGCGGTGCTGGTAGAGAAGGTCGATGCGGTCCGTGCGCAGACGCTTGAGCATGCCGTCAACCACAAGCTTGATGTGATCCGGACGACTGTTGAGGCCGGGACGGCGCTCGCCGGTTTGGAGGTCGATGTTCCATCCGAATTTCGAGGTGATCACGACGGCATCTCGGAACGGTTCGATGGCTTCGCCAAGAATCCGCTCGCACTCATGCGGGCCATAGGCCTCGGCGGTATCAAAAAAGGTGACGCCGCGCTCGTGGGCCGCACGGATGATGTTGATCATCTCCAGCCGGGACGGGATCGTCATCTGATAGGTCCGGCCCATGTTCTGAACACCAAGGCCGACGCTTGAGACTTCCAGCGTTCCAAGCTTTCGCCGATCGCTCGACTGGACTGAGGCAGAACTGTCCGCGGTCCCTGCCTGTGCAAAGGCCGGCGAACTCGCACTGGCGAGCAGGGGAGCCACCGCAAGACTTCCCGCCGCGCCGATGAAGCCTCGACGGCCGATTGTCGTTGTGTCCTCATTCGTCATGTCTTTCGTCCTTCCCTGTGATCGGTTTGCAGACCGTTACCCATCGACCGTCGTGTTTCGGGGCCGAGTGCGTTGCGAACGCAGCCGGAAGAAGCTGGAAGAGATCCGAGTGTCCGGCTGCCCGCACCATTGAGTTCCAAGGTAGCGCGTGACGCCGATGGCGATTAGATGCCATAATCCGCATGAACCTTTTAGATGAGCTAACAAATCCAGATGGAAAACTTCAACGATCTCGCCGCCTTTGCGGTTATCGCCAGGGAGAAAAGCTTCACGCGGGCTGCTGCAAAACTTGGCGTCTCACCGTCGGCACTCAGCCAGACCATGCGCAATCTCGAGGAGCGACTGGGTCTGCGGCTTTTGACCCGCACGACGCGCAGCGTCTCGTCGACGGAAGCCGGCGAGCGCCTGCTGCGAACGGTTGCGCCGCGCTTCGAAGAGATCGAAGCCGAATTGGTCGCTTTGGGTGAGCTTCGGGACAAGCCGGCCGGGACGGTTCGCCTCACGGCCGGTGAACATCCCGCGATCTCGATCCTTCAGCCCGCGCTCAAACGATTTCTCCCTGATTATCCCGACATCGCGGTGGAAATCATCGTCGACTACGGCCTCACCGATATCGTCGCCGAAGGCTATGATGCCGGGGTGCGCATGGGCGAGCAGGTCGCCAAGGATATGATTGCAGTGCGCATCGGCCCCAATATGCGCATGGCGGTCGTGGCGTCGCCAGCCTATTTCGAGCGGCATCCGCTTCCACAAACCCCGCAGGACCTGACCGCCCACACCTGCATCAACATCCGTCTCCCGACCTATGGCGGGCTATTCCCTTGGGGTCTGGAAAAGGACGGACGCGAGGTGAAAGTGCGTGGAGAGGGGCAACTCGTGTTCAATAGCCTGAGCATGCGATTGTCCTCGGCCTTGGACGGACTTGGCGTCGCCTATATGCCCGAAGACCAGGTACTCGCTCATGTTGCCGAGGGGCGGCTGGTGCGCGTTTTGGAGGATTGGTGCCCCTCCTTCCCCGGCTATCATCTGTATTATCCGAGCCGTCGGCAGCAATCGCCTGCTCTCGCATTGCTGGTGGACGTTCTGCGGTATCGCGGCAGCTGAACGGACTGCGCTTGATGCCTGGAGCCCACGTCACACTGTAGTGCGTCAGGCACATGCGGAGCCCGGCAATGGCGAGGCAGTGAACGAAGAAGCCCGCGACAGAGTAGCAAAGGTAAGTGGCCCGGTGCGGCGCACCAAGGCACGATCCACCGTTTCTCGGCACTCAGCCGGCAAGGATTTGGTTGCCATCAAGGGCGATATCTCCGCTGCCAAGGCGGCGCAGTACCGCCTCGGCATGGATCTGGGCGAGCGCAACCTGCAATGCAGATGCGCTCGAGCATCACGCCGCCAGGTGTTCGAACAGCCGGGCGACGGCCTCCGCGCCCGGATCGACATGGCCCTCCAGTTGTCGCGCGTTGATATAAGCTGCGCGACCGGCATTGGCCTTGAGGAGCGTCGCCGTCAGGTTTGCTCCTTCCCGAGCCGCCAGGGCGGCCGAACGGACCCCGTCGCCGAGTGCGTCGAGAGCGGGGGAAAGCGCATCGACCATAGTTCGGTCGCCGAGACGCGCACCGCCGATTTCCTGCATCCGGGCAAGTCCTGCCTTCAGCGCATCGCGCATGGGAAGGCCGCTTGACGCAGCGTCGCCGGCTGCGGCGAAGAAGATCGCCAGCAGCACGCCCGACGATCCGCCCATCGTCTGGCTGAGTTCCTGGCCAATCGCCCGGTAGAGTTGGGTATGATCGGAGAGCGGCAGCCGGTCGATCGCATTGATCAGGGCGCGTGCGGCGCCAGCCAGTGTCGAGCCGGTATCGCCATCGCCCGACTTGGCATCCAGCGCATTCAGGTCTTCCTCGGCTGCAACCAGGATCCGGCAGCATTTGACAATGAACTCGCGTGTCTCCCTGTGTTCGGACGACAGCGGCGCAATTGGCGTCAAGCCGTCGGGCAGCATGTTGACGATGACCGGTTTGACCGTTGACACGCCGGGCCATGCCGCCATGGAAACCGGTGCGCTCAGCGCCGCTATTTCCGCTTCGTCAGCTGGATAGACGGACACCGAAAAACCATGCATGTCGAGAGAGGTCATCATCGACGCGGGACCGACGATGTGCGAAATCCGCGCTCCGATCGAGGACGTGATCAGTTCGTGCGCTAGTACCGACATTTCCAGCGTTGAGGTGCCGCCCAGATTGTTGATGAGCGCCACATAGGATCTATCCTCCATGGCCGCTGCAAGTTTGCTTACGGCTGCTTCCATGGCCAGTCGAGCGTCGATGAAGTCGACTTGCTCGACACCGGCCTCCCCATGGATGCCAAGCCCAAGTTCGGCCATGTGGGCCGGAATGCGGTCCTCCTTTGGGGATCCAGGAACCGTACATGTATCGAGGGACATGCCGATGCTCTTCGATCCGGCGGCCACGCGCCGGGCAGCCGCCGTCACCGTTTCCAGATCCGCACCGGCCTCGGCCAACGCTCCTGCAATCTTGTGAACGAAGAGAGTGCCTGCGACACCGCGTGCCTGCGGCAACTCGGGCAATGCCACGTCATCGCCGATGATGACCATGCTGACATTCAGGCCGAAGGCACGCGCGCGTTCGGCGGCGAGACCGAAGTTCAGTCGGTCACCGGTATAATTCTTGACGATCAGAAGGCAGCCGGCTGGACCGGTGACCGCGAGAATGCCGGCAAGAACGGCGTCGACACTGGGCGAGGCAAAGACGTCGCCACAGACGGCAGCGGTCAATATGCCCGCCCCGACGAAGCCCGCATGCGCAGGCTCGTGCCCTGCCCCGCCGCCGGAGACCAGCGCCACCTTGGACTTGTCCCAATCATTGCGCAGAACCACGCGAATATGCGGGTAGCCGTCGAGTCGTGCCAGCGAGCCGCCGCTTATCGCCAGCAGGCCGTCGATCGCCTCGGTGACGACGTCTTCCCTCTTGTTGATGAATTGTGCCATGTGATCCTTCCTCTAAGCTAAGCGCATGCCGGCCGCGTCGAAATAGAGCGGCTTGTCCGGCTGAATTTTCACGGTGTCGCCACTTTTCAGCCTGGTGTGGGCGTCGGTGACGGTGATGAGGTCGTTTTTCTTGAAGGACAGATGAAGACGGGTCTGGTCACCAAGATGCTCGACCCGCCGGACCAATGCCTCCTGGCCGCTGCCCTGTGTAATGTGCTCGGGCCGCAAGCCGATGTGCGCCGCTCTGGATGGTGCGCCGGGAAAAGTGTCGGCGGGAATAATGTTGATGCGGGGCTGGCCGAGCTTTGTTGCCGCATAGATGCTCACCGGATGCTCGTAGACTTCACGCGGGGCGCCGAACTGCACCAGCCGGCCTTCGTGAAGCACGCCGATATGCGTTGCCATTGTCATTGCCTCGATCTGATCGTGGGTGACATAAAGCAGCGTGGCGCCGGACTTGGCCTGGATATTCTTCAGCTCGACGCGCAAATCGGCCCTGAGCTTGGCGTCGAGCGAGCTCAAAGGCTCGTCCATGAGATAGATCTGCGGCGTGCGAACGAGCGCGCGGCCAATGGAGACACGCTGCATTTCGCCGCCCGAGAGCGCCGTCGCCTTGTTGTCGAGTTTGTGGGAGATCTGCAGAACCTCGGCGATCGCATTGACCTTGCGGTCAATCGCGTCGCGTGGCGTCTTCAATAGCGGCGATTTCAACGGGAATTCAAGGTTCTGCCGCACCGTCAGATGCGGATAGAGCGAATACTGCTGAAACACCATGGCGACGTTGCGCTGCGCCGGTGAATGTCCCTCGACTGAGTGGCCGCCGAAATAGATATTGCCGCTATCGGGGCGATCGAGACCGGACACCATGCGCAGCGTCGTGGTTTTTCCGGCGCCCGTCGGCCCGAGGAGAACGACGAAGGAACCGTTCGGTATCGTCAGCGACACGTTGTCGAGCGCTGTATGATTGCCAAACTTCTTCGTCACGTTTTCAAGAACGACGTCAGCCATGGCGCAACACTCCCTCATTGGCTTCGGACAGAAGCGCCTGCCCTTTCACGCCCTCAAATATCGTCAGGGTGGCGGGATCGAACTCAAGACCGATGACTTCCCCGGATCTGACAGCCTGCCTCGAGGGCGCACGCGCCTTGACCTCGCCGTTCGGCGTCGCCAGCGTAATGATCTGCGTGGTGCCGAGATATTCCGTGGCAAGCACTCTGCCGCGATACTCAGAGGAATCGGAAAAGCGGATGTGCTCGGGCCTCACTCCCATTGTCAGCTTGCCCCTGGCCCCTTGCCGCGATGACGGAACATCGACCTTCTTCCCCGAAAGCTCGACGACAGTGCCGCCGGCATCGATCATGCCGTCAAAATCGAAGAAGTTCATGGCCGGAGAACCGATGAATTTTGCCACGAATTTGGTTGCCGGCCAGTCATAGATTTCCTGCGGTTTGCCGAACTGCTCAACGACGCCGTGGTTCATCACCACGATCTTGTCGCCCATCTGCATGGCTTCCAGCTGGTCGTGGGTGACGTAGACAGTGGTCGCACCGATCCGGTCGTGAAGTGCACGCAGTTCCTCGGCCATATGCTCGCGGAACTCCGCATCGAGCGCGCCAAGAGGCTCGTCCATGAAAAACGCCTTTGGGCGGCGCACGATAGCACGGCCGAGGGCGACACGCTGGCGGTCGCCGCCCGACAATCCGCCGACCGGGCGGTCAAGGATCGTCTCGATCTTGAGGATGCGCGCCACATCTTCCACGCGTGCCTTGACCTCGGCCCGCGGCATGCCCTGGCTCAGCAGAGGGTAGGAAATGTTCTTGCGTACATTCATATGCGGATAGAGGGCGAACATCTGGAAGACGAAGGCGATGTCGCGCTGGCTTGCCGGCTTCATGCCGACTTCTTCGCCATCGATGAAGATTTCACCGCTGGTCGGCAGTTCCAGACCGGCCATCATTCGCAACGTTGTCGTCTTGCCGCAACCCGATGGTCCCAGCAGCATGAAGAATTCACCGTCCTCCACTGTGAACGAGGAGGACTCGACGGCAGTGAATGCTCCGAACTCCTTGCGCACATTCTGAATTCTGATCTGTGCCATGGGTTACTCCGGAAAATGGCTGACGATGATGAACATGACAGTGCCCACCAGGGTCACGATGAACGAGTAGGAAAACATCGACAGTGCGAACGGCTGCATCAGCATGAACACCCCGAGCGCGATGAGGATCGAAGCGACCATTTCCCATGCGCCGCGCCGGAACCCGCGCAACCCCTTGATAAATTCGGTCATTTGCGAACGGCTCCGAATGTGATGCCACGCAACAGGTGTTTGCGAAGGACAATCGTGAAAATCATGACGGGAACGAGAAACAACGTTGCACCCGCTGCCACGGCCGGCCAGTCCTGGCCGCCGACGCCGATGATCGTGGGAATGAAGGGTGGTGCCGTCTGGGCTGTGCCCGAGGTCAAAAGAACGGCGAAGGCATATTCGTTCCAGGCGAAGATCAGGCAGAAGATCGCTGTCGAGGCAATGCCGGTCATGGCTTGCGGAAGGACGACCTTGTAAAAGGCCTGAAAGCGGGTGTAGCCATCGATCAGCGCCGCTTCCTCGTATTCGATCGGGATTTCGTCGATAAAGCCCTTAAGCAGCCAGACCGCCAGCGACAGGTTGACCGCCGTGTAGAGCAGGATCATGCCGAGATGGGTGTCGTTGAGGCCAAGCGAGCGGAACATCAGGAAGATCGGGATCGCCACGGCAATCGGTGGCATCATGCGCGTCGACAGGATGAAGAACAGCAGGTCATCCTTGAGCGGTACCTTGAAGCGGGAGAAGGCGTAGGCCGCGGCAGTGCCCAAGACGATGCACAGCACCGTCGAACCGAAGCCGATGATGATCGAATTCCAGAACCGTTCCATGAAACGCGATGGGCCGGCGATGATAAAGCCATCCTTGCGCACGATGCGGTCGTACCAGGTCGTCGGTTCCCCAAGGGCTTTGACATCCTCTTCCGTTGCCCGCGTGCGGGTGGTGAAGAGGTTCACATATCCTTCGAGGGTTGGCGAAAAGAACGTTTTGGGCGGATAGGCGATGGCATCGGAGGGCGACTTGAAGCTTGTTCCGATGATCCACAGGAGCGGCAGGATCGTGATCAGGGCGTAAAGGACCACAAGCGTTCCCGCGAACAATTTCTGGCGACCCGAAGGTTCTGTTACGGAATAGCTGCTCATCTCTGTTTCACCTTGTTCAGGGCTTTGACGTAGATCGATGCGAGACCGAAGACCGTCACGAAGAGGATGACCGCGTAGGCGGAGGCATACCCCGTGCGCCATTTTTCGAAGGCTTCGCGCTTCAGGTTGATGGACGTCAGCTCAGTGGTCGACCCGGGACCGCCGCCCGTCAGTTGCACCACAAGGTCGAACATCTTGAAGTTTTCAATGCCGCGGAAGAGGATCGCCAGCATCAGAAACGGAAGGACCAGGGGAATTGTGATCGTCCAGAACTGCCGCCATTTGCTGGCCCGGTCGCATTCCGCCGCTTCATAGATGCTGCCAGGGATGGACCGTAGCCCCGCCAGGCAAATCAGCATGACGAAAGGCGTCCACATCCAGGTATCGACGATTACGATGGCCCACGGTGCCAGCGGCACGTCGCCGATCATCGAAAAGGCGGACGGGTCGGCTCCAGTCAAGAACCCCACGGCGTAATTGAACAGGCCGATCTGCGGCTGGTAGAGAAATGTCCAGAAGTTGCCGACAACCGCCGGGCTCAACATCATCGGCAGCACGATGATCGTCGTCCACATGTCGTTGCCGCGAAATTTCTTGTTGATCAGATAGGCCAGCGCGAAGCCAATCAGAACCTGGAGGACGATCGTCCAGATCAGGAAATGGGCCGTCGCCTGCATCGTCAACCAGACGTCCGAGTCTGTCAGGATATTGATGTAGTTCTTGAGCCCGACGAAACTGACCTCGGCATTCGGCCGATTGACCCGAAAATTGGTAAAGCTCAGCCGGATTGTCCAAATCAACGGAAAGATGTTGACGGCGAGCAACAGGAAGATCGACGGTGCCACGAAAAGCCAGGCAATGGCCCGATCCGAGAGCCCTTGAATGCGTTTGGCAACCACAGGCGGTGTTGCGCGTGCCGCCCGTTCGATCGATGAATCGAGCATGGTAGTCCCCTAAATCATATGCAGATTGGTTCGCAGGACCGGCTAAAGAGCGCCGGTCCTGCACAGACATCTGAAGCCGCGGGGAGGTACGCGGTCAGTGTCTAGTATTTGCCTTCGTCGTCGAAGATCTCGGTCCAATCGGCAGCCAAGCCGTCAAGCGCTTCCTTGGCCGTGCCCTGACCGGCGACGACGTAGTTGTGGAAGCGTTTTTGCGAGGCCTGTAGAAGCGAAGCATAGGATGGCTCCGCCCAGAAGTCCTTCACGATTGCCATGGAATCCAGAAAGGTCTGCGCATAAGGCTGGCTCTTGGCGAAGCCGGGGTCTTCAACGACTGCGCGCAATGCGGAATAGCCACCCAGCTGCCACCATTTGGCCTGGATATCGGGCTGAGCAAACCATTTGATATATTCAAGGGCAGCATCCTGCTTGTCGGATGCTGCGACCACGGAGATACCCTGGCCGCCCAACTGCGCGAACTGCACGCCGTCGGGGCCGGCCGGATTCGCGAAATAACCAGACTTGTCGCCACCGACTTTGGGATCGGCATGGATGCCGGGCCAGGTGAAGGCGAAGTTCATTTGCAGGGCAACCTGGCCGGACTTGTAAGCATCGATGTTCTCGGACATGTAGGCGTCGGACGATCCGGGAGGAGCGCAGCAATTGTAAAGCTCCTTGTAGAATTCCAGACCTTTCACGGACTTGT
Organism: Ensifer sp. Root31; assembly: GCF_001424825.1. Taxonomy (NCBI): domain Bacteria; kingdom Pseudomonadati; phylum Pseudomonadota; class Alphaproteobacteria; order Hyphomicrobiales; family Rhizobiaceae; genus Ensifer; species Ensifer sp. Root31. Next base: position 404,451 of record NZ_LMCO01000012.1, on the reverse strand, counting down.
CTGAATTGACATACCCTTCGAGCTCATAGGGCTTGTCCGGATTCTGATATTCGAAGCCGAAGCTGTAGAGCACGTCCATCGCGCCCATTGTGATGCCCTCGGATCCGCGCTCGGTATAGATCGCGGCGCCGTAAACCTTGTTGCCGTCGATCTCGCGATTCTGGAAAAACGCGGCGATATCTTTGAGTTCTGCGAACGTCTTCGGCACGGCAAGATCGCGGCCGTATTTCTGCTTGAATTCCGCCTGCAGTTCAGGGCGAGAGAACCAATCCTTGCGATAGCTCCAGCCAACGACGTCACCGAAGGCAGGCAGCGCCCAGTAGTTCGGCGAACCCTTCGGCCACTCGGCATAACCTGTAACGGTCGCCGGGATGAAATCGCTCATCTTGATGCCTTCCTTGCCAAAGAAGTCATTGAGCTTGACGTATTGGCCGTTTTCCGCCGCGCCGCCGATCCACTGGCTATCGCCGATCATCAGGTCGCAGAGCTTGCCGCCGGAATTCAGCTCATTGAGCATACGGTCGGCGAAGTTCGGCCACGGCACGAATTCGAAACTCATCTTGTGGCCGGACTTGGCCTCGAAGTCCTTGCTGAGCGCAACAAGCGCATTGGCCGGATCCCAGGAAGCCCAGCACAGCGTCAAATCCTCGGCCTGCGCCGGCGCGGTTGCGCCCAGCGTCAAAAATGCGGTTGCAACACCGGCGCCAAACGCCGACTTCAAATATGAAACTGTCATGGAAATCTCCTCCAGCGTGACACTCCGACCTCCATCGGTACGTGCCTCGCGCTCTCAACGAGTTGCGACAGACTCGAAGATTCGCCCTCCTTGGAGCGACCCTCCCCTCCAGCGTCGGCGCACTCCTCTGGCCGCTGCTGTTGTCAATCATATAACTGAGGTGCGCACCTCAGTGCAAGGTTTTTTTGAGGTGCGCACCTCAATTTCTTGCTTTTTCGCTTGTGCTGTTGGAAAAGAGGCGGTGGGCGGCAACAGGAGGATGGTGAAAAAAGATGATGCGACCGACGGCGAAAGACCTGGCGGAAGCAGCCGGATTGAGTTTGGCGACAGTCGATCGCGTTTTGAACGACCGGCCGAATGTCAGTGCTGGAGCCGTACGAAAAGTGAACGAAGCCATTGAACGAATTGGTTTTTTTCGCAATCCGGCGGCTGTTGTCCTGGCTCGCAACAAGCTCTACCGCTTTCGCTTCGTTCTCCCAAGCAAAGGCGATCAATATCTTCTGGAGCTGCTGCAACGTGTTCGGGAGGCAAGTCAAACGCTCAAATCCGAGTTGACGGAAATAACCGTCGATCAAATTCCAACGGACGATCCGCATCAGCTTTCACGGCATCTGGCCTCGATCGAACACGAAGAGGTGGATGGCGTCGCCGTCATGGCGCCTGAGTCACCACAGGTGCGCGACGCGCTCAGCCGGCTGATGCTGCGCGGCATTCATCTGGTCCAGTTTTTGTCCGGACAGGAAAAGTTGGAAACTGCAGACTTTGTTGGCGTTGACAACTTCGCAGCCGGTGCAACAGCGGGCAAGATCATTGGCCGGTTCCTCGGCCGGGAAGTCGGCAAGATCATGATCGTCGCGGAAACCATGGTGGCGCGCGACAGTATCGAGCGCCGCCGCGGCTTTGACAGCATCATCAATCAGCAGTTCCCTCACCTGACGAACCTGCCGTCGCTCGAGACCTATGGGGATGAACGGCGGGCGGCGGCGATTATACGGCAAGTCATGGAACATAATCCGGATATCAGGGCCGCTTATGTCATGAGCCCGGAAAGCCGCGTGCCTGTTACGGCGATCAGGCAGCGTATGGACGCGCAAAAGATCGTCATCGTTGTCCACGAACGCACGCCCTTCAGCGAACAAGCTCTCCGCAACGACCAGATCGATACCATTATTGCACAGGACCCCGGGCACGCGGTGCGCAGCGCCATCCGCATCATGCGCGCTCGCACCGATGAGCGCGAGCCGATCGCGTCGCAGGAAAAGATCCGTATTGAGGTCTTACTCAAGGAGAATTTGTGATCGAGGGATGCGAGGGTGCCACTCTCTTGTGGCGTCGAACATCGCAACGCGACAGGTAGCATCCGCCTATCTGAAGACGATCGCCGAACAAGGATTGCTTCAAGAAATAGAGGTCGGCCGCGAAAATCTCAATGTTAAGCCGGCCTTGCTTTCGCTCCTGTCGAAATGCCCAGCTGATCTTTGCCCGGACCGGACGCAGGGAGCAGTCGCCCGGCGACAAAGGTCGCCAATCGACGCCAAGAACTGGGTTGGACGACGCTTCCTGGTGAGTTTCTGCTTGAAACCCGTGGGCCGGGCTTGGTCCCTAGCCGCGCTGAACCGCTAGGAAAACAGCTATAATCAAGAGCAGGAACAGCCCGGCTGCGGCCGCCGCTATGCCCAGGACAGCGAACCATGTCTGCGCGCTAAGAAGGCTTGGTCGCTGGCCGTCAGCCTTCTTCGTGCCGAGAAACGCCAAAGTTCCGAGGAGAACCGGCGTGCCTCCTCCAACGACCATCGCCATTGCGCCTTCCGGAGCAGTGGTTTGCCAGATCATTCCGAACAGGTAAATGCCGGCAATCGTCCCAACGATGAGGGCGCCAAAAATCAGAAGAATGCGCATTGCGACCCTTTCGACGACCAGACTTTGAAAGAGTCTACGCGAAAAAGATTTGGAGCGGCACTGTCGGTGTGGACCGCGATTTTCGCGGCGCTTCTGCTGGTCATATTGTCCAGCTTTGCACCGCAGCAGATTGACACCCGTGTCAGGATCAAGACAGGATCCTCTATCTCTTCAAAGGCCCACTTGCGCGGCGAGAGTCTGCCCGCGCATAACGCTTCAGGGTTGACCGGGCATTCGAAGTTGACGTCAATGGTGGCCACGGGTGACGAAGGTGCCGGAACGAATTCACTGTTTTGAGATACCCAAAGACACCTGGTACGCGGCAATTTTTGCACTGAGAGACCAAGGATGGTCTCTCGATATGGGTGGCGGTCTCGACCATTCATGGGCGGTGCTTGAACGAGAAGGCATTCGCATAGAGATGGAATACGATATCTGGAGCGAGGGAGAGATGGTCGTAGCCGCCGGTGACCTAGTGAAATTGAGAGCCAATTTTCCAACGACCGTCCTTGTGGAATTGGGATTGATTTGAGGGAGGCGCGGAAGGGCCCGTGGCCCAAGGAGATCGCCTCCTCATTCGTTGGCTAGCGCACCTTGCGCCCTGTGGTGGCTCGCCCGGAACAGCGTTCGGGTATAGTCGTGCTGCATATCGCCGGAGCGCAATTGCGCGCGGGTCAGCGTTTCGACCGGGCGGGCGTTCTGCATCACCATCAGCCGGTCGCACATGTAGGAGATGACCGCAAGGTCGTGGCTGACGATCACGAAAGTCAGGTTCAGCTCCCGGCGGAGCCGGTTCAGGAGGTTGAGGATTTCGGCCTGGACCGAAACGTCGAGCGCCGAGGTCGGCTCGTCGAGCAGGAGCAAGCGGGGGGAGAGCGACAGTGCGCGGGCGATCGCCACGCGCTGCCGCTGTCCGCCGGAAAGCTCGTGCGGGAAGCGGAAACGGTGCGCAGCCGTCAGGCCGATCATTTCCAGGAGCTCGACTGTGCGGGCGTCGACGTCCGACATGCGGTTGATCCACATCGGCTCGGCGATCGCCCGGCCGATTGTGTAGCGGGGATGGAGTGAGGCGTAGGGATCCTGGAACACCATCTGCGCCACGTGCACCAGATCTCGCCGTCGCCCCTTGCGCGGGTCGATGCCCCCGATGCGGATATCGCCGGTCCAGCGGGGCGTAAGGCCCATGAGGGTGCGCAGCACGGTCGACTTGCCCGATCCGCTTTCGCCGACGAGGCCGAAGCTCTCGCCGGCTGCCACCGACAGGCTGAGGTCTTGGACGGCCACCGCGCTGCCGAAATGGACGCTGAGATTGTCGATCCGGATCATGCACGCACCTCGTTCCAGCTTGCGTCCCGCTCCAGGGTTGGCAGCGGCGTCAGCGGCCCGTCGATGGCCGGCAGGCAGGCGATAAGCCCCCGCGTATAAGGATGCTTCGCTTCGTGCATCCGTCGCGCATCCAGTGTTTCGACGACCTGACCGGCATACATGACCAGCACCCGGTCGCAGAAGCGCGAGACGAGGTTGAGGTCGTGACTGATGAAGATCAACCCCATCCCGCGGCGTTGGACAAGCTCCTCCATGATCTCCAGCACCTGGGCCTGCACCGTCACATCGAGGGCGGACGTGGGCTCGTCGGCGATCAGCAGCTCCGGTTCGCGCACCACCATCATCGCGATCATCACGCGTTGGCCCATGCCGCCGGAAAGCTCGTGCGGGTAGAGATCGAACACCCGCTCCGGCGCACGGATGTGCACGGCTTCCAGCACCTCCAGCACCTTCCTGCGTATCGCCGCGCGGGGCAGCGAACGATCGCCGAGCCGGATGGCTTCCGCGATCTGCTTGCCGACGCGCATGACCGGATTGAGCGAGAATTTCGGGTCCTGCAGGATCATTCCCATGCGGCTGCCGCGCAAGTGACGGCGCAGCCGCGGCGTGGCCGTCAGGAGATCGATGCCGGCAAAGGACATGGCTTCGGCCGACACCCGCGCATGGCCGGGCAGCACGCCCATCAACGCCCGGCTGGAAAGGCTCTTACCGGAACCACTTTCGCCGACGATGCCGAGCTTCTCCCGGCCGACACTGAATGACACGCCCTTGACCGCTTCGATGATCCCACCGCCCTCGCCGACAAAACCGACGCGCAGGTTTTCTACGTTCACAAGTGTCTCGCTCATGCGCGCCTCCTGAGGTGTGGATCAAGCAGGTCGCGCATGGCGTCCCCCAGAAGATTGAACCCGAGGCTGACGACGAAGATGGCAAAGCCGGGCATTGTTGCCACCCACCACTGGTCGAAGATGAACTTGCGGCCGGTCGAGATCATCGCGCCCCATTCCGGTAGCGGCGGCTGGGCGCCAAGACCGATGAAGCCGAGCCCCGCCGCCGTCAGGATGATGCCGGCCATGTCCAGCGTCATGCGTACGATGACCGACGAAAGGCACATGGGAATGACGTGGCAGAAGACGATGCGGAATTCGGACCCTCCGGCAAGCCGCACGGCATTGACATAGTCGCTGTCGCGCACGACGAGCGCTTCCGCCCGTGCCAGCCGCGCATAGGGCGGCCAGGCGGTGAGCGTGATCGCTAGCGCCGCATTGACGATGCCGGGGCCGAGCGCGGCGACGAAGGCGAGTGCCAGCAGCAGCTTGGGAACCGCCAGGAACACATCGGTTATGCGCATGAAAACCGCATCGACCCAGCCGCCGGACGTTCCCGCCACCGCGCCGATGACGAGGCCGATGGGGACCGATGTGGCGACGACCAGGCCGACGATCAGAAGGGTCAGGCGCGCACCAAAAAGGACGCGGGAGAAGATGTCGCGCCCCAGCTCGTCCGTGCCGAGCCAGTTCTCGCCGCTTGGCGGCGAGAGACGGCGCACGAGATCGGGCAGGTAGGGATCGTGCGAGGCGAGGAGCGGAGCGAAGACGGCGCTCAGCACCAGCACACCGAGGATGGCGAGGCCGAGCATGCCGAGCGGATTGCCCGCAAAGCGACGGGCGAACTGCCAGAATTCGCCGACGCGGGCACGCCGCAGCTGGCGCCGGCTGTCGGCAAGGGCAAGGTTCGTTGCGGTCATGGTGGCCTCCTACCGGCGACGAAGGTTGGAGCGCGGATCGAGCATCTGGTACAGCACGTCCGAGATCATGTTGAGCAGGATGAAGACGGTGCCGACAAGCACCGTGCCGCCGAGAACGGCGTTGACATCAGCCCGGAAGAGCGATGAGGCGATGTAGTTGCCGATGCCCGGCCAGGCGAAGACCGTCTCGACGAGCACCGAACCCTCGAGCAGGCCGCCATAGGAGAGCGCGATGACCGTCACGAGCGGGATCGCGGCATTGCGCAGCGCATGGAGCATGACGGTCCGATACTCCGTCGCCCCCTTGAGACGGGCCGTCAGCACATATTCCCTCGATAACTGGTCGAGCATCATCGAACGCGTCATGCGCGAGATATAGGCGAGGCTGTAATAGCCGAGCAGCACCGCCGGCAGCACGATATGGCTCCACGCATTGGCGAAGACCTCCCATTCGCCGGCAATCAACGAGTCGATCAGCAACGAACCCGTCACCGGCTTGACGATCCCCTGGAAGAAGATGTCGCTCTGCCCTGGTCCCGACACCCAGTCGAGCCTGGAATAGAAGACGAAGAGGCCGACCAGCCCGAGCCAGAAGATCGGCACGGAATAGCCGATAAGGCCGACGAAGCGTATGAGATAGTCCGGCCATCGGTCATGCCAGTAGGCGGCGGCGACCCCCACGGGTACGCCTACCAGCGTGCCAATCAGCAGACCGAGCGTCGCCAGCTCCAGCGTTGCCGGGAAGAAGCCGGCAAGGTCGGACAGCACGGGCCGATTGGTGACGAACGACGTACCGAAATCGCCTTGCACGAGCTTGCCGGCATAGACAAGGAATTGCTGCCAGAGGGGCTTGTCCAGCCCCATTTCGAGGAAGACGCGCTGGTAGACTTCCTCGCTCGCCTTCTGGCCGACCACCGAGAGGACCGGATCGATCGGCACCATGCGGCCGATGCAGAAGGTGAGCGCCACGAGGCCGAGCAGGGTGATGCCCACGGTCACGAACAGGAAAAGGATCCGGCCGGTGAAGCCGAGAACCCGGTTGAAGAGAACTGCCGGCACGACCCACTCCGGTTTGATTGTTTGCGATCGACGCTCGGCCGCGAACCGGGACCGAATCCCATTCGCGGCCGAGTGCTGTTCGGACGTTTACTTGCTCACGTTCCAGTAGCGGTCGTCGGAAAAGGTCTGCCCCAGGACGAGGCCCTTGACCGAGCTGCGCACCCCGACCTTGCGGACTTGCTGGAACATGTAGAGGAAGGGCGAAGTGTCGGTATGGGCCTTCTGCATTGCCTGATACATGGCCTGCCGCTTCACCGTATCCTGCTCGCGAACAGCCGCCATCGCATCTTGCGACAGTTTTCCGGCATCCCAGCCGAAACGGTCGGCGAGACCGGTGGAGCCATCCGGCGCGTCCTTCTTGTTGACGGCGAAAGCCTTGGCGTTGGAATGCGGGTCGGGATAGTCAGGTCCCCACAGGCCGAACCAGATGTCGAGGCTTGCCGAGCGGTAGCGCTCCAGCCATTGCTGGCCATCGACCACCTCCAGATTGAGCTTGACGCCCGCCTGCGCCATGGTCGCCTGGATGGCCTGTGCAAAGTCCGTGTAGGGCGGCGTGTTCCAGACGACGGAATCCAGCGTGAACTCGCCGGAAACGCCGGCCTCGCCGAGCAGCTTCTTGGCCTTCTCGATGTCCGGCTTGTAGGGGTTGTAGTCGATCGCACCGAGGAAGCCCTTCGGCACCAGCGTCTGGTGCACCTCCATCGTGCCGCGTGAGATCGTGTCGACGATACCTTGATAGTCCACGAGATACTTCAGTGCCTCGACGACCTTGGGCTTGGCCAGATACTCGTTCCGCACATTCAGGCCCATGTAGTAGATCGTGCCCGAACGGCCGTCGACGAAGCCGACATCCGCATTGTCCTCCAGCGCGCCGAAATCATCGGGGCCGAGTTTGTTGGCGATGTCGATGTCACCCTTTTCGAGCAGCAGGCGCTGGGCCGCGCTTTCCGGAATGTGCTGGAGGAAGATGCGCTCCAGCCCACCGGTTTCGCCGGCATAGTTCGGGTTGCGGGTCAGTAGGATCGATTGCTTCGGCTCCCAGCGCGTCAGCACATAGGGGCCAGAGCCGGCGGAATTTTCGGCCTTCAGCCATGCATTGCCGAAGTCGCCGCTGACCTCGTGCTCCTGCACAAGCTTGGAATCGACGATGCCGCCCACATAGGAAGACAGGCAGTAGTAGAGGAACGAGGGTGCATAGGTGTCGCCGATCTCGATGACCAGCGTCATGTCGTCGGTCGCCTTGATGCGTTCGTTGGCGTTTTCCGGCGTGAAGCCGAACTGGGTAAGGATGAAGGCTGAGCGCGACTTCATCTGGACCACGCGGCGCAGCGAATATTCCGCATCCTTCGCCGTCACCGGATTGCCGGAGGCGAACTTCAGCCCCGGGCGCATCTTGAACGTATAGGTCTTGCCGTCGGGCGAGGCCGTCCACGTTTCGGCGAGCACGCCGATGATCTTGCTGGAATCGTCGGGCGCGACGCTCACCAGCGGCTGATAAATCTGGTTCGCGGCGAGAACGCCGCCGAGTTCCGATACTTCACCAGGATCGAGCGTGATGATGTCGTCGATGGTGTCGGCCACGACGAGCGTGTTCTTCGGCGTTTCGGCCAGCGCATGAGTCGTCGCCAGCGCCAGCGCCACCATCGCTCCGCTTACCAGTCTTTGTACGCGCATGTTTCCTCCTTCAGCCGGCCAGGATTTCACCTGGTGCCGCCTGCTCCCGTGTTATTGTTCTGGAATTGCATTCCCGCGCAGCTGCACGGGCCTTGATCGTCCCACCTTGCGGGCTGGCCCTGTCACGAGGCATGGAACCGGCAAGGCAGCGTTTACCGGATCGGGCGACCTCCACCTCCCGTTCCGATACTTTAGTCAGGCTAAAGTTTATGATGGTCGCTTGTCAATCGCCTTCGTGAGAATTTCGTCTGAAACAAGCTCAAATCCGACACCTACAGCGCCGCGCGTCTTATTAGACACGCAAAGGTCGCTGTAGCACTTTGAACTGCTGCATGTTTTGATCCTTAAATCGAATAGGATTTGAGGAAACATGCAGTAACGGCCAGTCACCGCTCCGGTATGATCCGCGTCGTTCCAACCCATAGTTCCCTCGCCTCGCCGGGACCGACATTGCAGGCGCGATGCGGCAGCGAGGCGGGAAAGTGCAGCGTGTCCCCCGCCGTCAGTCGGTATTGCCTGTCACCGACCTCGTAGAGCATCTCGCCCTCGATCAGATACAGGAAATCCTCGCCTTCGTGACGCGTCAACTCGGAGACATAGCCGGGTGGCATGTGCGTGATGCAGCTGTTGAGCCGAGCATCGGGAAAGCCGCGCTGCAACAGTTGATATACCCGCTCCTCCGCCTCGATGCTGTAACCGTGCCGTTCGCTGGCATGCGAGACCATGGAATAGGTGGGATGTGGCACCTGCTGCAGAAAGGCCTCCACGCTGGCGCCGAGGGCAGAGGCAAGGTTGTAGAGCGAGATCAGCGAGGGCGTCGAAAGACCGCGCTCGATCTGGCTGATGAAGCCCTCGCTGAGCCCAACCTCAAACGCGACCTGTCGCATCGTCTTGCCGATCTCCTTGCGCCTTTGCCGAAGCGCGCGGCCAAGTGAAACGGCGGGCGGAAATTGTGGAGAAATGGGGAACTGCCCGACGCCCTTCTGCCGCGTCACCCGTTCGTCGAAGCTCATATCGTCTTTCCGCTTTGTCCTGATTTGAGGAAAAACTTTAGCTTCACTAAAGTCACCTGCGCAAGCCAAAACGACATGTGGCCGCATTCGACATTCATTCACGCGGGATTTCGCGCAGGTTTCATTTCCGTCAACAAGACAGGCGCCTGGGCTAACAGCGACCCGTGCGCGCGCCGTAACAGCCTTTGCTCAGCGGCTTTGGGCGGTGGAACGGTTCCAACACGCGTTCTCGTTCAGTCTACTGAATGCCTGTTCATCGCAAGATTTGATATTTTTTTATCGTTCATATTGACCAATGTTGGATTGCTAACATACTCTCACCCGAACAAGCCCGACTACCACCAAAAACGATCGACGCTGGGAGGCGCGGAAATGGGAACAGCAACAAGACTACCGCTCGTTGCGGCAACTTTATATCTAGGCGTTACGCAGCGCGCGTGGACCTGTTTCTTTGTGTCATCGGCGTCCTGCCTCCGCTTGTAATCGGCACCATCGTCGGGCTCTTCAGCGGTTACTTCGGAGGCATGGTCGATAGCGTCTTCATGCGGGTCTATGACCTTACGGTCGCCTTTCCATTTTTTGTCTTGGTTCTGGCAATCGTCGGCGTGATCGGACCGGGCCTCGTCAATTTTATCATCGCACTGACGATCGTCGGCTGGGTCAGCTACGCGCGTCTTGTCAGAGCCGAAGTCCTGACGGTTCGCGAAAGCGAATTCGTCCGCGCCGCCGAATGCCTCGGCTACCCGAGACGAGCGGTCCTTTTCCAACACGTTTTGCCGAACGCGATCGGACCAGTCATTGCCTATGCCGTAAGCGACGCCGTACTGGTCATGCTGGCCGGGGCGAGCTTTGGCTATCTCGGCATGGGCGCTCAGCCGCCGCTCGCAGAATGGGGCGTCATCATTGCCGACGGACAGGCGTTCATCCAGCAAGCATGGTGGATCTGCCTCTTCCCAGGTCTCGCGGCAATTTCACTCGGACTGGGCTTCGCCTTTCTCGGAGACGGTCTCGGCCAATGGCAGCGTCGGGAGGTGGCCGCATGAGCATGGCAAGCAAGCTCTCACCATTGATGGAGGTTGAAAACCTGTCGATCTCCTTCGGATCCCTCGATACTGTCAAAGGCGTGTCGTTTAGTGTCAATGCTGGCGAAATCCTCGGCATCGTCGGGGAAAGCGGGTCTGGGAAGTCCCTCACTTGCCGCGCGCTCATGGGCATTCTTCCGAGGACAGCAACAACCACGGGCGCTGTCCGGTTGGAGGGGCGAAGCCTTCTCGAACTTGGCGAGCCTGACTGGTGCTCGATCCGCGGCCGCGAACTCGGTATGATCTTCCAGAACCCCGCTTCACATCTCGACCCGCTCCGTCGCATCGGCAAGCAAGTCGCAGCACCGATGGTGCGGCATCTGGGAATATCGAAGCGCGAAGGAGAGCGGCGGACAATCCAGCTGCTTGAGGATGTTGGCATCGACGATGCGCACGCGCGATCGCGTTCTTATCCGCACGAATTCTCCGGTGGAATGAAACAGCGGGCCATGATCGCCGCTGCAATCGGCTGTGGACCGAAGCTACTGATCGCCGACGAGCCGACCACAGCACTAGACGTTACTGTCCAGGCGCGCATCCTTAAGCTTCTGCGCGATCTGAACCGAAATCGCGGCTTGTCGATCATCCTGATTTCTCATGATCTGGCCGCAATCGCCAGCACCTGCTCGCGCGTGATCGTCATGCGCAACGGAGAAATTGTTGAACAGGGCCCGACTGAGGAAATCATTAACCGCCCCAAAAGCAGCTACACACAGCTCCTGATCGCGTCGCAGCCAAACGGCTGGAGCAACACCGGTGATCAAGCGCCTGCATCGCGGTCCACCCCCCTGATCAGCGTTGACAAGCTTTCCGTGTCGTTCGTGCCGCGAGGCAATCTCCTAACCGGTTCGGCATCCAAACGAATCCCATTCCTTGCCCTGAACGAAGTCGATCTTCAGGTCAGCGCCGGAGAAACGGTGGGCATCGTCGGCGAAAGCGGATCGGGCAAGAGCACGCTCGCGCGGGCGATTGTACGGCAGAACAAGCCGAGCAATGGCGCGATCAGTTTCGATGGCAGCGATGTGCATGAGTTGAGCGGCGCGGAGCTCATGCGTTTCCAACGGCGCGTGCAAATGGTCTTCCAGAATCCGTACGATTCCCTCAACCCCCGAATGAGTGTCCGGGACGCCGTCGCCGAGCCGATATGGAGGCACGGCCTGTCAGACCGACGCTCGGCTCTAATGCGCGCAGACGACCTTCTGGAGATGGTCGAGCTGCCGAGGGCGTTGCGAGAGCGTCGCCCCCGACAGCTATCTGGCGGCCAATGCCAGCGTGTCGGCTTGGCCAGGGCACTCTCGCTAGAGCCAGAATTGTTGATCGCAGACGAAATCACGTCCGCTTTGGACGTGACAACACAGGCACAAATCCTGGAACTCCTGGGCAGACTTCAGCGCGAGCGGCAACTCGCATTGCTCTACATTTCCCACGATCTCGGCGTCGTCAACAGCATTTGCCAACGGGTCTATGTCTTTAAGGGAGGCAGGATCGTTGAGAGCGGCCCGACACAACAGGTCCTGAACAAGCCACAAGATAGCTACACCCGCGAGCTTGTCGGTTCAGTCACCCACCTAAAGCCCCATGCAAGACAAGGAATGTGCCATGCGCCTCGATGAGTACGTCACCTACGATGGCGTCGGCCTTGCGCAACTCTTGGCAAAGGGTGACGTAAGCCCGAGAGATTTGGGGCGGTGCATTACGAGCTCGGTGGCGGCAGTGAACTCAAAGATCAATGCCGTCATAGAACTGTACTCCGACGCCTTGGATTGCCTTCCGGAGAAGCCGGGCCCGGGCCCGTTCTACGGGATCCCGACACTGACAAAGGACTTTCCGGTCGAGGCGGGGCGCCCTGCCGAGTTCGGCAGTCGGCTTGCTGAGGGAAACCGGGCGACGCAGGACGCCGTTTATTGGGAACGACTTAGAAACGCGGGCCTGGTCAATGTCGGCCGTACGACCAGCTCGGAGTTCGGCGTGGCCGCAACGACAGAAACGCTGCTCTACGGCAACACCTCTAATCCATGGGATCCCAAGCGCGGCGTCGCGGGGTCAAGCGGCGGTGCGGCCGCGGCAGTTGCAGCGGGCATTGTGCCATTCGCGCAGGGCAGCGACGGTGGCGGATCGATCCGCAATCCCGCCTCCTTCTGTGGACTGATCGGGCTCAAACCCTCACGCGGGCGCATTACCGGATCTCCACGCGCCAACGCTCCGCTTCTGGGACTCGCCACGGCATTCATGTTGACAAGATCAATTCGCGACACGGCCCTCCTGCTGGATCTATCCAATGGCCCTGACGCTGGGGATGGATACGAGATTTGCAGGCCGACCAGCAGCTATAGCGAGACAATTCAGCGTCCGCCGAAGGGCTTGCGCATCGCACTCTGCACAGACTCCTGGTCGGGGTTCCAATGTGATCCCGAAGTCGTGAACGCTGTAAGAATGACGGCGGGACTGTTAGCTGCCCTTGGTCATCACGTCGTGGAAGCGCGGCCAGAATTCGACTACGCCGCGTTTCTCCATGCACAGAAAATCATCTGGGCAGCCGATAGCGCTTCGGGATTGTCGAAAATTGCAGAACACATGCAAAGGAAGCTCGGCCCTGAAACTGTTGGCACCACTGTCCTGGCCTTGCATCGCTACGGAACGACGCTTAGCGGCGCGGAACTGATCGGTGCGCTTGCCACTTATGACGATGTGACGCGCCAAATCGGCCGCTTCTTCAATCAATACGATCTCCTCTTGACGCCGACCAGCGCCATTCTGCCGGAGATCGTGGGGACATTTGACCCCGCGCGGCCGGAAATCGATGCGGACGATGTCTTCGCCGACCTCGAACCGAAGGAAACGTTTACAGCTCTTTTCAATGGCACTGGTCAGCCAGCAATCTCGCTTCCGACGGGAACATCCTCAGGCGGAATCCCTATCGGCAGCCAGCTGGTGGCCCGGTTCGGGCGCGAGGACTTGCTGCTTGCTGTCGGACGCCAGCTCGAAGAAGGTCTGGATCGTAACAACGGCATATGGGGGCAAGGATTTCCCCCTGTCTTTGCAGGTAGCATGCGGGAGTGATGACAGTGACATTTGCCAATGACGAAAGCTCGAACGAGGCTGGTGCGGAGAAGATCGACATTGAAGCGATCCTCCGCGCGCGCATGAACGAATTCTCTCCCTCGGAGCAGAGCCTCGCTGTCTACATGCTCGATAATGTTCAATTGTTGCCCTTTGAGACGGGCAGCACCATCGCGCGCGCAGTAGGCGTGAGCGAGATGACGGTGACGCGTTTCGTACGATCTCTTGGCTTTGAAAATCTTCGCGATCTGAAGAACCGGATGCGCAGCTCTGTTGTAGAGAGAGACGGAGAAGTCGATGACTACATGGCGCGTTTCCAGGTCCGCAACAGCCGACAGCAGGAACTCCAAGAGAGCTTGAAACTTGAGCTGGACGCGATCGTGAAGGCGTATGGGCTGACTGCGACTGAACAATGGGATGAGGCAGCAACGCTTCTTGCCAAGACCCGCCACGTCTATGTCGTCGGATTCCAGGCGTCCAAAGGTTTGGCGATGGATTTCTCGAGCCGCCTGCTATGGGCGCGCCCAAACGTTCTCTTCGCCGACAACGCTACAGGCACCTTTGGCGAAGTCCTCTCAAGCGATCCCAAACAGAGCGTGGTTGTACTGGTTGATACTGCCGCCTACGCCGCCCGAGGGATCAAGCTGGCTGACAAGCTCAAAGCATTCGGAATTCCACTTATCATTGTGACCGACCGCTACAGTCATTGGGGCTTCACCTACACGCCGCTTGTCTTTGAGGGGCACACACACGTGAAAACCTTCTGGGACTCGACGGCGAGCCTTGGAGTGATCCTCAACCTCATGATCGACTCTGTGGCTGTGAAGCTCGGCCCCAAGGCGAAGCGCAATTTTGCGACAATGAGCGAGATGGGTCAGTTGTTCGGCGAGTTCGTCGGCGGATCGTACCTAAGGCGAAAAGACTAGTAGTATCAAGGAAATGCGAGAAGTACTGATGACATCGAGCTCTACGCCAACCTTCCGTGATCCCAGCAAACCCGGCGCACCCCTTGTCCCGCGGGCGGAGTGGGATCGCGCGCCGTGGAATCGCTGGACCTTCCAGAACGTGCGTTCGATCGTGCCCACAGCACAGGTTTGGCGAGGTCAGGGTGGACCAACGGAAATGCTCAGTGCGCATCAGGATATTGATCGCTTGGAGTTCGAGCTGGACGGAACCCGCCGGACGGTCGCAAACTTCATGCAAGCGCAGTATACCAACGCGTTTCTCGTTCTGCACCGCGGGAAAGTCGTCGCGGAGAGGTATCTCAGCGGCATGACCGCCAGGACGCCGCACCTCTCGCAATCGGTGGCCAAATCCATTGTCGGCACCGTGGCGGGCATTCTTATCGAACGCGGTGAAATCGATCCGGCCGCTCCACTCACCCAGTATCTCCCCGAACTCGAAACCACGGCGTACCGGGGTGCTACCGTTCAACATGTGCTGGATATGACCAGTGGCGTGGTATTCGACGAGACCTACACTGCCCAAGATTCCCACATGGCGCAGTTGGATGTCGCAAGCGGTTGGAAAGACGGACATCAGCCAGACTGGCCGACGAACGTTTGGGAACTGATCCTCACGCTGAAGGAGGCCGAGTGCCCACACGGGGCTTCGTTCCGCTATCGATCAATCGAAACAGACGCACTCGCCTTCGTTCTTCAGCGGGTAAGCGGTCTGATGCTATCTGAGCTCGTAAGCCGCGAATTGTGGTCGCGTATGGGGGCTGAGGAGGATGCCTATTTCACGGTGGATCCCGCAGGCTATGCGCTTGGTGACGGTGGCTTCAATGCCACGCTGCGTGACTACGGACGCTTCGCGTTGTTGCACCTCGGGCAAGGCAACATTGGTGGTCGGCAGGTTGTTCCCTCAAGATGGATCGAAGAAACTCGCTACGGAAAATCGTACCCGCTTGGAGACAACTATTGCGAGACCTTGCCGCACGGCACTTATCATAACCAGTTTTGGATCGAGGACCAGAAAAGACGCGCCTATATGGCACGCGGCGTGTTCGGTCAGTTGATCTATATCGACCCGGAAGGCGACTTCGCCGCTGTGATCCTCTCAAGTTGGCCACAGTTCCTCAGCACGGATCGGACGCGGACGGCACTAAGTGCGATACATGCCATCCGTGATGCCTTGAATTAAGTGCTCTCGGACGAGGGCAGCCGCGGCGCATGGTAAGCGTTCTGATGGCCTTGGTCATCGTGCCCTTCGCGACGGCAAGCACGCCTGTAGCGGCGGCTTCCTGCGCCGATTGTGTGCAACTCCACGACCGGCAGCTTCATCACATTGCCAGCAGTCTCCCCTCGGCCGACGACGTCATTCGTCCATCAATCACGAGGCTGACATCAACGATCGACCCGTCTGCTTTGCGGTAGGACGGATTACAAACTTGGCTGCCACAGGGGTGGCATCGCTTTTTTTGAGCCACTGCGCCTTGAAGCGCATTTGAGCGAAACGCATTATTGTTGGTGGGAGCGATCGCGTCTCGTGGAGTGGTGCAAATGTCTTCCGTCGAGTCCTTTGCAGCGAGATTATTGTCAGCGACATTGATGTTCGATCGGGCGTCTTTGGCGGCACTCGAGGCTTTGGCTGCCGAATCCGACAGGCGGATATTGCGACGTGGGGAGGCTCTGGTTCTCGAAGGTGAGCCATCGGATCGGTTCTTTATCGTGCTATCGGGCCGCTTTACGGTGCATAAGGAAGACTATGCTGGCGCGGTCGCTGAGATCGGCCAGGGCGAGCTCGTCGGTGAGGTCGGTTTTTTTGCAGGGCTGCCCCGCATGGCGACCGTGCTGGCTGCCCGCGATTCGATCGTCCTTGAAATCCGCGGCAGCCAGTTCGAGAAAGCGGCCAAGGCTTTGCCAAGCCTGCGGCAGGCGGTCACCACGTTTCTCGCGCGCCGGTTCGCCATGCAGTCTCCGAATTCATCGCGCCCAAAGGAACCTGCCAAGATCCGAACGCTTGCGATCATTCCAGCTGGCGGAAGTCGCATTTCACCAGTCTTCGTCCATCACCTGCGAGCGGCGTTCGCGGCGGGAATGCGCGCTGAGTTCCTTGCCCGGCCTGACATTGAAGCGCGGTTCGCCGGTCGTCCGATCGACGATCAGTCGGTTCTCAACTGGTTGAACGAACTCGAGGCCAAGACCGAGATCATCGTCTATGTTGCCGATGAAGAGCCCAGTGAATGGACACGGGTCTGCATTCGCCAGGCGGATAGCGTCCTGCTGCTCGCCGACGCGTCCTGCTCGCCCCGCCTGAACCGGTCCGAGGAACTGGCGCTATCGGTTCATTCACCCTCGACCGCGCGGCTCATCCTTATTCACGACAAACGCTCGGCAACGGATGTTGGCCATCATCACCATGTTGCACTGGGGGACGGGTCTGACATCCAACGCCTGGTCCGATTCTTTTCCGGCAAGGCAAGGGGCTTCGTAGCGGCGGGGGGCGGGTCCCTCGGCTGTACGCATCTTGGTGTTTGCAAGGCCTTCGTCGAGGCGGGCGCTTGCTTCGACTATCTCGGTGGGACAAGTTCCGGAGCGGCAATGATGGCCGGTTTCGCCAGAGGGCTGAATGCCGATGAGATCGACCAAGGCACGCACAACATATTCATCAAGGGTCGAGCGTTTCGTCGTCCCACCCTGCCGCATTTCGCTCTCCTGGATCACAAGGTGTTCGATCGGGCCCTTCAGGCCGAGTACGGCGACGTTCTGATTGAGGATCTGTGGCTTCCGTTCTTTGCGCTTTCGACAAATCTCAGCACTCGTCAGCCTCATGTTCATCGCCGCGGAAAGCTCTGGCAGGCGGTTCGCGCGTCAGGCTCGATCCCCGGTGTCCTGCCGCCATTCTTTACGGGTGACGGCGATATGCTCGTGGATGGCGCGATCATGAACAATCTGCCGCTCGAACAGATGAAGGAACTCAAGACCGGGCCCAATGTCGTCGCGAGCTTGGAGTCAGGTGGTCCACAGAAATACCACATCGACTATGACCGCATCCCCGGAGCTTCCGAGTTGGCGCTCGCCTGGCTAAACCCTTTCGGTCGCGCCAGCTTGCCAAAGGTGCCGAGCATGATTCAGGTGATTGCTGCGAGCATGCTGGCACACCGGCCGCAGGACATTGCCATTGGCCCAGAGGATGTCTTGGTTTGTCCGCCGGGTTCGAGCGCGGTGAGCTTCATGGATTGGAGCCGGCATTCCGAATTGTTTGCCGGGGCCTACGACTGGGCCATCCGATGGATCGACGAACGCCTGCGCCAGAACGACCCGGCACTCCACGCGGTGCTGGGCACCTCAGCTCAGAAGGGCCCGACCCAAGTCCGTGGCGACAGCATGGACAAGTCCACCACGTAGCGCGATCCGCTACGGCAGCACGGTTGCGCCGACTGTCGCCGAGCTTGAAAGCCGCATTTGGGCGCGCTCGTGTGAAACCCGCAGAATGCGAATCCGATTCGCGTTCACGTTGCACGCGAACACAGGCTGGAATAAAGTCTAGGAATAGATCCGGCCTTGTTTCGGTAGGTTCGTTCCATAGAAGTCGCGAAGAGATTGTCGTTTGAGCTTATATAGTAAAGACATGGCATGCGTGGGCGTCTGCTTCGGGACGCCTGAAGCCCCGTGCCTGACCACCGTACCAATCCGCGCCGCGAGCTTTTCCGTGACCAGCATTTGCCGGGAGCTTTGGGCGGGTGACGCAAACGACGTTCGACTTCCGGCCTGCGAGTCCTACTTCCTCATGCTCTATCTAGAGGACGCCGAACACGCAGACATCCGGTCGGACGGCTCCTGCGCTCCGGTTCGCCGCTTTGGGCGTGGCACGATCTGCATCGTCGATCTCGGGGACGGGGCGGCCATTCGCCTCAACAGTCGACTGCGCTCGCTGGCCTTCGTGCTACCCAAGGCCCTGTTCGGCGAGACGGCGGAGCTATCGCCGGACACCGGACCACGCCGCCTGGTGTGCCGTCGTGGCGAACCGGATTCGGTGCTTTGCAATCTCGGTACGGCGCTGCTGGCATTTTTCGCCGGTAGCGGAAAAGCGCCTTCACCGGCGCCCCTGGGGCCTGTAGCAGTCGCTATCTGCGCCCACCTCCTGCACCGGTATGGCGAGCCGATTGAGGCGAGCGGTGGAAAGGCGGCAAGGGTGTTCCTGCGGGAAGATCTCGGCACCGCGCTATTGCCAATCGCCACACGGATCGACAGGGCGAAGGCGTACCTCGCCAATCATACCCTCTCGCTGGAGGACATTGCCTGCGCGTGCGGATTCGGCAGCCTTGAACATTTCGCAAAGGCATTTGTCGGCGAAACGGGCGTTACGCCTTCGGTCTGGCGGCGGGGGTGCCTCCATTAGTCCAATTGCTTGAACGAAGAACTTGGCCAGTCTTTCGTTCGCCTGTTAGTTGGGAGTCGTACGATAGGGAGGCCGCCCCGGAAAGCACCCAGGAGCCGAACGCCATTCGCCGATCGATCGTCGGCGCATCCCCAATCTCCATCATACGGAGATCCGATCGCGAAGACTTGGCACCGTGCCCGGCCAACGCGCGCGATAAGGCTCGCGACCTGCTCGTCTCCTCACCGCTGCCAATCGCCGAGATTGCAATGGCGTGTGGCTTTGCCGACCAAAGCCACTTCACGCGCGCCTTCTCGCGTGTGGTCGGCACCACGCCGGAATGCCGGCAGCGCCATCAGCGTTGAGCGCAATCACCGTTATGTGAACGGTGTATCCCTGCCGTCCGCCGAGTTTCCCTTCGTTGCGGGTAAACGGGAGAATCTTCAAAAAGCAGACATTCCGGACAAGAACCTGCAGCGGGATAGAAGCAATATCGGGGAACCACTTCCGCAACCGGCAATTACTCGGGGAGAAGCCGATGATCCTGACAGTCACGCCGCCGTCATGCCCGACTGGTCACCGGTCAGGACCTTCGGTGGCTATGCCGCCTGGGGCGGTCCGGAAGGCGCCGGCGCCTGGACATCACGCCTGCCGATCGCCGATCTCAAGGGCTTCTTCGGCGCGCTCGGCTGCGCCTGCAGGGCCGTTCAGCGACAGAGGAACGCACGGCATCGTTAGTTAAACTCCCGCAAAGGATCAAAGAATGAAAAACATGGCCGGACCTGCCGCAATAGCGGCAGTCTCAATCTTGATCTGTTCATCTGTCGCTCTCGGCGATGACCGTGCCCCAGCAACGGGCAAGGCCCGCCCCTCTTGGGCGAAGGTCGTTGTGAACCATCCGACGCCGAAGCGTGGCGCCTATTACAAGGGGATATCCTCGACCGCGTTCGCAGCTTCGAATGGCAGCAGATCCGATGAGGGTGGTGGCACTCGCCCCACGTTAAGATGATGACCGCCAGAGAAGGAGGGTTGGCTGCCCATGAGTTTGCGTGGCTTACTGCAGCGTCGCCACGAAGGCAGGCACATACTGTTGCCAAACCAGGTCGGCGCGCTGATGCGAAGCCGCCCCTGATCCGCCTTGTGGGCGTCGATCACGTCATTGCGCGCCGTTTCGAGCGCCGGCATGGCGGGCTGGACCTGTGCGGCGAAGATCGCCCCGTCCGTCGTCAGCGACACCTGCCGCGTCGTGCGCACGAAAAGCTGGATGCCGAGATCGTCTTCCAGAGTGGAAATGGCCCGTGTGATCGCGGCGGGCGCCAAGTTGAGCTCCCGCGCTACCTGGGCAAAATTTCGTTTTTCGGCGGCAAGCAGGAAGATGCGCAGGGCCTTGTAGTCGTTCATCTTGATTATTTCCAAAAACGCAATTCATTCGCAATTTTTATTGCAATTACTCGACGCAATCAACGGGACTACACCTATTCTCACCAAACAAGTTTACCGCAGAAACCGGCGAAGGCGGCGGCAGACGCCCTGCTTCCCACCAACTCAAAGAGGAGATAATCCATGTCCAGCAAACTCGAAGTCCTGACCCCCGTCAACAGCCAGCTCATTTTCATCGACCAGCAGCCGCAGATGGCATTCGGTGTCCAGTCGATCGATCGGCAAGTGCTGAAGAACAACGTCGTCGGCCTCGCAAAGGCAGCGAAGGTCTTCGATATTCCGACGACGATCACCACCGTCGAGACCGAATCCTTCTCCGGCCACACCTATCCCGAACTGCTCGCCGTCTTCCCGGAAAACGACACTCGAAGTCCTGACCCCCGTCAACAGCCAGCTCATTTTCATCGACCAGCAGCCGCAGATGGCATTCGGTGTCCAGTCGATCGATCGGCAAGTGCTGAAGAACAACGTCGTGGGCCTCGCCAAGGCCGCCAAGGTCTTCGATATTCCGACGACGATCACCACCGTCGAGACCGAATCCTTCTCCGGCCACACCTATCCCGAACTGCTCGCCGTCTTCCCGGAAAACGACATCCTCGAGCGCACTTCGATGAACTCCTGGGACGATCAGAACGTCCGCGATGCGCTGGCGAAGAATGCTGCGAACGGCCGCAAGAAGATTGTCGTGTCAGGTCTGTGGACCGAAGTCTGCAACACGACCTTCGCACTCTCGGCTCTCCGCGATGTTYCGGACTACGARATCTACATGGTTGCCGATGCTTCCGGCGGCACTTCGGCCGACGCACACAAATACGCAATGGACCGCATGGTTCAAGCCGGCGTCATTCCGGTGACCTGGCAGCAGGTCCTCCTTGAGTGGCAGCGCGACTGGGCGCGGAAGGAAACCTATGACGCCGTCACCACGCTGKTGAAGGAGCATTCCGGCGCCTACGGMATGGGCATGGCGAAGAATGCTGCGAACGGCCGCAAGAAGATTGTCGTGTCAGGTCTGTGGACCGAAGTCTGCAACACGACCTTCGCACTCTCGGCTCTCCGCGATGTTTCGGACTACGAAATCTACATGGTTGCCGATGCTTCCGGCGGCACTTCGGCCGACGCACACAAATACGCAATGGACCGCATGGTTCAAGCCGGCGTCATTCCGGTGACCTGGCAGCAGGTCCTCCTTGAGTGGCAGCGCGACTGGGCGCGGAAGGAAACCTATGACGCCGTCACCACGCTGGTGAAGGAGCATTCCGGCGCCTACGGAATGGGCATCGATTATGCCTACACCATGGTCCACAAGGCCGCTGAACGCGTCACCCACGGCAAGCGGATTGGCCCGAACCCCGCAAAATAATCATCACCGGTCGCCTCCCTGGTTTGTCGTCGAGACGCACCAGGGAGGTGGAGGCCCTGACCACAGGGTTCGATTTCACTTTCGAGCACACGTTGGAGCACCGGACCGGTATTAAGGAGAAAGCACGCAGCACCTGAATAGCGTCGTTAAATCGCCTCACCCGGCCGTCGTCGGAGGACAAGCGTGGATCGCTTGCTGCGCCCGCTTTGCAAGAAGGGCCGGAATCAGTCTCAACCAATAGAGGTCACCGCAGACAATGCTGAATATACTTCGCGGGAAAAGCAATTCACTGGTACTGGCATTCGTCTCCGGATTCGCGGACGCGCTCTTCTTCATTCATTTGGGCGGCCTTTTCGTTGGACTGGTCACCGGCAATGTCGTGCTCCTCGGGCTGGGGCTGGTCGGTCACGAAAAAGGTGGTTTGCGTGGTCTTCAGATCATGTCATTCCCTCTCTTCATGGTGGGCGCGGGTTTGGCGGCGATCATGGTCACCTCGATCAAGCCTCTCGAACGCGCGACGTTCTGGACGCTCATGGTCGCCGCAGCCGCGTTCGCGATGTCCGCTCTTCTTGCAATCTTCGATGCCGGGCCGGTATCCGCCTGTGCACTTCTCGCCGTCGTCGCGATGGGGATGTTGACGGCCATCGAGCGTCTCGACACCAGGCTCGGCCCGCCGTTCTCGCTGATGACAGGCAACATCGCCGGGCTCGCCACCGCCGCTGCTCGTCGCCTCATCGGCTACACCGAGAAGCCGGAAGAGTGGGGGCAATCATTGACGTCGCTCATCCTGGTGCTTGGCTTTGTGCTAGGGTGCGCCGCCGGCGCGTTTGCGCAAGTCACGGTTGGCGTTGCCGGCATGCTCTTGCCAGCCTCTTTGTTGCTCCTGATCGGCCTTTTCTATTCGCCTCAGAGCGCACAGAAGTCGAGCTAAGCGGATGGTCGCTGTCATTTTGTCGCCCGAAGGTGCGATCGCTGCGGCTCGACGGAGACCGCACGACCGCTCGTCGGGCAGACGTCTGGACCTACCCCCTATGCGAATGAGTGGCCTCACCATGTCGCTACTCTGTTGGATCTCTCAACAATGTCATCGACCGCGGTTGAAGGAATGACCTTCCGCAGACCCCTTGACGCACTTAGACATCCAAATCCGTTTGTGCGTAATTGAGGAAGTACCCCGTAAATACCGTCGCCCCCACGTAAGCAAACACGTCGGCTAGTTGCTCATCGCTCCAGCCGGCGAATTGAGCGGCCTTCCAGGTGACGTCGGCGACGTTTCCCGAATTGGCAGCCGCTTCCCTGGCCAGGCCGGCGAGCACATCGATTTTGACGTCGTTTGTCGAGGTGCCCGTTTTTAAGGCACCGACCTGCTCTTCGGTCCAGCCATTCATCTGGGCGAGCCGACTGGCGATACGGGTCATGTAGGCGTTGCCGACCCCGGCCGCAGCCGCGAGGGTGAGGGCCGCACCCACCTTCGGGTCGAAGGTAGTGTGCTCGGCAAGCACGGCGCGCAGGGACGTGTACGCTGTCAGGACCGTGGCACGCACGCCGATCTCGGCGATGTGCTTTTCGACCTCGTACTTGCTGTCGAAGTGCGGGACGCCCGTCTGTCGATTGGCAGAGCCGACCGAGTTGAAGACGAGGTGTACGCCTGCGGCCTTGGATGCGTCCGCGGCGGAGTTGCCCTGCCGCGTCTCGGCTTGCGGACCTCCTTCGAATGGCGTCGTCCTCACGAAGAGAGAGGTCGCTCCTTCGAGCGCCTTGGTGAGCGTGGCCGTGGCTTCGAGTGAGGCGCGGAAGAGCGTGGCGCCAGCGTTTGCGAGCTTCCTTGCCTTCGCGGAGTCGGTATTGCGCGTGACGGCGCGAACCTCGTGGCCGCGCTCCAGCAGGTTCTTCGCGACAGCGCCGCCTTGTTGGCCTGTGGCTCCCGTGACGACGACAGCAAGCTTCCGACTGATGACCAATCCCCTTTCACTGGACCAGATTGGGCCGCCGCCGGTTGGGCCGAGCGGCGACCCAACGCGTTCAGCCGACTGAAGCCAGTGCGGATGTGGCCTGACGCCCTGTCTGCAGCGTGTGGCTCCACCAGGAAAAGTCATCCAACAGAACGCCCGCCGCCTGTTCGAGATGCGGAAAATCCGCGAAATCCTTGCCCTGCTGCCAGATGCCAAGGAACTCGGCCATGCCGATGTTCACGGACTTGGGGATCGGCGCCATCTGAAGTTCGACGGCAACCATGCGCAGTTGCTCGATGGCGCGTGCGGCCCCGACGCCGCCATACCCGACGAAGGCGGCCGGCTTGCGGTTGAATTGCTGGAAGGCATAGTCCAGCGCGTTCTTCAGCACTGCGCTGTATCCGTGATTGTATTCCGGCGTGACGAAGACGAACCCGTCCAACGCGGCCAGCTTCGCCGCCCAACGCTCTGCGACGTGATCCTTCGGCTGCATCCAGGCCGGCGATGCCGGCTCATCGAAGAATGGCATCGGGTAGTCGCGCAGGTCGACAATTTCGACGCTGAGATCGCTGCGCCGAGCGGCAATCTTGTGAAACCATGCGGCCGCCCGCTCGCTGAAGCGGCCCTCTCGCGTCGAGCCGACGACGATGCCGATATGTGGGTTCTTGGACATGTGGGTGCTTCCTTTCAGGCTTGTCGAACAATCGGGACTGCGTGCAATTCCCGCTGCCCCTAAAATGCTCGCCGCATATTTAATTGACTAGGCGGGGCTATCGGATTTAACTCCCCCATTTTTAGAAGGAATATCGACGATGCTCGACCTGAACGACATCGGCCTGTTCGTGCAGGTTGTTCGCTTTGGCAGTTTCGCGGAGGCCGGACGTCGTTTGGGGATTCCCGCCAATACGGTCAGCCGGCGCATTCAGGAATTGGAAGAGCAGCTCGGCGCCCGGCTCATGCAGCGATCCACCCGGAAGCTGAAACTCACCGATGCCGGACATGAACTCTACGATAATAGCGCTGCGCCCGTGGACGGACTGCAACAAGCGGGAGAGGATCTGATTGCCGGCGCGCGGGTGCCGAGGGGGCTGATACGTGTGGCGATGCCCGCCGACTTCTTCGACTTCTACAAAATGGAATGGATAGCCGAGTTCCTGGCCTCGCACCCACAAGTGCGTATCGAGTTCGTGTTAAGCGACGCCACGGTTGATCTTATCGAAGAAGGCATCGATGTCGCCTTCCGAGGGAACGCAACGCGTGGTCCGAACTATGTTGTGCGCAAGATCCAAACCCGCTCGTTCGGACTTGTCGCCAGCCCCTCCTACCTTGCCGCGCGCGGGACGCCTGCCACATTGCAGGAGCTGACCCGTCATGATTGTCTGTTTATGCCACAGGCCCGGGACTATGCGACCTGGCGCCTTCAAGGTCCCGACGGACCCGAGGAGGAGGTGACCGTCACCGGCCGCGTGATGGCGAATACCGCACAGGCGATCCGAAAGGCGGCGATAGCAGGCCTCGGCATCGCGTTGACACCAATCCTGGGCACAGCCGATTTCGCGGCTGGCCGACTGGTGCCGGTGTTGCCCCAATACATGCGCCGCAATCTCGGCATGAGCGTCGTCTACCCCAACCGGGCTCACTTGCCACTGGCGGTTTCTGCTTTCATCGACTCCGTCGTCGGCAAGATACGTGCCGAATTGTTGAGCGCAGAAGGATCGCAGCAATTCGCGCCAATTGCCGATCCAACTTCAGAAGGGCCGGACCCACGGCTCTGATATAGCATCGGTAGGTCGGCAATAGACGTCAAAATGCCCCGGTTTTCCGGGGCCTTTGTCAGTGTTCCGCTTCGTACGCGCTCCTGCAGGACTCCAGGCACGCTCGTCGGGTCCTTTCAGCCGCGAAGCCTCGTCCGCCTCAGGAAATCGCCCCAAGCACCTCGTGGGTTATGGCCCACAATGCCTGCCGCGCATTCGGGTCGTCGGCGGGCGAGACAGGCTCCAGCGGCGTTGCATCCTTCACCGAGAAATATCCGCCCGTAGCGGTCCCGAACTCAGCATCCATGGCGAGACGAACGATGATGCCCGCGCCTCGACGGGGATCGCCAATCTTCAGCCTCGTCAGGATCCGTTCGAGCATTGGCGCAAAGCTCAGCTCGCGCCCCAGATCAGTGACATTAAAACCTGGGTCCAGGCAGTTCACTGCCACGCCGGTTCCTTCCAGCTGCCGCGAAAGTTCGAGGGATAACATGATGTCCAGCAGTTTCGTCCGTCCGTAGATCCGTGAGGAGCCTAGCCAGGAAAACCGCGTGGGCGCGAACATATCGCCCGTCAGTTCGATTTTTCCGTGATGGCGGGACGCTTCCGATGCCGTGGTCACAATGCGCGAGGGTGCAGACCGGATCAGCGTCTCGCGCAGGGTGCTCGTGAGCAGCCAGGGTGCGAGATAATTGACCGCCATCATCTCGTCGTAGCCGTCGACCGTGGTGCGCGGCGCGAAGGCGTGAATGCCGGCATTGTTGATCAGCACATCGATCCTGTCATATTCCCTCGCGATCGTCTGGCCGACTGCGGAGACTGTCTCCAATCGCGTCAAGTCCGCATAATGAATGTCGATCTGCGCCTGCGGCGCGACCGTCCTGATTGCATTACCGGTGGCTTCCGCATTGACCTCGGAGCGTGCAATCAGCACCAAATGCGCGCCACGACTGGCCAGCTCGATCGCCGCCAGACGCCCGATTCCGCTCGTAGCGCCGGTCATGACGACGATGGGCGCGGAAATCTCGGACATGGACACCTCATGGATATAGTGGATATATATCCATCATATCGATAACGCCAAGGAATGGAAAGGGGAGCGACTGCATGGCGTCCCTCACCGAAGACGAAACAAATGAGACGCCCCTGCTGTGGCTATCGCTCGGCGAACAGCTCAATGCACTGCTGAGCGCGTCCCGCGCGGTTGCGACTGAAATGGCCGCCAGCTTCGACGCCGATTTGCAACCGGCCGCCTATCACATCATCCAGTGGCTTCACGCGTACGGGCCGGCTCAGGCGAGCCATGTTGCAGATGGTTTGGCTATGGACCGTAGCGCGACTAGCCGCCTGGTGCGACAGCTAAAGCAAGCCGGAATCGTCGAGTCTCGTCCCGATCCGGCCGATAAGCGTGGCGTAATACTGTCCCTGACAGACCAGGGCGCCGCCAAGATGCGCGCAGCGATCAAGTACAAGGGCGAGGTTTTTCACCGTCGTATCGACGGCTGGAGCGAGGCGGATCTACGCCTCTTTACGGCCCTGCTTCGTCGCTTCAACTCCGGCAAAGCAAACTAGGACCAGCCCCCGAAGGGCACAGACATGGTGGTCGGCCTTAGTGGAAGCCGCCGTGGTTGCACGAGAACGGTCATTCGGGAACGTCAGCCGGCCTTGTAGCACGCACCGTGTCGGTGATGGACAATCTCGCAAATCATCCGGCCATGGGCGTGTCGGCCGCTGCATTAGACAGATGGCCTCCTTTCGAGGAGGCCATCCTGCACACGATCCGGAGGGATTAGTTTCGGGATCGCTTTTGCGCGTGCACTAATATAATGGCGAAAGCGCAGGATTGTTCCCATCCAACGATCGGCTCGCGAGGGCTTCTCGCCTACCGGCGTCAAACCCTCTGCCGACTTCTTCGTGGCGATCGAAATTTCGCGCAACGACCAATTGATATTATTGTTCCGCCTCTAGTTACCTACAAGGTAAAGCCCCGGAGGAACTACATGATACGGTATGTGCTTTTGCTGAACCTGGTCGCATCTCCAGCTTTCGCCCAGTCAGGGGATCTGGAAGCGATATGCGCCACGGTCGCAAAAAACTTCCTTCTGACCGATGTGTTGCATCTTGGAATTGTTCAGTCCTTCCCGGAACTGAAGCCGCCGGGCGTGCGGCTGACCTATTCGACGCGT
Organism: Ensifer sp. Root31; assembly: GCF_001424825.1. Lineage (NCBI taxonomy): Bacteria > Pseudomonadati > Pseudomonadota > Alphaproteobacteria > Hyphomicrobiales > Rhizobiaceae > Ensifer > Ensifer sp. Root31. Next base: position 376,838 of record NZ_LMCO01000012.1, on the reverse strand, counting down.
GCCAACGTGGCAAAATCGGAAATGTCGGACACGTTTGAATGTGAATTCAGTAACGCGAAGCCGCCCTTTTCATTGGTCCGGTTTTGCCAATCGAACACCTGCTATTCGCCCCAGGAGGAGGACGCTGCGCGAAAAAGGCGGTTCGATGAGATGCGTATCCTTTTGGAGCGATCACAAAAATAGCCCGGCCCCCGGACGTCTGCGAAGAGAGACCGTTCCAAACTGATCCAATGCATCATCAGATGGCATGTGGCGTTTGCTGATGCTGAACGAGTTTCCAGTCGTTCTCGCAAGCATGATAGGTCGACGTACAATAGGCGTGATAAGCCTCCGTTTCGCGCCTATTCGCTAACGCACGATAGGCCAAGACCATGACGTCGTCCGACGGCTGCGCAAAACACTTTTCCGTCATCCTGATCCAATCCCAACGCGGCGACTGTCGAATGCTTTCGATGATTTCGGACCCTTGAAGAATGCCGAGAGGCGCCACGAAAACCATAATGCAGCCGGGGTGCACAAGATCCCTGTAGGCACTCTCGCCTTCACGCCAGAGACGCTCTTCCATTGTCCAGGCGTCATTGTCGATCATAACCACCTCCTGAGTGCAATGAGCAGCAAAATACTGCCTGCCCGATTTCGGTTCCCTTGCATGCCCGCCCAGTGCTTCGCTTAAGAAACTTCAGAACGCTCAGACGAAACTTCCTTGAAGATTAGGGTTTGCTGATGTGACAGTGAAAAGAGTTTCGCAATGGCCCTGATCGCGCCCGATGGTGGCAGACTTCATGGATGTAGCGCAGACGCAGCCGCGCTCCTGGCTTCTATACGCTGGCTGAGGAGATTGCCGTAACCGAGCGCGTGATCGTCCGCATTGGTTGCCCGCTGGATCTACCCGAAGCCAAGGGATGCCAGTCGTGCACCACAATGCCGGCGATTTTCCCTTGGGACATGGATCGGCGGCCCGCATTTGTTCGTTTGGCTCAAAGGGCTTGGGATTTTCAACGTGATCTCCTTCAACGGTCATCTCGGGCCAAAGCCGCTTCACAATTTCGTCGATCACACTTGGGTCTATCAAATCCTCGGCAATCATGATCAAAGCCGTCGCCAGTGCACCGAGACCAAAAGATGCACCGAAAGCGTAGATCTGCAACCCGAACGCAAGCGGATCAAGACTTTGGCCGTGCCCGAGGGCGACCGGAGCGATTTTTACGATCAGAGCAGCGCTGCCCCAAGCAAAAACCCCACGCTCACGTTCAAAATAACGAACCGGATCGGCGTCGGCATAATGAACCTCATGGACCTCGCGACCCACCCTAACCTCAAAATCGACTATCGGTCGATCGCTCAGAAGAAATCGATCACGAATGTGGCAACGAATGAGCGGAACAAACGACAGGAGCGACCGTTCGCAGACCGGCGACATTCAGGTCTGACTTCCGGTTCCCAATGGCGACAAAAGACTGCGTCGTGTCTCTTGCAGACGCCGCCCGCGGAGATCCTTCCGTGACCAATACAACCGTCTTTAGTCACGTCCGTGGCGGTTCCGGAACCTTCAGTCTTGTCAATCGGTTCTTCTCATTGAACCTGGAGTACTGGACATGTCCAAGAAGACTGCTGCCCCACCCAAGAGGGTCGACCCTAGAGCACAGCCAATCCGCCGTCCCGACAACAAGGAAGCGCCATCGGAGCCCGACGACCGCAAACATCCCGCGCGAGATATAAGAGAGATGCCAGCGCCGAACCCAAACGGTGACCCTGCAGACGGGAGTTAGCCCCGTCCACCGCTGCACATGATGGTGATGTGAGAATCTCTTAATTTCGCCAGGCACCGTCACCCGCTATCGGCCGGAGCTTAATTCAAGATGGATTTCAAAGGGGCAAGGTCACGGACGCTAGATGTTTATGCGCGCGAGGGATATCTGGAGCAGCCCGGTGCGAGGTCAGCAAGTTCGGAACAATTCGCCAGCGCCCGCGTTTTATGGACACTGCGGGCGTCAATTGCCCGCTTGAACATCCATTCGCGGCACCTAATTTAACCTGTCTTTCTTCATCCACTTGCATGTGAAGGAGGAACCCATGTTCATTGCGGAAATGCCATGGTCTGTGCCGCTCTTGGTAAAGTTTCAGAACGGCACGCATCACGTCTTCTCGTCCGTCTATGAGGCTCTTGATTTCCTGGAAAATGAGTGGCCGCTTCGTCGAGGACAGCGCTACGAGCGCGCGGTCAGGACTTGCCGCGGTGCACTTCAGCGGGCGACACCAGTCGCCGTCGCGCGCGAAGCGTTCATCGCAGCCTGTCTTGAAGCCGGTTTGCCGGCCACAGCGGCATTTGAACAGGTGAAGGTGCCCGGAGGCAGTAATCCTCAAAGGGCCGCCTAAGGTTACACTGGCGATCACGGAACGACCTCCGGCGATCCACGCAAACCGGGGCCCTGCTTCTGCCGGGACCGCTTCGGAACGAAGGCTGCATCCGATCGTTATCCCTGCGAAGAAAAGGACAGGGCGATGATCGAAACTTGGAACGAATGCGTCATCATCCAGCTTCCCGACCTCGACGGCGTGCAGATGGTTTGGACGCCCGCGCGGGCAGCTACTTTGCTTAACGACAGCTGGCCGGTAGACTATGGTGTCGCCTTCACCGACGCCCTCAACAAGTGCACGGACGCAATGCTTGGTACCTACCCTTGGGAACAAGCCCGCGAGGCGTTTGTGGAGGCAATTGCCGAGGCTAAGATTACAAAACTGCACTGACATCACGCTGTCGCCCCGCGCTCGCACCGCGATCGACCATGTCCCACACATGTCCGCAGGTTCAATTGGAATGCGGGGCCCGATGCGACCAGCCCTGGCGGCCGAAGGCGTTGGCGAGGCGTCGAAAGCGGCCGCCCGCAGGGAACTTGTCTGCCCGTCCCGGCGTTATTTGGCCGGAGGTACGATCATGTCCAAACATATTAACGATCAAAAGCTGAATTCACAGCCCCACCAACCTGTGTTCGACGTCGTGGAGCATTGTATCCGCCACAGCATAAGCAGCAAGGATCAGGGCAAGCTCCTTTCCCTGTTGGGCAAGTTCGCGAGCAGGCATGAGCTCGAAACCAACGCCCCGCCCAAACGACCGCGCTTCCGTTAACCCAACTGCTGTGCAGATCGTCTGGCTACAGCGCCGCTTAAGACGGCAAAGTTCGCTGTAGCACTTTGAATTGCTGCATGTTTTTATCGTTGGATTTAGGGAAACAGGCAGTAGTGTGAAAAGTGGTCCGCGACGCCTCCCCTCGAACCTTATGCGAGAAAAGGGAGGGCTTGGCGTCGACCGGCGCGGCCGCACGCGACCGAGTGACGATTGCAAACCTTGGCTTCATCACCGCGCCGTCGACAACATGCCGGCTTGCACCGGACTTTGACCCAAGGACTATGCTACTCAGGATCGTCAACGATTCTGAGTGTATGTGAGATGAGCTCCAAGACCCGCGGCTACCTCTTCGCCTTTCTGGCGATCTGCATTTTCGCCGCCCAGGACGCCATCACCAAGTACCTTGGTGATCGTTACCCGGCGCTTTTCATAACCATGATACGGTTCTGGGCGTTTGCGCTCTTCGTATTCTGTTTCGCCGCATCGTCACCGGGCGGATATCGCCGCGCCGTTCAGACGCGTCATCCTTGGTTACAGATCGCACGCGGACTTTTGCTCGTCGCGGAAATCGTCATCATCGTCTTTTCCTACGTTCATGCCGGGCTCGCGATGAGCCAGTCGATCTTCCAGGCAACGCCGCTGATCATCACGGTCCTGTCAATTCCGCTGCTGGGAGAGACGGTAGGATGGCGGCGCGGGACCGCGGTACTGGTTGGGCTGATTGGCGTTTTGGTGATCATAAATCCCGTAGATGTTCACTTCGACATGTCGCTTCTTCTGCCGCTTGCAGCATCCGTGCTGTTTGCGCTCTACAGCATCGCCACCCGCGCGGTCAGCCATGAGGATTCGGCAGTCACAAGCCTTTTTTATGCCGGGGTCGTCGGAGCTCTGGCGATTTCGCTCATTGGCCCCTTCTATTGGACCGAAGTCCAGACTTTCGACTGGCTTGCGCTGGCAGCGCTTTGCGTCTGCGGTACGCTCAGTCACTACTTCCTGATCAGGGCGTATGGGCTGCTGCCTGCCGCCGAAGTTCAGCCTGTCACCTATTTTCAGCTGGTTCTCAATGTCATTGTAGCTGTGATGTTGTTCGACGAGAATTTAACGCACAACATGATCGCAGGCGCTCTCATCGTCGTCGGCGCGGGCCTTTTCACCATCTGGCGAGAACATCAATTGACGAAGCGGTCGTAGGCAGGATTGTGGACGCCATCCGCGTCCAAAGGCCAGTGCCTCGCGGCGGGTGACTTCGACGTTGGTATGTTTTCATTCGAGTTATACCTTTTTCCAAGAAAGGCATAACAACGAGAGGAGCGGAGCAAGAGAGACAATCGGCGGCGGCAAAAGTCCCTGTGCCGCGACGTCGCAAAACGTCCAACCGCGATGGCGGGAACACAATCACATAACCGCTGTGATTGATCCGATGTCTCAGCCCATCCTACCCGCCTTGGCCGCGCTCATCCATTCTCGAACCTCCAGAACAGCGGCCGGGTGGCGCGGCTTGCGAGGCGAGACCAGATAGAAGTCCGCTCCAACGCGCAATTCTGGCGTGAACGGGCGGACAAGACGACGGGAACCCAGATCGTCCGTCACGAAGAACAGGCTGGCGAGAGCGAGGCCCTGCCCGGCCGCCGCTGCCTCGATCGCGAGCGAGGTTTGGTTGAACCGGATGTTCTTGCCCGAGGTGGCGACCCCTGCGGGAAAGGCAACATCCAGAAACTGGGGCCAGAAATCATGGGCATCATGTAGCAACGCATAATGCCTGAGATTTTCAGGCTGTGTTGGCGGTCCAAGCTTCTCGATCAACAGAGGGCTTGCGACAGCAACGATCACGTTTTCGTACAGGAGGTCGGCGATCAGACCCGGTCCGAATGGCGGACGCCCGTAGCGCACCGCCAAGTCCACCGCGTCGGTTTGGAAATTGGAGATCCGGTCGGTCGCCAGAATGCGCAGGCCGATGTCGGGATGCATCTCCGTGAAGTCCGGCAACCGTGGGATCAGCCAGCGTGACGCGAAGGTTGGCGTCACGCTGATGGTCAGATGGCGTGGTTCGGGTTTCAGGGCTTCCGTCGCATCGGAAATCAGTTCGAAGGCGCGGCTGATATTGCCCACATAGCTGCGCCCAACGTCGGTGAGCGCAAGCGTCCGCGTATGGCGCTCGAATAGCTTCAGGCCGAGGGAGGTTTCCAAACCGCGCACCTGCTGCGCGACTGCACCCTGCGTCACTCCCAACTCTTCAGCGGCGAGGCGGAAGTTCAGATGTCGCGATGCGGCCTCGAAGGCACGCAATGCGTTCAGCGGCGGAAGTCGCCGATTACCGTCAGCCATGCGATAGTTTTTCTACTGGATGATAAGTGTTGTTCTGGTTCGTGAGCCTAGACGAAAGATGCTATCACTGTGGGTAATTAACGCAAATCCCGATGAAGGAAACGAATATGTCAGCAGAAAAAGTGGCGATCGTCGTGGCGGGTGGTTCTGGTATGGGTGCGGCCTCGGCCCGGCGTCTGGCCGCTGACGGGTTCAAGGTGGCCATCCTGTCATCCTCGGGCAAGGGAGAGGCGCTGGCGCAGGAACTCGGCGGATTTGGCCTCACCGGATCGAACCAATCCAACGACGACCTGAAGCGCCTAGTGGATGGTACGGTGGACCGTTGGGGCCGGATCGACGTGCTGGTGAACAGCGCAGGGCATGGGCCGAGGAAGCCGATCCTTGAGATTACGGATGAGGACTGGCACACCGGAATCGACGTTTACTTCCTGAATGCCGTGCGACCGACACGGCTGGTAACGCCCATAATGCAAGGCCAGAAATCCGGCTCGATCATAAACATCTCCACCGCATGGGCATTCGAACCAAGCGCCATGTTTCCGACCTCGGCGGTGGCGCGCGCGGGCCTTGCCTCCTTCACAAAGGTGTTTGCCGACGCCTATGCGGCCGAGAATATCCGCATGAACAATATCCTGCCCGGCTGGATCGACAGCCTTCCGGCCACCGAGGAACGGCGCGAGGGCGTGCCTATGAAGAGGTATGGCACCAGCGACGAAATCGCCGCAACGGTGGCATTTCTTGCCTCCGATGGTGCGGCCTACATCACGGGCCAGAACATTCGTGTTGACGGCGGCATCACGCGCTCCGTGTGATCGCTGCTGTCGGATCGTCATGTGAGAAGGTTGGGGTCAACGATTGTTGGGTGGGATCCCGATTTCCTCCATCCAGGCCTGAGAGACCGGTATCCTACCTCAATGGCCGGCTCAGTCTGCGTGCCCTGCGGGCTCACTCATTGGGGCGCTACCCTTCTGGGCACCCCGCCCCTGTTCCTTGCCATTGATGGCTGAGCCATGCCATTAAGCTCTGACACGCAAAACGGCCGCGAAGGACCGCTTTGCAGCGCAAGGCGCAGCAGGCGGCACGCTCCGGCTGCTTCTCCGTGAGGCAGGCCGACACATTTCAGGAGAACTCATGTTTGACCACGTCAAATTCGGAGTGAGCGACTATGCAGCGAGCAAAGCGTTCTTCCTGAGCGCACTCGAACCGCTCGGTGTAGCTGTCGTCGCGGAGGGACCGCCGACATACGGTGTCGAGCTTAGCCCAAAGGGTAAGGCTTCACTGTGCCTGTACCAAACCGAGGAGAAGCCGGCGCATCTTCATTTGGCGTTCACGGCCGACAATCGCCAGCAAGTCGAAGCTTTCTATCGCGCGGCTCTGCAGGCCGGTGGCAAAGACAACGGTGCGCCCGGTCTGCGCCCGCACTACCACGCGAACTACTATGCAGCTTTCGTCATTGGCCCCGACGGGCACAATATCGAAGTGGTTTGCCACGAACCGGGGGCCTAACCCCTCCATCGCGGCGACGTCCACAAGCGACCGGCCGCCACCGCTCATGCCAAGCGTTGACCGTCTGCTTCCAGACCCAAAAACCGAGACCGGATCAACGCCTTGGCTGAGTTCCGCGTCGGACATCACGCTCGACAAAGAGCCTCCAGCGCTGCCCGATGGATTTTTTCGTTCGCCGCCATCAGCACCGCATCATATCGGCGCGCGTCCGCTAGTGGTCTGCCTTCCCAATCCGTCACAATGCCGCCGGCGCCGAGCACGATCGGGATCTGCGGCAAAATATCGTAGTCGAAGACATTGCTTTCGAGGAGGAGATCGATGCCGCCTAGGGCCAGGAGGCCGGCAGCGTAGCAGTCGTGCGAAAACCGGGTGAAGTGGACCTTTGCGGCCAACACGGCGAATTGGCTGTGCCGCTCGCGGTCGAACTGTTCCAGAGCAGAGGTGTAGAGAAGCGCCTGATCGATAGCCGCTCGATCGCTGGTGCGGATCGGGTCACCGTTGAGGGTCGCCGGCGTGCCGGATAGGCCAAGCCAGCGTTCGCCCGTGATCGGCTGATTGATCATGCCGAGTACGGGTTCACCGCGATAAAGAAGGGCGATCTGCGTGCCGAAGGCGAGCGAGCCGGAGACGAAGGATTTCGTGCCGTCGATGGGATCAAGCACCCAGATCCATTCGGCATCCGTCCGGCAGGCGCCGAACTCCTCGCCCCTGATGCCGTGATCGGGGAAATGGACCTCGATCAGTTGCCGCATCGCTGCTTCCGCATCGCGGTCGGCGATGGTTACGGGACTGGCATCGGCCTTGGCGTCGATGGCAAGGCGCTGGCGGAAATACGGGCGGATGACATCGGCGGCAGCGTCCGCCATGGCGTGGGCGAGCGCCAGAAAGGCCGGCGGGCAGGTCTGTGCAGGCGTCATGCTTGGTTCCTTTCGGCTTCGGTCGCGATCTCGCGCAACAGGGTTCTGACGGTCTCGACCTGTCTTTGGGCGGCGGCGGCCTCCTGCCGCAGACGCGCCGTCAGGTTGCCTGGCCCGATATCGGTGAAGCTCGCCGGGCGGGCGGCAATGAACGGGTCCGGCTCATCCGAAGGCAACCGCAGGGCGGGCGCGAAATACCCTTCTTCCTCCTCCAGCCCGAAGGCCAGAACCTGCGGTCGGTCTTCGCCCAGAAGCAGCAATTCCACAAACATCGCCGCCATCGGCAGATGCCCTTCGCCGGACAGGCAGGCAAGATGAGCCCAGCCGCCACGATCCGGTTGGACGAGGCAATCCTTCACATGCACTTCGGCAATGTAGGGCGCCTGCAGCGCCAGCGCCGGCAGCGGCAATTCGTAGGCGTTGATCATGTTGCCGAAATCGAACAGCAGGCCGAGGCGCGGGTTGTCGACGGCCCGCAGGATACGGATCAGCTCCCCGGATGTCAGGTCCTCGTGCTGTTCGAGCGTGTAGCGCAGCCGTGCCTGCGGATCGAAGTCGACAAGGCGCCGCAGGTCTGCGATCGTCCACTCGACGATCTCCGAAATGCGACCCTCGTAACGCGGATAGCAGCGCAGCGAGGTGGCGCCGGCGGCAAGCGCGATGCGCACGGCATCCGAAAGCCCGGCCGCTTCCGTCGTGCTGGTCTCGACATGCAGTTCCAGCCCGTGGCGCCCGACAGCCCCCGCAAAGGCTTGCAGAGCCGCGTCCGGCATCCGGCTCAGGCTTGCCTCTTCGCCGTCCTCAATATGGATCTTGATGCCGCAAAGCTGCTGCGCATGGGCGAATTCGATGAGATGCAGCGGCGTCATGCCGCCGAAGCGCATGTTGAGATGAAAGGCATAGGCATGCGCAAACAGCGGGGCGCTCCTCGCCCGCGCGGCAAGTCGGCCGCGGCTTTCAGCGGCAAGGGCTGCAATTCTCGCCCGCCAGTCCGGGCGCGGCATGGCGTTCCATGGCATATCCGTCACGGTGCCGGTTCCTCCGCAAGATAATCGTGTTGGTTGACGGGCGATCCGCCGCCGTCAGGCGGCCAGCACCAGCAGGTCGCGATCCGAAACGCTGACCTCGACTGGCGCGCCGATCGCCGGCGGCGGCCTGTCGGGCTGGTTGAACGTATCGAGCGAGAGGAGCTGGCCGGCAACCGCGACGCGGACGCGGATCACCGAACCGAGGAAATGCACCTCGGCGATATGGCCGGAGAGAACGACATTGCCGTCCTCCTTGCGCCCCAACGCCACCGTTTCCGGCCTGAGCGCCAGGCTGATGCGGTCGCCGGAACGCCCCGCCAGCGTCCGGTTCAGCGCCACCGGCACGTCGCCCAGCCGGATCCGGCCGGCAGCGGCGTCCGTGAGCTCGGCGTCGATGAGGTTCAGCGTGCCGACGAACTCGGCTACGAAGCGCGTTGTCGGCCGGTTGTAGATCTCGAACGGGGTTCCGACCTGGTCGGCCACGCCCTGATGCATGACCACGACGCGATCCGACATGGAGAGCGCCTCTTCCTGGTCGTGCGTGACGAAGATGGTGGTGATGCCGAGGTCGCGCTGGATGCGGCGGATCTCTTCGCGCAAGCTGACGCGGATTTTCGCGTCGAGCGCCGAGAGCGGCTCGTCGAGAAGCAACACCTGCGGGCGCACGGCAAGCGCGCGGCCCAGCGCCACGCGCTGCTGCTGGCCGCCGGACAGCTGGAAGGGATAGCGGCCGCCCAGCTGCGGCAGGCCAATCAGCTCAAGCATCTCGGCGACCCGGGTGCGGATCGCGGCCTTGCCCTCGCCCGCCACCTTGAGGCCGAAGCCGATATTGTCGGCCACCGTCAGGTTGGGGAACAACGCGTAGGCCTGGAACACCATGCCGATGTTGCGCCGGTTGGCGGCAATGCGCGTCACGTCCCGCCCGTCGATGCGGATCGAACCGGAAGTCGGCGTTTCGAACCCCGCCACCATGCGCAGCACCGTGGTCTTGCCGCAGCCGGAAGGACCGAGGAAGGAGACGAACTCGCCTTTTTCGATGCCAAGATTGAAATCCTTGACGACGCGCGCCGCGCCGAAGGATTTTTCCAGATGATGAATGTCGAGAAAGGCCATGGTCAGCGCCTCGCGGTGGAGAATTTGGAAAAGCGGGTGAAAAGCTGCATCAATCCCATGCAGGCCCAGGTGATGGCGAAGGCGACCACGGCGAGTGCCGAGGGCTCGTATGCCCGGTTGCCGCCCATCCACACCATGTAGGGACCGAAGGAATTGACGTTGAGGAGTGCTGCGAAGACGTATTCGCCGATGACGATGGCGAAGGTCAGGAATGCCCCCGACATGACCGAGACGAAGACGTTCGGCAGGATGACGGCGGCGAGGATGCGCGCCCAGCCGGCCCCGAGGCTTTGCGCCGCCTCGGTGAGGCTCGCGATGTCGATGGTGCGAAGGCCGGTGTCCACCGAGCGGTACATATATGGCAGCGACAGCGTCGCGTAGCCGAACAGCAGCAGGATGTTCGTGCCCCACCAGCTTCCCGTCAGCGGCAGGATCGAGGAAGTGTTGTAGATGCGGATATAGCCGAAGACGATGACGATCGGCGGAATGACCAGCGGCAGCAGCGTGATGAATTCCACAACCGGGCGCAGGCCCGGTAGGCGCAGCCTGACGAAATAGGCCGTCGGCACGACGATCAGGATGCCGAGCACGATGGTCAGGAGCGCCAGTACGACCGAATAGCCGAAGGTCTGCTGGAACTGCGGATCGGCCAGCACGACACGGTAGGCCTCGAAACTGTATTCGCCGCGCGTCATGCGCATCGAGAAATCGAACATGCCGAGGAGCGGCAGCAGGAAATAGAGCCCGCCGAGAGCAACGGCGAGCCAGGACCAGAGGCGTTTTCCCGTCATTTTACCCACCGTTCGGCGCGCATGCGCAGGAGGATGTAGATGCCGTTGGCGATGCCGGTCAAAACGATCATGGCAAAGGCGATGGCATAACCGAGGTGCGGATCGTTGAGTACGTCGCCGCGGATCTGGGCGAAGAGCACGATGGGCGCGATGGAGAGCGACGAGCCGGTGAGCGCGATGGCGGTTGCAACGGCGCCGAAGGCATTGGCGAAGAGCAGGGCCAGCGTGCCGAGCAGCGACGGCCAGAGCACCGGCAGCGCCACCAGGCGCCAATACTGGAAGCCGCTCGCTCCGAGGCTTTCGGCCGCCTCGCGCCATTCGCGCCGCAACCCGTCCAGCGCCGGCGTGATGATCAGCACCATCAGCGGGATCTGGAAATAGAGATAGGTGAGTGCCAGGCCGAGGAACGAGACGATGTTGAAGCCGGAGCCGTAGAGGTTGATGCCGAACCAGTTGCGCAGCAGCATCGTCACGAAACCGAGGCGACCGAGTGTGGCGATGAAGGCAAAGGCGAGCGGCACGCCGGCGAAATTCGAGGCGACGCCGGAAAAGGTGAGTATCCCGTTGCGCAGTGGGCGCGGCAGGTCACCGAGCGAGATGGCGGCGGCGATGAGGAAACCGATCACGCAGCCGAGCACCGCCGTCAGCAGGCTGAGTTCGATGGAGATCCAGAAGGCGCCCCGGATCGACGGCGAGAAGAGCTTGCCGATGTTTTCCAGCGTTGCCTGCCCGTCCGTGTTGCGGAACGCGCCGACGACGATGTTGAACGTCGGCAGGATCAGGAAAAGCAGAGCGAAGATGAAGAAGGGGGCAACCCCGAACCAATTGCGAACCTGCCGCGGCCTGAGGGCGGCCGGCAGGGATGCGGCGCTTGTCGTCATCGGATTTTTCCCTGAGGGTGGAGCCGCGAGAGGCTCCGCGGCAAGCGGAGCCTCTGTAGCAAACGCGAACCCTATTTCACGTTGGCGCCGACGACCTTGTCCCAGCCTTCGACGATGGCGGTCTTGTTGGCGGAGAGCTCCTCGACGCTCGGGAAGATGGCCTTCTCATAGGCTTCCGCCGGCGGCAGCTTGTCCAGAAGCGCCTGGGGGAACTTGCCGGCCTTCAGCATGGCGTTGAAGCGCGCCGGGTGGCAGTAGCCCTTAAGCCAGCCGATCTGGCCCGCGTCGGAATAGAGATACTCCATCCAGAGCTTGGCGGCGTTGGGATGCGGCGCATAGGCCGAGATCGCCTGCACATAGACACCGGCCACCACGCCGCTTGCCGGAACGACCACGTCCATTGGCGGGTTGCCCTTCAGGCCGTCGCGCCAGGCGAGCAGGTTGTAATCCCAGGCCGCGACGATCGGGGTCTGGCCTTGCGCGATGGTGCCGGCCTTTCCGAGTACCGGCACGAAGTTGCCAGCCTTGTTCAGCTCCGCGAAGAGTTCCAGCCCCTTGGCGCCGGAATCGGCACCGGGCTTGGCACCGCGCGAAACGCCCGCCGACATCAGCGCGAGGATCGCCTGCGCCGAGGAGCGCGGATCGCCCGTCAGCGCCACGGCGCCGGAGTATTCGGACTTGGCGAGATCCGACCAGTCGGCCGGCGCGGTTGCAAGCAGGTCCTTGTTCACGCCGAAGGCCATGACGCCGTAGTAGTCGCCGTACCAATAGCCCTTTTCGTCCTTGATGTTGGCCGGGATCTCGTCCCAGGTCGCCACCATGTAGGGCTGAAGCAGGCCCTCTTCTGCTGCGGCCGGCGCGAAGGCGAGGCCGAGGTCGACGACATCGGGCGCCTGCGAACCGGTATTGCCCTTGTTGGCCCGGATCGCTTCCAACTCATCGGCTGTGCCGGCGTCGGGGTTCAGTTCGTTGACGGTGATGCCCGGATACTTGGCTTTGAAGCCGGTAATGACTTCGCCGTAATTGCACCAGTCATGTGGCAGCGCGATCACCGTCAGCATGCCTTCCTTGGTGGCGGCATCCACGAGGTCCTGCGGGGCTTCCGCACGGGCAAGCCCCGGTAGCGCGACCGCAAGAGCAAGCGTGGAGACGAACGCGCGGCTCGCGGCGCGGGATACGTAGCGTTTCATGGAGTCCTCCTGTTGACCGTCTGCGACGGTTCGTGGGCGATGGCTGCGTGCTGTCCTTGCATCCGGTCGTCGGCGTCGCCGCCCGTCCGGTTCCCCTTGCACCTGTCTGCGTCCTCGGGAGCTGCATCGGTGCGTTTTTATGTAAGGGCAGGATGTAACAATTGGACAACAATCAAACGTCCATTATGGTGCATTTGACTGTACCAATTTTCGGAGGCACGCCTTGGCCAAACAGTTCGAAGGCCCGATCCTGCCCTTCCTTCGCCTCGACGCTGCAAGCGCCCTGCCGAAATTCCGCCAGGTGCAGGACCAATTGCGCATGGCGATCCTGCGCGGGCACCTGCGCGCGGGGACGCGCCTGCCGGCAAGCCGCATCCTTGCCGAGGAACTGGACCTGTCGCGCCAGACCCTGGTGCGCGTGCTGGAGAACCTGAGGGCGGAGGGATATCTGGAAGCGCGGCAGGGCGCCGGCACCTTCGTCTCGGCGGCCCTGCCGCGCCAACTGACGAAACCGCGCCTCACACCTGTCCGTGGCGACGCATCGGATATCGCAGCGCCCCGGCTGTCGCGGATCGGCGAACTGTCGCGCGAGGTGTCGGCCGAAATCGGCCAGATGGAGCATAAGCCCTTCCTGCCCAACCAACCGGCGCTCGACCGCTTTCCCTTCGCCGTTTGGCGCAAGTGCTGGAATGCGGTGACGCGCAGCGGCAAGGCGGTGGCCATGGGCTATGGCGATATCGCCGGCGAGCTGGTGCTGCGCCAGAGGATCGCCGAATATCTGGCGCTTCACCGGCGCGACCCTTGCGATCCGGAACAGATCGTCATCACCCCTGGCGGGCATGCCGCCTTCACGCTCGCTGCGCTCGCGCTGGCCGATCCCGGCGACGGCATCTGGTTCGAGGATCCCGGCCCGGTGACCACCAGCAACCTGTTCCGAACGCTCGGGCTGCGCCTCTGCCCTGCCGATATCGACGCCGACGGCATGGACGTCGCGGGCGCCATGACGCGCCATCCCGACGCGCGTCTCGCCTTCGTCATGCCGTCGCGTCACCACCCGCTCGGGGTGACGCTGTCGCTGCCGCGCCGGCTCACGCTCCTGGAATGGGCACGAACGAACGACAGCTGGATCATCGAGGACGATTATGACAGCGAATTCCGCTACGACGGTGCACCACTCCCCTCCATGCGGTCCATCGACAGCCATGACCGGGTCATCTATGCGGGCAGTTTCAGCAAGGCGCTCTATCCCGGCATTCGTGTCGGATATCTGGTGCTGCCGCCGCAGCTCGTCGGCTCCTTCCGCAGCCTCTCGGGACTGATCCACCGCAGCGTCCCGGTGGAAACCCAGCTCGCCCTTGCCGAATTCATCGGCGGCGGCCACTTTGCCAGCCACCTGCGCCGCATGCGCGGCCTCTATGCGGAGCGCCGCGCGGCGTTCGTGGAGGCGGGACGGGCGACGCTCGCCGGCCTTGCGCGCATCGACTGCTCCGACAGTGGGCTCAACGCGCTTGCCTGGTTGGAAAACGGCCGCAACGACCGGACCGTGCACGCCGCCGTCCGCGATGCCGGGCTGCAATGTTACCCACTGTCCGACTATACGATCGCAACACCCCGGCCGGGCGCCCTCATCCTCGGCTATGCGGGCGTTCCGACAGACCGCATGAAGCCTCACCTTCTTCGCCTCGCCGAGGCGATCGCCCGCACATGACGGCGCAACGGGCGACCAAGCGGCTCAGGAACGCCTCGATGGCGATAGCCCAATCCTGCGGCTCCGCTGGGTCATCGCAATCCCGCCGGGCAATGACATAGCCTATGCCGCGCAACATCTCCGCCCCCGATCTCAGTGCCGGACGGCGCGCACGGGCGTACCGCTGCGCTGGGTCACCCCGACGCCGGGCGCAATACCCACGTCCGCATTGGAGGCGGCGAGCATCGGCTTGCCGCGCACGATGTCGGAGGCGCGCTCGGCCAGCATGATCGTCGGCGCGTTGAGATTGGCGTTCGGCTCCGTGGGGAAGACGGAACTGTCAATGACCCGCAGTCCCGCGATGCCGCGCACCTTCAGGTCGCTGTCGACCACCGCCATGGCATCCTCGCCCATGCGGCAGGAGCCGCAGGGGTGATAGGTGCTTTCCATCGTCTCGCGCACCCAGGCGTCGATCTCGTCATTGCTGCGCACATTGGTGCCGGGAGCGATCTCCTCGCCACGGAAGCGGTCGAAGGCCGGCTGGGCGATGATTTCGCGCGTCAGTCGCAGGCAGCGGCGGAAGCCTTCGCGGTCCTCCTCGCGGTCGAGATAATTGAAGAGGATGTCCGGCTGCTCGTGCGCCTCCGGCGAACGCAGACGGACATGGCCCCGGCTCTTCGGCTTGTTCGGCCCGGTGAGCACCATGAAGCCGTGGCCCTCGAGCGGCTTCTTGCCGTCGTAGCGCATGGCGGCGGGCAGGAAATGAAACTGGATGTCCGGCCATTCGAGCGCGACATCGGAACGGATGAAACCGCCGCTCTCGAAATGGTTGGAGACTGAAAGTCCCTTCTTGAACAGCAGCCATTCCGCACCGATCAGGGCACGGCTGAGAAGGCCCATCTTGCCGTTGAGCGTGATCGGCTCCTTGCAGGCATATTGGATATAGACCTCGGAATGGTCCTGCAGGTTTTCGCCGACGCCCGGCAGATCGTGCAGCACCGCGACACCCGCCTTTCGCAGCACCGCCGCCGGCCCGATGCCAGAGCGTTGCAGCAGGTGCGGAGAGCCGATCGGACCGGAGGAGATCAGCACCTCGCGGCTGGCCTTCGCCACGACGCGCGTGCCGCCAAACTCATATTCGACACCGACGGCGCGTTTCCCCTCAAGGATCACGCGACGCGTCATGGCGTGGGTTATGACCGTGAGGTTCGGCCGGCTCATCGCCGGCTTCAGATAGGCGTTGGCTGTCGACCAGCGCACGCCGTCCTTCACCGTCATGTGCATCGGCCCGAAGCCTTCCTGCATATGGCCGTTCGGGTCGTCGGTGGCGATGTAGCCGGCCTCGCGGCCGGCATCGACGAAGGCGCGGTAGAGCGGGTTCTGCATGCGGTTGCCGGCGTTGGTGGCGAGCGGACCGGAAGCGCCGCGATAGGCGTCGCCCCCGTCCTGCCAGCTTTCGGCACGCTGGAAATAGGGCAGGCAATTGGCATAGCGCCAGCCGCGCGCGCCGCGCTCCTCCCACTCGTCGAAGTCGCGGGCGTGACCGCGCATGTAAACGAGCCCGTTGATCGAGGACGAACCGCCGATGACTTTCCCGCGCGGGCAGTGTACCCGGCGACCGTCGAGGCCGGGTTCCGGCAGGGTCATGTATTTCCAGTTGTACTTCGTGCCATTCATCGGGATGGAGAGCGCCGTCGGCATCTGGATGAAGATCGACTTGTCGCTGCCGCCGTATTCCAGCACGAGGACCTTCGTGGCCGGGTCTTCCGAGAGCCGGTTGGCGAGCACGCAGCCAGCCGAACCGGCACCGATGATGATGTAGTCGTATGTGTCGGTCATGACGGTTTTCCCAAGGTTACGGATACTGGCCCCAGCCGCGCCCGCGGGCGAAGAGCCGGGTCAGGACGTAGTGGACCGCACCTGCAGCGACACAGGCGGGTATGGAGGCGGTCAGGTACTTGAAGGCCGGCAGGCTCGCGAGCGTCTGCGGATTGAAGATGACGACGTAGACGATGCAGCCGACGGCAAGGGCGAGGAGCCCAATGGGATTGAAGCCGGCCCAGAAGCGGTAGGGACCGTTTTGCTGGGGGCCATGCAGGCTGCGCATGTCGAGCTTCTGGCCGCGCAGGAAGAAGTAATCGACGATGCCGATGCCGGCGAGCGCAGAGTTGAGCGCCGAGGTCCAGACGAGGAAAATGAAGAAGCCGTCGTACATCTGCGGATAGAACACCACCAGGCCGAGCGGGATGAGGCAGAACAGGAAGAGGACGGTGCCCCAGGGAATGCGGCGCACTGACGCCGTGCCGACCTGGCGCAGCCCGACGATGGAGGTGTAGAGGATGTTCGCCATCGAGGTCATGTTGGCGAAGGCGACGAAGAGCAGGGCAATGATGCCGATGACCGGGCCGGCGATCTTGGTCATCCAGATCGTCGGATCGCTTTCGCCGAGTGAGACGGCCGCAAGCAGACCGACGATTTCGCCAAGGGCAGCCGCCCCGAAGATGCCGAGGATGTTCGGCCAGAAGGCGGTGCGTTCGTTCTTGGTGAGGCGCGCCAGGTTGCCGATATAGGGCCACCAGGAGAAGCCGGCGGCCAGATTGACCTCCACCGCGACGATGAAGTTCAGCGTGTTGTCCTCGAAGGGCGGATCGAGCGCCGGCAGCGCCAGAAGCTCGCTGAAAGACCGCTGACTGAGGATGAGGTAGAGCATCACGCCCATCAGGATCACCAGGGCCGGTGACACGACCATGTTGAAGAACTTGATCGAGGTTGGGCCCTTGGCGACGATGAACCAGGTGACGAGGATGGCGCCGATCGCGGCAATGACCATCTTGACGCCAGTCGGGTTGGCCGCCTCACCGGCGCTGAGGGCCATCAGGCCGTCGATCGAGCGGCCGAACATCATGGCGAGCACCGCCAGCCAGCCCATGGTGAGCAGCACCACGGCCAGAACGTAGACAACACGGCTACCGTTGTAGCCGAACTGGCTGCGCAGCGCGATGAACTGTTCGACACCGTAGCGCCCGGACATGCAGGTGGTAGCGAGCGACGTCAGCACCACGCCAACGATGTTGCCGATGACGATCGCGGCGATACCTTCCTTCGGCCCGACGAACAGGCCAATCGCGCCGCCAATGAGGAAGGCCCAAGTGGCGATGGCAAGCGCCGAATTGGCATAGGTGAATTCCCAGAAGCCCCAGAGCCTCTCGGAGGGCAGGAGCGGCGCATCACCGCGCTCGGCAGCGGCGCTGTGGCGGGCGGCGTCCTCGCGTTCGATTTCTGCGGCCGAGAGACCGCCACGGGCGACATGATCGGTCATCTCAGGCCCCCCAGATCCAGAAGGCGGCGACGAGCACGACCGTCAACACGGTCATGCCGGTATAGTCGAGCGCAGTCATCGTGCCCTCGAAGCGGTGCCCCGCCTCGATATCCTCATAGATGCGGGCGCGGCGCGCCAGCTCGTTTTGCCAGGCGGTATCGTTGTCTTCCATTGTCGTTCCCCTTGTCGCGTCGCGCCTTCTGGCGTCTTTCCGCGAGAAATGCGGCTCCATCAGCCGCCGATCCTTGGAACCGGCCGCCCATGGGCGACGGCCGGGCGATGGGTCAGGGCCTCATGGCAGCGTGATCCAGACAGCCTTCGTTTCCATCAGGTAATCCAGCTGCTCCGGCCCCAGATCCTTGCCGAAGCCCGATGCCTTGAAGCCGCCGAACGGCATGGAGGGATCGATGGTGCTGTGGGCGTTGACGTAGATCGAGCCGGCGTTAAGGCGCGGAATAAGCCCATGCACACGGGACAAGTCGTTCGAGTAGATGGCGGCGGCGAGGCCGAAAGCGGAGTCGTTCGCCAGCGCGACCGCGTCGTCCAGTTCGTCGAAGGCATCGGTCACAAGCACCGGGCCAAAAATCTCCTCCCGCACGATGCTCATCTCGGGTTTGCAGCGGGCGAAGATGGCGGGCTCGATGAAATGGCCCGGCCGATCGGGGCTGCCGCCCCCATGGATCAGTTCGGCGCCTTCGCGGCGGCCGGCCTCGATATACGCAGAAACGACCTTCTTCTGCTGCGCCGACACCAGGGGGCCGATATAGCAGTCGCGGTCCAGTCCGGGCGCGACCTTCAGCGTGCGGGTGACGGCGACCAATTCGTCGAGGAAGGCGTCATGGACCGAGCGCTGGACATAGACGCGCGTGCCGGCGTCGCAGACCTGTCCGGAGTTGAAGAATACGCCGTTGACCACCGCGCGGGCCGCACTTGCCAGATCCGCATCGTCGAGCACCAGGACGGGGGATTTGCCGCCCAGTTCCAGCGTCACATGCTTGAGATGCCCGACGGCCGTGCGCCCGACCTCCTGGCCGACCGGCGTCGAGCCGGTGAACGTGACCTTGTCGATGCCGGGGTGGGCCGACATGGCCGCGCCGATCACGCTGCCCCGGCCCGTTACAATGTTGACCACACCGTCCGGAATGCCGGCTTCCTGCACCAGTTCGCCGAAGCGCAGGGTCGCAAGCGAGGTCAGCTCGGCCGGCTTGACGATAGTGGTGCAGCCGACTGCAAGGGCAGCTGCAAGCTTCCAGGCCATGGTCTGGAGCGGGAAATTCCACGGCACGATGGCCGCGACGACGCCCAGGGGCTCCTTGCGGGTATAGGCCAGGTAATTGCCCGGCAGGGACGGCTCGACCGTGCGCCCATGCAACTTGGAGGCCCAGCCGGCGAAATATCGGAAGGTATCGATCGTGCCCTGAACGTCGACCTCTCTGGCGAATGTCACCGACTTGCCCATGTCGATGGCTTCGATCTCCGCCAGTTCGTCGGCGTGCGCTTCGATCAGGTCTGCGAGGCGGTGGATCAGGCGCTCGCGTTCGAGCGGCTTGAGGCGGCGCCAGGCGCCCCCATCGAACTGGCGGCGCGCGGCCTTGACGGCGCGGTCGAGATCCTCGGTCGTGCCTGACGGCACCCGGGTTACCAGGCCGCTCGTGGAAGGTTCGAAAACGTCGAAGGTTGCACCGTTGCCGCTGTCGACCCAGGCACCGTCGATGAACATCTTCTGGGGCTTCGCCAGAAACCGCCGGGTCGCGTCGCTGACGCCGTATTGATCCAGATAATTGCGGACGTTTTCGTCCATGTCGTGTCCTCCTCGTAGGCCTGGGCCTCACGTTCCCCTTGCATGCATGACGCGACCGATGAGGTTCATGAGCACCTGTGCGGCCAAAGTGGATGTTGAACCGGAATGATCGTAGTCCGGTGCAACCTCTACGAGATCGATGCCGACGACCGTGCCGCGCTTGACAAGCGCGGCGAGAATTTCCAGCACTTCGTAGTAGATGAATCCGCCATGCGACGGCGTGCCGGTGCCCGGCGCGATCGACGGATCGAAGCCGTCGATGTCGATGGTGACGTAGTAGCGTGCGCCGGGCGGCACCCGTTCGGCCACCGCATCCGTGCCGAGCGCGCGGATCTGGCGCACCGAGAGGATGTCGGAGCCCATCTTGCGGGCATCCTCGTAGCCTTCCCTGGCGGTAGAGGAGACATTGCGGATGCCGAACTGCGACAGACCGCTGACATAGGGCTTTTCGGCGGCGCGGCGCATCGGGTTGCCGTGGCCGTAGCGCACGCCATGGCGCTCGTCGACGAAATCGAGATGGGCGTCGATCTGGACGATGTGGATCGGGCCGTTCTTTTCGCAGTCCTCGGCAAAGGCATTGATACAGGGGATGTTGACGGAATGGTCGCCGCCCAGCACCACCGGCAGCGCGCCGGCGGTGAGGATCTTGCGCACGCCGAATTCGATATTGGCGTGGCTCTTCATCGTGTCGGTGTGGACGATGTCAGCATCGCCGATATCGACGATCGAGACCTCACCGCTCGGCAGATAGGTGACGTCGTCCTCGTGATCGTAGGCGCCGCCGTGGCCGAAGGAAAACAGCGTCGAAGCTTCGCGGATCGAGCGTGGACCGAAGCGGGTGCCCGCCCGCCACTGCGTGCCGCAGTCGAACGGCGCGCCGAGGATCGCCACATCGGCGTCGATGGCGTCCCAGTCCGGCTGATAGGGATATTTGCCGAACGTGCAGATGCCGACGAACGGCAGGTTCAAACGTCCGGTTTCGTAGGAATTGCTGGCCATGTCACCCCTCCATAGGTGGAAGGAGTGTGCCGGAGGGAGATACATTTAAAAGCATCTATGATTGCATGTTCACTTGTGCATTAATCAATGAATGATCAACAAGGTCCGCCACCGCGTCCTCCATCTCTCGCTCGGCGATGCCGAGCTTCGGCTCCTGCGCGTCTTCGCTTCGGTCGTGCAGCACGGCGGTTTTTCCGCCGCGCAATCAGCGCTGGGCATGACGCAGGCGACGATCTCCACCCATATGCGCCATCTGGAAGAACGTCTCGGCCTGCGCCTGTGCAGCCGTGGACGCGGCGGCTTCCTGCTCACCGACGAGGGGCGGCTCGTCTACGAAGCGGCCCTCGAACTCTTCGGCTCGCTGGAAAAATTCCAGGGCCGTATCGGCGAGGCGCAGGGAGAGCTTACCGGCAGCCTCAGCTTCGGCACCGTGGACGCCATGATCACCAACCGCAACCTCGACCTCCAGGGCGCGCTCGCCGCCTTTCATGCCAAGGCGCCGCGGGTGCACCTGGAAATCGACGT
This sequence comes from Ensifer sp. Root31, assembly GCF_001424825.1. NCBI lineage: Bacteria > Pseudomonadati > Pseudomonadota > Alphaproteobacteria > Hyphomicrobiales > Rhizobiaceae > Ensifer > Ensifer sp. Root31. The sequence continues at coordinate 355,629 of NZ_LMCO01000012.1, read as the reverse complement.
CGCCGCGCCGCAGGTACTGCATCAGGGCCTGCTGAACGGCACCTACCAGATCGTGCTCATGCCGTCCGTCGGCAGCGTCACGCCGCATTTCCGCAGCCAGCCGGCGTTTTCCGAGCTGCAGAAGCTCTACTGCGCCGAGGGGCATCCGCTCTTCGCGACACCCGATGGCGACCTAACCGACGCCGTTCTGGAGACACAATCCTTCGCCGGGCGCACCTACATGCTGAACGAGACGATCTGCGGCGTGAACTTCACCTGGGCGGCCGCGACCCCGCATATGGAAGGGACCCTGCTGCTGCTCCTATCCGGCGCCTATATCGGCTTCCTGCCCGACCACTACGCAGACGAATGGGTGCGCGATGGCCGCCTGCGGCTGCTCGCCCCCGAGCGCATGAGCTTCGAAGACCTCTTCCACATCGCCTACCCGCGCAACAAACCCTCCCGGGCAGCCGAGACCATGGCGCAGGCGATTACCGAAAGCGTGCGTAAGCCGAGCTGACACCGATGACGTTCTGGGAAATGGCGGATCTGGATTGAGCGATTGTCGGACAAAAAAAAGCCCCGCCTGATGGCGGGGCAGGCGCGCGTCCTGATCAGGGGGACGCGAGGGAATGGCAACTTCTAAAGTCGCAGAAAGCGCCGCCGACAACGCTTCGTCGGCGAGCAGCCCTCGCGCTTCACGCGACCGATGCCTCGGGCTGAAGGAGCGCCGATCGCTTGCCTCGATGAAGATCCCGCGCAAAAATGCAGGCGGCGCTGTGGCCCGGCGAAAGGCCATGGGACGGCGGTATAGCCTTGGCACAGTCGTCCACCGCCAGGGGGCAGCGCGTTCGGAACCGGCAGCCGGACGGTGGGTTTGTCGGACTGGGGACTTCGCCAATCATCAACGGCCCCTTGCGGAGCTTCTCGACACGCGGATCCACCTCCGGTGCTGACGCCAGCAGCATCTGCGAATAGGGGTGGCCCGGATGGTCGTAAAGTTCCTGGGACAGACCATGCTCGACGATCTTGCCGAGATACATCACATAGACCCGCGAAGCCGCCTGCCGCACCAGTGCAAGATCATGGGCGATGAACAGGCATGCCACGCCCAGATCCTTCTGCAGGCGCAGGAACAGGTTCATCACCTGCGCACGAATGGAAAGATCAAGTGCGCTCACCGGCTCGTCGCAGATCAGCACTCGCGGGTTGACGGCGAGCGATCTGGCGATTGCCACGCGCTGGCGCTGACCACCCGAGAGCTCGCGCGTGTGACGGTCCCTGACCGCGGACGCCAGACCGACCTGATCCAGAAGCTCCTTCGTGCGACGATCCCGCTCCTCGGGCGATCTGGTGCCGGCGATGACAAGCGCTTCATCGATGGCCTCCCCCACCGTCTGGCGATCGTTCAAGGACGAATAGGGATCCTGGAAGACGTATTGCAGCGCCCTACGGCTATCGCGCAGGGCCGCGCCTGAAAGGCCGCTGAGGTCGACGCCGTCGAGCAACACCCGTCCGCTGCTCGCCTTCTCGAGGCCGACGATGGTGCGCCCGAGCGTCGACTTGCCACAGCCGGATTCACCGACCAGCCCGACGATCTCACCGGGATAGAGTTCGATCGAGACATCGTCGACGGCATGGACAAATTTGCCCCGCTGAACGCTCTTGAAGCGCGTCTGGAGATTTTCGACTTTAAGAACCGGTGCGTGTGTCATGCGGCAGCCTTTCCTTGATTGACGACGGGGCAAGCCACGAGAACCGCACCGTCGTCCGACCGGACCAAAGGGGGGCGGCTATTGCTGCATGCGGGGACGGCAAGCTCGCAACGCGGCGCAAGGGCGCAGCCCTTGATCGGCGCGCCGAGCGTCGGCGGAATGCCGGGGAGCCCTCGAAACTCCGACCCAATTGGATCCTCCCGCCTCGGTATCGCGTTGATCAGCCCCCTGGTGTAGGGGTGACGCGGGCTGACGAGGACCTTGTCCACCGGACCGCATTCGGCGGCACGCGCCGCGTACATGACGACGATGTTGTCGGCGGCACCCGCGACCACCCCCATGTCGTGCGTGATCAGCACCATCGCCATATTGAGACGACGCTGCACGTCCTTCAGCAGCCGCAAGATCTGCGCCTGAACCGTCACGTCGAGGGCTGTCGTCGGCTCGTCGGCGATCAGCAGCTTCGGCTCGCCCGCAAGGGCAATGGCGATGACGATGCGTTGCCTCAACCCGCCCGAAAGCTCGTGCGGGTATTGCCGGAGCCGGGCCACGGGATCGGAGATCCCGACAAGCTTCACGAGCTCGAGGGCACGTGCCTCGGCTGCCCTCGGCGTCATGTCGAGATGCAATTCGGCCATCTCGGCAATCTGCCGCCCGATCCGGCGCACCGGGTTGAGAGCGCTCATCGGATCCTGGAAGATAAAGCCGACGGACTTGCCACGAAGCTTCTGGATCTCGGGCTCAGGCAGGCCAATCAATTCGCGCCCCTCCAGCTTGACGGAGCCGGATAGCATCGTCGACACGCCCGTCGGCATCAGGCCAAGCGGTGCGAAGTTCATCACCGTCTTGCCGCTGCCGCTTTCGCCGACGATGGCGAGACATTCACCCTGCCGGACCGAATAGCTGACACCGTCGACGGGGCGGACCGCCGATTTCGCGGTTAGGAGGTCGACCGTCAGATTGCTGACGTTCAGGAGCGGCTCGTCACGCATCGGAATTCTCCTTGCCCCAGCTTGCGACCTCAAGCCGACGCGCTGCGAGCATGCGCCGAGTGAGCGGTTTTGGAATGCGGTTGAGAGCGATGGACTCCCCGAGGGTGTTGAAGCCGATGACGGCGGCCGTGAGGGCAAGCCCCGGCAGCAGAACCTGACGCGGGTCGGATTCGAGATAGGGCAACGCGTCGACGAGCATCTGGCCCCATTCCGGCGTTGGCGGCTGAATGCCGAGGCCAAGGAAGCTCAGCGTCGCAACCGCCAGAGCGGCAGTGCCGGCGTCTGCCGTCGCATAGACCATCACCGAACCGATCGTACCGGGGAGGAGATGGCCGAAATAGATGCGCCAGGGACTGGCTCCCAGCACCCGCAGCGCCTCGATATGAGGTTTACTCATGATGCTGACTGCCACGGCGCGGCTGATACGCCCACTCATGGGCCACCAGGCAAGTGCCAGCGCCAGCACCATCGTCCAGTATCCGGGACCGACGATCCCGATCACGGCCAGCGAGATGATCAGGCTCGGTACGGACAGGCCCACATCAACGATGCGCATCAGGAGGTCGTCCACCCAGCCCCGGTGGTAACCAGCGATCGTTCCGAGCACGATACCGATGGTCATGGCGATACCGAGAACCGAGCCGACGCTCACCAGCGACGTGTTCGCAGCGATAATCAGACGGCTAAACGTATCACGACCGAGGTGATCGGTTCCGAGCCAGTGTGCGGCCGTTGGCCCGAGACCGGCCTCCAGCAGGTTTTGGGCGCTCGAGTCCTGGGGCGCCAGCCAGGGCGCGAAAGTACCCAGAGCAACGAATAGGCCGATGGTAATCAAGGCCGCCCGCGGCATCTTGTTCAATCGGGCCAGGATAGGATTGAGCATGTTCATGATCAGCTCCATTGGCGGCGAATGCGCGGATCGGTCAAAAGAACCGCTAGATCGACGATCAGATTCACCACGATAAAGAAGGTCAGGAAGATGAGCAGGCATGCCTGCACCACCATGAAGTCGCGAAAGCGGACGCCGGCGAGGAAGTAATCCCCAAGACCCTGCCAGGCGAAAAGCGGTTCGACGATGATCGCAGTGGCCGTCATCAGCCCGACCTGGGTGCCGAGCGCGTTGATGAAGAGGGGCGTGATGTTGGGCAACGCCTCGCGGAGCAATATGGCTGTGCGACCAAGACCCTTGCTCTTGGCGGTCAGAACGAAGGGACTCGTCATCGCTTCCTCCAGCCCTACCCGCACGACGCGGCTGAGGACGGCGGCCGGCAGAACGGCGACGGTGAGCCATGGCAGGATCCAGCTTTTGGGGCCGTTGAAACCGAACGACGGTAGAAGCTGGAAGGTGACGGAAAAGCCATAGATCATCAGCGCCCCGACGAAGAACGTCGGCGTCGATGCGCCGAGGAGCGCCAGACCGCGCGATACGCGGTCCGGCAGTTTGTAGGGCCAGAAGGCCCCGAGGAAACCCAAAGCCAGGCTGATGAGGGCGGCGATCACAGCCGAGCCTGCAATCAGTAGCCCGGTCACGAGCATCCGGTTCGCCAGGTCTGCGCTGACGTCCTGTCCCGTTCTGTAGGAAATGCCGAAGTCGCCGCGAACAGCGTCGCCAAGCCAATCCACGTAGCGCATCAGCAGTGGCTTGTGCAGTCCTATCTCTTCGGCGACCTGTTCGACATAGCCCGGTGTAGCGACCGCCCCGCGAAGCTCCGCGATCAGAACCGCAACATTGCCGGGTGCCGACACCACGAGTGTGAAGCAAACCAGGGACGCCATGAACAGAAGGACCAGGGAATGCTTCAGCCGCTTGCTGATGAAGTGGATCAAGGTACCCTCCTCCTACTCGGCCAGCAGAATGTTTTCGTAGGGCATGTCGTATTCGGTGACCGGGCTGCTGAAGCCATGGAGCCGCTTGGAATGCGCCCAGATGCTCGGCACGTAGACCAGCGGCGCAATCGCGTCGTTGTCCCGTAGCCAGTCATAGACCTTCTGAATGGTCGGCTGGATCTGATCGCCGGTCGCGGCCATCGCCGCATTGATCAACGGATCGAGGTTGACCGGATCGGTGACCAGCTTGCCCTCGACGTCGTTGTGGAAGGTCGACAGGCACAGTCCGACGATCGAGCCGAACGGATCGTAAGGTGCGCCATAGGTCAGGAAGAAGCCGAGATCGTACTTCTGTTCGAGCATGTCCGTGTGCTTGGAGGCATGGTCAACCGAGCGGATGACGAGGTCGATACCGATCTCCTTCATCTCGGACTGGATGACCTCGGCAATCACACGTGATCCCGGCACGGCGTCCGGGCTGACGACCAATTCGAGCGTCAGCGGCTTGCCGTTCTTGGATCGGATGGGGCTTCCCGTCCAGCCGGCCTTTTCGAGCAGCGCCGATGCGGCCGCAGCATCCCGGACAGGGGCATCACTTTGCGTTCCGGCATAAGGCAAGGCGCCCGAGAACATGTTGCCGGCGGGCTTGGCGTAGCCATGGTAAAGCACCTTGGAAATCGCAGCGCGATCGATGCCGATGCTGACGGCCTTGCGCACTTGCGGATCCTTGAGCGCCTCAGCACGGTCGGGATTATAGGCCATCACCAGCGTGACGTTGCCCGGATCGACGACGACGTTGAAACCGGCCGCCTCAAGCTGCTTGCCCTCTTCCGGGGTCAAGGGCGCGATCCAGAAACCGCCGATCAGGTCGAGTTCCTCGGCACGCAATGCCGCAACCCGTGAACGGGCATCAGGGATAACCTTGGCTTCAAGGCGTTCATAGGACGGCAACTCGCCCCAGTAGCCTTCGTGATGCTCGAAGACGCTCTGGGTGTCGTCCGCGCTGATCTGACGCCACGGCCCGGTACCCACAGGCTCCTTGAACTTGCCGTCGGCACCTACGGATTTAGGCGACAGGAAGCGCGTCGGCCGCGTGTAGGAAAGTTCCTGCATGAGCGCGAGCACCGGCTCCTTGAAATGCAGGGTGACGTGGTAGTCGTCGACCACGTCGAGCGACTGGAAGTGCTTTGAGCAATTCATCCAGCTGAACTGGTCGATGCCCATCCAGCGCTCGAGATTCCATTTGCACGCGGCAGCGTCGAACTTGGTGCCGTCCTGGAATGTCACGCCCTCGCGCAACGTCAGATGCAGCGTCTTGCCGCCGTCTTCGATCTTCCAGTCGGTTGCCAGGCAAGGTTCGATCTGACCGCCCTTGCCGTATTTCACGAGCGGCTCGAACATGAGGTCCTGAATGGCCCAGATCGCGTAGTGACTCTGCGGATCGAGATTGCCGGCAGGTTTGGCGATGGCAACTCGGAGCGTGCCGGCGGCACCTTGCGCATAAACGATTTTCGACAAAGCACCCTGCGCCATGGCCAAGCCGATAGCGCCGGCCGCCCCTTGCAGGAACGTACGTCTGTTTACTGACATGAGTTTTTTCTCCTCTTTGGCGCTCCCTGCGCCCGCCTAGACATCGCGGCCTCCACGCCGTTTTGTATAGACAAATTGACTGTCTCATGTATACAATCTTGCGTCAAGATCGCATTTTAGATTGTCGACATTTTAGCCGACAAAGCGGTATGCAGACGAGAATTGGGATGAGAATGCGCTGGCACAACCGACGTTATCGTCGCGTTTCGCCCGCGACGAAACGCTGTTGGCGCGAATCCTGGCAGCTGCGACGCCGTTCCACCTCAACAATATCGGCAGAACTTGTATACAATGCGAGTGGAGTTGAATGCTGACGAGACCATCGGCTTCCGGAAGAAGGAGGCCGCACAATAGGGTGCGTTGATCGGCGTGGCCCGCGCGATAGGCAGGCCCAAGATAAATGCGCGGGCCGAGTTCGGTCGCCGCAGTCGTTCATGTGTGGTTTTGGATGGAATCTCGACAACGGCGGCCTGCGTATGCGGCCGCCGTTGATGTAATCAAGCGTATCGCAGCCGGTGCAGAACGCGAGAGCGCTCGCAACGGCGGGTCGGCCTCAGGCTTTGCCGATACTGCCGAACACCAGACGCCCCTGGTGGAAGGTGGCGGTGCGCGCCGGCACGCGAGCCACCGCCTCCGCGGAGCAACTCGCACCGACAAGCGTGAAGGCGGCGTCATCTCCGGCATTTGGCCAGGCACGTTTGCCTTCATCATCCAACGGCAAAACGCCGCCGGTGGCGATGGCCATGGCCCGTGACAAGTGGAACTCATCCGACCCGCGATAAAGCTGCGCGTAGAAATAGGCCCTTTCCAGCATGTCGCCGCTGCCGAACGGCGACCAGTGATCGATGACGCTATCCGTTCCGGTCATCACGAACACGCCTGCCTTGCTCAATTGTGGCAATGGCATCATTAGAGCACCAAGCGGGACCGTGGAGGCGATCGTCATCTGATTTTCCGCCAAGCGGGAGGCAGTCTCCTCCAATGCTTCAGGAGCCAGTGTAGTCAGGGCAAAGGCATGGCTGATGGTTACCTTGCCGCGCAGCGCGGGATTCTTCTCCGTGGTCTCGATCATGTAGTTGATCGCCGCCATCCCGGCCGGACTGGTTTCATGCAGGTGGATGTCCACCCCTTTGCCGGTATCGAGGGCAATCTGGAACATGGAGTCGAGTGACTTCTCCATCGCCCCATCGACGTTGGTCGGATCCAGCCCACCGACATAGTGCACGCCCATCTGCATCGCTTCGCGCATCAAGCCGTCGACTTTGGAATGCAACAAACCGTGTTGTGGGAAGGCGACAATCTCGCAAACGAAGTCGTCGCGGTGATTTTCCAGCGCGCGCTGCAGGTGTTCAAGGCTTTTCAGGCCACTGACCGGATCGATGTTGCAATGGCTCCGCGCGACGGTGCTCCCCTTGGATTGAAGCAGCGCGATCAGGCCCTCGGCTCGCTGCTGCGAGGTGGGCAATAATTGGGGGATCAGCTTTTCTTCCAGCGCAATCATGTCCATGATGGTCTTGCCTTGGCGCGGCCGCGGCGCCTGCCAGGGACCACCGTAAAAGGTCTTGTCCAAATGGATGTGCATATCGCGCATGGCCGGCAGCATCAGTTGGCCATGCGCCTGATAGCGCGCGACACCGCTGGGCAGCGTTGCGTTCGCGGGATGAAGCGCGGCGATCTTGCCGTCCTTGATCTCGACGGTGTACAGCGCGGTGCGGGTGCCGATGACGGTGTCGCCGTCATATTCGAAACCTTCTTCCAGCCGCACGTCAGCCAGCAGGTAGTGACGATCCGTCAGCATGTTTGCTCCAATCTCGGCAACAGGTTCGGCCGTATTCGCAGATACCTCGTGAGCCAGTCCGCCAGTCAGCCCGACGACCGCGCAAGCGGTGGTCAGCTTCCCCGTTTGGCCGAGAAATGCCCGGCGGCTTTGCGACAGTGTCTGTTCCAACATCGTTCCCTCATCATGGGTTTGGAGTTTGCGTAATGATGACAATTCGATTTGCACGGACAGCCTGTAGCTGTCGCATCTTGCCGAGCTACGGGACAAGATGTGCTACGGTTGCAGACTGCAAAACGTTGCCGTTTCGGCCGAATTGATCACTTCTTGGGAAATGGGCGTGTGAACCATCCGTTGATCAATGATGGGGTGGCAAGCCGATACGAGATCACCGGACTTGTCGCGGGGATAAGCGTAGGCGCCAGCCTTCGAGGTCCGAAAGCCACCGCTCACCAATGCCTCGGCGAGCTTGACAGCTGCCGCCACGCCGTCGATGACGGGGACCCCCGTTTCGCGCGATAGCCAATTGCACAATTCTGCCATGCCGGCGCACCCAAGGACGATGGCATCGACACCATCCTCGCGTATCGCAGCGCGCGCCTCATTGAGGAGTTTCGCGCGCGCGATTGCCAGGTCGGTTTCGAGTGCTAGTACCGGCAGGTCGACCGAGCGCACACGGCGGCAGCGCGAGGCAGCGCCGTAGTGCGCGACAAGATCCTCAATCACCGGCACCGACCTCGGCAGCGTGGTGATCACTGTGAAGCGGGTCGCTACGGTTACTGCGACCTGCACCGCCGCCTGGCAGATACCGATGACGGGACCGGAGGCAACCTCGCGCGCAGCGGCAAGGCCGGGATCATCAAAGCAGGCTATCACGTGCGCCGATGCGCCCCGCTTCTCGGCGGCACGGATCGCGGCCAACATCGCAGGCACGGCCATCGCCTCGTCCGCGTAGCCTTCGATCGAGGCGGGCGTGTCCGTTGCGGTCTCCGCCTCGATGACTGTGCCCTCCGATCGCGCTGCCTCGGCCGCACGTGCGATTTGGTCGGTCATTGAGGATGTCGAATTCGGATTGATGACGTGTATGCGGATCATCGGGTGGCTCTCTATGGCCTGGGGTTCACTTGTGCAAACTCGAAGCGCAGTAGCTCTTCCGGCTTTTTAAGTTCGAATTGGCGATCTGAAGTGATGTAGTTGTCGGCATGCAGCCTGGCGATCGGCTGGTAGGTTTCCGGATTCGCATAGCGCCCCTCGGCATCAAGGCAGCGGTCCTGGATGTGCATGTGCACGACTTTGCCGATGACGAGCACGCGCTTGTGATAGTCGAGGATGCGATCGACCCTGCATTCGAAGCTGCAGGGACTTTCGGCGATGCGAGCGACGTCGATCTGGTCACACGGCACCGGTGTCAGACCGGCGAAATCGAGTTCATCCACTTCTGAGGCGAAGTTGACGCCGCAGACGATCATCGCCTCGGCGAGCGCCATGTCGACCATGTTGACAACGAACTCGCCGGTTCGGCGGATGTTCGAGACAGTGTCCTTCTCATCACCATTGCCGCGGTTCTGGATGCCGAGCACAACCAAAGGCGGCTCGTGGGCAAACACGTTGAAGAAGCTCATTGGCGCCGCATTGTTGTGTCCGGCCGGCGACCGGGTTCCAACAAGCGCGATGGGGCGCGGACCAATGAAATTGGTCAGCAATCGATAACGATCGGGAGGGGGTAGCGTGGTGAAATCGATATTCATGTCCGGTTCTCCTCCATGACCGTTCAACCGCTTATCACTGCGCCGACGCACGGCGCGTCGACCGGCTGGGACGTCCCAGCGTGCAGTCGCAGGCACGGCAAACACCCACGCACAGGAGAACCTCGCCAAGCTTCCGCACGGAAACCGGTGTATCTGGCACGTTGCGCTCCCGGCGTCGGCGAATACCATCTTTGATTTATATCGCATCCATTTTTGTGTCAATATTGCATCCAATTAATGCATACAATATTATCAATCAATCTCAGGCGTGCCTGCGCCACATTGCCGGCGCGAACCGCTGGCACAAAGGAATGTTTGGGAAGACGTTTTAACTAATGCGCTGCCGCGAAAAAGGTCGCAACGATGTTGCCAATCACCGACTGCATGTTTCGTTAAATCGTATTCGATGTAAAAACATGCAGCAATTCAGAGTTCTACAGCTACCTTTGTGCGTCTAATAAGACGCGCGGCGCTGTAGGTGCGCTGCTCGACGCGAGGGTATAAGCGAGAGTGGCATACGGCGCGCGCCGAAATCTGCTCACCTTCCGCCCAATCTGCTGGCGGCCAGTTGTATACTATATATGCCGAATATTGTATTATCTTATGAGTGCAGCCGTCAAAGCGCTACAGCAACCTTTGCGCGTCCAATAAGACGCGCGGCGCTGTAGGAGTCCTGACTTTCGTCCGCGCATGGAAAACGGGCATTGACGTCCAGCAGGGAGCGCCAGTGATCACGCTGGTCACAAGGCGGCAAAACGGTCTAAAGGCCCTCTTCTTTTGCGTAGGCAGCCAGGAGATCCGGCAAGTCGTTTTCCGAGTTGCTTTTCAGCAGAGCGCGCGTTGTGATGGCCCCGATGTGATGGTCCATCAATTTGCACGCCTTTTCGCGATCGTTCCGTGCAAGTGCGGCAATCAACTCGCGGTGCTCCGACACGGCGCAATCGGACGAATGAGGGCGACCATAGAGCGACAAAATCATGGACGAGCGCGAGACGAGCTCGGTAACGTATCGCGATAGGATGGCGTTCTCCGTCAGCTGTGCGAGCAGGACGTGAAACTCACCGGCGAGTTGGATCGAGGCCGACGGATTGTCGAGCCTTGCCTTGTCTTCGGCGTCGACGTGCGCTTCAAGCTCCTTGATCTTCGGGGCCGTCAGACTGCCGATCAGGCTATCGACGACCAACGTCTCCAACGCTCGGCGCACGGCAAAGATATTATGCCCTTCCTCCAGACTGGGGTGGCTGACGCATGCTCCCTTGTTCGGCCGCAATTCGATCAGACCCTCACCGTTCAGTCGCGCCAGAGCCTGCCGCACGATCGTGCGGCTAACGCCCAGCCGCTCACCGATCGAATCCTCGGGAAGTTTCGTGCCCGCAGCGAATGCTTGGTCGAGGATGGCACGCTTCAAGATACGATAGACCGCATCTGACTTGGGGACCGCCGATCTTGCATTGCTGTCGCTGGGTTTGGTAGTCATGATTTTCCTCGAAAATAGCCAAGCGTGCGATTGATAGCGATTGCCAAGCGTTGGATCGCAAACAACTATCACCACACAAGCCGAACCGTAAAGCCGCGGTCGGCGGCCCGCTGAACCGGCAGGTTGGGCCGTTGCATACTGACGGCTCGACCGATCGCGGCCCGCCACTGCGAACACCAAATTCCCGACTTTTCGCCTTTCATCGAAAAAGCTTCATTCGATGGCCGGCAAATCGCCAGCCAATTCGCCGCCATTCACAACCACGCGGCCGCGCCGGATGACGGTGCGCCTATGCGGCGTCAGGGCGACGGCTTCCGCCAACGTGCGCGCGGGTACCAGAACCAGGTCGCCGAAGCAGCCTTCAGAGAGACCGTAACCGCCGAGACCGATACCTTCAGCACCACCGAAAGTGCAGATGCGGGCGGATTCTTCGAGATCAACATCGTTGGTCATACCGTTGCGTTGAGCCAGGTACTTCGCGCGCTCCAGCATGTCACCATTTCCAAACGGCTCCCAGGTCCCCTGAATGCCGTCAGAGCCGGAGGCAACCGTGAGACCGCATTGGCGCATCAGTCGCAATGGCAATGCCGGGGCAGAGGGACTGCCGACGGTCATCACCGCGATGCGTTCTGCAGCGAGCTGGCCGATTAACGCGTTTTGCCGTGAGGCGTCGAGCGTCCCGAGGCAATAGGCGTGGCTCACCATCACCTGCCCCTGCAGCGACAAGGCGCGGGTCCGTTCGACGATGAGTTCAAGACAATAGGCACCGAGGTCGCCCGGTTCATGCAGATGAATGTCGACAGGTTTTCCGTGACGGTCCGCGAGCGCGAAGATTGCATCGAGGTGACGCACCGGATCGCGCTCGATCGTGGCGGGGTCGATGCCGCCGACGATGTCGGCACCGGCCCTCAGGGCCGCATCCATCAACTCAAGCGTCCCCTCGCGCGGCAGCATGCCGCTTTGCGGGAAAGCCACAATCTGTACATCGACCAGATCGCGCATTGCCTCGCGTGTTTCCAGCACGCCTTCGACATTGGCGATGCCGATCTCGGTGTCGACATCAACGTGGCTGCGAATGCTCAAAACGCCATGGGCGAGCGTCTGAAGGATCTGACGGGCCGATTGCCGACGGGCGTTGATGCCAAGCTCGCGCTTGGCATTGCGGTCGGCCAGGATTCGGTCGTTGCGGGTCGGACCGACCCGGTTCTCGAACCAGTCCATGCCGACAAGTGTCTTGTCGAGATGCGTATGTGCCTCGACAAGCCCTGGCAAGGCGACATGTCCGGTCGCGTCGATCTCGGCCACCGGACGGGGACAATCTGCCGCAACAAAGCGACCGTCTCGGATGAGAAGGTCCTCAACAGGCCCACCGAAGGGGCGGACATTACGGATAAGAAGGTCTGCAGTCATTGTAGATCCTCGATTGTCCAAGCGCCTTACGTGCGATCACTAAGTCCGGCCCGCGCCATCGCCAGCCGAAATGCGCGCAGGGCACGGTCGAGGATCGCGTCTTCGTCCTGGCCGACGAGGCGTCGCCCGCGCATCAGAACACGCCCGCCGACGATGGTGGTGTCCACGTCCGCACCATTGGCGTATCGGGCAAGGCGCTGCACCGGCTCGTGCGGTGGCCAGAGATGGGGCTGACGCATATTCACAAGGACGATATCGGCACGCTTGCCAACTTCGAGTGAACCGAGTTCATCCTCCATCAACAGGGCGCGCGCGCCGCCGATCGTCGCCATCTCCAGCAGCCGCAGCGGCGGCAGCACGGTATCATCTGAGAAATGGCGCGCGTGGTAGCGATGGGCCTGGAACATGTTGCGGAACATGTCGAAGGACCGATCGGGCGCCGCGGCATCGGTGCCGAGCGAAACCACTATGCCGTCCTCCATCAGCTCCGGTGCCGGGCAGCGGCCATAGACCGACATCAGCGCACTCGGATTGTGCGCAACCTTGGCACCGGTCCGCTTCAGGACCGCCCGGTCGGCCTCGGTCAGGTCTATGCAATGGGCAAGGAGCGACCGCTCGTCAAAGAGACCAAGTCGCGCATCGTTGGCGGCGATGGATCCGTCGCGATGACCGTCCTGCACCAGAAGGCTTCGCCTCTCACGCGCGCGGTCGCGGACCTTGCATGCAATCCTGTATACCGTTTCCCCGCGCAGTTCCTGCTCATCGAAAACCGGTAGCGAAAACACGACCTGCAGCCGGGCGTCGCGTCCAGCCCAGGCATCGACCAACTCGGTGGCCACGTCTATCTGCCGGTCTGGGGAGACGACGATGTCGTTGTGGGACGTCGGCGTATACTGGCGATACACGTGATTTTGCCCAGATCGGTTCGGCCCCACGGCCAGAACCTCACGCACTCCCATGGCGGCAACCGAAGCGAGATGCGCCTCCGCCGCCTCCGGTGCCTCGGTGCGCATGATATCCGGGCCGCCGCCGAACAGCAGCGCCGCAGTCGTCGTGCCGCACTTGATCCGCTCTGCCGCCGACAGCGCCGCTTCCGCTGCCCAGAACTCAGGGTCGGTCGCAGTCGCGTAAATGCGGCCGGTCACGTCCATCCAGTCCTCGGCTGCACTGCCCAACCCTTTGGTCAGCATATGTCCGGCATGAGCGTGTGTGTCGATCAGCCCAGGCATCGCGACCATGCCGGCAGCCTCGATGCGCTCGGCCTGCCATTCTCCGGCAAAGCTTCCCTCGCCGATGCCGGCGATGCGCCCGTCCTCGACCAGAACATGGCCGCGCTCAAGAACGCGACGGTCCGCGTCCATAGTAACGATCGTGGCGTTTTCAATCAGCAGTGCATTCGTCATCGGAAGTTCCCTTTCCGGCTGCCGGGCCTGGCGTTCTTTTTTGAGAAGCGTCGCCAAAACCACTTTTGCCATCTTGATATTGTTTGCATCAGATGTACACTATTACTGGGAACATTCGTATCCAATAAGACAGATAATATGTATACGCTAAACGGGAGAAACCAGTGAAAACCTCTTTGAAGACCCTCTTGGCGGGTCTCGCCCTTGTGGCGCCGCTTTCCGCCCCCGCCCTCGCCGAGACACTGCGCTGGGCTTCATCCGGCGATGTCATTTCCTACGACCCCAACGCACAGGTCGACAGCTTTACCCAGAGCGTGCACCATATGGTTTTCGACCCTCTGGTGCGCCGTAACAAGGACCTGAAGCTCGAGCCGGCGCTCGCCACCTCCTGGGAGGTCATCGAGCCGACCCGCTGGCGCTTCAAGCTGCGCCAGGGCGTGAAATTCCATGAGAGCCAGCCCTTCAACGCCGACGACGTCGTGGCGACCATCCAGCGCCAGATCGACCCCGGCGCGCGCAACCGCGAGAACCTTTCAACCGTCGTCGGCGTCGAGAAGGTCGATGAGTACACCGTCGACCTCATCCTGCGCGGACCCTATCCGCTGCTCCTCAACGACCTTGCCGCCATCTACATCATGAGCAAGCCCTGGATGGAGGAGCATGACGCGCTGAAGCCGGGCAATGCTTCGACCGGAGTCGTCACCTATGCCAGCAACCATGCCAACGGCACGGGCGCCTTCAAGCTGAAGACCTACGAACCGGATTCGCGCTCGGTCTTCGAAGTGAACAAGGACTGGTGGGACAAGCCGCAGCACAATCTGGACGAGGTCGAGTTCCGTCCGATCGCCTCCGACGCGACCCGCGTCGCGGCGCTGCTATCGGGTGAAGTCGACATGATTGCGCCCGTTCCGTTGCAGGACGTCGACCGCATCGCCGCCACCGATGGGCTGAAGGTCGTCGAGAACCCGTCGCTGCGCACCATATTCTTCATTTTCAGCTACCGGCCGGAACTTCATGCGACCCCCGGCAAGCCCAATCCGCTGCTCGATGTGCGGGTGCGCCAGGCCCTGTGGCACGCGATCGATACCAACACGATCCAGAAGCGCCTGATGCGCGGCAAGTCGCGTACGGCCGGGATGCTCGTCGCACCGGCGGTGACCGGCTACGACGAAACCATCGACGTGCCGCTCCCCTATGATGTCGACAAGGCCAAGGCGCTGCTCGCTGAGGCCGGTTATCCGGATGGTTTCAAAACGGGGCTCGCCTGCCCCAATGACCGCTACATCGCCGACGAGCAGATCTGCCTTGCGGTCGCCTCCATGTGGGCGCAGATCGGCGTCCAGGCCAATGTGAGTGTCGAGAGCAAGACGACCTATTTCCCGCGTACGGACAAGGGTGAGTTCGACGTCTATCTTCTCGGCTGGGCTTCGCTGCCGCCGATGGACGGCTTCAGCCCGTTGCAAGCGCTGCTGGCGACCAATGACGGCACCTTCGGCGGCAGCAACGCCGATGGGCTCTCCAATCCCGAGATCGACAAGCTGGCCTATGCCGCAGCCGTTGAACTCGACGAAACCAAACGCATCGAGATGCTGAAGCAAGCCTTCCGCATCACCCATGATCAGGTATTCTACCTGCCGCTGCACCAGCAGCCGGTCGCCTGGGCGATGAGCAGCAAGCTCGACATGCCGCAGTTCCCGGACGAGTACGTGCGTCCGTGGTTCGCACAGATGAAGAAGTAGTCGGGATTCTCCCAAGGCGCAGTCCCGGCAAGCGAAGCCTGCCGGGACTGCGCTCAAACCGGGTCAACCCTTCCGCGTCGCTGGCGGCGCGGGGGACGCGGGAGCGCAACAGCCCGGTTTTCGCCCCTTCGGGCAAGGTCGCTCCCTCAAGGACTATCCGATGATCAGACTCTTTTCAGTCAGGTTGCTTCAGGCCATCCTCGTGATGGTCGCAGTGACTGCCATTGCCTTCGTCATGTTCCGCTTCGTCGGCGATCCTGTCGCCTCGATGGTGCGCGAAGGCGCAACCCAGGCGGAAAAGGACGCGGTCCGTGTCGCGCTCGGCCTCGACAGGCCGGTCGTGGTGCAGTTCGTCGATTTCGTCGGCCACGTGCTGACCGGCGATCTCGGCACGAGCTACCGCTACCAGCAGCCTGTGACCAGCCTGTTGCTCAGCCGTCTTCCTGCCACGCTGGAACTGGTTGTCGTCGCCACCGTGCTGGCCCTGTCGCTCGGCATTCCGCTCGGAGTGCTCTGCGCGCTAAAACCGCGTTCCCTTCTCTCCCGGCTGACCCAGTCTGCGACACTTGTCGGTATTTCGATGCCCACCTTCGTCACCGGCCTGCTGCTGATCCTGGTTTTCGCAGTGAACCTGCGCTGGTTGCCGTCCTCCGGACGCGGAGACCTCGTCGATATCGGTTTTTGGGAGACCGGCTTCCTCACCCTTTCGGGCCTGAAGTCGCTGATCCTGCCGTCGATCACGCTGGCGCTGTTCCAACTCACGCTGATCATGCGGTTGGTGCGCTCGGAGATGATCGACGTGCTGTCGTCGGACTATATCCGCTTCGCCTTCGCCCGCGGCCTGCCGCGCGCCTATATCTATGGGCGGCTCGCTCTACGCAACGCGCTGATGCCGGTCGTCACCGTTACGGGCCTGCAGATCGGCCAGCTCATCGCCTTCGCCATCGTCACCGAGACAGTGTTCCAGTGGCCGGGCATGGGCCTGCTCTTCACGAATGCCGTGGGCTATCCCGACGTGCCGGTGTTGGCTGCCTACCTTCTGTTCGTCGGCTTCCTGTTCGTCATGATCAACATGATCGTCGACATTCTCTACACCTTCATCGATCCGCGCCTGAGGACACGATAATGGCTACGCAATCCCTGATGCGCCGGCTTCCGCCGGTTTCCGTGATGATCGCCGGCCTGGTGCTCTTCATCATGCTGACCCTCGTCATCTTCGCCCCGCTGATCGCGCCGATGGATCCTCGCGACGTCTCATCCTATTCGCTGATCGACATGGAAATCCCCCCGGCGTTCATGGAGGGCGGTGATCCCCGCTTCCTGCTCGGCACCGACAACCAGGGCCGCGACCTCGTCTCGGTCATCCTGTTCGGGCTCAGGATCTCCGTCGTCATCGGCGTCGGCGCGGTGGTCTTCGCGGCCGTGGTCGGCGTCGTGCTCGGTCTCGTCGCCGGCTTCTTCGGCGGCTTGATCGATGGCATCGTCATGCGCATTGCCGATGTCTTTGTCAGTTTCCCCACCATCCTCGTCGCGCTGCTCATCAGCGGCATCGCCCGCGCGCAGCTCAGCGCCGAAACGATGCTTGCCTGGGCGCCGCTGGTGTTGATCTTCTCCATTGCCGTCAACGAATGGGTGCAATATGCCCGCACCGTGCGCGCCTCGACCATGGTGGAAGTCGCGCGCGACTACGTGCGCGCCGCCAAGGTCATCGGCCTGCCGTCCGGCCGCATCATGGGCCGCCACATTCTACCAAACATCATGAGTTCGGTGATGGTCATCGCCACCATCAACCTTGCGGGCGCGATCCTGACGGAGGCGACGCTTTCCTTCCTCGGCGCCGGCATGCCGCCGACCTATCCCTCGCTCGGCACGTTGATCCGCATCGGCAATCAGTTCCTGTTCTCCGGCCTCTGGTGGATTGCGGTGATGCCGGCGACTGTACTGGTCGTCCTTGTGCTGGCCGTCAACGTGATCGGCGACTATTTGCGCGACCACTTCAACCCGAAACTGATGGTTCGCTGAGATGACCGAATCCACGCTCCCCGTCCTCGACATTCGCAATCTCTGCGTCGAGTATCCGCTGGCCAACGGCAGCACGCTTAAGGCCGTCAAGAACACCGATCTGATGATCCGGCCCGGCGAAATCCACGCCCTCGTCGGTGAATCCGGCGCCGGCAAGACCACTGTCGGCAACGCGCTGATGGGTCTCTTGCAGGCCCCCGGCAGAATCGCATCCGGCTCCATCGTCATCGCCGGCAAGCACATCGACCTACGCACCGGCCGCACCGAAGGCATTGTGCCCGGGCGCGATGTCGGCGCGATCTTCCAGGATCCGATGACGAGCCTCAACCCGCTCTTCACGGTGGAAAGCCAGCTCTGCGAAGGCATGCTCACCCATCTAAAGCTTTCGTCCAAGGAGGCGAAGGCCCGCGCGCTGGAACTGATGAAGGCCGTCGGTATTCCGGAGCCCGAACGCCGGCTCAGCAGCTATCCGCACCAGCTTTCCGGCGGACAGCGCCAGCGCGTGGTCATCGCCACCGCACTCGCATGCAATCCGCAGCTTATCGTCGCCGACGAGCCGACGACGGCGCTGGACGTCTCGGTGCAGGCCCAGATCCTCAAGCTCATCCGCGATCTTGCGGACGAGCGCGGCGTCGGCATTCTGCTCGTCACGCACAATATGGGTGTCGTCGCCGAGATCGCCGACCGCGTCGCCATCATGCAGAACGGCGCGGTGGTGGAAAGCGGGCCGACGCGCGAGGTGCTGACCGCGCCGAAGGCGCCCTATGCCCGCACGCTGATCGCCGCCGTGCCGCCCATCGAAACACGCCTTGAGCGTCTACCGGTCCCAAGTGAGGAAACGCAGGTGTCGCTCGACGCCCGCGCCACCGTGCGCCGCAAGAGTGCAAAGAGCGAGGCGGGCAGCCGCGACGACGTGGTACTCTCCGTGCGCGACCTTGCGGTGGAGTATGGCAGCCGTTCGTTGATCCCAGGCCGCAAGGCGTCGGTCTTCAAGGCGGTCAAGGGCGTCTCATTCGACGTCCGGCGCGGCGAGATTTTCGGCCTCGTCGGCGAATCCGGCTGCGGCAAGACCACCGTCGCCAACTCCATAGCCGGCCTCGTCACCCAGAGTTCGGGCACCATCGATTTTCAGGGAACGGCGCTCGGCGCCCGACGTGAAAAATCGGTGCGCCAGTCCCTGCAGATGGTGTTCCAGGACCCCTATTCGGCACTCAACCCGCGCCTGCGCATCAACTCCGCGATTGCCGAGCCCATCCTGTTCTACAAGCTCGCTTCCAATGCGCAGGAAGCCCGGCAGGACGCCAGGACGTTGCTCGAAGCTGTCGGCCTTCCCGCCGACGCCGGCGCGCGCTTCTCGCATGCTTTTTCCGGCGGTCAGCGCCAGCGGATCGCCATTGCGCGCGCGCTCGGGCCGCGCCCTTCGCTGCTCATCTGCGACGAGCCGACCTCCGCGCTCGACGTCTCGGTACAGGCGCAGCTCCTCAACCTCCTGAAGGATCTGCGCGATCTCGCCGGCCTCTCCATGCTGTTCATCAGCCACGACCTCGCGGTGATCCGTCAGATGTGCGACCGCGTGGCCGTCATGAAGTCAGGGCAGATCGTCGAGCTTGCCGATACCGAAACCCTCTTCACCGCGCCGAAACACGAATATACCCGTGAGCTTCTTCGTCTTGCCCCGTCACTTGAGCGCATCCTGGGCGCGAACTCGCCTCGGCCTGGCCGTGGATGGCAAAACGGATGAGAATCTCCCCTTGCCGGCACGCCGTTCTCGATGCCGCCCAGCTTGAAGCCGATCTCATGATCGACTGGTCAGGTTTGCGCGATACGCTGGAAACGCCGCGCGTCTTCCGCGTCACAGCCGAGATACGGATTTGATTGAATGAATCCCGTGCACGGCGTGGCTTTGCTGCTGTGCCGAAGTTATTGCACGTCGCGAACGAATTGGTGCACCACCGCGCGCATGCCTTTTCGGGTCACCGCAATAAAAAGAAGACGTAAAGGAAACACCCGATCATGTCGAAATCAACCCAGCCCGCGACAGGCCGGCAATGGATGCTGCTCATCCTCGTCTTGCTGGTTGCTGTCAATTTGCGGCCGTTTCTCACCGCACCGGGGCCCGTGCTGTCCGAGATCGTCGCCGAAACCGGAATGGGATATGGCAGTCTGGCCTTGCTGACGCTGCTGCCGATGATGCTGATGGGCGTCGGCGCCTTCGTGTCGCCCTCGCTGCAGGCCAGGATCGGCACGCGCCGCGGTATTCTCATCGCCCTGCTTGTGCTAGCCGCCGGCTCCCTGCTGCGGCTGGTCGCGCCCGGCGGCGCAGCGTTGGTGACAACCGCCGCCCTTTGTGGCGCCGGCGCCGCCTTCATCCAGGCGGCCTTTCCCGGCATCATCAAGGCGGAGTTTCCCCAAAGCATCCCGGTTGTCACTGGACTCTATTCCGCGTTCCTGATGGGTGGCGGGGCCTTAGGCGCGCGGCTGACGCCACTTCTCGTCAATCACGGTTATGGCTGGCGCCCAGCGCTGGCCTGGCTCGCGGCGCCCGCACTTGTCGCTCTCTGCGCCGCATGTTTCATCCTGTCGGACTCGCGCAGCGACCGTCCAGACAAAGCGCTCACCGGCAGATTGCTCCGCCGGCCGCGTACATGGACGCTTATCGTCGCCTTCGGGTTGGTCAACGCCGGTTACTCCTCCGCCGTCGCCTGGCTGGCCCCCTATTACCAATCTCTTGGCTGGAGCAGCGGCGACAGCGGCAATCTCGTGGCATTGATGGCAATCTGTCAGGCAGCGGCGGCCCTCGCCCTGCCGGTTCTTGCCCGCCGCAGCATCGACCGGCGAGCGTTCCTCCGCATGACGCTGGCGATGCAGGCAGTCGGCTTTGCCGGTTTCGCTTTCATGCCGCAGGCAGCGCCCGCCGTCTGGGCAGCCTTGTGCGGCGCCGGCCTCGGCAGCAGCTTCTCGTTGGCGATCGTCACCGCCCTCGATCATCTGCCGCGGCCGGAGGAGGCGGGCGTGCTGGTGGCGTTGATGCAGGGTGGCGGTTTCCTGATCGCGTCCCTCGGCCCCTTCGCCACCGCATTCCTGCACGACGTCAGCGGCAGCTTCGCCCCTGGCTGGGTGATGCATCTTCTCTGCGTCGCCAGCGTGTTCTTCCTTTACATGCGCTTCAACCCATCACGCTATGCGCAAGCGATGCAATCACCGATCTGAGCGAAAATGATTTGCTCTGAATCGGCGGTGGCACTTTGGCCTCGTCACGTTCGGTCGACGTTGATGCCTCGGACCTCGCACAGGACGGGTGTCGAAACAGCTTGCCTCTCGAGATACCAAGGCACTGGACATGCCGCCATTTTGTATGCAATTCGAGGTGACAATCACCAGGATTTGGAGAAATCAGAATGGCAAAGAAAGAGAGCGATGTAGGCGGTGGCCGCGCTCAGGCCGTTCATCGTGTCCTGAAACGCGCAATCCTCGACCAGGCGCTTTCGCCAGGATCAAAACTGCCGGAAGATTCTATCGGCGAACGGCTTGGTGTCAGCCGAACCCTGGTCCGCGAGGCGCTGGTTCGCCTTAGCCAGGAGGGATTGGTCGAGTTACGCCCGAACAAGGGGGCGATGGTTTCACGGCCGACGCTCGAAGAAGGGCGCAATCTGTTCCTTACTCGGATGGCGCTGGAACGGCTCGTGGTGGAAACACTTTCGGGCAAATTGACCAGCGAGCAAATCGACGTGCTTTCCACGCATATTTCGCTCGAGGAAGCCGCTAAGAAGGAGCGGGCTCCGTCGATCCGGCTGGCGGGCGAGTTCCATACCCTCCTTGCGCAGATGACGAACAACACGAGCCTAATTCGTTACGTGAACGAACTGGTCGCCCGAAGTTCGCTGATCCTCGCGCTCTATGGCCGACCGCATTCTTCGGAGTGCGCCGTATCGGAACACCGGGACCTTCTGGACAACTTGATTGCTGGCAAGACCGACGAGGCGACCACCCTTATGGGGCATCACCTCGAGTCGGTTACGACACGCGCACTCCTTCCCACGGATGGCGACCGAAACATCAAGGAGGTGCTGTCCGCCTACGCTGCGGCGGAGGGCCTTGCCTAGAGCATTTCCAGGAAAAGTGCGAAGCGGTTTTCCGTCAGGAAATGCGTAAAAACAAAGAGATAGAGCGTTTGTGCGGTTCCGTCTAAATCGGAAGCGCTCTAGACGATGAGACGGGTGACGACCTCGTATCCCTGAGCGCTGCGCTCCGACACGTCAGGATCGCCGGATCACCCAGACTGAGCCGCAAGAGCAGGAAGACGACGAGGATGACCGGCGCCACGCCAAGCATCCTCCTCGCAACGTAGCCTGGCGTGCAACTCCAACCAGATTGAATGCATTTCTCCTATAATCTTGTATTCAATCCGCACAAAGCCACCGAAAAGTACGGAACTCTCCGCCGAAACAGCCAATACCCTAACCTTTCCCGGGCGGCCCGTAGCCAATGAAGAGCATGCTGCAAGACCCAGCGAGCGCCTTCCGGCCCCCATGCGCATGTGCTCCTTGCCTCAGCGCACAATGAGGAACACTCCGCTGACGATGGCAAAACTCAAAACGGCAACGCGAAGACCACGTCCGCCGATACGATGATGCGCCAATCTGGAGACAGCGCTTCCAAGCAGGACCGCGGGTGTCAGATAGAGTGCCGCAAGCAGCTGCTCAAAACCCAGTCGTCCGGAGATAGCCAGCACGACCAGCGACATCACCTCCCCGACGAGAAAGCAAAAGGCGACCGTTGCGCGCAAGACCGGTGCCTTGGCATGTTGGTAGAGCAAGGCGAGAGGTGGGCCACCGATGCCAGTGGCGGTTTCGGTGACCCCCGTGAACAGGCCGACACCGAGGGCGCTCGGTTTGTTCGGCGTAAACGGTGGGGCAACAAGAGCGGCGGCGGCGGCAATCACCGTGAAAATACCGACCGCAAGGTCCAGCTGGTCGAGTGAAAGCGCGGCCAGCAACCAGAGACCGGCGAACGTTCCAGCAAACCGGCCAACGGTGATCCAGGTCGCGCCCGACCAGTCGACGTGCGCGCGCTCGCGCAGCGCGACATGCAGATTGAGCGGCAGCATCAACAGGAGCAGTGTCACTGGAAGCAGTTCAGGCTTCAACATCCCGACGACCGGCGCGACAATCAGGGCAAAGCCGATCCCGAGTGCGCCTTGGATGAACGCGGAGACGAACGTCACGATGGCCAGAATGGCGATAAGGCTAATGCTCATTGATAGTGCCCAAGACCGCGATGCGTTTCGGAGAGCGGGTGAATTCTCTGGATCGGCGCCGCCGCGATAACAGCAGCAGCCTCCCCCCTTATCTCCGCCAACAATGCCCGCGCATCCCAGTCGATGGGCCAGCCTTGCCAAAGCCTGAGGCGCCCGCCGGTGAAGACGGCATCGATCTGGTCGCGATTGCCGTAACGGACAAGCTCCCACATGAGATCGTGCGAGGGGGTAAACTCCGGCCGGTCGAGATCGACGAGCAGGAAGTCGGCGGCAAGGCCTTCGGCAATCGAACCGGTTACCGCCGATAGGCCCGCCACGTTCGCAGCACCGGATGTCGCACGATCCAGCCAGAGTGAGCCGCCACCGCAGGACGAATCTCCCGTAGCAAGGCCAATGCCCGCGCGCTGCAAGCCTTCGGCCGCATCCATGAGCCGAAACCCGTCGGCGCGGGTACCGTCGGTGCCAAGCCCGAAGCGGATGCCGAGGGCTGCCATATGCAGCGCTGGCGCCACCGCGTTGCCCTTCCACAGACTTGCCACCGGATTGTAGGCGACGGCGGTGTCGGTTTTCCGCAAAAGGTTGAGTTCATGCGGTGTGACGAGCGTTGAATGCGCCAGCAGAACCTGGGGGCCGAGGGCCCCCAGGTGGTCCAGGTGTTCGATTGGCCGGCGGCCCCTCGCCACCAGCGAACGTTCCACGGCAACGAGATGTTCGTTGACATGGGTCTGGAACACGACCCCGGCCGCGGCCGCCATGTCGGAAACCGCCTTCAACATCGCATCGCTGGCGGCTTCCGGAATGGATATCGCCAGAGAGGGATGGATCAGCGGATCGCCGCTAAAGGTCGACAGGTGCTCCTCGGCCTGTTGCAGGATGACGTCTGGTTCAGGGATGTGCGCGGCGCCGCCAAGATCATTGCAGATAAAGCCGACGACGCTGCGAAGCCCGACTTCGCGCGCGGCGCGCACGAGCGCGCCGATATAGCCCTGCGAACGGGTGCCGGCATCAACGGCGGTGGTGAAGCCACCGCGCAGACACTCCAGTCCGGCGAGCTTGGCAGAGAGATAGACCATTCGCTCGTCCAGACTGCCTTCCAGCGGCACCCAGATCCGTCGAAAGATCTCGGACGGCTCCCCGAATACCAGGGCTTTGCCGAGTGACTGGGTCAGGTGCGTATGGGTGTCGACGAAGCCGGGCATCAGGAGATGACCCGGCAGGTCGGTCGGCGCGAGCTCCGGATAGTCCCTGGTTATCGCCTGCGCCGTGTCGACCCGGTGAAATTTGCCGGCGCGTATGACGACGGCCATACCGGCTCGTGGCCCTTCCGGCAGCAGGATGTAACCTGGACGCAGAAGCAAATCATCGGTTGTCGACAGTTTTGGGCGGATTGCGGTCACTCGTTTGCTCCCTGGGCAGTGGATTGCAGTGATGGCGCCGATGCCGCAGTGCCGGCGCCATAGTGGGAAAAGAAGGCGTTGACGACGACGGCCGTGATGGTGCCAGCGGCAAGCCCGTTGCCGAGGACCATCTGCGTCCATTGCGGAAACTGGCTGTAGACGCCCGGCACCAGGATCGGCAGAAGGCCGATCGACAGGGCTGAGGCCAGGGTGAACATCGGACCGTGTTCGCGCAGATCGACACGACGCAAAAGGTCGATCCCGATGACGCCGATAATCGAGAAGACGATGACCGCCGTGCCGCCGACGACAGCACCAGGCAACGCCGTGGCCATGCGTCCGACCGGCGCGACGAGAGCGATCAGGACGAGAATTGCGCCCGCCATGGCGGTTACGTAGCGCGACTTGACATTGGTGGCGCGCACGATGCCGACGTTCTCGCCGCTGGTGATGATCAAGGACGTGCCGAACAGGCCGCCGACGAGAGACATCAACGCATCGCCGCGAATGGTTGCCGGAACGATCGCATGCACATCTCCCCTACGCCCGACGATCTCGGCGGTGGCGATGGTCTGACCGGTCGCCTCCGCCATCGAAATGATCGAGAAGACGATGAGAGGCACGGCGGCGATAAGATCGAACTTCGGCATGCCGAACGGAAACAGCTGCGGAACGGCGACGACCGGGCCGACGAGGACGCCGGACAAATCCATATGGCCGAGGGTGAGAGCGACGAGTGAACCGCCTACCAGACCGAGCATGACGGCAAGCCGCTGAAGCGTACCGCGAAAGACGCGCGCAGCGACGACCGTCAGAATGATGGTGATCAGGGCCAGACCAACCTCGATCGGCGCCGCGAAGCCTTCAGTTCCGGGCTTGCCGGTGATCGTCACGCCATAGATGCGCACGAGGTTGACAGAGACCAAGAGCAGCATCGTTCCGACGACGATTGGCGGAAAGTAGCGCAGCAGCCGGCGAAAGACGGGCAGCGCGAGAAAATAGAAGATGGCCGTCACAATGACAGCGCCCACCGCTGTCTGGACATCGGTCTGCTGCGCAATCACCAGGAAGATGGCGATCGGCGCGCCGCCCGGTACCATGACAAAGGGCAAGCGCGCGCCAAAACCCTTCGGACCAAAGCTCTGGAGCATCGAACCGAGGCCGCAGACAAAAAAGGTTGCGCTGATGAGCGAGACCGTCACCGCCTCGGAAAAGCCAAGAGCCTTGCTCACCAGAAAAACGGCGGTGATAGGAGACGCCGCCATCACCAGGACGTGCTGAACGCCAAACAAGACCAGGCTGCGCAATGGCAGCCTTTCATCGGCCGGATCGACCACTCCATTCATTTCATTTTGCATCATTTCCTCCTCCCGGCCTCCTCAAGCCGTCATGCAAATCGTTTTGCATGACGCGACCCGTACCATGGAATCTCGGGAATGCAAATCGTTTTGCAGAGTGCCGGCGACATGCTAAGACGGGCAAACTGGAGGCATCATGGGAAAACCTACTATCGCCGACCTAGCCAAGGCGGCGGGCGTGTCTGTCACCACCGTGTCGCACGCGTTTAGCGGGCGCCGCTATGTTGAGCCGGAAACACGCAAGCGCATCGAGGCACTCGCACACGCAATTGGCTACAGGCCCAACCACCGTGCGCAACGCTTGCGAACCGGAAGGGCCGGATCGATCGCGCTCGTCTCATCGATGCCATTCGCGGTTGCTGCTGGTCCCTCGCGCCTGGGTTTCCTGATGGAGATCGCCGCGGCCGCCGCCGTCGCAGCCTTTTCGCGCGGCATCGCGCTGTGCCTCGTGCCTCCACTTGGTCCGAGCGACAGCCTGGACGCGCTTGAAGTGGATGGCGCCATCGTCGTCGAGCCGGAACTCAATGATCCGGTGCTGGATTTCTTCTTCGATCGGGGCGTGGATGTCGTCTCCATCGGACGCGCGCCCGGTCGGGACGACCTTCCCTTCGTGGATCTGCAGAGTGGGGCAACGGCCCACCTAATGCTCGATCACCTGCTCGCAGGCGGCGGTCGCGTCGGGCTGATAACCGGCGTGCAAAGACGCAATTCCTATATCGAGATGGAAACCATCTATGCGGAGCGCATGGCGAAAGCCGGGCTCTCACCCCTTGCCGTTCGCGTTGACGAACGGGGGGGCGAACAGGCCGCGGCCGTGGCCGCCGAAGCTCTCCTGCGGGCGGACCCCACCATTTCTGCCCTATGCGTGCCGGTCGACGCCTTTGCGACCGGCGTTCTGGACGCGGCACGCTCCGTCGGACGCAAGGTTCCCCAGGACCTCCGCCTTGCGACCCGTTATGACGGCATGCGTGCCAAGTTGGCCACCCCGCCCCTCACGGCGGTTAATCTTCATCTCGATCAGGTGGCGGCGGCGGCGGTCGATCTGCTCCTGGCCCGTCTGGGCCACCACGACCACGAACCAGGTGTTGTGTCGCCACCAACGCTGGTGCCGCGAGCTTCGTCGGGGGCGTCACCGGTGTAGGTTTGTACATTGCAATCCTGGAGGGGCACCGGACATTTCCCTGACTACTCGGACGCAACGCGTGATTTCGCGACATCTGCAACGACCGAAAGGGCAAGCGAATTCGCGTCCCTTGCCTTGTCGAAGATTCCGATTGGAGCCTTGATGCGGGCAAGGTCGGCCTCACCGTAACCGCGCTGCCGTAGGACCGTGCAGCGCTTGGCATGGGTGCGCCGGCTTCCGAGTGCTCCGATGTAGAAGACCGGCGATGCCAAGGCACGCTCGAGCAATGCCAATTCCCGGTCGATATCGTGGAACAGGAGCGCGACCGCGGTATCCCCGTCCAATTGATCCTGCGGAGGCATCCGGCCCCACTCGGCGGCAATGATCTCGTAGCCGGACGCGGCTGCGACGCGTGCCACGGCGCCGGCTTCCATCGGCGTACCGGCGACGAGAAGCCTCTGCCGTGGGCGGTAGGCGCGCACGAAGCAATCCCCTTGCCAACCGGTCGCCCCCTCGCCCGGCTCGAAGACGAGCGTCCGTTGGCGGGGATGGTAGCGCAGGCGAACGGGCGTGCGCTGCTGTAAGGCCGCAAGTGTCCGGAGCAGAACGGCTGCATCGCGGATGACGTGGATCGCGAGCGTGATGCCACCGCCGCAGGGCAGCACGATGTCGAGGAAGGGCGAACCTTCGCCGAACCGGAGATTTCGGTCCGTGCCATTTTGCAGGGCGATCACGGCCTCAGCCGCAACCGCCGCCTCGGTGCAGCCGCCGGAAACAAACCCGCAATAGAGGCCGTCTTGCCGCACCGCCATTTGCGCGCCGATAGCGCGGGCCGCACCGCCGTGGATTTGAACGAGCGTAACCAGGGCGGCAACGTAGCCGTCTTCAAGAGACTTTGCGGCAAAGCGCAGGATGTCGATCGCATCGTCCGACAGGAAAGCGGCGCAGGGAACTTGCGCGATCGGTTCCAGGTCGGGAGCAATGCGGGCGGTCATGCTATTCGGCCCCTGCCTGCGTTCCCTGCCAGCGCCGTACGATGCCAGGGTCGAGGTCGAAGAGGTCGAGCACGCGGCCAACCGTATGGTCGACCATCTCGCCGAGACTTTGGGGCTTGGCGTAGAAGGCCGGCACCGGCGGATAGATGATACCGCCCATCTCCGTGACCTGCGCCATGTTACGGATGTGGCCGAGATGGAGCGGCGTCTCGCGCAGCATCAGCACGAGGCGGCGGCGCTCCTTCAGCACCACGTCGGCGGCGCGCGAGAGCAGGTTGTCGGTCGTGCCGGTCGCGATCTCTGCCAGCGTCTTTACCGAACAGGGCGCGACGATCATGCCGAGCGTCTTGTAGGAGCCGGAGGAACAGACGGCTCCGATATCCTTGTTGGAATGGGTGGTCGTGGCGAGCGCCTCGAGATCCTGCTTCGAAAAATCCGCCTCGGCCGCAAGCGTGATGCAGGCCGCACGCGACATGATCAGGTGCGTTTCGATGTCGAGGTCGCGCAGCACTTCGAGGATGCGCTTGCCGTAGACCACGCCGGAAGCGCCCGAAATACCGACGATCATACGTCTGGGCCGCGTCGTCATCGCCTACCCCACACTTTCGAGGAGCGCCGCAGCACGGGCGGATGCCTCGTCGCTGATGCGGGCGCGCACGCCGTGGAAATTCGGCCCGCGCGTGGCATCGAGGCCCATGCGCGAGGTCGTGCCAATGCCGCTTGCCGAGGGATCGAGCGCATTGCCCGGCAGGCCCTCGATGATGACGACGTCCTTGTGGGGCTGGAAATGGGTGGCGAGCGCCCAGAGCACCTCGCTGTCGCGGGTGATGTCTACATCTGCATCCACGACGACGACAGTCTTCAGATACTGGTCCCAGCCGAGGAGGCCGAGCATCACCTGTCGGGCCTCACCCTCGCGCATCTGGTTCATCGCGATATAGGCGTGGAAATGGGTACCCGAGGACGGGTAATGCACTGCCGTGATCGAAGGGAAGCGAGCCCTCAGCTTTTCCACCACTTCCGCCTCACGCGGCACACGGCCGAGATTGAGGTGTTCGGCGGAATTGCCGCCCGCAACGCTGATGAGGATGGCATCACGCCGACGCATAATGGTTTCGACGGTGAAGAGATTGTTCGTCGAGCGGTCGGAGGAATAGCCGGTGAATTCGCCGAACGGCCCCTCTTCCACATGGGCTTCAGGATCCAGCACACCCTCCAGCACGATTTCGGCATGGGCGGGAACGCGGATACCATATTTCGGCGTGCGGACCACCTGCAGGGGTTCGCCCATCAGGCCGCCCGCCACATCGCGCTCATCCTCGCCAAAGGCAAGACGGGCAGAGGCGGCGAGCATGAACAGCGGATGGCCGCCGATCACCATGGCGACCGGCATGGGCTCGCCCCTCTCCTTCGCCATGTTCATCAACCGCCAGAGATGGCCACGTGAATGCAGCGAGGTCGCGAGCGAATTCTTCGAATGGATCATCGCGCGGTGATAGCTGAGATTGCCGGCACCGGTCTTGGGATGCTCGCCGATGATGATACCGCTGGTGATGTATTTCGCGCGGTCCGTGTCGAAGTGCTTGAGCATGGGCAGCGCGTGGAGATCGACGGCATCGCCTGAAATGATCTCGTCAGTGACCGGGCCACTTTCCAGAAGCTCCGGCGTGAACGGCCGGTTGGCGCGCGCCTGATAGGCTTCATGCAGGGCGTCGGCGGTAGAGCCCAGAAGACGGGCGATGCGGTCACGCGAGGCGAAGATGTTCGAGAGCACCTCAGCTCCGATGCCGCTGACATTCGTGAGGTGCAGCATCGGATGCTGGCCCTTGTTGGCAAGGGTCCAGATCAGCGCGGTCACGTCCTGATCGTCCGAGGCGGGCCGGTCGATGGTGATGACGTCCTGGCCATGGTCTTCCCGGTAGTCGGCTAGGAAACGGCGAACGTCTTGCTTGTGATACTTGGTCATGTCTCGGCCTCGATGCTGCGGATGGGTGGCGGCGCCCCCAAAGGGCGCCGCTGTCGTCAAATCAGGCGAATTCCAGATGCCGGCCGGTGGCACGATCGACACCGGCATAACTGTCCTTCAGGCGCGCCCGGGCGTCCCTCAGGTCGCGTGGCGGCGGCGATGGGTCGATGCCGACGAGCTTTGCAATATTATTGCCGAGATAACCTTCCAGATCGTCCTCGGAGAGGTTGATGCCGTGCGGCGGGTCCTTGCAAAGCACCTCGAGTTCGCGCAGCCACATGCCCGGATCGTTCGGTGGGCTGTCCGTGCCGAAGACAATCTTGTTCTTCGGCAGTTGCTGGGCAAACTCGACGATGCGCGACTGGAAGCACCAGCCGGATTCGCAATAAACATTGGGCGTGTCCATGGCCATCCAGAACGATTCGAACGAATAGTTGCCGCCCGTCTGAATTCCGAAATGGCCGATGATGAAGTTGACCATCGGGAATTCGCGAATGATCGGGTAGAACATCGTGGGGATCGTGTAGGGCCCGTCGCCGGTGTGGATCAGCACAACCACGCCGAGTTCGGCGCACTTCTTCATTGCTGGACGCAGCCAATCGAGCGCGCGGTCGGGGCGATAGCCGTGCATGTTGGCGTGCAGCTTAAGCATCTTGAAGCCGTATTCCTTGACATGGAATTCCAGCTCCGCTGCGCCGTTTTCAGGCCCCCAGCGCGGGTTGTAGTTGAAGTTGCCGATGAAGCGGTCCGGGTATTTCTGGCAAAGCTCGGCGCAATAGGCCATGTAGTCGCGAATGCCGTCGCGGCCCTTCCGATTGCCGTCGCGGTAGCCGGTATTACCCGGCGGCGGCTGGATGAAGCCCATGTCGATCCGGCGCGGCTTGCCGTTGATCATATAGGGGCCGTCCATCAGCTTGAGCATCCGCTCGCCCGTGAAGGGCTCGCCCGTGTGACGCCACGCCTCGTCGACGAGGTTGGTCGGGTGAAGATGGGTATCGATGATCATTGTTCACTCCGTTCAAATTTACGCGGCAAGTGCTACGCCGTGCTGGCGCAGATACGCCTCGGCTTCCTCGACGGTGGCCGGTGGTTTCGTCGCTTCCAGCCCGATCATCCGGGCGACGTTGTTGCCGAGATAATCTTCGAGCGTATCCTCATCGAGGTTGAGGCCCTGGGGCGGTTCGTGGCACAGCACCTCCAGAAGGTTGATCCACATGCCCGGCTCGTTCGGCGGTGTATCGGAGCCGAAGAGGATCTTGTGCTTGGGCAGGACCTTGGCGAATTCGACGATACGCGACTGAAGGCACCAGCCGGATTCCACGTAGACGCTCGGCGTGTCGAGCGCCATCTGCATCGGCTCGAACACATAGACGCCGCCCGTCTGCACGCCAAAATGCGCCAGGATGAAGTTCACTTCCGGGAACTCACGGATGATCGGGTAGAACTCCGTGGGGATCGAATAGGGACCGTCGCCGGTGTGCACCTTCACCATCAGGCCGAGATCGGCGCATTTCTTCATGGCCGGCCGTAACCAGTCGAGCGCGCGGTCCGGGCGGTAGGCGTGCATGTTCGCCTGGAGCTGCACCATCTTGAAATCGAACTCCTTGGCGTAGCGTTCGATCTCTTCGGCACCATTTGCCGTGCCGTAGCGCGGGTTGTAGACGAAGCAGCCGAGGAAACGGTCGGGATGCTCCGTCACCATCTTTTCCGTATAGGCCATGTACTGGCGGATGGCGGCCTTGCCTTCCAGGTCCATGACCTCGTGGGTGTAAATGGTGTTGCCCTGCGGCGGTTGGATGAAGGCCTTGTCGATACGGCGCGGCTTGCCGTTGACGTAATAGGGGCCGTCCATCATCTGCAGCAGCCGCTCACCGGTGAACGGCGCCCCGTCGTGGCGCCAAGCCAGGTCCACCAGGTCGGTGGGGTAGCAGCTTAGGTCAATTATCATTGCGTTCTCCTGTCGTAGAGGGTCCGGTCGATGCGGGGCCGCGCAGTGAACCAGGCCGGCCGAAGCGGGCGTGGATCCGCGATCTCAGGAAATGCCGATGACGGGGAAGGAAAGCTGGTGCGGATGCCGCAGGGCGGCTGCAACCAACGGGTATTCCATTCTTCGTGAGCATCGACATCGCGGCCTCATCTTCCAACAGACGGTGAGCAATTGTCGGTGCTTCTACTCGCTGTCGAGGAAACCACGGGACGGGCTTTATGTCAATAAAAAAATTAATCTAACATATTGTTTTTAAATGATTTTTTCGACAACGGCAGCGACCGCCCGCGCGCTGGAGGGCGCGCGGGCGGTTCAGACAGAGGGACTTGCGCAAGCGGTGTTCGCGGCGGGAGAAGTGCCGCTAGATCGCCAGGCATGCACGCAAGTTTCTGTCTATGCCGTCACGGTCGAGATTGCGGCCGATGAAGACGAATTTCGACTTCCGCTTGTCCTCGCCCCATGCGTGGTCCGGGCGGAAATCGACCAGCTTGTGCACCGCCTGGAGGACGAAGAAGCGATCATCATCGGCGACCGAAACGATGCCCTTGGTGCGGAAGATGTCGTCGCCGTGCGCACCGAGATAGCCCTTCAGAAAGGTCGCAAGCTTTTCGCGGTCGAAGGGGTCCGGATAGACGAAGGAATGGGATTTCACCGTCGTGTCGTGCTGGTGCGGGCGGCGAACGGGCTCGTGCGCATGGCCATGATCATGGTGGTGGTGGTGGTCATGGTCGGGGTGGTCATGGTCGGGGTGGTCGCAGGCTGGATCGTGGCAGTCCGCGTGGATGTGGTGATGCGCGTCGTGGTCTTCGTCCAGGTCGATGTCGAGGATTTCCGCACGGTCGCGAACATAGGACGGCCGGAAGCCGTTGATGCCGAGGATGTTGGAGAGTTCGACGACACCGTAGCTGGACCGCAGGATCGGCGCAGTCTGGTTGAGCTTGCGCAGCGAGCCCTCCAGCGAACCAAGCGCCTCTTCGCCGGCAAGGTCGATCTTGTTGACGATGATCCGATCGGCCGCGACAATCTGGTTGACCGCCTGGTTGTCGCTGCCGTCCAGCACCGGATCATAGAGGTGCTGGTCGATATGTTTAGCATCCACCAGCGTCACCACCGCATCCAGCTCCACCTCGTCGGCGACGGTGCGGTCAACGAAGAAGGCGGTGGCCACAGGCGTCGGATCGGCAAGTCCGGAGGTTTCGACGATGATGTGGTCGAACTTGTCCTTGTGGCTGAGGAGCTTCTTCATCACGTCGATCAGGTCGTTGCGCACGTCGACGAAGCAGCAGATACAGCCGTTCTGCATCTGGAAAATTTCCTCGTCCGAGGCAAGCACCAGGTCGCTATCGACGTCCACCTCGCCAAATTCGTTCTCGATCACGGCGATGCGGTGGCCGTGCCGTTCGGTGAGGATGTAGTTGAGCAGCGTCGTCTTTCCCGATCCCAGGAACCCTGTCAGGATCGTGATCGGGAGCTTCTGCTGGTTCGCAGCTTCGATATGGATGTTCATGCGCCCTTCTCCCTCAAGGCTTTCAGAATGTCTTCCGGAGTGATCGGATAGTGGCGGAAGCGAACGCCGATGGCGTCATGGATGGCGTTGGCGATGGCCGGACCGATCGCGATGATCGGGTCCTCACCGACGCCCTTTGCCCCCCACGGGCCGCCCGGATCAGGGGCCGCCTCGAGGATGACCGTCTCGATCCCCGGCATGTCCATCGACAGCGGCATCTTGTAGTCGACGAGGCCGGCGTTAAGGGACCGGCCGGTCGTCTTGTCGATCACGTAGTCCTCGGTGAGCGTATGGCCGATACCCTGCTGGATGCCGCCCTCGATCTGACCTTGCGCGGCGATAGGGTGGATGACGCGACCGACGTCATGCACCGGCACGACACGTTTGACCTCGACGATGCCAGTATCGATATCCACGTCCACTTCGGTGAAATGCGCGGCGAAGGAGTAGGATTTGGTCGGCTCATAGGTACCGTTTGCAACGATATTGGCTGCAGGAATGCCGCGCGAGGGACCCATCGCCTCGGCCACTGTCATAACGCTGGTGGGATCCGTGATCAGGAAGACCTTACCTTCACTGAGATCGACGTCGGCGGGCAAAACCTGCAGCTTCATTGCCGCCCGCTCCAGAACAGCAGCGCGGACCTTGCTGGCGGCCATCTTCGCAGCTGTGCCGACGAGATAGGTCGTGTGACTGGCAAACGCGCCGATATCCCACGGCACCACGTCGGTATCGCCGTGGATGATGCCGACATCCTCGAAGCGCACGCCAAGTTCCTCCGCGACAATCTGTGCCAGCGCGGTATGGGCACCGGTGCCAAGGCCTGCAGCGCCGGTCAGGAGGGTCATGGTCCCGTCCTCGTTGACCTTCACGGTGGCATTGCCCTGTTCCTTGATGCCCGGGTATGCAGACGACCCGTGCATCTCGCAACCGATGCCCCAGCCCTTGCGGATGTGCGGGCGCTTCGGGTCCGGCGTGCGGTCGAGATTGCGCAATGCTTTCCAGTCGACCACGTCGACGCCGTGCTTGATGCACATTTCCAGCCCGTGGCCGATGATCGGGTGGCCGGAGGGCGCAATGTCGCCCGCACGCACCGCGTTTTTCAGCTTCAGCTCGGCCGGGTCCAGGCCCAGACGCTCGGCCGCCTCGTCCATCTGGATGTCGAGCGCATAATAGCTCTGCACAACGCCATAGCCGCGAAAGGCGCCGTTGATCGGCGTGTTGGTGTAGACGCAACGTCCCTCCAGCCGCACATTCTCGCAGCGATAGAGCGAGGTGGCAGCAGTGGTGCCGACGATTGTCACTCCCGGCCCGTGCGAGCCGTAGGCGCCGGAGTCGTAGACGAGCTTCATGTCGCGCGCGACGATGGTGCCGTCGTTACGGAAACCCTGTTTCAGCCAGATCTTGCAGGGATGGCGGGCGCGGCCGGCAACGAAGGTCTCGTGCCGGGTAAATTCCATCTTCACCGGCCTGCGCGTTTCCTTGGCGAGCAGCGCGCAGAGGAATTCGTGCTGGAAGAGGTCCTGCTTGGCGCCGAAGCCGCCGCCCATATGGTCGACGATGACGCGCACCTTGGTGAGCGGCAGGCCGAGGACTTCGGCAAGAATTCCGCGCACCATGAACGAGGTCTGCGTCGAGGTCCAGAAGGTGAGCTTGTTCGAACCGTCCCAGTCGGCAATGCAGACATTGGGCTCCATGTAGGCCGGATGTGGTCGCCCGCCGGAAAAGACGCCTTCGAGCACGAAATCCGCCTCGGCAAAACCGGCTTCCACATCGCCGCGGCTGACGCGCACCGGATCGAGCACCAGGTTACCGCCAGGCCCGACCTCGTGGATCAGTGGCGCGCCAGGCTGTGCGGCCTCCTCTGGCTCGAACACCGCCGGCAACGGCTCGTATTCGACTTCGATCAGGTCCAGCGCCTCGTCAGCGATCTCCTCGCTGATCGCGGCGACGGCGGCGACGCCCTCGCCCCAGAACCGCACACGGTCGTCGAGGATATACTGGTCCTTGGTGCAGGAGGCCGAACGCGGGTGTGGCGAGCCGTAATGCAGAACGCGCGGCACGGTCTCATGCGTCAACACCGCCTTGACACCGGGATAGGCGAGCGCCTTGCTGATATCGATGCTCTTGATGCGAGCATGGGCGATTGCCGCACGCTTGATCTTGCCGTGCAGCATGCCGGGCAGTTTGACGTCGCCGGTATACTGCGCCTCGCCCGTCACTTTTTCGAGCACGTCGTCGCGGCGAACACTCTTGCCGACGATCTTGAAGTCGCGCTTTTCGATTGGGGTCGTCATGTTCATGATCTTGCTGCCTCCATCTCGCGCGCGGCGGATTTGATCGCGTCGAAAATCTTGGTGTAGCCGGTGCAGCGGCAGATATTGCCGCTGAGCCCGAAGCGTATGTCTTCGTCGGTGGGCCGCGGATTGTCGTCGAGCAGCTTCTTGGCCATCATCAGGATGCCCGGTGTGCAGAAGCCGCATTGCGAGGCTCCGTGCCGCATGAAGGCATCCTGCAGGGGATGCAGCGTATCGACGCCCGGCTGAAGCCCCTCGACCGTCTCGATCGCGCGGCCCTCCGCTTCGACGGCAAGCATCAAGCAGGCGTTGACCGGCTCGCCGTCTACGAGCACGGTGCAGGCGCCACAGTCGCCGACGTCGCAGCCCTTCTTGGTGCCGGTGAGACCGACGTCGTCGCGAAGCGCGTCCAGGAGCGAGCGGCAGGGATCAACCGCCATGTCGCGCGGCTCGCCGTTGATGGTGAGTTCGACGATCCGTTTCATGCGAAAGCCTCCAATGCCTGTTTGATGGCGCGGCCGGTCAGCACGCCGACCATGTCGCGGCGGTAATCGGCGCTGGCGCGCACATTGCTGATCGGCGTGCACTCCTCCATCGCCTTCGCGGCGGCACTCTTGACTGTTGCAGCGTCGAGCGCCGTGCCGCGCAGCACGCTTTCGGCCTGTCGCGCACGCAGTACGGTTGCGCCCACGGCGCCGAGCGCGATGCGGATGTCGTTGCACACGCCATCCTCCATGGTCAGGCTGACGGCGACGCCGACCGTGGAGAGCTCCATCGCTTTTCGGCGGCCGTGTTTCAGATAGGCCTTGCCGCTGTTTTCGAGCGCCGGCGGCACGGTAATGCCGGTGACTATCTCGCCCTTGGCGAGCACGCTCTTGCCAGGGCCTGTAAAAAATTCCGAAAGCGGGATTACACGGATGTTCGTGCGGCTGTAGATGTGCACGAAGGCCCCGTCGGCGATTAGCGGCGGAATCGTGTCCGCCGAGGGCGAGGCGCGACAGATATTGCCGACCACGGTGGCGCGGTTGCGCACCTGGATGGAGCCCAGCGAAGCGAACGCGGCCCTAAGGTTCGGATAGCGCGCGCCCACCAACGGCAGACGCTCGAGGCGACCGACCGTCACCAGCGCGCCAAAGGTCAGGCCCCGGGTTTCGTCATATGTGATCTCGGAAAGGCCGGGGATATGCTTGATATCGATGACGTTGCGCACGCGCCGCAGCCTCTCCCTAATCTCAACCAGAAGGTCCGTACCGCCGGCGAACAAAAAGCTGTCGTCGCCGAGCTCGGTGAGTAGACGAGAGGCATGCTCCAGCGTTTCCGCCCGATGGTATTCAAAGCGTCTCATGGGATTTCCCTTCGTTCGGGGTTCCGGCGGGGTTCCGGCGACGCGATGCCGCCGGACATGTGTCGGGTGCTCTTCAAATCGCGTCGGGCGCGGGCGCAGCGTTCTTAAGTTCAGGCTCCTCCGGCTCCTTGGCGGGAATGCCGTTGAAGAGGATGTTGAGAAGTGCCGCGGCAAAGGTGCCGACGAGAACACCGCTATGCAGGAACTTTTCGAGCGCCTGCGGCAGCTGGTCGAAGATCTTGTCGGCGACCACGGGCACCATGGCGAGACCGACGCTGACCGCCACGATATAGAGATTGCGCCGGTTGTTGGTGAAATCCACCTTGCTCAGGATCTTGACGCCGGTGGCCGAAACCATGCCGAACATCACGATAGCCGCACCGCCCACCACATAACTCGGGATGGATGCGCTGATGAAGGCGACCTTGGGCAGCGAGCCGAGCAGGATCAGGATGACGCCGCCCGTC
This sequence comes from Ensifer sp. Root31, assembly GCF_001424825.1. Taxonomy (NCBI): domain Bacteria; kingdom Pseudomonadati; phylum Pseudomonadota; class Alphaproteobacteria; order Hyphomicrobiales; family Rhizobiaceae; genus Ensifer; species Ensifer sp. Root31. Next base: position 318,251 of record NZ_LMCO01000012.1, on the reverse strand, counting down.
GCCACCACCCAGCGGCTCATGACGCCGGTGATCTGCAACAAGCCGACATTCTGCGCGTAGGTCGTATAGGTGAAGGTGTTGAGGATGCCGCCGATGATGTTGCCGACACCATCTGTCCTCAGGCCGCGCGCCAGATCCGCCTGGGAAATCTTGCGGCCCGTCATGTCGCCGACCGCAAGGATCTGCCCGGTCGATTCGACCATCATCACCGTCATGACCGCACAGAGCGAGAAGATCGACCAGAACTCGAATATTGGCCAGCCGAATGCGAGCGGATGAATGATCCGGACCCAATCGGCATCCCCCACACCGCTGAAGCTGACCTTGCCGGCGGCAATCGCGATGGCGAAACCGACGCCGATGCCGAGCAGCACGGCGAGATTGGACAGGAAGCCCTTGAGATACCGCGTCATGAGCAGGATCGCGACGAGCACGATCGTTGCGACGGCTAGCGCGAAAGGCGCACCGTAGGCCGGGTTGGGGATCATTCCGTCCGGCCCCTTGATCATCGGCTGCCCGCCGGCCGCCCAGTTCACGCCGACGCGCATCAGCGACAGCCCGATGATCAGCATGACCGTTCCGGTGACGATCGGCGGGAAGAACCGCACCCATCGACCGAAATAGGGTGCTGCCAGAAGCGTGAAGACGCCGGATCCAATCACGGCGCCGATGACGCCGGGCATTCCGAGCTCCGGGTTGGTACCCGTCGCGATGATCGAGGGAACCGCGGTAAAAGCGATGCCCATCATGATCGGCAGGCGAATGCCGACATTGCCGATGCCGACAGCCTGGATGATGGTTACCAGACCGCAACAGAACAGGTCTGCGCTGACCAGCATGGCGATCTGTTCCTTCGGCAGATGCAAGGCGCTGCCGATGATGAGCGGCACGGCAACTGCGCCGGCATACATGACGAGAACGTGTTGCAGGCCCAGAGCAAAAAGGCTCGGGATCGGATACATCTTTTCGACGGGATCCGTCGTTGCAGGATTGGACATTCGCTTTCCTCCCAGCGAATAGCTTCCGGCGCGGTGGGGCTTCGTGGCCTCGTGGTTATGTCACCGCACGCCGTACGAGGAGGATCATGCGGCTGGCCAAATCAGCAAACAATCGGCATAATTATATTTATTCATCTAGTAACTGAATGAATGAGGCGGCATGGACATTACGCTGAAGCAGCTTCGGGCTTTCGTCACGGTGGCCAATCTCGGGCAGTTCACGCTGGCCGCCGACAAGCTTGGCTCATCACAGTCGGCCGTCAGCACGTTGGTGCGGCAACTGGAAACCAATCTCAATCTCCGCCTCTTCGACCGACATACCCGTCTCCTGCGCCTCACCCAGGCCGGCATCGACATCCTGCCGGTCGCGTCGCGCGCCGTGGCGGACATCGAGGGCATGGTGGAAAGCTCGCGGGAGCTGAACGCGCTTCGACGGGGCAAGGTCTCGATTGCGGCGGGTACCGTGCAGGCCGCGCTGCTGCTGCCCCCGCTGATCAATGCCTTCAGCAAGCTCTACCCCGAAATCACCGTCGCCCTGCATGACGTTGCCGAAAAGGCGGTACTGGACTATGTCGCCAACGGAACTGCCGACCTCGGCGTCGGCACGGTGCCGGAGGAAGACACCGACCTGGTCGGCACCCGGCTGACGACTGACGAATTCCTGGTGGTACTGCATTGCGACGATGCGCTGGTGAAACTCCCGGAGCTTCGCTGGACCGACCTTGCCGAGCGCAAGCTGATCGGCCCGCAACGCGGCAACCCCATTCGCGACCGTCTGGAAAGCGAGTTGGCGCGTAACGGCATCGTGCTGCCGCTCGACAAGACGATGCAGGAGGTGGCGCTGCCGTTGACCATTATCGGCATGGTCGAAGCCGGCCTCGGCGTCGCGATCATGACCTCGGCGGTCGTGCGGCTGGCGACATCGATGGGGCTGATCGTGCGCACGCCAACCGAACCACTCATCCGGCGCGAAGTCAGCCTCATCCAGAAACAGGCCCGCTCGCTCTCGCCTGCCGCCCGACGCTTCCGCGACTTCCTTCTGAAGGCCGTGCACTAAAGCGCGTCGCGATCTTTCAGATTCGCTTTCTGCGCTTTAGGCTCTTGTTTTTGCGCATGTCGTTATCGCAAAACCGCTGCACACTTTTGCGCGACATGCTTGAAGCAAATCCATTGGAGTAAGCAGCAATTCATCATCTGGCGCGGCGCAAGTACCGTGGTTGACCGGACAAAATATTCAGCGCTATCTGGTATCGCTGCTGGACTGCGTATTGCGCGGGCAGGCAGGGCGCAGAGGGCCTTGTGGTCTTTTTCTGCGCGCGGTGTCCGGCGCACCATCGTGCCCCGGCCAGCCGCCGCTCCCAGCCACACCAGATCAGGAGCACCCATGGCCCACTCCCTGAAAGACCGTGCCGACCATTCTGAGGCCTCCGGCCGACCGAACCGCCCCGACCTTTCCACAGACACCATCCGAACCGCCAGGGAAGAGCTCGCCGCCTGTTTCCGCATGGCGGCGCGCAATGGGTTTGAGGAAGGCATCTGCAACCACTTTTCTGCAGTTGTCCCGGGGCACGACGATCTCTTCATCGTCAACCCCTATGGCTACGCCTTCCGCGAGCTGACCGCCTCGAAACTCTTGATCTGCGATCTAAATGGCACCGTCGTCGAGGGTGAAGGCGAGCCGGAGGCTACGGCCTTCTACATCCACGCCGAGATCCACCGGCGCCTGCCGCGCGCCAAGGTCGTCTTCCACACGCACATGCCCTATGCGACGGCTCTGTCGATGACGGACGGTCCGCCGCTGATCTGGGCGGGGCAGACGGCATTGAAGTTTTATGGCCGCACCGCCGTCGACGAAAATTACAACGGCCTTGCGCTCGATCACCGCGAAGGCGCTCGCATTGCCGGAACATTGGGCGATGCGGACATCCTGTTCATGAAACATCACGGCGTGCTGGTGCTCGCACCGACCATCGCCGAGGCCTGGGATGACCTTTACTACCTCGAACGGGCGGCGCAAGTGCAGGTCCTTGCGATGTCCACGGGCCGCACGGTCTGCCCCGTCGATCCGGCAATCGCTGAAGCCGCTTATCGGCAGATACGGGAGGGAGATGCCGCCTCCGCGCGTGCGCATCTCGCCGCCATCCGTCGACAGCTCAACGCGGAAGAACCGCAATATCGACATTGAACATCGGACGTCGCACGTCTTGGCCTGGATAGGTGGGCGTGCGACCCCGACCGCGAAGCGAACGGGCAAGGCGCCCCCGATTGTTACGAATTATTCATTAAAACATTGAAATAATGAATTTGTTTAAATTAACGGTGCGTGTTTAGTTTCGCCTCACAACAAAAAGGTGGGGACGAATGGCACGGGACAATTCAATTGCGTCGCTCGCAAACCTGGCCGCCGGTCAGTCCTTTGCGCTCACTGGCGGCACCATCATCCATGACGATGGCTCGCAATCGATCAGCGACATCATCGTGGGCGCCGACGGGCGGTTCATGGTCGTCGAACCCTTCCTCAACACGGATACATGCAGCACCTGCGTCGACATCAGCGGCATGCTGGTTTCGCCGGGCTTCGTCGATGCGCACCAGCATCTCGACAAGACCGGCGTGCTGCGGTTCACGCCCAATCCATCAGGAACGCTCCAGGGCGCCCGCGAGGCTTTTGCCAAGTATGCTCGCACCGCTGGTCCCGACGACATTCACAAGCGGGCAACGCGCACGGTTGAGCGATGCCTGTCCCGCGGCACGACGGCCATTCGCAGCCATATCAACGTCGACAAGGATGCCGGTTTCCACGGCATCGAGACGCTGGCGGGCATCCGCGATGGCGCGAAAGACCGCATCACCCTCCAGCTCGTTGCGTTCATGACGCCGCACCCGGGCCAGGACTTCGACTGGCTGGGCCAAAACATCGACGGCGCGGTGGCGCTCGCCGATGCCGTCGGCGGAACGCCGGCCGTTTCCGAGGACCCGCCACGTTATCTCGACATGCTGTTTTCGGCCGCCGTCAAGGCGGGCAAGCCGGTCGATCTGCATCTCGACGAGCACCTCAACGCCAGTGTTCACCTCATTGAGGCCGCTCTCGACCGGGTCGAGCGCTTCGGCATGCAGGGACGCACCGTGTTCAGCCATGTCTCGGTCTTGAGCGCCCTGCCTCGCCGGAAATTCGAAAGCATCATCGAGCGCATCCTTGCCCTCGACGTCGGTGTCGTTACCCTTCCGGCCGCAAACCTCTACCTGCAGGGGCGTGATTACGAGATGCTGCCGCCGCGCGGGCTGACCCGGGTCGCCGAACTGCATCGCGCCGGTATCACAATCGCCACGGCCTCGGACAACATCCAGGACCCGTTCGTGCCGACCGGCTCGGGCGACATGCTCGAAATCGCCCGCTGGACGCTGCTTGCGGGGCACCTGCGCGGCGACGAGCTTGCCGCGGCCCACCGCATGATCACCACGGCGCCAGCCCGTCTGATGGGGCTAGGCAAGGACTATGGGCTGCGCGCAGGCGCCCGGGCCGACTTCGTGGTCACAGATTGCCTCGACACCGACACGCTGATTGCCGGCGGGCCGGATCAGGCCTTTGTCTTCTCAAGGGGACGCCTCGTCTCAGAAACGACGACCGCGCTCATGCGCGTCGAAAACAGCCGCTTGAAGGAGGACGCATAACCGATCGGCGACTCCGGGGGGATTGAAACGACAATCTAATGGGAGGAATGAAATGAAGAAAACTGCATTTTCACGTCGCTCGCTGCTTGCGTCCATTTTCGGATTGGCCCTCGCCGGAATGATCCGGCCGGACATTGCGCATGCCGAAGACTTCAAGATGGGCCTTCTCGTGCCCGGTAGCGTTTCGGAAGAGGGATGGAACCGGATCGGCTACAATGCGCTGAAGGGCGTTGAAGACCAGCTCGGCGCCAAGATCAGCTATGTCGAGTTGCAACAGAATCCGGCATCCTTCGAAAAGGCCTTTCGCGACTACGCGAGCCAGGGCTACAAGGTAATCCTGGGCCACGGATTTGAATTCCAGGACGCAGCACTCGAAGTCGCACTCGATTATCCGGACACCTATTTCCTGATCTCGTCGAGCAGTATCCATGAAGGCAATGTCATCGGCCTCAACACCGATACGAGCCAGCCCTTCTACCTTATGGGCGTCATCGCCGCGAAGATGGGCCAAAAAGCGGGCCTCGTCGGCGGCATGGAGATCCCACCGATCCAGCAGGCCTTCGCCGGCTTTAAAAACGGCGCCAGGAGTGTGAACCCGGACTTCCCGATCAGCGAGGCCTATATCGGTAACTTCACCGATACGACGGCCGCCAAGGAGGCCGCGCTTAGCATGATCTCGCAGGGTGCCGATTTCGTCGTGCCGAACGCCTCCGGGGCCACCGTCGGCGGCTACCAGGCGATTTCGGAATCCGGGCCGGACGTGCGCTCATTCTCGATCTTCAGCGACTTTACCGAAGTTGCGCCCAACAACATTCTCGGCCTCTACGTCGCCGATTATGCGCAGGGCGTGGTGGAAGTTGTGCGCTCTATTCACGACGGCAGCCCGCCCACGCAAAACGTCGTCTTCGGGCTGAAGGACCCGAAGGTCATCTCCTTCACCTTCCGCGATGACGGCCCAGTCTCGGTGCCGGAAGACATCCGCGCTGAAGTGAAAGCGATCAGCGCCAAGATCGCCGCCGGAGAGATCAAGACAGACACTCAGTGACGGGCCTTTCGCTGCGACCGGCCATGCCTGGTCGCAGCGAACCATTTCAATGCCACACCATTATCGGGACCGATCCATGGAACAGGTAAACCAGGGAGCGCGTGATCACGTGTATCCTCAAGCAGCCCACGCTCTCTACCGGACGCTCTCGCAGGCGGTTATCAGCGCTGCGACCCCGATCGCCGCGGTCCTTGTCGCCCTTTCGTTCGGCGCGGCGCTTTTGTGGCTGAACGGCTTCACTGGGACCGACGTGGTTACGGTGATGATCATGGGCTCCTTCCAGGATGCGCGCTCGATCGGCGAAATCCTGCTGAAGGCGACGCCGCTCATCCTGATCGGCGCGGGGCTTTGTGTCGCCTTCCGGTGCAGCATCTGGAACATCGGCGCTGAGGGGCAGCTTTATGTCGGTGCGATCGCCGCCACCTTCGTCGGCACCAGCATCGATGGCCTCTCTGTCTGGATCCATGCCCCGCTCGTCATGCTGGCGGGCGCGTTGGCCGGCGCCGCCTGGGCCGGCATCGCCGGCTATCTCAAGGTACGCTTCCAGGCGAGCGAGATCGTCACCACGATCATGCTCAACTACATCGCCCTCATCCTGACGAGCTATCTCGTCACCGGGCCGATGAGGGACGCAAGCGCCGCCTATCCGCAATCGGCCCGGCTGGTGCGCGAGGCCTGGACGCCGCGCATCGTCTCGGACATGCGCCTCCATATCGGCATCCTCGTCGCCATCGTGCTGGCGGTCGCACTCTATATTTTCCTCCAACGCAGCAGCCGCGGTTTTGCGTTGCGCGTCGTCGGCCTCAACCCGCATGCGGCGCGTTATGCAGGCATGGACGTCCGCCGCAACGTGATGATCGCCATCTGTATCAGCGGCGCGATGGCCGGGCTTGCCGGCGCCTTCGAGGTCGCGGGTGTCACCCACCGGCTCTATCAGAACATCTCACCGGGCTACGGCTTCGAAGGCATTGCCGTGGCGTTGCTCGCCAACAACAATCCCCTGGCCGCGATCCTGTCGGGCGGGCTCTTCGCGATGCTCCGGTCCGGCTCTGAGGTCCTCCAGATTACATCGCAGGTCCCGCAGGTTCTCGTCCTCGTCATTCAGGGCATCGTCATCCTGTCGGTCGTGGCCTTCGCCAAGTTCCGCGGTGTGCTGACGAGCCTGCGTTAGCCAAACCGCTCCCCCGCAAGGGATGAAGATGATCAAGAGAGGTCCGCAACCATGGACGACATGATGTTTTTCACCTTCCTCGCGGCGCTGATGGGCGCGGCCTGGAGGCTCGCGACGCCCCTCATCTTCGCCTCGATCGGTGAGGTCTTTTCCGAACGGGCGGGGGTGCTCAACATCGGGTTGGAAGGCACGATGCTGGTCGGCGCGTTCTGCGGTTTCGCGGCCGCCTTCGCCACCGGCAGCATCCCGCTCGGCCTTCTTGCCGGCGTCGGCGGCGGCATGCTGTTCGGGCTGGTTTTCGCCTTCTTCACAATTACCATCAAGGCAGACCAGATCGTGGTAGGCGCGGCACTCAACCTGCTTGGCATGGGCCTCACCGCCTTCCTGTTCCGCACCTATTATGTTTCGACCGGCAAGGGCATCGAGATCGCCCAGCCGGTCCATATCCCCTGGCTCAGCGATCTGCCCTTCCTGGGAGAAGCCTTCTTCCGGCAGAACCTCATCGTCTACAGCACGATCCTTGTCGCAATCCTCGCCACCCTCGTGCTCAATCGAACATCCTTCGGACTGACACTGCGTGCTGTGGGGGAACACCCCAAGGCCGTCGACGTCGCCGGCCGCAACGTCGCGACCTACCGGTACGCCGCAGTGATGGTCGGCACAGGTCTTGCAGGTCTCGGCGGCGCATTCCTGACGCTCGGTCATTCCAACCAGTTCGTCGAGGGCATCACCTCCGGGCGCGGCTTCATCGCGCTTGCCGTCGTGGTCTTTGCGAGGTGGTCGCCAATGGGGGCCTTCTTCGTCTCGCTGCTGTTTGGCCTATTCTATGCCCTGCAACTGATGCTCCAGGCACAGGCGTCAATCGTGGTGCCTTACCAGGTCCTGCAAGCCCTTCCCTACATCATGACGATCATCACGCTGGTCGTGGTTCGCGGCAAGGGCGCCGCGCCGAGCAAGCTCGGCCAGCCCTACGAGATGAGGTAACGGACATGTCCCCCAAACCATTCCTGCGCATCGATAATATCCACAAGCGATTCGGCCCCATCATCGCCAGCGACGGCGTGTCGCTGCAAATCGAGGAGGGTGAGATCCACGCGCTGCTCGGTGAAAACGGCGCCGGCAAGAGCGTGCTGATGAGTATGATCTGCGGCATGGTGCGACCCGACGCGGGCGAGATCGTCTACAAAGGCGCGCCCGTTCGCTTCAACAGCCCGCGCGAGGCGATCCGCCAGCGCATCGGCATGGTACACCAGCACTTCATGCTCGTGCCGAACCTCACCGTCGCGGAAAACTATATCCTCGGCCAGGGATCAGCGTTCCGGATCATCAACGACATGGACAAGATCCATGCGAAAATCCGCGAGCTCAGCGATCGCTATGCGCTCGACGTCCGCCCTGACGCCCTCATCGAAGATCTCTCCGTCGGCGAGCAGCAGCGCGTCGAAATCCTGAAGGCTCTGTTCAACGGCATCGATCTCCTCATCCTCGACGAGCCCACCGCTGTGCTGACGCCGCAGGAGACCGACCGCCTGCTTGGCCTGATGCGTGACCTGGCCGCCGACGGGAAGACTGTCGTCTTCATCTCGCACAAGCTCGACGAGGTGATGCGGGTCAGCGACCGTATCAGCGTCATGCGCGACGGGCGCGTGGTCAATACCGTCGGCGTCGACGACACGGATGCGCGAGGCCTTGCCCGCATGATGGTGGGGCGCGACGTTGGCATGGAGCTGGTCCGCGACGCTGCCGCCCGCGGTCGGCTCGTGCTGTCGGTCGAAAACCTCAGCTGTCGTAGCGAAACCGGGCTTCCGGCCGTGCGCGGCATCAGCCTTGATGTGCACGCCGGCGAGATCGTCGGCATCGCCGGCGTTTCCGGTAACGGCCAGAGCGAATTGTCACTGGCGCTTGCGGGCCTGTTGCCGGTGGATTCGGGCCGCGTCGTACTCAACGGCAAGGACATTACCGGCCTGGACCCCGCCCGCATCAATGCTTGTGGGTTTTCCCACATCCCGGAAGATCGGCACAAGCATGGCATCGTGCTTTCGCTCTCGCTCAGCGAGAACACCATCCTCCAGCGATACGACCAACCGCCCTTTGCCGCCCGCGGCATGCTCAATCGGCGCACGATCGGCACGCATACCCGCGATCTCATCAAGCGCTTCCGCATCAAGTCCCGCGATGAGAACCAGCGGATCGGCGACCTTTCCGGCGGCAACCAGCAGAAGCTGGTGGTCGCGCGTGAACTGGCGCGCAATCCCGATTTTATTCTCGTCAACCAGCTCGCCCGTGGCATCGACATCGGCGCGATGGAATTCGTCATGGAGGAGATGCTGAAGCAGCGCGACAGCGGCAGAGCGATCCTGCTGATCTCGACGGAACTCGAAGAACTCTTCGCGATCTGCGATCGGATCCTCGTGATGTGCCACGGCGAAATCCTTGGGGAACTGCCGCCGGACCGTTCTCGCCTCGAGGAGCTGGGACTGCTGATGGCAGGGAAAGCTGCGGATCGCCTTGAGCAACCGACACCTGCGGGCTAGACAGGAGAGGCCGCGCCATCGTTTGATGTAAACCGCACAACCGGCATGTTCGAAGGAGGGCGTCGCGTCCATGAATATAACCCTGCGGCAACTCAGGGCCTTCATCGCGGTGGCCGAACTCGGCCAGTTCAACATCGCCGCAAGGAACCTTCACCTCACCCAGTCGGCGGTCAGCATCCTCATCCGGGACCTGGAGTCGGAAATCGGTGTGCGCCTGTTCGACCGCCACACGCGCATGGTGTCGCTGACGCTCGTCGGGCAGGAATTCCTGCCGCAGGCCCGCAAAATATTGAAGGACCTGGAGCTCGCCGTCGGCGACGTGCGCGACAATGCCTCGCTGAAGCGCGGCCAGGTCACCGTCGCTGCGGCCATCGTGCTCGCCGCAACCATCGTGCCGCCGATCATCGCCCGGTTCCTGCGCATGTATCCGGAGATTTCCGTCAGCATCCGCGACATGCCCGAGGAGGCGATCAGCCCGGCGCTCAAGCGCAACGAGGTCGACATCGCCGTTGGCACACTGTCTGAAGAGGATCCGGAGATCACGGCCACCCCGCTTTTGCGCGACAAGCTGATGCTTGTGTGCCGGGAGGACCACCGTTTCGCCAAACGGAAGTCCGTGCGGTGGGAGGAGATGAAAGACGAATCGCTTATCACGCTGGCCGCCGCCAACCCATTGCGCAGCATCGTTGAGCATAACCTCATCCGCGTCGCTCCGAATTTCCGGCCGAAGTACGAAGTGCGCTTCTCAACGACCGCCATCAGCATGATCGCCGCCGGCATGGGCGTCGCCGTCCTGCCGGAGAATTCCAGCCAACTCGCATCCGCCGTACACGTCACGACCATCGACCTGATCGAACCGGACGTGATGCGAGATGTCTCGCTATTGCAGCGGCGCCAGCACAGCCTTTCGCCCGCGGCCGAGCATCTCAAAGCGGCCTTCGTCGCTTGGGCTGCTGACCGTACTGGATCCTCTGTCCGCGATTGAAACCACGGCAAGTCTCCCAACCCGCAATGCAATGCATGCGCACGACAGATGCAAAGCCCCTAGCGCGATCCCACAAGCTCTTGACCTTACCATCGTTGGAAGCCCCATAAGGGTCGCGTTACCCTTCATGGTACCGAGAGCATGCGAGCTCGGCTGACCGTGAGAGGTCCCGAAGCCTGCCCGCATGTCCAGAGGAAAACATGAGATCTTCACTCAGCGCTGACTGGGACTTCGAGCGGGAAACCCGTTCAATCCTTCTGCGGTTCGTCGCCTTCGCCATACTTCTCGCTAATCTCTTGCTGGGCGGGGGTGCAGAGGCTGAAGGGACCCATTTCGCCGTCATTATTTGCTATCTGGTTATCAGCATCGCATCTGTGATGAGCGCCCGCTTCCTGCCCGGACGATCCTGGCTGAAAACGCTATTTGTCGTTCTTGACGCACTGCTGGTCGCGTTGATCCTCTATGCCCATATCCTTGGCGGCCCGGTCACAGAGAACCACAATGTTACGACGAGCAGCCTCGTCGTCGCTTTCATTCTCCTCAATCATGTTGGCCTCAAGCTTGACCGTCGGCTGGTTCTTGTCTTTTCAGGCATCGTCCTTGTTGCCTGGATCGGCATGCTCGCGGTTACCGCCGCCAGGCATCACACGGCTGACGCTGTCTCGTTCGTTGCTTACTTTTTCAATCAGGATCTTGGTCTGACGGTGAGTTATGGCTTCACCGCCTTTGCAATTTATCTCCTCGCCAAGGATCACGATAAGACGCGGAAGGAGGCTCTGGTGGCAGACAGGCGACGCCTCAATCTGTCGCGGTTCTTCTCGCCACTCGTTGTCGCCGACCTTCAGGAAGGAAGTTCGGCTCTCGAACTCGAACGGCGCAATGCCGTGATCATGTTTGTCGACCTGCGTGACTTCACCAGTTTTGCCGAGACAGCACCCGCTCGCCAATTGGCAGCGGTGCTGGCTCAATACCGTCATCTCGTTTCGGGGATCATTTTCGACCACGGCGGAACCGTCGACAAGTTCATCGGAGACGGCGTGATGGCCGTGTTCGGCCAACCTACAGCAATGAAGGATGACGCAGACCGTGCGCTCGCTTGCGCTCTCGACCTGGTCGATGCGTTGAATGACTGGAAGCACCAGAATTTGGTTGGCGGGTATCCTGCCCTAAGCGCTGGCATAGGCTTGCACTATGGCTCCGTCGTCGGTGGCGTCCTGGACAGCGGGTGTCATAGCGAATTCACAGTCATAGGGGATGCGGTCAATGTCGCCCAGCGACTTGAAGCCCTTACGAAGGTTCTGGGCTCACCGCTTGTTGTCTCATCGGCGCTGGTCAAACAATTGCGCAAACCTGCGCCATCTGCACTGTGGACGGTACAGAATGAGGTTGCGCTCGCTGGCCGGCGGTTGCCGATTGACATCTGGTACTTGCAGACCGAGGTGGATAGCAGTGTCCCTTCCCCCGTAGCCGGCGGTGCAAAGACACCCCTCCAGAGGCCTTCCCTCCAGTCCTCGCCGTTTACAGCGCCAGACGTCGGGATTGGATAATCAATCCCTCTCGCGGTGGTCCTGACAAGCTCATCTATCGGTCGGGCAAAGACTCGCCAAAGATCGATTGGCACGCGCCACTGCCGGCCACTGCATTCTTGATCTGGGTTCCATCTGGACCGCGATCACCTGACGAACGCTGCTTTAGATTTCGTGTCACCGCGTCATTCCTCGACGGCCTTCAAACTGCCGGGTCCATCAGGAACTATTTGTAATTAGCAAGCCAAAACTCCTTGACATTTCAATCAAAAACGAAGGAATTAAGATAACAACAAATTCTTGGAGCTTGTTTCATGCTGGCCATTGTCGCCGATGATCTGACCGGCGCCCTGGATGCAGCCGCCCCATTCGCCAGCAGGGGCCTGCATACTGAGATTGCGCTTACCGTCGAAGCCATCCCCGGGGCGTTGAGCGAGCACCCGCAGGTCATGTCCGTCAATATTGGCTCGCGGGAAATGGATGTCGTATCAGCGCAGCAAGCAACTGCTGCGGCGCTTGCCGCGTTGCCGCCGGGCTCGCGCCTTTTCAAGAAGATCGACTCGCGCCTCAAGGGCCACATCGCTGCCGAGCTCGACATAATCCCTTTTCGCTCAGCGCTGGTTGCTCCCGCCATTCCGGATTTCGGACGGATGGTAAGGGCCGGCCATGTACAGGGCTTTGGGGTGGATACGCCGATATCGATTGCCGAAAAACTTGGCCGGCACGCGGGGAACATGACGATCCCGGATATCGCGACCGCGGAAGAAATGAGCCGCTCGCTTCAATCGGCCCAGGAATCGGGAGTGGACCTGCTGATCGGGGCACGCGGATTGGCCGAGGCACTGGCACGCCAAATGACCGGCGACGCAAAGGCGCTAGCTGCCGAGATCCCAGAAGGGCCCGGACTTTTTGTCATCGGCTCGCGTGATCCGATCACGCTAGCGCAGATCGAAGAATTGCGTGCCACGCTCGAGCCGCGTTATCTGCCGGCACCAAATGGCCGCCTGAGCGACACGTCTTCGGGTGGCAGCTTGATCACTCTTGTGCAGGCAGTTGACGGAGATGTCGCAATTACCTCGCAGGAAGTCTCCCGTCTTCTAGCGGAAAGCGTCTTTCCAGCTTTGACACAGGCCGCCTCGACGTTGCTTCTTTCCGGTGGTGCCACTGCACAAGCCGTGCTGGACAAGATGGGGATTAAACGTTTCCGGCTAATGGGTGAGTGCATGCCAGGTCTGGGCTTGGCCTTCGCCAACGGACATTGCATCATCGCGAAATCCGGAGGATTCGGTCACGCCGGGACGCTGAGGGAGATTGCGGGCAGAATGCTCCGCAACATGGGATGACAATGGGACTGGAGAACGGAACGACACGCAAGAGCCTGGCCGACCTCGTCTTCGAGCGGATGCATCGCGCCATTAAATCGGGGGCCTACAAGCCCGATGAACGCTTGCCGACGGAGCACGACCTCGCCGCCGAATTCGAAGTGTCCCGACCGGTCATCCGCGAGGCGCTTCGCCGCATCCGTGACCAGGGCCTGATCTATTCTCGCCGAGGCGCTGGCAGTTTTGTTCGTGCCGTCGGCATGAAGGAGCCACTTGGCTTCGGACAACTCGAGAATGTCGCGGATCTGCTGAACTGCTACGAGTTCCGGCTGACGGTCGAGCCGGCAGCAGCAGCCGCAGCAGCGGCACGCCATGATGACGCCAGTCTTGGCGCCATTCGCCAGGCGCTGGAGTTGATGCGGGACGCGACCAACCGACAGTCGCATCGCGAGGACGCGGACTTCCAATTCCATCTGGCGATCGCGCGCGCTGCCCAGAACAGCTATTTCTCGACCGCGATGGAAGCCCTCAAGGACCATATTGCCGTCGGCATGAAATTCCATGGCGCGTCAGTCAAGCGCGAGACAACCGGCCTCACGCGTGTTTTCGCCGAGCACGAAGCAATCTGCGATGCGATCGCTGCCGGTGACGGCACGAAGGCAAAGCAGTTGATGCACGATCACTTGACCGGCTCGCGCGAGCGGTTGTTTCAGACGACCCGGTAAATCGGCGACACTCGCAACGCGAAGCGCCCCGACCTTTGGCCGAGGCGCTTGAAATTGGGCGATGGCCCAAGGCGCCTAAAGCGCAGTAGCCTCTCAGGTTCGCCTACTGCGCGTTAGGCACTTGTTTGTTGCGCATGTCGTTCTCGCAAAACCGCTGCGCACATTTCCGCGACATGCGTTAGAAAGCCGCCCTGTAGACCTCCAGCACCTCGTCGACACTCATATCAACAGGATTGTTGTCCATCAGGCGACGGTTGGCATGCGCCTCGCTGGCATAGAGCGGCAGATCGTTCGACGTCGCGCCGTGGGCTGAAAGCGACATCTCGATGCCGAGATCACTGCAAAATCCGCGAGCAGCGCTCAGAAGTTCCGGCGCCGAAAGAGCCTCGCCCAGTCCCAGCGCCTGTGCGACCTCATCCGTCTTTTCTGCTGCAACGGAACGATTGAAGGCAAGTACATGTGGGAAGATGATGGCGTTGGCCAGCCCGTGCGGCAGGCGGAGCCTGGTTCCCAGCGGATAGGCGATGGCGTGGCCGGCAGCCGTGTTTACCGGGCCAAGGCATATGCCGCCATAATAGGAGGCGAGCATCAACCCTTCGCGGGCCTCGGTATCTGTCCCGTCCTTGACCGCGCGTGCCAGATATTTGCCGACAAGATGGAAGCCCATTCGCGCAAACCCATCGATCATCGGATGCGCCCGACGATTGGTGAAGGCCTCGACACAATGGGCCATCGCATCGACACCCGTCGCCGCTGTGACGGCCGGCGGCACGGAATAGCTCAACTCCGGATCGAGAACGGCAAAGTCCGCGATCATGTGCGGGCTTTCCACTGCGATCTTGTTACCTTTGCCGGGATCGGTAATCAGCGAGCGAATGCCCGCTTCAGAGCCGGTTCCAGCCGTCGTCGCGACTTGAACCAGGCGAGTGTTGCGGCCGGCGACGCGATTGGGGCCCGCGACATCGACGAGCGTTTGATCCGAATCCCAAAGCGCGGCAACCAACTTTGCGACGTCGAGCACCGATCCGCCGCCAAGACCGACAATCAGGTCCGGCTTGCACCGCCTTGCGGCCTCGAGCGCTGCGTCCAGCGTTGCGATGTCTGGCTCTCCGGGTATCGCATCGAATACAGTGACGCGGCCGGAAAGCCGCAATCGATCTGCAAAGCCTGCCGTGATCGGCGTTGCGATCACGAGTGCAGAGCCGACTTCGGCCCAGGCACCGACCTCGCCGACCGTGCCTGCGCCGACTATTAGCCGGCGTGGTTGATGAAGGGTGATTTGAGCAATTGTCATGGCCTGGTCATCCTTGCTTGGCGCTGCCGGCCACGAGCTTGCGCGCGTAGGCGATGGCGGAGTTCATATTGCCGTGGTCGGCGATGCCCTTTCCGGCGATGTCGAAGGCCGTGCCATGGTCAACCGAGGTACGATCGATCGGCAGATCGACCGAGACGTTGACCGCGGTATCGAAGGCCACCAGCTTGATCGGGATGTGTCCCTGATCGTGATATTGCGCGACGATCAGATCAAAAGCGCCGGAATAGGCACGATAGAAAACCGTGTCCGCCGAAATCGGCCCATAGGCGTCGATGCCCTCGGCGCGCGCGGCCGCAACCGCAGGCGCAATCTGGTCGTCATCCTCGGTGCCGAACAGGCCATTTTCGCCGCAATGCGGATTGATGCCGGCAACAGCGATCCTGGGCGCGGCATAGCCGGTGCGCTTGAGATGCGCGTCCCCGGCCCTGATCGTTGCCAGAACTCGCTCCGTCGTCGCCCTTCTGATTGCCTCCTGCAGCGAGACATGCGTCGACACATGGATGACCTTCAGCCGCTCGGAAGCGAGCAGCATATAGGCGGCCTTCGATCCGGTGAGGCTGCGCAGCATGCCGGTATGGCCATCGTAGTGATGGCCTGCAAGGTTCAGCGCTTCCTTGTTGATCGGTGCGGTGACGATGCAGCCGATCGCACCGGATTCGGCGTCGCGCACCGCTTTCTCGATGAAACGAAAGGCAGCATCGCCGGCGACCGGGCTCAGTTGGCCCCAGGGCAGCGGCGCGCCCTCGATCGGCAGATCAACGACATGAGGGCTGAGGTCGATGTCCAGGCCGAGCGCAGACCGAGCGGCCTCAAGCGTCGCCAGATTGCCATAGATGCGCGTCTGTGCGCGATCTGCACTGGACATTTCAGCCAGGGCCCGCACCGAGATCTCGGGGCCGACCCCACAGGGATCGCCCATGGTTATGCCAATGATATTGCTCATGAAACACTCCGTCGAGCCGCACTGTCCCAACCGGGAGCCAGGCGGACATATTTGATCGCGCGCCGATGATAGGTGTAGGCGAGATGCATTGCGCCGTCGGGACCTTCAAGCAGCCAGGGATAGGACATTTCCTGGTTGCGGCCATCGGTCGAGTCATTGGACAGGCAGGTTCCCGGGCCATCTTCGATCGACTGGCGAAGCGCAAAGGAATGCCCACCGTCGTTGGAGAGGCAAAGTGCAACGGGTGCGCGCGGCACCCCCCAGACGGGAACGCAGCCTCCGCTTGGATCCGCATCGGGCCGGCCATCATCTTCGCCCAATTCGTCATAGAGCGAGGCGCGTCGGTCGGACGACAGAAGCGCGTTCACCGGATTGCAGATCATGGCGATGCGGCCGTCGCGCAGGCGGATTGCCGCTAGCGACGAATTGTTGTTCGGCACTTCCGTGGCATGAGGCACGGACCAGGACCGCCCCCCGTCGACGCTCTCGCTCCGGTAGACAAAGTCGGCCTGACGACGCCGGAAGAAGGCGGCGTAGCGCTCCCCTCCGAGCGAGACCGGCGACATGTGCACACAGCCGGTGGACTGTTCAATATCTTCGAGCCGCCACGTCCTGCCTGCATCATGGGAGACACCCACTGCGGCCGTGTCATGGCTGCCGTTCCATTTCTGGCCGGGGCGTTGCACGCATCGGAAAATCGGCAGCAGCCACGCACCATCGTCGCGCACGACGACAGGGGCGCGGACAAAACACCCGCGCGGCAGGTCGAGGTAGCGCCCCTTTGGCGCTGCGAGCTTCAGTGGGTCGGCGGGATCGCGCACCACCTCAGTCATGCGGATCCGGCATTCATCCTGATTTCCTGATGGTTGGGAGGTATGAAACAGCCAGAGAGTGCCGTCCGGCGCGGAAAACAACACCGGGTTCTGTTCCGAATGTGAAGGATCGTCACTCAGTCGCTGCGGCGGTCCCCAAGCGGTCGAGCCTTGCGTCAGTACAGACGCGAAGATCGAGATATCCGACTTGCCCTCCAGCGTGCCGCCGAACCAGGCGCACACGAGCGCACCGTCATCGAGCAAGTGCAGGAATGCCGCATGGTTCTGGATCATTGACGAAGGCAACAAGGCTTCGTCGCGCCCCGGGGACACGGATCGAAGCACGCCGTTCATGTTGCGAGCGATTTCATCGGGATGCATTTAGGCCCTCCTGTCAGGTTCGAAAAGCATCCAAATTTCGAAGTTGTCAAGTTCTTTAATGTCATTTGGTTTCGCTTATCGACCATATAATCATACACAACTATCTGAAATTACTTATTATTTGCAGACGATAGCTGCGTTCAATAATTTTACATAAGAAAACAATTTGACAAACTTTGCCGAAAGATAGATTGTCATGACAACACGGCGCAAGGATGCCGGGGACGGAGGACCTTCATGTACAGCGCCAGCAGTCGCCACCAGGCCACGACGGCCGTCGTCTTTGCAGCAGGAGCAGCAACGCTCGCCGCGACAGATGCCGTGATCGTGCGTGCGCTGAGCGGCGCCGTGCACCCGTTCGTCATCGGATTTTTCCGGGCGTTCTTCGGCGCACTCATCCTTCTTCCCTGGATTGCGCTTCGCCCATCCGTTCTTCGCACCACGCATCCGGTGCGCCAGCACGCCCTGCGCGCCGGCTTCAAACTATTGGCGATGATCGCGCTGTTCGCCGCCTTCAGTTGGGGACCGCTCGCCGACGTCACCGCCATCGCCTTCACCTCTCCGATTTTTGTCGTGCTGGGTGCAGCGTTGACGTTGGGCGAACGACCGGGCCCGGCGATGATTGCAGCGGTCGCCCTTGGTTTTGCCGGCGCCATGCTGGTGATCGGCCCGTCCGCGATGGGCTTCACGCTGGCGATCTTGCTGGCGCTTGCGGGCGCCGTGCTTCAATCAGCGATCCAGCTGATTTTGAAATCCATGTCGAAAGGCGACGCCACGTCCACGCTCGTCGTGTGGAACCTTCTCTTGACCGTGCCTATCGCCCTGCTGCTCGCCATCCCGTTTTTCGCCATTCCTGGCCCAAGGGAAATGGGGTTGCTTGCGCTTCAGGGCGTGGTCGGCACCGCATGCATGGGGCTGATGACCCATGCCTTTTCGCTAGCGCCGGCGACTGTCGTGGCACCGGTTGACTTTCTACGCCTGCCGCTTGTGGCCTTCGTCGGATTTGCCCTGTTCGGCGAAACCGTCGCGCTGACCACCATCGGCGGCGGTGCACTCATATGCTGCGCCGCATTGATCGCCGCGCGTTCCGGAAAATTCAGGTCTGGCAAGACGCCGGACTGAACGAGACTTTCTAGGGAGGAAAATGCAATGAAGAAAACGCTTATCCTGGGGGCGCTCCTGTTGGGCTCCGCCATGTCGCCTGCTTTTGCCGCATCGGGACCGATCAAGATCGTGCTGGCCGAGGAGGCCGATCTGCTCGAGCCCTGCATGGCAACCCGCTCGAATATCGGCCGCGTCATCATGCAGAATGTCAGCGAGACCCTGACCGAGCTCGACGTTCGCGGCGACAAGGGCGTCGTGCCACGCCTTGCCGAAAAGTGGGAGCAGAATGAAGACGGAAGCTGGCGTTTCCATCTTCGCCAGGGGGTGAAATTCTCTGATGGCACGACCTTTGACGCCAAGGACGTCAAGCACAGCTTCGACCGCATCATGAGCGACAAGAATGCCTGTGAGTCTCGTCGATACTTCGGCGGGATGACGGTTACTGCCAATGTCGTCGACGATCACACGATCGATTTCAGCGCGGATCCGGTTCAGCCGATCCTGCCGCTGCTGATGTCGCTCGTCACGATCGTTCCGGAAGAAACGCCACTCGAGTTCATCCGCGAGCCGATCGGCACCGGCCCCTACAAACTGACCAACTGGACGCCGGGCCAGCAGATCGTCCTGACAGGGCGCGATGACTATTGGGGCCAGAAGCCGCAGGTCACGGAAGCAACCTACCTGTTCCGCGCAGATCCGTCAGTCCGAGCCGCAATGGTTCAGGCCGGCGAAGCCGATCTCTCGCCCTCGATCTCGCAGCTCGACGCAACCAACCCGAAGACCGACTTCTCCTATCTCGACAGCGAGACCGTCTATCTGCGCATCGATCACAACATCGAGCCTCTGAACGACGTGCGCGTCCGTCGTGCGCTCAACATGGCCATCGATCGCCAGGCGTTCCTGGGTACTCTGGTGCCCGACAGCGCGCTGCTTGCCACCGCGATCGTGCCGCCCCCGACGCTCGGCTGGAACCCTGACGTGAAGGTTTTCCCCTTCGACCCGGAGGCCGCGAAAAAACTTCTGGAGGAGGCCAAGGCCGCAGGCGTGAAGGTCGATACGCCGATCACCATCATCGCGCGCTCGGCAAACTTCCCGAACGTGACGGAGATCATGGAAGCCATCCAGGCACAGTTGCAGGAAGTCGGCTTCAAGATCGATCTCAAGTTCGTCGAAGTGGCCGAACATGAAGGCTACTATTCCAAGCCGTTCAAGGAAGGTCGCGGGCCGCAGCTCGTTGCTGCCATGCACGACAACTCCAAGGGTGACCCGTCCTTCTCGATGTTCTTCAAATACGCAACCGATGGCACGCAGTCGGGCTTTTCAGACCCGAAGGTCGACGATCTGATCAAGCGCGCCTCGGCGGCTGTCGGCGAAGAACGCGCCAAGCTCTGGTCTGAAACCATTGCCTATGTGCATGATGAAGTGGTGGCTGACGTGCTGCTCTTCCACATGGTTGGCTTCTCGCGCGTTTCCGAACGCCTGGACTTCAAGCCCACCATGGCGACCAACTCGATGCTTCAGCTCTCGGAGATCGGCATCAAGTGATCCGTTCTGGCGATGATGAAATCCGCCAGTGACAGACGCAATCAAGGCGGCGGGAGGATCCCGCCGCCCTATGCAATCGAGAGGCACAAAGATGAGCTTCATTCGCAAACGGGCCCTGGCCAGCCTGATTTCCCTTATCGGGCTGATCGTGATGGTCTTTTTCCTCTCGCGCCTGACGGGAGATCCCGCCGCCCTGTTCCTTCCCGTCGAAGCCTCGGCGGAAATGAAGGACCAGTTTCGCGAGATCCACGGCCTTAACGATCCGATCATGGTTCAGTTTGCCCGCTATGTCGGTGACGTCGTAACCGGCGATTTCGGCGAGTCGCTGCGCAAGGCACGGCCGGCACTCGATGTGGTTCTGGAAGCTTTCGTGTGGACGCTCTGGCTTGCCACTATCACCATGTCGCTGGTGACGGGCGCTGCCATCGTCGTCGGCTCACTGGCCGCGTTCCGCGCCGGCGGTTTTTTCGATCGCCTCTCCTCGGTGATATCGCTGATCGGCGCGGCCGTCCCGGACTTCTGGCTCGCCATTGTCGCGATCGTCGTCTTCTCGGTGAACCTTGCCTGGCTTCCGACATCCGGCACCGGCTCGCTCCTGCACTGGATTTTGCCCATCAGCGTGCTGTTCGTCCGCCCGTTCGGGATCATCGTCCAGGTCGTTCGCGGTTCGATGATCAGCGCGCTTTCGTCTGCCTACGTGAAGACGGCACGCGCCAAGGGCGTGAAGTCCGGACCGATCATCTTCATCCACGCGCTGCGAAACGCCATGCTTCCCGTCATCACCGTCATCGGCGACCAGGCCGCGAGCCTCCTGAACGGTGCGGTCATCGTCGAAACCATCTTTGGTTTTCCCGGCGTCGGCAAGCTGATGATCGACAGCATCCTGCAGCGTGACTTCAACGTCATTTTGGCCGCCATTCTCGTGACCGCGCTGGCGATTTTCGTCATGAACCTGTTGATCGACCTTGCCTATACGCTTCTCGATCCACGCATCCGTCATTGAAGAGTTCAGCCATGACCTTACAGACGACAGATACGGCGATAACCCAGGAACCGACCTTTGCCGTTCGCATGGCGCGCATGCTGTGGGCGGACAAGTTCGCCCTGTGCGCTGCAATCTTTCTGATCACAGTCCTCATTCTGGCGATCGTCGGGCCGAGCTGGCTTGGCGACCTTGCGACGAAGCAAAACCTGCGCGGCCGAAATGCAGCGCCGTTCGAATGGGAACGCGGCTGGGTCTGGTGGATGGGGGCGGATGCGCTCGGGCGCCCACTGTTTGCCCGCATCATCGTGGCAACGCAAAACACGCTGATGGTTGCCGCCGGCGCCGTCGCGATCTCCGCGATCGTCGGCACCACGCTTGGCCTGATCGCAGGTTTTTCCTCCGAGCGCGTCAACCAGGTCATCATGCGGCTGGCCGACGTCATCATGTCGTTCCCGTCGCTGCTGATCGCGGTTATCGTGCTCTATGTCCTCGGCTCGTCGATCCTGAACCTGATGTTGGTTCTCGCGATCACCCGCATTCCGGTCTATCTGCGCACCACCCGCGCGGAGGTGCTGGAGATCCGCGTGCGCATGTTCGTGCAAGCTGCGCGCGTCATGGGCGCCTCCAGCAAGCGCATCCTGTTCCGGCACATCCTGCCCGTGGTCCTGCCAACGCTGACGACGCTGGCGACCCTCGACTTTGCCTATGTGATGCTGGCGGAAAGCGCGCTTTCCTTCCTCGGCATCGGCATTCAGCCGCCTGAAATCACCTGGGGCCTGATGATTTCTCAAGGCAGGCAATATCTCACCAATGCCTGGTGGCTGTCCTTCTGGCCGGGCCTTGCAATCATCCTGACGACCATGTCGCTCAACTTGCTTTCGAACTGGATGCGCATCGCCCTTGATCCCGTCCAGCGCTGGCGCCTGGAAATGAAAGGTCGCAAGAATGGCTGACCATCTGCTGGAAGTCCGCAACCTCTCGGTCGAATTTCACACCGTGATGGGCGTCGTCAAAGCGGTCCGCAACATCTCGTATCACCTCGATCGCGGCGAGACGCTGGCGATCCTGGGCGAAAGCGGATCAGGCAAGTCCGTATCGTCGTCGGCGATCATGAACCTGGTCGACATGCCGCCCGGCCGTATCAGCTCGGGCGAGATCCTGCTTGACGGCGTCGACCTCTTGACGATGCCGACACACAAGCGCCGCGAAGTGAACGGTCGCCGCATCGCAATGATCTTTCAGGATCCGCTCAGCCACCTGAACCCGGTTTATTCGGTCGGCTGGCAGATCCGCGAGGCACTGACGACCCACGGCACGGGAAGCACCGAGGCACAGGCGGAAGCTCTGCGGCTGTTGACCCGCGTCGGCATTCCCGACCCGGAGAAATCGCTCGACAAATATCCGCACGAGTTCTCCGGCGGTCAGCGCCAGCGCGTCATGATCGCCATGGCGCTTGCACTCCGCCCCGATCTGCTGATCGCCGACGAGCCGACGACGGCGCTCGACGTGACTGTTCAGGCCGAGGTGCTGGCGCTTCTGGAGGAGTTGCAGCAGGAAACCGGCATGGCGGTGCTGATCATCACGCATGACCTTGGCGTCGTCGCCGAGGTTGCCGACCGCGTCGTGGTGATGGAAAAGGGCGAACTGGTCGAGGCGGGAACGGTTCGCGATGTCTACAAGAACCCGCAACATCCCTACACCCGTAAGCTGATCGCCGCCGCCCCCGGAAAGGGCAAGATGCATTCGCCGGGAACGCGTGGCGAGCCGGTCCTGTCGGTCCGCGATGTCCGCAAGCACTATGGCAGCTTCGAAGCTCTGAAAGGCATCTCCTTCGACCTCATGCCCGGCGAGACCATGGCCGTCGTCGGCGAAAGCGGCTCGGGAAAATCCACGCTCGCCCGCATCCTGCTCAGGCTGGACGAGCCCGACAGCGGCAGCGCGCTGTGGAAGGGCCGTGACCTTTTCCTGCTGTCGCCGGGGGAACTCTACAAATTGCGGCGCGACCTGCAGATGGTGTTTCAGGACCCCACCCAGTCGCTCAATCCGCGCATGACCGTCTACCAGCTGATCTCCGAGGCATGGGTGATCCATCCGGACATCCTGCCGAAGGCGAAATGGCGAGAGCGCGTCGCCGAGCTTCTGGTTCAGGTCGGCCTTGGGCCGGAACATATGGGGCGATATCCACATCAGTTTTCCGGCGGTCAGCGCCAGCGCATCGCCATTGCCCGAGCGCTGGCGCTCGAGCCGCAATTGATCATCTGCGACGAGGCCGTCTCGGCGCTCGATGTCTCGGTTCAGGCCCAGGTCATTGCCCTCCTTGACAAGCTTCGCAAGGACATTGGCATTGCCTTCATCTTCATCGCCCACGATCTTCCGGTCGTTCGCGACTTCGCCGACCACGTCATGGTGATGCAGAAGGGCAATGTCGTCGAACTCGGCACCGTGCGTGAGGTCTTCGAGACCCCACGCCAAGACTATACGCGCGCGCTTCTGGCTGCCGGACTTGATCCGGATCCCGACGTCCAGGCGGCCAATCGCGCCGCCCGCCTCGAATGCGCCTCCTAGAGAGCGCTCCCATCACTGGAGATAACAATGTCCAAGCAAGCCTTTGTCGCGCTCGTTACCTGCTTCAACGACGATGAGACGATCAACTACGACGCGACGCGCGCTCAGGTCCGCCGACAGGTGGACGCCGGCAACAACATCATGTGCGCCGGTACGAACGGTGATTTCAGCGCCCTGACCTACGACGAGAAAGTGCGCCTGACCGAGGAGGTCGTCGATGAGGTCGCCGGCCGCGTCAAGGTCATCGTCAATGCCGGCATGCCCGCAACCTTCGAAACGCTGAAACTCGCACGCGAATTCGATCGCATCGGCGTCGATGGTATTGCCGTGATAACCCCGTTCTTCATCGCCTGCACCCAGGATGGTCTGATCCGTCACTTCTCGACCGTTGCGGACGCGGTCGAAACCCCCATCTATCTCTACGATATTCCGGCCCGCACCCAGAACCATATCGAGCCGGAGACCGCGCGCAGGCTTTCCGGGCACGGCAACATCGCCGGCATCAAGGATTCCGGCGGAGCAAAAGAGACGCTCGAAGCCTATCTCGAAGTGGCCAGGGACGTTGAGGGTTTCGAAGTCTACTCAGGCCCTGATCATCTGGTGCTGTGGGCGCTGCAAAACGGTGCGGCCGGCTGCATATCGGGCCTCGGCAATGCCATGCCGCACGTGCTGGCGGGAATTTTGAACGCCTTCAATTCAGGCGACATTGCCGAAGCCGAAAGACAGCAGGCGATTTATTCGGCCTTCCGCACGGATCTCTACGCGCTTGGCTTTGCGCCTGCGATGGTGAAGCGATCGCTCTTTCTACAGGACAGCTCCGTTGGTGCCAGCCGCGAGCCGGCCCTGCTGCCCAACAAGACCCAGGACGACCAGATCGAGGAGATCCTGCACCGGTATGGGCTCCTTTGAAGCGGGTGCCGAAACAGCACCACACGCATAAGCGTTTCCCCCGAGCGGCCGGAGCCATGCCCTCGCCGCATAGGCGCTAGGGCAACCGCCGTTCGGTTTGCGCGTCGAAGAGGTGAATGTTGGCGGGCGCGAAGGTCAGGCCGACCTTGTCGCCCGCAGTCACACTCGATCGACCATTGAAGACCACCGAAAGCTCCGGCGTCGTTGCCATCGTCAGGAAACACGTCGCCCCTGTCGATTCGAGCAGCGCGACCGGGACAGAGAGAGCGCCTTTATCGGGCTCGGCAACCTCGATGTGCTCTGGACGCAATCCAACGGTGAGGGCCTGCCCCGGTTGCACAGGCCGATCGAGGACGATCGCCTGTTTGACACCGACGTCGAGGATGACCGAGCGTCCATCCTGGCCCCCCACGGCGGGTATGAAATTCATTGCCGGGGATCCGATGAACCCGGCGACGAATTTGTTGACCGGCCGATCGTAGAGTTCAAGCGGGCTCCCCTGTTGTTCGATGACGCCATCGCGCATGATGACGACGTGGTCAGCCATCGTCATGGCCTCGATCTGGTCATGGGTGACGTAGACGGATGTGGCGCCCAACCGATCGTGCAGCGCACGGATTTCCTTGCGCATGTGAACGCGCAGTGCTGCATCGAGGTTCGAAAGCGGCTCGTCGAACAAAAACGCCTTGGGATGGCGGATGATTGCCCGGCTCATCGCCACGCGCTGGCGCTGGCCGCCCGAAAGCTCTCGCGGATAGCGCCCGAGCAGATGGGTGAGCCCGGTGACGGCTGCGACTTCGTTTGCGGCCTTCTTGCGTTCGGCCTTCGCAACCCCCCTGATGCGCAGGCTGTAGGTCAGGTTCTCCTCGACCGTCATATGCGGATAGAGCGCGTAGGACTGAAACACCATCGCCACATCGCGCTTGCGCGGCGGCACGGCGTTCATCACCTCGCCGGCGATCCTCAAGGTGCCGGACGATATGCTCTCGAGCCCTGCGAGGGACCGCAGCAGCGTCGACTTTCCGCAGCCAGATGGACCGACCAGCGCTGTAAAGCTGCCCTTGCGGATCGAAAGCTCGATGTCCTTCAGCGCGTGGTAGGCACCATAGTATTTGTTGACGTTGGTCAGTTCGATCTGGGCGGTCATTTGAGCGCTCCCGAGGTAAGGCCAGAGACGATGCGGCGTTGCAGAAGGACGAAGATGGCGAGGATCGGGGTCACGTAGATCGCCGCATAGGCCATGATGTTGTTCCATTCGTTGGTGTTCGGCCCCATGAACGAATTCAGCCCGACGCTTGCCGGCTGCAGTTCGACAGCCTGGATCATGGATTTCGAATAGACGAACTCACCGAAGGCCTGCATGAAGATCAGGATGGCGCTGACGAGAATACCATTGCGCGCGAGCGGCAGGACGATGTTGAAGAAGGCACCGACGCGCGAATTGCCGTCGACAAGCGCGGCCTCCTCCAGTTCCTGCGGCACGCTCATGAAGGTCGCGCGCACCAGCACCACGAAAAACGGCATGCTCTTGGCGGCAATCGCCAGGATGACCGCAAGCCTGGGATAGTTGAGCAACCCGACCTGAGAAAAGCCGACGAAAATCGGCGTCACCATCAGCGATGCCGGAAGCACCTGCAGCATGAGGACAAGGAAAAGGCCGATATCGACCCATATGTTGCGATAGCGCGCCAGGACATAGGCACAGCCGACACCGAGCACGGTGATGACCGCGACGGCGCCGCAGGCGATAACCAGCGAATTCCAGATATAGCGGCCCATGTTCCGACTTAGCCAGACGTCGCCGAAAATGTGCCATTGAGGATCCGTCGGCCAAAAGGTCGGCGGGGTGGCGAACATCTCTGAACCGGATTTGATCGTGGTGATGTACATCCAGTAGAGCGGGAACAGATAGATGCCGGCCAGAACGATTGCGATTGCCAGCATCAACCGGTCGCGGGATACGGTATTCATCCGCGCACCTCATGCCGTGTCGAGCGCACGTAGACGACCGAGGCGATCATTACGAAGACGATCATGATCACCGAAATGGTCGCGCCCTTGGCGAAGTCGTACTGCCGGAAAGAGAGGTCCCAGGCCCAATATTGCGTGACGTTCGAGGCATTGTTCGGCCCTCCCGAGGTGATTGCCGCGAAAAGATCGAACTGCTGCAGGGTGAAAATCAGCCCCAGCGCGATGATCGCGCCGATGGACGAACGCATCATCGGCAGCGTAATCGTCCAGAAGCGTTGCCAGACATTGGCGCCATCGAGTTCGGACGCCTCGTAGAGATCGCGCGGAATTGCCGAAAGGCCAACGGACATCAGGATCATGTTGAACGAGGTGCCGAGCCAGATATTGGCGATGATCACGGCCCAGAGGGAAAAATCGGGGTCCGAGCGCCAGAAGATATTGCCACTGATGAGACCGGTTTCACGCAGGATGAAGTTGAGCACGCCGAAGTCGCCGGAGAGGATCCAGTTCCAGATCGCGCCAACGACAAGTCCCGGCATCACCCACGAGACCAGAAAGAGGCCGCGCAGCCACGAGGCGCCCGGAAAGTTCGTCCAGAAGAACAATGCCAGGCCAAATCCGACGAGGAACTGGCCGGCAATCGAGGCGATGACGAAGGTCGCCGTGTTGGCAAGGATCGGCCAAGTTTCCGGCTGGGCGAACAAATCCCGGTAGTTCTTGAGGCCGACGAAAGGGCGCCAGAAACTGCCAAGGCTGAACATGTCGACTTCCTGGAAGCTCATGATGATATTGTAGAGCAGCGGCAGCCCGGACAGAGTGAGCAGGAACGCAAGCGGCAGGCTGACGAGGCCGATATCGAAACCGCGACCGTCGATCATGCTGGACAAAAATCGTTTCATGGGCTCCTCCGCCGCCGAGATGGCAGCCGACATCGGCGGCACGCGTCTCGACCTGCAAAACTAGAACGACCGAACTGATGCCGACAGCCGGCACAAATTTCCTGGCTTTCCGCTCCAGCGCCTAAGTGCGATGGAGCATTGCTTGATCGGGGTGGCGAACGCACTTCAAGGCACGCCCAGAAGCACGTTCGCCCCATTCAAGAGGTTAGAGCGTTTCCGGCTTTGACGCGCCACAGAACCGCTCCAGCTCTTTGTTTTCACGCATTCCCCGACGGAAAACCGCTTCGGATATGCTTTAACCAAGCACCGCCTTTATTTTTTCGGCCGCCTGATCGAGCGCTTCCTTCGGCGCCATCTGCCCGGTCAGGGCCGCCTGGATCGCATCCTGGATCGCCTTGGAAATCTTCGGCCATTCCGGGTGCGGACCGCGCGGCTTTGCGAATTTGAGCTGCTCGTTGAACACCTTGAGGGCGGCGTCCTTGAGCGGCACGCCGGTTTCAGGAATGGCGATGTCGGAGCGGGCCGGCAGCTGCCCGAAGTCCTTGAACATGCGGTTGTCCTGGGAGACGAAATATTCGAGCACCTTGAAGGCTTCGGCCGGATGTTGCGTGTTGGAGAAAATCGCCCAGTTGAAGTCGCCCATCGCCGAAGAGCGCTCCGCACCGACTTCAGGGACCGGTAGCAGCGCCACGCCCCAATCGAACTTCGCTTCGCTCACCATGCGGTCGAGCTCCCATGGCCCGGAGATCGCCATGGCGGCGTTGCCTGAATTGAAGGTGCCGGTCGAATCCCATTGGCCGCGCGTCAACGTATCCGGCGAGGCCAGTTTCTCGGTGATGATCGTCTTCCAGACCTCGAGCGCCTTGACCGCGCCGTCCGAGTTGATGTGCTCGTAGCTGCCGCCAGCCATCTGCGCCCAGGGCAGGAACTGGAATGTCCCTTCCTCGTTTGCCTTGGCCGAGAAGGCGAGACCATAGACGTTGGCTGCAGGATCCGTCAGCTTGCGCGCCGCATCGACCAATTCGTCCCAGGTCTGGGGCGGCTTGTCCGGATCAAGGCCTTTCGCCTTGAACATGTCCTTGTTGTAGTAGAGCGCAATCGTGTTGGTTGCCTTCGGCAGGCCGTAGTTCTTGCCGTCCCACATGGTGGAAGCGAGCGGCCCGGGGAAATAGTTCGACGTCTTCACCACCGTCGACTTGGCGATCATGTCGGTGAGATCAAGGAAGGCGCCGCGCGACGAAAACAGCGCATGCTCGGGATTATCGATGGCTATGATGTCCGGCGCCTGGCCGGTCGAATAGGCTCGCATCGCCTCGCTGACGACATCATCGAACTGGATCTGGCGATATTCGACCTTGATGCCGGCGTTCAACTTGTTGAAGTCCGATATCAGGTTCGGTGCCGGCTGGATGTCGCGATCGAGCGACCAGACGTTGATCGTGACGTCTTCGGCTTTGGCCGAGAGCCCGAACAAAGAGACACCTGCAAGGGCGAGAACGCCCAGGATTGCGGATCCGCGGATAGCCATTTTCTCCTCCTTTGGTTATCCCGCAGCCGGCATCCTCCATGCCGGCCGATATGCACACCTCAGACCGGATCGGCGACGAAGTCGCCGCCCCGGCAAGCCTTGAGATAGTTCAGGCCATGGACCTGGCCGGTCATCTCCAATGCGTCGCGGTAGACCGGATCGTGCCAGCCCTCGATGTCGATCGAGCCGGACCAGCCGGCCAGCCGAAGCTCGGAAAACACGTCGGTCCAATTGGTGTCGCCGAAGCCCGGCGTGCGCATGAAGACGAATTTCTCCTTGCCGAAGATGCCGTGTTCGCGGATGACGTCCCAGCGGATGGTCGCGTCCTTGCCGTGCACGTGGAAGATCTTTGTCGCCCATTTGCGGATCTGCGGCAGTGGGTCGATCAGATAGACCATCTGATGGCAGGGCTCCCACTCGAGCCCGATGTGGTCGTCCGGCGTCTCGTTGAAGATCAGTTCCCAGGCATCCGGATTATGGGCGATGTTCCAGTCACCGGTCTGCCAGTTGCCGTCCATGGCGCAATTCTCGAAGGCAATCTTCACACCCTTGTCGGCCGCGCGTTTTGACAGCTCGGACCAGATTTCCCTGTAGCGCGGCAGACTGTCGGTCAACGGCTTGCCGCGGATGCGGCCAGTGAAACCGGCAACGCAAGTAGCACCGAAATGATGGGCATTGTCGATGCAGTCTCGCCAGCCTTGCAATGTCTGTTCGTCGATCGCGGTGGTCTCAAGCGGGTTTCCGAACATGCCGAGCGTCGAGATGGTGATGTCGCGGCCGCCGATCGCCTCCACGCAACGTTTGCCGAGTTCGGCAAGGTCCTGGCCATTGGTCGTCTGCCAGAAGAAGGGTTCGAAGCTTTCGAAGCCCATTTGAGCGATCTGGTCGATGCGTTTGTCGGCACCGCCCTTGGTGGCCGAGATCATTGTGCCGATGCGGATGGATTTTGCAGGGTTCGTCAAGATGGGCTCCTAGGCTGCAATGGTGACGCGTTTGCCATCCCGGGCGCTGTCGATCGCGCCGAAGACCATGGCAAGGCTCTTGATGTTGTCGCTACCGTCCGTTTCCGGCACGGTTCCCGTGTCGATTGCGCAGATGAAGCGCTCGATGACGCTTGCATGGCCGTGCGTGTCGGCACGGTCTTCAGCCTCGGGAACCGTGATCGGCTCGACCGCCCGCAGGAAACCTTCGCGACCGCTGACGACATTGGCTTCGAAGCGCTCGCCGCCATCCCAGAGCAGAGTGCCCTTTGAGCCGGTTATCCGCCACGCACTTTCCCAGCTGGTATTGGCGCCTTGCGCACACCAGGATCCGCGATAGGTGAAGGCGACATTGTCGGAGAATTCGAAGATCGCATTGGCTGCCGCGCCGTGGCGGTACCAGGAGCCTTGCGGATTGTATTCGTGGCAATAGACGGCAAGGGGATCCTTGCCTGACATGAAGCGCGCAGCGTCGAAGGTGTGGATGGCCATGTCGAGCAGCAGGACGTTGTCCATCTGCTCGCGGAAGCCGCCGAAGTGTGGACCGAGGAAGAAATCGCAATGCAACGCCGTCAGTTCACCGAGGCTGCCGGATTGGATGAGGCGGCGGATCCGGCGAACACCGTCGATGAAGCGGCGGTTCTGGACGATCGCGTGAATACGTGAAGCGTCAGCTGCGAGCCGGCGCAGTTCGCGCGCCTCTTCGAGCGTGGCGGCCATCGGTTTTTCGCTGAGCACGTGGCAACCATGGGCCAGACCGGCTGCCACGACCGCGCGCCGCGCGGCTGGAACGACAACGTCAAACAGCAGATCGGCCCTGCTCTGGCGAAGGACTGCCGGCAGGTCTGTACCGATGATGATGTCGTGAAGCTTGAACTCGGCAGCGAGCGCTTGCGCCGTCGTTTGATCGAGATCGACGAGGCCCACAACCTCCACCTTCCCTCTCAGAAAGTCGCTCTCCGTCAGAGCCTTCAGCCAGCCTTTGGCCATAGCTCCGCACCCGCACAAAACGGCCCTGTGTCTCACGTGATTTCCTCCAGGAACGAAAGCCGAAACTCCTCAGTTGGCTTCCGTAAACGTTTACGATACTATGCGGCAAAGGGTTTTTGTGTCAAGAGGTGTGAAAATGGCCAGTCGCGGGTCTGGGGAGGAACGCGGAAAAATGAAGGGGATTCGCCAACTTGCCGAACACCTCGATATCTCGATCGGCACGGTCTCCCGCGCGCTGAACGGCAAACCCGACGTCAACGAAGAGACGCGAAAAAGAGTCCTCGAAGCAGCGGAATCCCTCGGGTATGTCGCCAACCAATCGGGCCGTGCGCTGAGGAAGGGGACGACCGGCGTCATCGGCTTCATGATGCAGACGGGGTCCGAAATCACCGGCCAGGGCGACACCTTCTTCATGAGCGTCTTCGACGGCGTTCAGACCGTCTTTGCTCGTCACAAGCTCGATCTGGTCGCCTTGCTCTGCTCCTCGCAAGAGGACCCGAACGACTATCTGAAGCGCGTCGTCGCCCGCGGCTTTGCCGACGGCATCATCCTGTCGGCCACCCGGCGCCACGATGCCCGCTTCGAACTGCTGGCAAAGCGCAAGATCCCCTTCATCACGCTCGGACGAAGCCTGACCGATGTCGGCCAGCCCTGGCTGGATCTCGATTTCGAAGGCATGGCCGAGGCATCTATCGACCGGATGGTTGCGCGCGGACACAAGCATATCGCCGTTACCCGTCCGCACGACGACATGAACCTTGGCTATGTGTTCGAGGACCAGTGCCGCGCCACCCTCGCCCGGCACGGCCTTAATCTCGACGCGCGTCACGTCTTCCGCTCGACGCCCAACGAGGCCGGGGGGTACCAGATCGCCCGGGAACTGAGCGCGCTTGAGACACGTCCGACGGCAATCGTCCTCATCAACGAGGCCATTACCGTCGGGCTTTATCGCGGACTGGTCGAAGCCGGAATAAAACCCGGGCGCGACCTGGCGATCATCGGGCGTCAAAGCCCGCATTCGCAGTTTCTGTCGCCACGACTGACATCGTTCAGCCTGTCGCTACGCGACCTTGGCATTGCACTTGCCGAATCCCTGCTCGCGACGATGCCGGCCTTTGCCGAGATCTACCGCGAGCGATCCGCGCGATGCCTGTGGCCCATGGATCTCGTTCCTGGTGAAAGCGACTGATCAAGCGGCTTCACGAAGCGGCCATCAGGCTTTCCGCATATGCCATCATCAAGGGCCCCACACCTTTGGCGTCATCCGAAACGATGGGTTCGGTGAGATAGTAGCTCGGTGAACCGTCGCGATAGCTGCCCTCGAAACCTCCAAGACCGGCGACATGGACAATGGTCGTGAAGCGGGTGGTCCCTTCGGCATCGGCAACGAGCCGGGTATTCAACAGCGCGTCAAGGGCGCGCTGCCCGGCCGCAGCCGCTCCCGCAGCAGTGTCCGCTTCGACTAGACCAAGACGAGCGGCGCGCAAGAGCGAATAGGCAAACATGACCGAGGCAGAGCTTTCGAGGTAGTTGCCCTTCAGATCCGGCGCGTCGAGCACTTGATACCAGAGGCCGGACGAGGCTGCCTGACGGGCCATGATCTCCTTTAGCAGCAAGCGGGCGCGCTGGCGCAACGACGCGGTCGCCTGGTCAACAGGAAGTGTCGCCAGAGCATCGACCACTGCCATTGCCAGCCAGCCCACGGCCCGGGCCCAGACAGCGGGAGACTTGCCTGTCACAGGGTCAGCCCAGCGCTGCTGGTGGCTGTCATCATAGCCATGAACATAGAGGCCGCGTGTAGTCGCCGTGAGTGCCAAAGCCGTTGAAAACTGCTGCAGCGCATCGGCGATCAGGTCCTTGCGGCCGGTCATCGTCGCATATTCGATCTGGAAGGGCAGTCCCATATACAGCCCGTCCAACCAGACCTGGTGCGGATAGCGCTTCTTGTGCCAGTAATTGCCGGCGGGAATGCGGGGGTGCGTCTCCAGCTGCCCGGCCAGCCGATCGGCTGCCAACCGGTAGCGCACATCATCGGCACCTTCAGCCAACGGGAACAAGGCGCGCCCGGCCAGGATATTATCGATATTGTATTCCTGGGGGTCGTAGCCCGAAAGTGCGCCATCGGCCGCGATCTGCTGATCGGCGAGACGATGAAGATGCGCCTTCCAGCGCGTTTCGCCTGTCGCATCAAAAAGAAGACTGAGGCCGCGATAGACGCATCCATCCTCGTAGCACCAGCTACCGCCCTTATAGTGGTTATAACGCTTGGCGAATTCGTCGAAATATTCTGTCGGGTTCACGAGAGCATCTCATCGAAAGGAAGGGACACGGGGGCAGCGCTCAACAAGGAGGGATCGTCGCAATCGACCTCTGCCCGCTCGCTGACAATCGTCTCATGGCGCATGGCTCGCACGCGATCGGCCATGATGGGTGGCGTTGCGACTGCCGCGGGATTGCTCGAGGTGATTTTAAGGCGGCGGATACGAACGTTGCGGATCGGGGCTTCAGGCAGTCCGAGAAATGCGCCCGCCGCATGGGCGAGCCCGCGGATCTCGACGTCTTCAATGATGACGCCGTCGATGAGCGGCGTTCCAGAATTGACGACCGCCGGCTCACGGCACTGCACCCAGTCATCGTGGCCATCCGCGTCGCAATGATAGTGAGCGTTGGCCGAGAGCGCCGTTTCGACGCCGTCGAGCAGTACGCGGCGCATTGCGATATTGGTGATCGACCCGCCGCGACCGCGACGGGTCTTCAGCCGCAGGCCGCGATCGGTGCCGATCATCTCGCAATCCTCGACGGAGACGTCATCGACGCCGCCGGACATCTCCGAGCCAATTACCAAGCCGCCGTGGCCACGCTCCATCAGGCAGTGACTGACACGGACGCCGCGCGTTTCGGCAAGGTGATCAGCCTCGCCGTTCGGGCCGCGTTTTCCTGCCTTGACGGCAATGCAATCGTCGCCGACTGAAAAGCGCACGCCCGCAATCACGACCTCACGACAGCTCTCAGGGTTGAACCCATCGGTGTTCGGGCTGTCAGCTGGGGCAACGATGGTTAGTCCGGCAGCGGTCAGCCGAGCGCAGCCTTGCGGATGGATCGTCCAGGACGGTGCATTGCGGATCGTAAAACCGAGCAGTGTCACATCACGGCAGTTGATAAGATGCAGGCCACGCGGGCGACGCGCACCATCACGCGTCTCTTTCGGCCAACTCCACCAATCGCCCCTGTCGCCAGATCCGTCGAAGACGCCCCTGCCCTCGATCACCAGGTTATCCGCCTGCACCGCGTTTACCGGGGCATTAAAGCAGGCCGCCGGCAGACCTTCCCAACTTCCAAGCATGCTGCCGTTGTGATCGTGGGAAGGGAGAACAGGCCAGCCCGCGCGCAACGACGGCGCTTGGAGCGTCGCCCCTTCAGCGAGATGCAAGGTCATTTGACTTTTGAGCCTAAGTGGAAAGGACGTCCACAGGCCCGGACCGAGATGGAGCGTGCCTCCGGTTGGAACGGCTGCGACCGCTTCGCAAAGGGCCGCAGCATTGCTGCGCGCGCCGTCGATATCGTCAGGCGCAATATCGGCGACGAGTCCGAAATCGGTTGCTTCGACGACACCTGCGCAGGGCGCAGTCTGAAACGACAGCGGCTGAAATCCTTCCGCCTCGAAAAGATAACGGGTAGCCGGGCGAAGCCCGTGCAGAAGGGTGACGACCGTTAGGGCTTCTCCGTGTTGCAGGACGCCGGTCTCATCCGGGGATGAAAGCCGCCAGACCGTCCTCGATTTCAAACGGTAGAGGGCTCCGGGCTGCGGCAGGCATAGCGCCGCCGTTCGCGCCGAGCGCGCGATGATGGAAGGTCGGGTCATGTCGTGCCTCGTGTTGCGTGCCGCCAAGAGACGGAGGACCCGCCGCGGCATCCGCGGCGGGCAGTATCAATGGTCAGTCGAACTCGGCCAGGACGTCGTTCACCGTGTCGATGATCTGTTTGGCGCCATCTTCTGCGCTGATCTGGCCATAGGCGTACTCCTCAAGCGTATCGATGAAAGCGGCACGAATTTCTGGGTGTTCATTGAAGGGCGAAACCATCGGCCCCGTGGCGGCCATGACGATCGCATTGGCGGCGCGAACCTCGGGTTCGCCCTTGTCACCCAACCTGGCGGCGGCCGCTTTCGACGCGGGAAGACCGCGCGAGGTGCCTAGAGCATCGATGCCTTCCGGCTCGTTCAGGAGGCAGTTGACGATCTGCGCCGCCGCATCCTGGTTCTTCGAGTTCTTGGAGATCGAAAACACCATGGAAGGCTTGCGATAGACGCCTTCGGTAACCGCATCCGAAAGCTTCAGCATTGGTACAGGCTTGAGAACCTGACCATCCTTCAACGGGTCGGCATACTTGGAGTAAGTTGAATCCCATTCGTAGGAGCCGGCGACCTTGCCTTCGGCCCAGGAGGGCTTTTCAAACAGATTGACGTTGCCGTCGGCGGCCTCCTCCTTCTGCGAGCGGATCGCGCCGGTTTCCACCAGCTTGCCGAGGAAGGAGATGCCTTCGGCGAGTTCCTCTGGCGTCCATGCTACGCGGTTGCTCGTCTGATCGACGAGATCCTCGCCAGTCTTCTGCACGACGGCAAGGGTCACCAGCAATTGGGCAGTCTCCTTCACCGCGTTGAAGGTGTAGTGGTCCTTGCCGAGCTTGTCCTTGATGGTCGCGGTTGCGGCGAAGAACTCGTCCCAGGTCTTCGGAATTTCGACGCCTGCCTTTTCGAAGGTCGTCGCGTTGAAGAAGAAGACACGACCCGTCGTCGAGACGGATAGCCCCTGCAGGACCCCATTCATCGAACCGGCCGCGAGATCGCCTTCCGTCCAGTTGGACAGGTCGATTGCCTTCAGCGTGCGAAGGTCGGCGAACCCCTCGCCATTCTTGGAAAACAGCGGCAGCCACGGCCAGTTGACCTGAACGATATCAGCTTCGGTCCTGCCGGCCATTTGCGTCGTCAGTTTTTCGAGGTAGCCGTCGAAGCCGGTGAACTCGCCCTTGACCGTGTGGCCGTATTTCTGGCCGCAGGCAGCTGTCGCCTTTTGAGTGGCTACGTGACGACTATCACCGCCCCACCACGCCATGCGCAGTTCGGCGGCGCCAGCGGTGGCACCGAACGTGAGCGCGCCATAGGCGACGCCGGTCAATGCAAGCAAGGTTTTCGCAGTCTTCATGGTTCTCCTCCTTCTTGGTGTATGGCCCAACGCCGCCTCCTCAAAGCGACACGTTGCGACCGTCAGTCTTGTCGAAAATGTGCAATCGTTCCGGATCGGGACGAAGGCGGATGATCTCCGACCCTCCCAGTGCCTCGAACTCGGCTGCGCCGACGACGCTCACCACCTTGCGACCCTCGAGATCAGCGTGGAGATAGACCTCGTGCCCCATGAACTCAGCATTAGTGAGCTTCGCGGTGAGCGCCGGCCCGTCCGCCGCCAGCGATAGATGCTGTGGTCGGGTGCCGATCACGGCTTCTGTCGGGCGGGCCGAAAGCCGGCCTTCAAGGTGTGGTCCGAGCGGCAAGGTCTGGCTGCCGATCGAAAAGGACGATCCGTCGAGCCGGGCGTCGACAAGGTTCATTTCCGGACTGCCGATGAAGCCGGCCACGAACAGGTTCGCCGGGCGATCGTAGAGTTCCTTGGGCGTGGCCACCTGCATGATGTGACCCGCCTGCATTACGCATATGCGATCCCCCATCGTCATGGCCTCGGTCTGATCATGCGTCACGTAGATGACCGTCGACGACAAGCCCTCCGCTTTGAGCTGGCGATGCAGGTCGGTTATGCGGACGCGCATCGAGGCTCGCAACTTGGCGTCGAGATTGGATAGTGGCTCATCGAACAGGAAGACGCCCGGCTTCTTGATGAGCGCGCGACCGAGAGCCACGCGCTGGGCCTGACCGCCTGAAAGCTGCTTGGGAAGGCGGTCGAGAAGCGGCTCGATTTCGAGGATCTCGGCCACCTGCTTAATCGCGGCCTCGATCTCCGCCTTCGGCTTGCCGGCGATCTTGAGCCCGAAGGCCAGGTTTCCGCGAACCTTCATATGAGGGTAGAGAGCGTAGTTCTGGAAGACCATGGCAATTGAGCGCTTGCCCGGCGGCAGATCGTTGACGCGCCGGTCCCCAATGAGGACTTCCCCGCCGGAAATCTCCTCGAGCCCCGCCACCATGCGCAGCGTCGTCGATTTGGCGCAGCCCGACGGGCCGACGAAAACCATGAACTCGCCGTCGTTGATGTCGAGATTGATGCCATGGACCGCCTTGAAGGCGTTGCCATAGACCTTTTCGAGATTTTTCAGTTGAACCTTAGCCATGTTCAGCCCTTGATCCCCCCGGAGGAGATCCCTTCAATGAAGTAACGTTGCGCAGCAAAGAACACGATCAGAGCAGGGGCGATCGTGAGCACCGACATCGCGAGGATGCGGTTCCATTCGAAAGCTTCGGTCGTGTCGATCGAAAGCTTGAGGGCGAGGCTGACCGGATACTTGTCCACCGAGGACAGATAGATCAGCGGCCCGAGGAAATCGTTCATGGTCCACATGAACTGGAACAGGCACACCGAAATCAGTGCCGGGGCGAGCATCGGGACCACGATATAGATCAGCGTCTGGATGCTATTGGCACCATCCACCCGTGCCGCCTCCTCCATGTCTGTTGGCAATGAGCGCAGGAATTGCACCAACATGAAAACGAAGAAGGCGTCGCCAGCGAGCGCTGACGGCACCCAGAGCGGCAGAAAGCTGTCGAGCCAGCCAAGATCACGGAACAGGATATATTGAGGAATGCGGGTGACGACATTGGGCAACAGCAGGATTGCAATGACCGAGCCGAAAAGGATCTTCTTGAATGGGAAATCGAACCGGGCGAACGCATAGGCCGCCAGCGTGCAGGAGATGGCCGTCCCGATCACCTTTGGCAGGATGATCAGGAAGGAATTCCAGAAGAACCGGCCGAACGTATAGGGTGTCGATGTCTGCCAGCCCTTGATGTAACCTTCGGCAGTCGGGTTCTCCGGCAGGAAGCCTGCACCTGCGAAGATTTCGGAATTTGTCTTGAAGCTCGCGCCAACCAGCCAGATGAGCGGATAGAGCATGACGAAGCCGACTGCAAAGAGCAGGACGTAGCGGACTGCCGTCGAGACGAGACGGAGCCTTGCCCTGCGGGCGGCCTGGAGATCGTTGAAGATTGCAAGATCGGTCATTTGCGGTCAGCTCCTCTTGTCGCCAGCGTAAAAGACCCATTTCTTCGATGACCAGAAGGCAACGAGGGTCAGGGCGGTGACGATGGTGAAGAGCACCCATGCTATGGCCGAGGCATAGCCCATGTTGAACTTCTTGAAGGCCTCGTCGTAGATGTAGAGTGGCAGCAGATACGTCGCCTTCAGCGGACCACCCTGGGTGATGATGTAAGGTCCGTTGAACTCCTGGAAGGCTTGAACCATCTGCATGATGAGGTTGAAGAAAATGACGGGGGTCAGCAGTGGCAACGTGATGAAGAAGAAGGTGCGCACCTTGCCCGCGCCGTCGATGGCTGCTGCCTCGTAAAGCGACTTGTCTATCGACTGCAGGGCGGCGAGGAAAATCACCATGGCAGATCCGAACTGCCAGCATCGCAATAGCGTGATGGTGAACAGCGCGTTCGTCGGATCGCCAAACCAGTCAACCGGAGAAAAACCGACCGTCGTCAGCGCCATGTTGGCAAGTCCCTCCGTGGCGAAGATGTAGCGCCACAGAACGGCAATGGCGATCGAGCCGCCGAGGATGGAGGGAACGTAGAAGGCGGTTCGGAAGAGACCGATGAACATCAGCTTGTAATTTAGGATCGCGGCGATGAAGAGCGCGAAGGCAAGCTTCAACGGTACCGTCAGGAACACATAGAGCAGTGTGACGTTCAGCGACTTCGTGAAGGTGCGATCGCGTGTGAAGAGCCGTTCGTAATTGGCAATCCCTGTCCACCGAGGTTCGCTCATAAGGTCATAGCTGGTAAAGCTCAGGTACAGCGACCCGATGAAAGGGATCGCCGTGAAGACCAGAAGACCAATGATATAGGGGGCGAGATAGCCCAGCCCCATAAGGCGCTGCATCTTCATGACATCCCTCCCGGGCAGCCCTTGAGCGCAGCCTGCATAGATGCAATTTTGTACAAATCTGGCTCCCAATTCGGTGCAGGAAGAATGGGCGGAATGCCACGTTTCTATACCACGAACCGATCTCCTCCCCAGAAGACACGGTTTATTCGGTGACATTGGGCTATTCTCAGATCAGAATGAATTCACAAAGGGAAGGAAAAAGATGGACGAAATCGAAGGTGGTATTCTATCGGCGATTCCCGCCGCGGCGTTGACGCTCAACCTGACGCGCGCGGCGATCCGCATGGAGCATTCGCAAACCTGGCGGATCGACAAATCCAATCCGGTCGACGATCTCGTCATCTGCCTTGAGGGCCGCGGTCATTATCTAATCGACGGCGAACCACGCGTGATGGAGCGGGGCGACGCCATGCTGATCAGCGGCGGCCAACACTTCATCGGCTGGAATGAAGGGCGCGAAACCTATATCGGCGTGGCGCAGCACTTTACGCTAGACATCTATGGTCGTCACAATCTCATCGAGCAGATGCAACTCAGGCCCAAACTGCAACTGAGCCGCTGGCCGTTTCTGGAACCGATTGCCCGTCACTACCGTCAGAGCGCGCCCCCTTCCTCGGTATCGCTCGGCCAGCACCATCTTTTCATGGTCCTTCTCATCGCCTTCATCGAGGATGCGTTTCTCGGGTGGCGCGACCACGCGACCTACCAGCCGGAGGGCGCGGATGCGATTGACCTTGCGGTGATGAAGGCAGCAACGATGATCTCGGCCAATCCGCTTGAAACCGACATCGCCATGAGGGCGGTCGATGCCGCACCCTACAACTACGATTATTTTCTGCGCGAATTCCAGAAGCGCGTCGGCCGCACGCCACGCAAATACCAGGAGCTCAAGCGAATGGAGCGCGCGATGCATTTTCTGGAAGGAGGGCTTTCGGTTGCGGCAGCGGCTGCGGAGGTCGGCTATGCAGACCCCTATTACTTCTCGCGCATGTTCAAGCGCACACTTGGGCTCAGCCCCCGCGACCACCTGAACAAGGTTCATCAGAGCCGGCATGGCGACTTGATGCAACTCGACGAACCAGAGCAGGAAATACGCCTTGCAACCGCCCGCACGATCGAGAAGCGATAAACGGACGATCGAAATTATGAAGCTAGCGGGCCAGGACCCCTTAGATCCATCGGAGTCAGCCTAGTTCACGGCCACGCTGCGTCTAAAGCGCCGCTTTGCAAACGCGGTATGCGTGCTGGAAGACTGCGCTCGTTCGTTTCACGATTGGAGCATCTTGAATTCGACGAGGGCATCACGATTGATCTCGATCCCGAGACCTGGACCATCTGGAATAGTGACGACGCCATTGACCGCCTCCAGTGGTGTCTTAAGCACCGCCTGCCGGAATGGATTCTCCGTTCGGTCGAATTCCAGGATCGGCTCGATCGGATTGGCGCGGACCGGATCGGGCACCATCGTTGCCATGAATTGCAGTGCCGCGGCGATCTGCACGCCTGTCCCCCAGACATGTGGCACGACGCGGATACCATGAAGTGTCGCCAGGCTTGCGATCTTCTGCGCTTCGGAAAAGCCGCCGCAGCCGCAGAGATCGGGCTGGAGAATGTCGACCGCACGGGCCTCCAGCGCCTGCCACATGCCGAACCTTGTATGCCAGGTCTCGCCACCCGCAACGGGGATCGGCTGACATGTGCGAACCTCCAGGTAGGCCGACAGCTGTTCGGGCACCACCGGCTCCTCGAACCAGTCGATATCATACTCCGCTGCTGCTTTGCCGAGCCGGATCGCTTCGGTGACGGTGTAACCGTGATTGGCGTCGATCATCAGGCGCATTTCGGAGCCTATCGCCTCGCGAACAGCGCGGATGACGCGCAGATCCTCGTCGACGCCGAAACCAATTTTAATCTTGCAGGCGTGGAACCCCTGTGTGCGGCGCTCCGCCATTTCGTTGGCGTTGTCGGCAACCCGATCGACGCCGTCACGCTTGAAGCTACCCGTGGCATAGGCGCGCACGCTTTGCCGCCAGCGTCCACCAAGCAGCATGGAGATCGAGGCGCCGTAGTGCTTGCCTTTGATGTCCCACAACGCGATGTCGATGCCCGACAGTGCGGTGACGGTGAGACCACGCTGTCCCTGATCGCGCAGTGCATTGTAGAGCACGGCCCAGATTTTCTCGGTTGAGCGCGGGTCCTGACCGATAAGCCAGGGCGAAAAGGCTGCGACCACCGCCGCGTTGGGTTTTGCCGGACCGAGACATTCGCCCCAGCCGATCGTTCCATCATCGCATTCTATCTCCACCAGGACATGAGCACGGCGGTCAAAGCGCATCGAGGCGCTTTCGAACGGCGTGTCGAGCCGGTGTTCCAAGAGATGCGTGCGAACGGCGGTGATCTTCATGCATTCCTCCGGAAGTCGCGGTATCAGACCTTGCGTTTCTGCCCGCCGATGAGCTTGTCGAGCATGCCCAGTTCCTCATCCGTCAGGTCCACCAGCGGCGCGCGCACCGGTCCCGCGTCGAAGCCCTGTAGCCGCACGCCGGCCTTGATCGCCGAGACGGCGTAGCCCTTCACCCGGTTGCGGATCGCCATGAACGGATAGAAGAAATCCACCAGGATGCGCTCGCAAGTAGAGCGGTCGCCGGCGCGCAGTGCCACGTAGAACTCGTTGGCAAGGCCCGGTACGAAGTTGAACACGGCGGATGAATAGGTGGTGACGCCGGCGCCGAGATAGGCTTCGGCAAAAAGCTCGGCCGTGGGCATGCCGCCCAGATACATCAGGCGATCGCCCATCTTTGCGGTAACCTGGCGCAGAAGCCCGATGTCACCCGTGCCGTCCTTGAAGCCGATCAGGTTCGGGCATTCGTCGCACAGCCGGGCAAGCGTATCGGCCTGCAGCACCGAATTGTCACGGTTATAGACCATGACGCCGATACCGACCGACTGGCAGACTTTCTTAATGTGGGCATAGAGCCCTTCCTGAGGCGCATCGATAAGATAGTGCGGCAGTAGCAGGATGCCGTCGGCCCCAACCTTCTCGACCGATCGGGCGATATCGACAGCGATTTCGGTGCCGTAGCCACAACCCGACACGATGGCGGTTTCGCCTGCAGCCTCCTTGGCGGATGCGACGATGCCTG
The DNA here is from genome assembly GCF_001424825.1 of Ensifer sp. Root31. NCBI lineage: Bacteria > Pseudomonadati > Pseudomonadota > Alphaproteobacteria > Hyphomicrobiales > Rhizobiaceae > Ensifer > Ensifer sp. Root31. The sequence continues at coordinate 276,092 of NZ_LMCO01000012.1, read as the reverse complement.
GGATTTCATCTGGCCGCAACGAGAAGAACTCCCCCGTGCCACCGGCTGCGAAAAGCACCGGGGCCTTGTAACCCGCGAGCCACTCGACATGCGCCTTGTAGCTTTCTGGCGCAAAGCGGCCTTGCGCATCGAAATGCGTGACCGGGAAGGAAAGAAGGCCGGAGCCAAGAGCAACCTTGATTTGTTCGGGGGTCATTTCAGTATTCCTCTGTGCATTCAACTGACCGTAGCCATAGCTAGACATCATACATATGTCAATAAGTCATCATACAAGTTAAATGACAAATTGCCACGAGCCGTCGATTAACGCGCCAACCAGCCGCCGTCGACATTGAGGACCGCACCGTGGACGTAATTCGCCGCTGGCGAGGAGAGGAAGACCACCGCCCCTGCGATGTCCTCGGGGCGACCCCAACGATTGGCAGGGATGCGATCGAGGATTGCCTTGTTGCGCGCGGCATCGGCGCGTAGCGCCTCGGTATTGTTGGTCTCGATGTAGCCGGGGGCAACTGCGTTGACATTGATGCCCTTCGCCGCCCATTCGTTGGCAAGCAATTTGGTGAGACCGGCGACGCCGTGTTTTGCGGCCGTGTAGGAGGGAACGCGGATACCGCCCTGGAAGGAAAGAAGCGAAGCGATATTGACCACGTTTCCAGACCGCTCCTTGGCCAACAACTCCTTTGCGAACGCCTGGGTCGTGAAAAACAATGCCTTCAGGTTCACATCGACGACCGCGTCCCAGTCCTCCTCGGTGAAATCCACCGCATCCGCCCGTCGGATGATGCCGGCGTTGTTGACGAGGATATCGATGTCCCGGCCGACAAATATGTCTCGTGCCGCCATGGGATCCTTGAAGTCGAGCTGCATGCCACTCGCCTTGCCGCCGGCCCTGCCGATCAAATCCAGAGTTTCGTCGGGCGAGCGGCGGGCCGCGCAGATCACCTCGGCGCCTGCGGCAGCAAGTCCTGCCGCAATCGCTTGACCAAGTCCGGTATTCGATCCCGTGACAAGAGCTTTACGCCCTTGAAGTGAAAAGGAATTTATCATTTCAGATCCTCCGGTTGGATGAAGTCCATGTCGGTGTAGTCGACGTTGTCGCCAGCCATGGCCCAGATGAATGTGTAGGAGCCGATGCCCGCGCCGGAGTGGATGGACCAGGGTGGGGAAAGCGCGCCTTGCTCATTCGAGATGAACAGGTGGCGGGTCTCCTGGGGCTCGCCCATCAGGTGAAGCACCCGGGATTTTTCATCCATACCAAAATAGAGATAGGCCTCCATGCGACGGTCATGGATATGCGAAGGGATGGTGTTCCAGACGGAACCGTCCTCCAACGTGGTATAGCCGAGCACCAGTTGGCAGCTTTCCATCACGAGCGGATGGATGAACTGATTGATGGTGCGCTTGTTGGAGGTTTCCGATGCGCCCATCTTCACTTCCTTGCTTTCGGCGGCCGTGATGAGGCGCGCCGGCAGGCTGCGATGAGCCGGGCAGGACGTGATATAGAACCGGCCCTTGCCAGCAAAGGTGACCGCCCCCGATCCGGCACCGAGATAAAGCACATCGCCCCGGTTCAAGGTATAGGTCCGCCCGCCGGCGGCGACAGTACCGGTCTCGCCAATGTTGACGATGCCCATTTCACGGCGATCGAGAAACAGCGGGGTCTTCGTTTCCTCCACCTTGTCAAGCGTTAGGGGCGCATCACCCGGCACCGCTCCACCCATCACGAAACGATCGTAGTGGGTGTAGACCAGTCGGATCTCTCCGACCCTGAACATATCCTCGGCCAAGAAATGCTTTCGAAGTCCGGATGTATCGAGTGTTTTGGCGTATTCCGGGTTGACCGCCTGCCTTGTTTCAACAGTCAGCATAAATTCCTCCTTCAAGTTGTCGACAACATATAATATGTGTTACCGTTATTGTATGATATGTCAGCGGAGGTCAAGGTGCCCGCAGGAATGACGCGAGACCGAATGTGGTTTCGAGTGAAACGATGGCAGCTTTTTCGGACACGAAGACCGCTAGAAGGTTGAGGCTCTGCCGGTTCACACCATTGGCAGGTCGAAATGGCTGCGGTGCCGTGCCTGGCAATGCGGCAATTCGCAAAGGAATACCCCAAATGAGACGCCTTTTGATCACCGGCGCGGCGGGCCAGCTGGGCCGGGTCATGCGCAAACGGCTTGCGCCTCTCGCCGATACAATTCGCCTTGCGGATCTTGCTCGGCTTGACCCGCCCGAGCGCGATGAGGAGTGCATGTCCTGCGATCTTTCTGACGCAGCAGCAGTCCATGAGATGGTCGCCGGCTGCGACGGCATCGTCCACCTTGGCGGCGTTTCCGTCGAACGGCCCTTCGACCAGATCCTTGCCGGCAATATTGTCGGCCTTTACAATCTTTATGAAGCTGCACGCTCTCACGGTCAGCCCCGCATCGTCTTTGCGAGTTCCAACCACACGATCGGCTACTATCCGCAGACCGAGCGGCTCGGGCCAGACGCCCCATACCGCCCGGACGGACTCTATGGGGTCTCCAAATGCTTCGGCGAGGCCCTCGCTCGCCTGTACTTCGACAAATTTGGCCAAGAAACCGCCCTGGTACGCATCGGCTCCTGTACGCTCGAGCCAACGAACTATCGAATGCTGTCGACCTTTCTCTCTCACGACGATTTCGCTTCGATGATCGAGGCAATTTTCCGCGTGTCGACCCTTGGCTGCCCGGTCATCTGGGGCAGCTCGGCCAACGACGCCGGCTGGTGGGACAACTCGCATCTTGGCTGGCTGGGCTGGAAGCCCAAAGACAATGCCGAGGCCCATCGCACCCACATTGAGGCCCTCACCCCGAGGCCCGACCCGAGCGACCCGACGACACGTTTCCAGGGCGGCGACTTCGTAAACAATCCGATATTCAAGGAGTAAGAAATGACCTATGAGCCACATGGCAAACACCTGATCGCCGGCGAATGGCGCGCAGCGCAGATCAAATTCCGCAGCGAGCCCGCCCACGGCGATGCCTTTGACTTTTCCGTCGGCACCGTCGAACTGGTCAACACGGCGGCCGAATCCGCCGAGGAAGCCTTCTGGTCCTACGGTTATTCGTCCCGCGAGACGCGCGCTGCCCTCCTCGACACCATTGCCGACGAAATCGAGGTCCGTGGGACCAAGATCACTGAGATCGGCGCCTCGGAAACCGGCTTGCCCGCCGCCCGCCTCGAAGGCGAGCGCGGCCGCACCACGGGTCAGCTGCGCCTCTTCGCTTCCCACATCCGCAAGGGCGAACATCTGGACAGGCGCCATGACGAGGCGCTGCCGAACCGCACCCCCCTGCCCCGACCGGATATTCGTTTGATGCAGCGCCCAATCGGCCCGGTCGCCGTGTTCGGCGCTTCCAACTTCCCGCTTGCCTTCTCGACGATGGGCGGCGACACCGCCTCTGCGCTTGCCGCCGGGTGTCCGGTCATCGTCAAGGGTCACTCCGCCCATCCCGGCACAAGTGAGATCGTGGCGGAAGCCGCCGATGCCGCCATCAGGAGACTTGGCCTCCACCCGGGCGTCTTCTCTTTGATCCAAGGCGGTCGTCGCGATGTCGGCACCGCACTCGTCACGCATCCGCTCGTCAAAGCGGTCGGCTTTACCGGTTCGCTTGCCGGCGGTCGCGCGCTCTTCGATCTCTGCGTCTCACGTCCCGAACCCATTCCCTTCTTCGGCGAACTGGGCTCGGTGAACCCGATGTTCATCCTGCCGGAAGCGCTGAAAGCCCGCGGCGCGGAAATCGCAAAAGGGTGGGCGAGTTCGCTGACGATCGGCGCCGGGCAATTCTGCACCAATCCGGGCATCGCCATTATCTTTTCCGATCAGGCCGACGCGTTCGCCGAAGCGACCCGTTCCGCGCTCTCAGGGGTCGGTCCGCAGGTGATGCTGACTGACGGCATGGCCAAAGCCTATCGCGAGGGAAGCATGCGCATCGCTGCCGGCGCCGGTGTGCGCGAGGTCTTGACCACCACCTGCGACCAGCGCGACGCCACACCCTTCCTCTTCCGCGTTTCCGCCGAGGACTGGCTCTCCAACCATCTACTTTCCGAAGAAGTGTTCGGTCCGCTCGGCCTTATTGTGACGGTCGAGACTATCGAGGAGATGATTGCCGTAGCAAAGAGCTTCAATGGCCAGCTTACCGCCACGTTGCATCTTGATGCGGGCGACACTCAAGTTGCACGCAGTCTGTTGGCGATCCTGGAGCGCAAGGCGGGTCGTGTTCTGGCAAATGGTTACCCGACCGGGGTCGAAGTCTGCGATGCCATGGTCCACGGCGGCCCCTATCCGGCATCCACAAACTTCGGCGCAACGTCCGTTGGAACCCTTTCCATCCGAAGGTTCCTCAGGCCCGTCTGCTACCAGAACCTGCCTGAGGAGCTGCAGCCGGACGACCTCAAATCGATCTAGGCACGGATTGCGCCGTTGTGGGGCAATGGCGTATCCACAATCAACGGCGGATTCCCGCCTTATTCACCGAATGGCGGCACGCATGACGAAAGTGACCACCCACGAACCGGCTCCGCTGCCAACCACGACGCTGGTGGTCAAGGTTGCAGACGCGCTTCGCGCACGCATGTCCAAGGGTCATCACAAGCCGGGTGATCGGCTGCCCTCCGAGGCCCAACTGACGCAGGAATTCGGTGTGAGCCGCACGGTCGTGCGCGAGGCAATTGCAGCACTACGTTCTGACGGACTGGTGGAGCCACGCCAAGGAGCGGGCGTCTTTGTTCTCGCTCCAACGCTTGCCACCCGCCGTCCGTTTCAAAATGTCGATCTGGCGCGCGTATCTTCGCTGATCGAGATGCTCGAACTTCGCACCGCCGTAGAAGGAGATGCTGCAGCCCTTGCGGCGCTTCGCCGCTCGCCCGGGCAGGAGGAAAAGATCATCGAGGCCTTCGATGCTTTCCGCACGAGTTCCGCGGAAGGCCGACCGAGCGCAGAGGCCGATTTTGCCTTCCACCTCGCGATTGCTCAGGCCACCAACAACCCGCGCTTCGCAGAATTCCTGCAGATGCTCGGTCCGACGCTTATTCCGCGCCGGGCGGTGACCGAGAACGGTGAGGAGACGACGCTGCCCTTGGTCGATATCGAGCGGCTCGTGGACGAACATGAAGCGATCCTCGTCGCCATTCAAAATGGCGACGAGACACAGGCCCGCTCAGCCATGCGCGCTCACCTGAAGAACAGTCAGGCGCGGTACCGCGCCATGCTACGAGTGCTTCGCTGAGGTACAGGTTTAGACAGCCTGCCCTTGCATTCGGACAGATAACCGATAACATGCCAGACAGGTTCAATGCAGGTGAAGCAGCAATGGAAGCCCAAAACAATCACGCGAGAGGCACGTCGCTGGCGGCAAAGATCAGCGCCGATCTGCGTCGCGACCTGACCGAAGGCGTCTTCCAGCCCGGCGACCGGCTTCCGAGCGAAAGTGCGCTCACACGCGAATATTCCGTGAGCCGCACCGTAGTGCGCGAAGCAATTGCAATCCTTCGCGCCGACGGCCTGGTGGAAGCGCGCAAGGGCGCCGGCATCTTCGCGCTGCAGACGCTCGAAGACAAGAAACAACCATTCAAGGACCTGACCACCGAGCGCATTTCCTCGGTCATAGAGCTTTTGGAGCTTAGGACAGTCTTTGAGGTGGAGTCCGCCGGGCTTGCGGCCTCGCGCCGTTCTGCTGCACAGATCGAGGCGATCCTCGAGGCCCATCACCACGTTGGCGAATGCCTCGCCACCGGGAGCCCCACCCGTGACGCCGATTTCGAACTGCATCTCGCCATCGCGGAGGCTACGCAGAACCGTCGCTTTCCCGAATTCCTGCAGCTCATCCGGTCCGGCATCATTCCTCGAGGCGAACTGCAAGGCTCCGCTCCCGGCTCGCGCCCGAAGGACTATAACCTTCACCTTCAGGAAGAGCACGGCCTGATCGTGGATGCCATTATCGAAGGCAATAGCGACACTGCGCGCGAGCGCATGCGCGCCCATCTTCGCGGCAGCCTGGATCGCTACAAGGTATTGCTGCGCTCGCGCACACTGGCCCCCGAAGAGGTCAACCTGTCTTAGCTTGTCATACAGCCTGCAATGCATGTATGTTGGAGATGTCGTACATCATCAACGAGGCATCCATGACCCTTCCCACCTATCCCGCGATCTCGACCGATACTGGCGTTACCCGGCAAGTTCTTTCGCACTCACCGGAGATCATGGTCGTATCTTTCCGCTTCGAAAGCGGCGCTAGCGGCCGACTACATAGCCATCCGCACGTTCAATCCACCTACGTCTCGCGTGGCCGTTTCCGCTTTTTCCGTGACGGCGAAGCCCATGAATTGAAGGCCGGCGATAGTCTCGTCATCCCCTCAAACACTGAGCATGGGTGCCAATGCCTGGAGACCGGCGAACTTATTGACTGCTTCACACCCCGCCGAGACGACTTCCTGTGAGCAGATTAGCTTGACAGTACCCATAACCTGTGACAGATTTCCTTAACTTGTCATACAGGACGGGAGCCTGTACCGCCTCACCTTCCGGCGGATGACAAACGGAGGATTCATGTCTTTACGTCGCATACGCTTCTACGGAGCGGCCGGGCAGATCGGGACCATTGCGGTCACGCTTCTCGGCCTGCTTCTCCTGACTTTTTTCATTGGCCGGCTCATGCCCGCTGATCCGGTGCGGGCCATAGTCGGAGAAGATGCGACCCGCGAGACCTATGAACAGGTCTACAACGCGCTCGGCCTGGACCGTCCTCTTTGGGAACAGTTCATATATTACCTAGGCGATGTCTTCACCGGCAATTTCGGTACCTCTATTCGCACCGGTCAGCCGGTCATACAGGACATCCTTCATGTCATGCCGGCGACGATCGAACTGGCCACTTTCGCAATCCTTATTGGAGCAGGCCTGGGTGTGCCGCTTGGCGTCTTTGCCGCCGTCAACAAGGATCGTTGGCCGGATCATGTGGTGCGTGTCTTCAGCCTTTTCGGCCATTCGATGCCGATCTTCTGGACAGGTATGATTGCGCTCATCGTCTTTTACGCCCATCTCGGGCTGGTCGGCGGCAGCGGGCGGATGGACCAGTTCTACATCGGTCTCGTCGAAGAGCGTACCGGCTTTCTCTTGATCGACAGCCTGATCGCCGGCGAGATGGACGTCTTCTGGTCCGCGGTGAACCACATCATCCTGCCAGCGGCGCTACTTGGCTATTCCTCCTCCGCCTACATCACCCGCATGACCCGCAGTTTCATGCTCGATCAACTCGGGCAGGAATATGTGACGACCGCGAGAGTGAAGGGGCTTTCGCGCAATCAGACGATCTGGCAGCACGCCTTCGTCAATATCCGGGTGCAGCTCGTCACCATCATCGCGCTCGCCTACGGTTCACTGCTCGAAGGAGCGGTCCTTATCGAGACCGTCTTTGCCTGGCCGGGCTTTGGTCAGTATCTCACCAACAATCTCATCACCGGCGACATGAATGCCGTCATGACCTGCGTATTGATCGTCGGCGTCATCTTCATCGGGCTCAATCTACTGTCCGACGTTCTCTACCGCATCTTCGATCCAAGGACACGCTGATGTCTACCCGCACCGAACCTACGTTCCGCCTGCCGGCTCCGTTGCACGCATTGAAGAACATCGTGCTGTTCCTTTTGAAAAGCCCGACCTCGACATTCGGCCTCGCCGTCCTGGTGCTGCTCATTCTGGTAGCTGCCTTTGCACCTTTGATCGCCACCCACGACCCTTATGTGCAGGATCTTGCCAAAACGCTGCAGCCGCCGGGCAACGGGCATGTCTTCGGTACCGACGAGCTTGGCCGCGACATTTTCAGCCGCCTTGTCTGGGGCGCCCGCATCACGCTGACAATCATCTTCCTCGTGTCGATCGTCGTCGGCCCCATCGGCCTGATCATCGGTACGACCGCCGGCTATCTCGGTGGCAAGATCGATACGGTGATGATGCGCATCACCGACATTTTCCTGTCGTTTCCGAGCCTCATTCTCTCGCTCGCCTTCGTCGCGGCGCTAGGCCCAAGCCTCAACAACGCCATTGTCGCCATCGCGCTTACCTCCTGGCCACCGATCGCACGGCTTGCCCGCGCCGAGGCAATGACCTTCCGCAAGGCAGATTACATTTCTGCCGCAAGACTTCAGGGGGCATCGCCGGCGCGCATCATCTTCAAGTCGATCATGCCCATGTGCTTGCCTTCGGTCCTCATCCGTCTGACCCTCAACATGGCGACCGTCATCCTCACGGCTGCTGGCCTCGGTTTCCTCGGCCTCGGCGCCCAGCCGCCGCTGCCCGAATGGGGCGCGATGATCGCAACCGGCCGCCGGTACATGCTGGACAGTTGGTGGCTCGTCACCTTCCCGGGCATCTCGATCCTGTCTGTCAGCCTCGCATTCAACCTGCTCGGCGATGGATTGCGCGATGCGCTCGATCCCAAGCAGATAAATCGGAGGTAGCCCCGTGGAAAAATCCATACTCGAGGTCGAAAATCTCCGCATTCGCTATGGCGGCGCGCCGGCAGAGGCCGTGCGTGGGGTTTCCTTCACGCTTGGCCGGGAACGGTTGGGGATCGTCGGAGAATCCGGTTCAGGCAAGTCCACGGTTGGACGCGCTCTTTTGCGTCTTCTGCCCGGCGCGACAATCACGGCCGACACGTTGCGCTTTGGGAACCTCGACCTCCTGACGCTCTCCGAAAAAGAGATGCTGAAGGTTCGTGGCCGGCGGATGTCAATGATCCTCCAGGATCCCAAATTCTCGCTCAACCCGATCCGGCGTGTTGGCGACCAGGTGGCAGAGACCTATCTGCGCCACTTCAGATGCTCGAAGGCAGAGGCCCGTGACAAGGCGCTCACCATGCTGGAAGCCGTCAAGATTCGTGACCCGAAGCGGGTCTATGATCAATACCCGCATGAAATATCCGGCGGCATGGGTCAGCGTGTAATGATCGCGATGATGCTTTTGGCAGACCCAGATCTCGTCATCGCCGACGAACCCACCTCCGCGCTCGACGTTACCGTCCGGCTTCAAGTGTTGAATATCCTCGACGGCCTCGTGCGCGACCGCGGCATTGGCCTCATCATGATCAGTCACGACCTGAACCTTGTGCGCAATTTCTGCGACCGCGTTCTCATCATGTATGCCGGTCGCGTGGTTGAAACACTCGCCGCCCGCGACCTCGACAGGGCCGAACACCCCTATACTCGCGGCCTGTTGGCAGCCCAACCAAGGATCGGTGGCGGGCGTGCACCTCTCGCCGTGCTCGACCGCCAACCCGAATGGCTGGAGGAGAAAGCCTGATGTCCGTTTCCGTCGAAACCCGCGATGTGTCCATCACCTTCGGCGCTGGACCAACCGCCACCAAAGTCTTGCCGAGTGTCAGTTTCTCGGTAAGCCCGGGCGAGTGCTTCGGTCTCGTCGGAGAAAGCGGCTCGGGCAAATCCACCGTGTTGCGCTGCATCTCCATGCTGACCGATATCTGGACGGGCGACATCCTCATCGGCGGCAAGCCTGTGCGCGAGATGCCGCTTATCGAGCGCTGCCGCACGCTGCAGATGGTGTTTCAGGATCCGTACGGCTCGCTGCATCCGCGCCAGTCGGTACGCACCGTGCTCAGCGAGCCACTCGTCATTCACAAGCTCGGCGATCGCGAGGATCGCATGCGCAAGGCCATTGCCGATGTCGGCCTGCCCGTTTCCTTCCTCGACCGCTTTCCACACCAGCTCTCCGGTGGCCAGCGGCAGCGGGTGGCGATTGCCCGCGCGCTCATCCTGGAGCCCTCTTTGTTGCTACTGGACGAACCCACGTCGGCGCTCGATGTCTCCGTCCAGGCGGAAATCCTGAACCTGCTGCAGCGCCTGCGCGAGGAGCGCGGTTTCACCTACATCATGGTCACGCACGATCTCGCGGTGGTCGACCACATGTGCGATCGTTTTGCTGTCATGCTCCACGGAGAGATCACCGAGGTGCTTCCACGCGATGCGATCCCCGGAAACGGAGCGACCCACCCCTATGCCCGAGAACTCATCGGCGCCTCACTCGAATACGAAAGCGCGCACTGAGCTCGACTAACTGAAGCTCGGGCACTCCGTCTGAAATTGCCCTCGACGTGCCAGCTCCCCGGTCACGCGAAAGCGGCATAAGCAAGCCCAGAGCGCTGCCGATCGGCAGCAGCCCAATTCTTCACATGACAACCCACAACGGCCCGTGGCTTAGCGCAAGCCGTGGGCAATACAGGCCGACGGGATGAGATGCCAGCGCGTGAAGCTCCGTGGCATCCACGCGCCACAAGCAGTCACGGCAGCAGGCCCTGGTCAAAATCAAACGTCAGGACACTCACCGAGCATGGAATGGCGGGTTGTTCGCCATCACTCCTTCGTTGGTTCCCAGAGCTCGATCGGATTGCCCTCGGGATCGTGGATCCGGGCAAAGCGACCGACTTCCGAGTTCCACTCGGCTCGCGTTTCCACCGCGATCCCGCTCGCCGTGAGGTTTGAAATGAGCCCTTCCAGATCATCTACCCTGAAATTGATCATCCATTGTTGTTCTCTTCGTCCCAAATAGTCGGTGTTCTCAGAGAAGGGCCCAAAAATTGTCATTCCTGCCTCTTGCTGCCACACGGACTTGTGCAGGTCATCAACACCAATACCATTCGGCCAGCCCAGCCGGGTCCGCTGCCCTGAAGAACACACCGCCTATTCCAACGACCTTTGGCATGAGCCCCCCTTGGCTTGAGGGAGGACAATTCCGGCGAAGGGGCTCACCTGCAACCTAAAGGTCAAGCTCGACGTGACGTCCGCAAGGTTGCAGAACATCGGTTACCTTTTAGTACTGCTGAGTCTGGAACATCGCCTCGGATGGAAAAGCGTGTCCTGGCGTCATTGCTTGCCGATGGATGTCGGGCGGCTCCCGACAGGTAAAAAGGCGCCCCATCGGGCCACTCCGGCCCGTGGGAAAACCACTTGCATGGGGGAGATGCTTGTCCGTCGAGCAACGCCACACCTCTGGAGCCATTATGGGGCCAAACCTCATTGAAACGCGAGAAAGGCGCGTGCCAGCACGCGCCTTTTGGTTTTGGAGAATGAGACGGGTGGTGGTATCAGCGCTCCTTGGTCACGCCCTCGAAACGTGAAAGCCACGGACTGACGATCATACCCTTGACGTCGCTGCGATAGGCCGCAGTGTCGACAACTTCGGAGAAGGGCTGGATCGACATCACCGCCTCATCCATGTAGGCCTGCACGCCTTCATAGAGCTTGGCCTGCTTGGCGGGATCGCGCTCGACCAGTGCTTCCTCGATCAGCTTGTTCAGCTTCTCGTCGTAGAAGCTGGTGCGCCAGCTCTGGTAGTTGGTCAGCTTCGCCTCGTCGGAATTGTCAGGATTGTAGGCGATGGAGCGCAGGTTGTTGTCCGGATGCGGCTGCTGACCGCCGCCGCCGCGGCCGACCAGCAATTCGAAGTTTCTCTCCCGCATTGCGCCGTAAATCTGGTCACCCGAACCGCTGATGAGCTCCGCCTGGATGCCGGCCTGGCCGAGCGTGTTCTGGATCGCCGTCGCCGCCTTCATGAACGGATCTTCGGACAGGACCCGCAGCGTGGTGCTGAAACCGTTCGGATAGCCGGCTTCGGCGAGCAACGCCTTTGCCTTTTCCACGTCCAACTTGTAGCCCTCGTCCGGAAGGGCGCCGAGCACGCCGGACGACAACGGACGCTGATGCAGCTTGCCGTAATAGGGCATGACCGCCTTGTCGAGGCCTTCATAGTCGATGAGGTAGCGCAGCGCCTCGCGGACCTTCTTGTTGGCAAAACGCTCATCCTTCATCGAAACGCTGAGGTAGTAGAAACCTGAACCCGGCGTCGATTCGATGACAATCGCCTTGTCGGCCTCCAGCGATTTGAGGTCCGGTGCCTGCAGAGAATAGGCGACGTCTATGTCGCCTTTTTCCAACAGCAGCCGCTGCGACTGGGATTCCGGCAAGTGGCGCATCAACACGCGCTTCATCGCGGCCTTTTCACCCCAATAGTCATCGTTGCGTGTGAGGATGATGTATTCGTTCGACTTCCACTGCGTCAGTGTAAAGGGACCTGAACCAGCGGAATTCAGCGTCAGCCAACCAGCACCGAGGTCGCCGTCCTTCTCGTTCTCGAGCGCGACCTTGCTGTCCAGAATGGAGCCAGGGCCATTCTGCGCAAGGATCATCAGCAACAGGTTCGGGTCGTCGGGCTTCTGCAGATGAATCACGAAGGTGTGGTCGTCTTCAGCGACCAACGCCTTGTCGGCATTCTCAAGCGTGAAGCCACGCGACTTGAGGAAAGATGACTGCGCCAGGTTGCGGGCAAGCAGCCGCTTCAGGCTCCAGGCGACGTCGCCGGCCGTGACAGGATTGCCCGAAGCAAATTTTGCATCGCCGCGCAGGTGGAAGCGGATCGACTTGCGATCCTCGGCGATCTCCCAGCGTTCGGCGAGGCGAGGCTGAACGCTACGGTCTTGCGGCGAAAGGACGACCAAAGTGTCATAGATGTTGTTGAGCACCTGTACGGTCTCGCGGCCGGTAATGGCAGCGGGATCCAGCGTCAGGATGTTGCTCATGGTCGTGGCGACGACCAATTGGTCGGCCGGTGTCTCGGCGAACACGCCAATCGGCGAGGCTGTGGTGAGCAGCACGCCGAGGGCGGCCGTTGCAAAAAAGTGTCTCATGCTTCCTCCTTTTGCGGCCGTCCATGCGGATTTCGGCCTACCAGTTTCATGATCCGCCTGCCTGCTCCTCCGCAGGTGTTGGGACGGATCAGCCAAGAATTGCGCCGACGGGCGCGGCGAGCGCCCGGCCAACGGCTGCGGTCGCCGCGGCTTCCAGATGCACACCATCGACCTGTGATCCACGGGCAACCGCGCCGGCATCGAAGAACGCGTGCCCGAGTTCGCAGGCGAGTTTGTGGTAAAGCGGGGCAAGCCGCTCGGATTCTGCTACGCTTCTGCCAGCCGCCGGGTGTCCATCTGGACCGGGCGAACAGGGTGGTGGCGCAACGATCAGAAGCTTCGGTTTCGCGCCACTCGGCTTGTACGGAAATGTGTCCACGATCTGCGCCAGGCGGCGCATGCCGGAAACTGCACCCTCCGCACGACCTCCGTGCACCGGCTTGATATCATTGGTCCCAAGCATGATGATCACGAGATCGAGCGGCATATGGCTGGCAAGCGCCACTTCCAACGCCTTGGCGCCATTGCGACACGCGGGCCCGGCATGATCGTCATAGCAGGTGGTGCGGCCACCGAGCCCTTCCGATATGATCGCCGCCGCGTCACCAAGTTCCCGGTCGAGAACCTCGGGCCAGCGGCCCTCGGGCGGATGACGCAGCCCAGTTGCAGGGTCCGCCCCCCAGGTCAGGCTGTCGCCAAAGGCGAGAACTGTCTTCATTGCCCAATCACCTCACTGTCATCGCGCGCGGTTGTTGTCGATGAAGTCGAAATCGATATCCTCGCCGAGCCCGGGGCGATCAGGCACGTGGACGTAGCCGTCCCCATCCATCGGGTCGGAAAGTGACTTCAGATAATCGTGGCCATCATCATATTCGAGGAACGGGTGCAGCAGGCCGCGTTCGTACCAGCGGCAGTTTTTGGTGGCGGCGACCACATGCAGGTTCATCGCAGTGTTGCCGTGCACCTCGCATTCCATGCCGAAAGCTTCAGCGAGATGCATGGTCTTGAGCGCAGGGGTTATGCCGCCGACGTCGTTGACGCCGGTGCGAAGTATGTCGCAGGCACCGGCCTTGATCCACTCGGCGCGATGCCAATGCTTGCCCGCGGCACTTTCCGGCCCGACCACAGGAATGTCGAGATTGTCGGCAAGCCACTTGTAGGAAGACAGCGACTGCTCGTCCATCGGCTCCTCGATCCAGTCGAAGCCGAGCTTTTCCAAGCCCCGCCCAAGTTCGAGCGCATCCGTACGGGAATACCAGTGGAAGGCGTCGATCATCAGACGGATATCCGGACCCACCGCTTCGCGCACGGCAGCACAGGCCTTGATATCCATCTTAACATCCGGCGCCCAACTGACCGGCGGCATCCAGGTGTGTAGTTTGATGCCCTTGTAGCCGCGCTTGACCAGCGTTTCGCCAAAACGGCCGTAATCGTCCGGCGTCGCCAGGCCGCCGTCCAGTTCATCGCCGCACATGATGGAGCCATAGGCCAGTACCTTGTCGCGGTAAGCGCCGATCAACTTGTATACAGGTTGGTTGAGCGTCCTGCCTGCAAGATCCCACAGCGCACAATCGACAGCCGCAAGCGTGCGATCGGTGAGCTGCGCGGCTGAGCCCCGCTGCCAGTGGGCGAGGTCCTGCCACAGCTTTTCTCGATCACGATGGTCCTTGCCGATAAGAACCTTCTTCACGAACTTATCGATCAGGTGCGGACGAACAATTTCCGGCGCGGTGAAGGAGTGCCCTTCATGGCCGTCTTCCGTGCGAATGGTCAGAATTGCCTGCTCCACCTGATGCGGCCGGCCTGGATGCGCGTGGCCAGCACTGTCCGAATGGCGGCGCGTGGTCGTGCGGAAGACTCGCACATCGACGTCGGTGATGATCATTGTTCCTCCGGTATGCGAAAGTGGCCGGCTCCCCGCACCATTCTGTATGACACATACTTAGACAGATCATCACAGCTTTGTCAAATCTGTATGACAGATTATTAAAAATGACGGACAGGTTCGCCCGATGCCGTACGGCCAGCGGCGAGAATACTGGCCCCCGGCGGCAAGTTCGCAACGAACGTTGGCCATTTGAGACGAGGCTCAAATGATCCGAGTTCAGTTGCAGTTGTGAGAGAGTTCGGTCCGGTAGCCGGTAGAAGAGATATCTCAAAGAAAGCGGAAGAAAACCGAGACGTAATCGGTCGAGCGACCCAAAGGTATTGCGATCACCAGCTGTTTTCGCAATTTACGCCGCTCAATGCCGGCAACCCCTGCTTCAAAGATCGCTCATGCTGCCGTTTCCAGCAGATCCATTTTGCGCGTTTGATACAGTCATCCCGACCGCGGAGAATTGCACTTGGCGAGCTTGTGAAACAATACACCGAGCCCTGCCAGTTGCCTGGAATTTAATGCAACGGGAGCCAGAGGAAACCAAAGTCTCCGGTTCGTTAGGACCGGTCCACCCGACACCTCAACCAGAACTGCCGCCCCGCCCGGTAGAGCGAGGCAGAGCGACAACGAATTCGCAACGATAACAGCGCCACGCCGATATCGGTCGCGACCATCTGTCCACCGATGGAAGATGTCATGACGGAGACGCTACGTCCTCAACGCTGGAAAAGCGCGGAAACAAAACCTTGTTTTCCAGATGCATATGCGTGACCAAGTCCTCGGAAAACTTTTGAAGACCGACGTAAAGAGCCGTCCAGGATCGGCAGGCGCCGTCTGGAAGTGCAAACCCGTGGGTGAGATGCTCGATGGTGGCTAGGCTTTGGCCTTCGCACGCATGATCGTCTCGCATTCTGCCTATCAAGTGCTCGATATCGGGGTCCGGCTCGTGGCGCATCATCGGAAAGAGGGCGAGTTCCTCGCGGGCCATGTGGGGGATCAGTTGGTCTTGAAGGTCGACAAGCGCCTTCGCAAGGCCCATCGGCGCGCTGCTATGGGCGGCGTGAACGTGTTCCACTTTCTGCGCAAGCGGGATCAGCCATTCGAGGTCGTTTCGGTGTGTCTGGTGATATCGCTCCAGAATATGAGCGATAAGCTCGTTGGTGCCGTCCGGCGCATCGCGCCTTGCAGCTTGCTCGAGTGCCCGAAGGCGGTCAAGCAGGTCGCTCGCCACAACTCCGGCATCGGCCGCCGCATCACCAAGCGAGACATCGCCATCGCAGCAAAAACCGATTCCATGCTGTCTGAAGAGTTCGGCTGCACCCGGAAGTTCGCATGCAATCGTCCCGACGGTGGCGTCCAAGTTCAAGTTCAATTCCGTCAATGTGCTCTCCTCAATGCCCGGAAGGTTATGTCAGGAGAGACGTTGCGGTAGTTCGGCCGATCGTTCTTTGTCGAAACGCAAGTTCATTGTGGCGAGGTCGCAAGCGTTGCCGCATTCTTCTTCGCTCTGCCACGGAGGGCCTGCAAACAATCGATCGTGGCTGCTGCAAAGGTCTGCGCGCGTTGCCGCAGACCATCGTCGCCCTCACGCTCGGACAGGTCGAGATAACGCTCAAGCAGGAACTCGCAGAGCACCATCGCCGAAATCGTGCCCCCCTCAGGCAGTGGCGCTAAACCCAAGGGGGCGGCGAAGGGAACATCGATCATCTGGCGGGCTCTTTGCCGGGCATCAGTTGAAAGGGACGACCATGACGCGGTGCCCTCTGCCCTTGCATCGCCTGCGTTCATTTCCAGCCAATCGGCAAGCTGCGTTTCAACCGCCGCCAGGTCGTCAGCAACGATTAATCGATGGCTCCGCAGGTCGTGAAACGCTGTTCGCCTGGCTTTGCGCAGGATGCGGACATGGCCGAGTTCCTCCAGCGCCATGCGTTCTGCTGCCTGTCTGATTTCGGTGGAAGCCGCATCCGCCGCCACATAGCTCCAAAGCATGAACGCCTGCTCCTCGTTGCGCACGGCGACTGAAAAAGCCCTGTAGGCGTTGAGCAGTTCCGGGGCCACGATAAGCGCATCCCCATCGTCAAACATACCTGCATTGTCTGTCGCGGCGAAAATCCGTGCCGGACCTACAGGTGGGTTCGCCTCTTCAATCCAAGCGGAAACCATATCGAGATGTCCGCGCTCATCAGCTGCAAGCCCTTCGAACAGATCCGCTAGATCGGCTCGATTTTCGCGGCGCATGCGTTTTGCGAGCATGACGTAGCCGTCGATGGCTTCGCGCTCAAGCCTGACGGCAAGTTCAAGAAGTTCCCCAAGCGTTGCGACCAACGGCGGATCGATCCTGAGTGTCGGCATGACGGCTCCTTCGCTTGCGCTATGCGACTGTTTTACAGGAACAAACGCACCTCCGTTTGTTGCAGCGCAAAGAAGGTGATCGGACTTTGCGTAGGTTGCCGGTCAATTCGCCGGAAACAAGGATGCCCGCCAAACCGAGCAGCCAGTCTGTCGGGACGGAACGACAAGAAATGCGCAACAACAACAAAAACCGCCACCGTCTCCGCTTGCTCTGCATGATGCTCGCGACGCTCCTTGTTTTGCTTGGAGCACACGGCTCCTATGCCGCCGGCGGGCTCGATGACTATCTTTCAAAGATAGTGCCCGCCGAGCTCTTTGCGGGTGCAGATCGCTTCGGCGCCACTGTCGGCGAACCACCGATCGCGCCGGTGTTTCGGGGTACCGAACTGCTCGGCTATGCCTATCTCAACTCGGATTTCACCAGCGCTATAGGCTACTCCGGCAAGCCCATTCACATCGCCGTCGGCATCGATCCAAACGGCATCGTCAAGGGGATCAAACTTGTCGATCACAAGGAACCGATCGTCCTGATCGGCATTCCGGAACGCAAGGTCGTCGCCGCCTTGAACGCCATCATCGGCCGCGACCTCGGTCGCGTTGCGAGGGGACAGGAGCGACCGCCACAGGTCGATATCGTCAGCGGCGCGACCGTCACCGTTCTGGTCATGGGCGACAGTGTTGTTCGTTCGGCCGTTCGCCTGATCCGCAGCAATCGCCTTGGTACCAAGGCGAGCGTCGCCCAAGAGCCTGCGCCTCCCGTCCGCAAGCTCGATCCGGCAATGAACGAGACGGCCGACTGGCAGAGCCTGCTCGGCGACGGCTCGATCCGCAGCCTTAGAATGACGGTCGGCGAAGTGTCGGATGCATTTCGCCAGGCCAATCAAACGACAGCGGCAGAACGGCCGGAAACGGTAACGCCCAACGACCGCTTCATCGACCTTTACACAGCGCCCGTGAGCGTTCCGGCCATCGGCAAAAGCCTGCTCGGTGAGGAAGGCTACGGTCGCCTTGTCAAACGCCTTAAACCCGGTCAGAGCGCATTGCTCGTCGCGGGCGATGGAGCCTACTCCTTCAAGGGTTCGGGCTATGTGCGCGGCGGCATCTTCGATCGGATTGAATTGCTCCAGGACGGCCAGGGCATGCGGTTTCGCGACCGCGACCACATGCGCCTGACATCGCTTGCAGCGCAAGGTGCGCCTCATCTTCGCGAGATCGCCCTTTTTGTCGTGTCGCCCGACTTCGCCTTCGATGTCACGGCACCATGGGAGGTACAACTTCTGGTGCAGCGAAGCGCCGGTGGGCGAGACAAGGCGACATTGCCTTTCAACCTCGGCTATGCCCTGCCACAGAAGTATCTGGTTGCCGACACGCACCCGCTCGAGGTCAGCCCTTCTGACGGCACAGCGCCAATTGTTAGCGAGGAAGCAGACGGCCAACCACTGTGGGTCAGCATCTGGCAGATGAACCGTGTCTCGGTCGCCCTCACCGCAACGGCACTTGTGTTTCTGACTGCGATCTTCTTCTTCCAGGACTGGCTCGTCCGACGCCCCATTCTGTTTGCCTGGATCCGCCGCGGTTTCCTTGTCTATGCACTTGTCTGGCTCGGCTGGTACGCCAATGCGCAGCTTTCAGTGGTCAATGTCCTGACGTTCACAAACGCCTTGATCACCGGTTTCCGCTGGGAGTTCTTCCTGTCGGCACCCCTCATCTTTTTGCTGTGGGCCGCCGTGGCGGCAGGACTTCTATTTTGGGGGCGTGGTCCGTTTTGCGGCTGGCTGTGCCCCTTCGGCGCCCTTCAGGAACTGACCAACGACATCGCGAAGTGGCTCAAGGTACCGCAGATCAAGGTTCCTTGGGGCCTTCACGAGCGTCTCTGGCCGATCAAGTACATCGTTTTTCTCGGCCTTTTCGGTCTGTCCTTCTATTCACTGGCGCTCGCCGAAGTCTTTGCCGAAGTCGAGCCCTTCAAGACCGCGATCGTCCTTAAGTTCGCCCGTGAATGGCCCTTCGTCGTCTTTGCACTGACGCTGTTGGCGGCCGGTCTTTTTATCGAGCGCTTCTACTGCCGTTACCTTTGCCCGCTGGGGGCAGCCCTCGCCATTCCAGGACGCATCCGCATGTTCGAATGGCTAAAGCGTTGGCCCGAATGCGGCTCGCCCTGCCAGCGCTGTGCCAAGGAATGTCCGGTTCAGTCGATCCACCCTGAAGGGCAGATCAATGTCAACGAGTGCATCTACTGCATGCACTGCCAGGAACTCTACCAGGACGATACGCGCTGTCCGCACATGATCCAGGTCCGGCTCAAGAGAGAAAAGTTTCAGGCCCTTTCGACCCCCACATCGCGAGGCGAAGCGCCAAGCAGGACGGCGGTTACGCACAAGGGAAAACCGATCGTGCGCGACGAGCCGCCGCCAGCCACACCCATCTGAAATCCACACAAGGAGAAATCGAAATGGCAACAGAAGACAAAGCAGTGCGCCTCAATCGACGTCAGCTTCTCGGCACGACAGCCGCGGCGGCCGTCGCCGGGGCGGCAGGTGTTGGTGGGGCGCTTGCCCTGTCCGGCACAACCGCATCACCGGCATTCGCTCAAGGCACAGGCGGCTTGCCCTTCGAGGTAAAGCCAGGCGAGCTCGATGAATACTATGTCTTCTTCTCCGGCGGACACAGCGGCGAACTGCGCATTCTCGGATTGCCATCCATGCGCGAGCTGATGCGTATCCCGGTCTTCAATCGCGACAGCGCCACCGGCTGGGGCCAGACCAATGAAAGCCGCAAGGTGCTCACCGAAGGACTTTTGCCCGAAACGAAAGCATATCTGGAAGACAAGGGCGGCATCTATCTCAATGGCGACCTGCATCATCCGCACCCCTCATTCACGGAGGGAACCTATGACGGGCGCTACCTGTTTGCCAACGACAAGGCAAATACCCGCGTCTGCCGCATTCGCCTCGACGTGATGCGCTGCGACAAGATCATCCAATTGCCGAACCAGCATACGGTTCACGGTCTGCGCGTACAGAAATATCCCAAGACGGGCTATGTCTTCTGCAACGGTGAGGACCGTGTACCAGTGCCGAACGACGGCTCGGTTCTCGACGATCACAAGCAGTATCACGCCATATTCACCGCCGTGGACGGCGAGACCATGAAGGTCGCCTGGCAGGTCATGATCGACGGCAACCTCGACAATGTCGATGCCGACTACCAGGGCAAATATGCCTTCGCCACCTGCTACAATTCCGAAGAGGGCGTCAATCTTGCGGAGATGATGGCCAAGGACCAGGATTGGGTGGTTGTCTTTGACCTCAAGCGGATCGAGGAGGCCGTCGCAAAGGGCGAATTCAAGGAGATGGGCGGCGTCCCCGTCCTCGATGGTCGCCACGGCTCACCCTATACGCGCTACATCCCCGTATCGAACGGACCGCATGGAATGAACACTGCGCCTGACGGTATTCACATCGTCGCCAACGGCAAGCTCTCGCCCACTGTTACGGTCATGGATGTGCGCAAATTCGACGACCTTTTCGCCGACAAGATCAAGCCGAGGGACACCGTTGTTGCCGAGCCGGAGCTTGGTCTCGGGCCGCTGCACACGGCCTATGACGGCAAGGGCAATGCCTATACCACGCTGTTCATCGACAGCCAGATCTGCAAGTGGAACATCGACGACGCCAAACGAGCCTTTGCCGGCGAAAAGGTAGACCCGATCCGCCAGAAGCTTGATGTCCACTACCAGCCCGGACACAACCACACGTCCATGGGACAGACAAAAGACGCCGATGGCAAATGGCTGATCTCGCTGAACAAGTTCTCCAAGGACCGCTATTTGAACGTCGGTCCGTTGAAGCCGGAAAACGATCAGCTGATCGACATTTCGGGCGACCAGATGGTTCTGGTGCACGATAATCCGACCTTCGCCGAGCCGCATGACGCGACGATCGTCCACAATTCCAAGATCAATCCGGTGAGCGTCTGGAGCCGGGACGATGTCTTCTTTGCCGATGCCGTGGCTCAGGCAAAGAAGGACGGTATCGATCTTTTGATTGATTCCGAAGTCATTCGGGATGGCGACAAAGTGCGTGTCTACATGACTTCGGCCGCACCGGCCTTTGGCCTCGAAAGCTTCACGGTCAAGCAGGGCGACGAAGTGACCGTCTACATCACCAACATCGATGAGGTGGAGGATCTGACGCACGGCTTCTCGATCATCAACTATGGCATCAATATGGAAGTGGCGCCCCAGGCGACAGCCTCCGTCACATTCCGCGCCGATAAGCCCGGCGTGTGGTGGTATTACTGCTCCTGGTTCTGCCATGCGATGCACATGGAAATGAAGGGCCGCATGCTCGTCGAGCCGAAGAAGGCCTGATGCACGCGCGCACTCTCATGCTCGGTGTTTCGATGGCGGCGCTCTGCGCCGCCATCGGCACCGCTTGCGCTGCGACGATCCGTGTCGACGCTGATGCCAGGCTGCAAGATGTCATCGAAGCCGCAACGCCCGGCGACACGCTCATATTGCCACCGGCGCGCTTTCTGGGGCCAGTTACGATCGACAGCGCGATCTCGCTGATCGGCGAGCCTGGCGCGACCATTCTCGGTAGTGGCAAGGGCAGCGTCGTCACCATCAACGCCGCTGACACGATCCTGCGCGGGCTTCGGATCGAGGGTTCGGGCAGCAACCTTGAAACCATGGACTCCGGTGTTTTCGTTGCCGCGACGGCAAAAGGTGCATCCGTTGAAGACAACGAGATCATCGGCAATCTCTATGGCATCTACCTGCATGGCGCCGCCCGATCCCTGGCGCGCGGCAATCGCATTGTCGGGACGAAGGACAGGCGCTTCAGCGAAACCGGCAACGGCGTCACGGTCTGGAACGCTCCCGGGGCACGTGTCATCGACAACACTATCAGCTTCGGACGCGATGGGATCGCGACCAACGCCAGCAAACGCAACGTGTTCAACGGGAACAGGTTTGAGAACCTGCGCTTTGCCATCCACTACATGTACACCAACGACAGCGAGATCAGCGGCAACATCTCCACCGGCAATTCTGTCGGCTACGCCATCATGTTTTCAAGCCGCCTGAAGATCATCGGAAATGTCTCGGACGGCGATCGCGATCACGGCCTGCTCCTCAACTACGCCAACAGCTCCAAGATCACCGGAAACGTCGTACGCGGGCGGCTTCAGAATTCCGACCGTTGGATGGCGAACGGTGGAGCCAAGGAAAAACCCGAACACGGGCTGCCGGCCGCGCAAGACACGTTTGCCGAGGGGACGGCCGTCCGATTGGGGCCGGAAAAATGCGTCTTCATCTACAACGCCAACAAGAACCGCTTCCGCGGCAATGTCTTTGAGGGCTGCTCGATCGGCATTCACTTCACGGCGGGCTCGGAGGGCAATGCACTGTCCGACAATGCCTTCATCAACAATCGAAACCAGGTCAAATATGTCGGCGCCCGGTATCTCGACTGGTCCGAAAATGGCCGCGGCAATTACTGGAGCGACAATCCGGCCTTCGATCTCAATGGTGACGGGGTCGGCGACAATCCCTACCGGCCGAACGACTTGATCGACCGGGTACTTTGGACCGCACCGCAGGCCAAGGTTCTGATCACAAGCCCGGCCGTTCAAGTCATTCGCTTTGCCCAGTCGCGCTTTCCGGCGCTGTTGCCGGGCGGCGTAATCGACAGCCATCCCCTGATGATGCGCCCGGACGACGAGGACCAGCAACCATGACACCTACGGTGAGCGTCACCAATGCAGGCAAGAACTATGGCAAGACGGAGGCTCTTCGAGACGTCTCGTTTGAGCTGGGTGCCGGTGAAACGATCGCCCTTGTCGGCCATAACGGCGCCGGCAAGACGACCTTGATCAAACTGATGCTCGGCCTTATCCGACCGACGACGGGCCGGGTCAGCGTCCTTGGCGAAGACCCGGCCTCAGGCGATTTCGGCGTTCGCGCAAGACTTGGCTATCTGCCTGAGAGCGTGTCCTTTCACCTCGCCCTGACCGGTCGGGAAACGCTTGCCTTTTATGCCCGCCTGAAGCGCGCTGACACGACCACTGCGACCGAACTTTTCGATCGCGTCGGCCTTTCCAGGGCGGCAGTTGACCGGCCGGTGCGAACCTATTCGAAGGGGATGCGCCAGCGTCTCGGCTTGGCCCAGGCTCTGCTTGGCGACCCACATGTCCTGCTTCTCGACGAACCCACGAGCGGGCTTGACCCGGCGCTGAGGCACAATTTTTACGAACTCATCGAGGCCTTGCGCGCCAAGGGAACGACGATCCTGCTTTCGTCGCACGCGCTGACGGAACTCGAGGGACGTGCCGATCGCGTCATCATCGTCAACGGTGGCAACAAGATCGCAGACGGCACCCTCGATGATCTTCGCAAGCTTGCAAGGCTGCCAACCCGCATTCGCGTGACCACCAAGGCTGGAAAGTCGCTTGAGGAGGAAATCGCGGGCCAGGTCGTCAAACACCACGACGGCGATCTGGAAATAGAGGTCAGGCAGGAGGACAAGCTCGCCGTCCTGCACCGTTTGAGCGCCGCCGCATTGGGGATTGCAAACCTCGTCGTCCTGGAGCCGACCCTCGACGAACTCTACGCACACTTCCTTCAGGGTCAAAAGGATAGCCGATGAACAACATCATGATCATTGCGCGCAAGGAGATCCAGGAGGGCATGCGCAACCGCTGGGTCGTGGCGACGACCCTTCTGCTGGCGGCTCTGGCGCTCACCTTGTCGTTCCTCGGTAGTGTGCCGACAGGCAATGTCGGTGCCAGCCGGCTTGATATTGTCGTCGTCAGCCTCTCGAGCCTGACCATTTTTCTTGTTCCGCTCATCGCGCTCCTGCTCTCGCACGATGCGATCGTCGGCGAAACCGAGCGTGGCACGATGTTGTTGTTGCTCAGTTATCCCATCGGCCGCAGGCAGATTCTCATTGGGAAGTTTACAGGTCACCTGACGATCCTGCTGTTTGCAACGCTTTGCGGCTATGGCGCTGCCGCCGTTGCACTTGCAGTCGTCGATGGCAACATAGCGCGCTCAAGCTGGCTTGCTTTCGCCTCCATGATCGGCTCGTCCGTCCTGTTGGGCGCGGTCTTCATCGCGATCGGCTACCTCGCAAGCACCGTTGCCAGCGAACGCAGCACTGCTGGCGGCATCGCAATCGCGGTGTGGCTGTTTTTCGTTCTGATCTATGACATGGCCCTGCTCGGGGCGCTTGTGGCAGGGCAAGGCCAGGCACTGCCGGCGGGCCTGCTCGATACCTTGCTGCTGCTCAATCCGACCGACGCCTATCGACTGCTCAATCTGGGCTCGGGCGACGCAGCGTCGCTGTCGGGGATGGGTGGCGTGGCCGAGCAATCGGCACTCGGCAAGACCGGGCTCATCCTGGCGCTGGTGTCATGGACATTTGCGCCGCTTGCGGTAGCCACTGCGATATTCTCAAGGAGAGAGCTATGAAAACGCGCAACCTCGTCGCCGTGGCGATGAGTGCCTTCGTGCTGGTTGGATGTGCCGCCGAAGAAGCAGACAGCCCGCCTCTTCCATATTCACTGACCGACGACGCCATGGGGCGCTATTGCGGCATGAACGTGCTCGAACATCCCGGCCCGAAGGGTCAGGTCATCCTCAAGCAGATACCCGAACCGATCTGGTTTTCGTCGGCCCGCGACACAGTCGCCTTCACCTTGCTGCCAGAAGAACCAAAGGAGATCGCCGCTATCTACGTCTCTGACATGGGCAAGGCGCCGACCTGGGAGAAGCCCGGAGCGGACAACTGGATCGACGCCAAAAGCGCCTTTTATGTCGTCGGCAGCAGATTGCGTGGCGGCATGGGGGCAGCCGAGGCCGTTCCCTTCTCCTCAAGGCAAGATGCGCTCAGCTTCACCGAAAGGCATGGCGGCCAAATCGTCGGCTTTGGCAACATACCGCAAGACTATGTGCTGGGAGCAGATGGGGCATCGCCTGCGTTGACATCATTTTCCGAACCGGCGGAGGCTAGTCATGACTAGGATTATCGGGCGGCGGCGTGCAATCGCTATCATCGGGGCGACCATAGGCCTGCCTCTGCTGCCATTACCCGGCGCAGCCAGAGCGGCCCTGCGTCCGGTCACGTGGAGTGGCCAGGCGCTTGGGGCATCGGCAACACTGATCCTTAATCATGAAGACGAAGCAGTGGCACGCCGACTGCTGGACAGAGTCGTGGTCGAAATTGACCGTCTGGAGGCGATATTCAGCCTCTACCGCAGTGATTCAGCCCTTTCGGTCTTGAACAGGATGGGCGCGCTCGTCGCCCCGCCGGCGGAACTGGTACATCTTCTTGAAATCTGCGCGTCCTTTCACAAAATGACCGGCGGCACATTCGATCCGACGGTTCAACCGCTCTGGACGCTCTATGCCGATCATTTCGCCAAACCGTCCTCCGATCAGCGCGGTCCGTCGGCACGCGCAATCCGACAGGCACTGGCTTACGTCGACCTCACCCGTGTCCGGTTCAATGGCGACCGGATCGCGTTTGCAATGCCTGACATGGCTCTGACTCTGAACGGCATAGCACAGGGCTACATTACCGATCGCATCGTCGATCTGCTTCGTCAAAACGGCGTGGCGAGCAGCCTGGTCCATATGGGGGAAAGCCGGACGATCGGGGCCCGCGCAGATGGCAGCCCATGGCAGGTTGGGCTGGCGGCAAGCGACGTGGACGCTGCCTCAGACATCGTTTTACCGCTCGTCGACAGGGCGGTCGCGACGTCTGGCATTGCAGGCTTCAGTTTTGATGAGGCGGGACGGCTGTCGCATATTCTCGATCCCCGCACCGGCTTGACGATGCAGTCTTATCGGCGCGTGAGCGTTGTCGCCGATGACGCGGTCACAGCGGATGCGCTGTCGACAGCCTTCAGCCTCATGGAGCCGCAAGAGATAAAGGCCCTGATCGATACCCGGACCGATCTTGGCGCGGATCTTTTGAGCCAGGCAGGCACTCGGAGGCGCTTTGGTCTCGGCGCGTAACGAGGCCGACGCACCCGATGCCAAGACAAACCTGGCGCCTGTCAGCGACGCTGGCTTGCGTCCAGGTGACGCCGGCGCCAGTTCGCCAAGCGCTCGCGATCAAACGAAAAGACTTCGTCGATGACCGTTCCGTCCGCAGACACCGTCGCAGTCCAGCAGCGACCGCCACATCGCAGCGTTAGCCTGAACGTTCCAACGTGCTCGCCCTGACCGACCTCGACCTGGCTCTTGACCTCGCCTCGGCTCAGGCGGTTTTTCAACTCCGCCGGGGGCAGGCGGAGTGCCGATGACATCGTTGGCGCCGGCACGGAAAAATCGCCCTCGGGGTCGCGTTCGACGCGGATAACCCGCCTATTGGTCAATGTCAGCATTGAACGGATCTCTCTGAGGACCAGGTTTTCGTCATGAAGGATAGAGCGCCATTCGCAAATATCTCAAGCCGGGGCCCGACATTGACGGCGTGTCGAGACGTTCTGGTATGCAAACAGCATCTAGCGATGATCTCAATGGCCACCCTCAAACGAGTGTCGTCGAGGTCGACAGGCGCGCGTCCGGCATGGTTCTCGCCCGTTCCGAGCGGTCGCGTATTCTCTCGAGGCGGTGCGCCAGAAGATCGAGTAACTGCCCGGCCTCAGCATTATACCCCGGCATGCAGGCGAACCACTCGGCGACCTCGATCGTGCAATCGCACAATGTCTCATCCCTCATCCCAAACTCGATCATGTCCTGCATCTCCGCCTAGTCCGTGAAGACGGTTTCTCCACGCGAGCTCGTCCACGTCCTTGGTAGGCGCAAAGCGGTGGAGCCTCTTTGCGCTGACGCAAGCGATCATCGTTCGACCACCCGAACGGCCTATGTCAGGACGACACCATGCCGCATGGCCGCGGATTTACAGCGCCGACCTCGTGGCCTACTGCATGTTTCCTTAAATCCTATTCGATTTAAGGATAAAACATGCAGCCATTCAAAGTGCTACAACGACCTTTGCGCGCCTAATAAGACGCGCGGCGCTGTAGGGAATGGTGAACCACAAAGCATCGGTGAAGACCATGTGTGCGACACTGCTTCCAGCCAGCATGTCCGAAGAACTGATAAGAGCGGTCGTTCACGACTTCTACGGCCGCATCCGCCACGATCCCATGCTCGGGCCGATCTTCAACGCCCGCATTGGCGAACATTGGGATCTGCACCTTTCAACGCTGGTCGACTTCTGGTCGTCGATAGCCCTGAAAACGGGACGCTATGGCGGGAAGCCCCATGTCGCCCACCAGGGTCTCGATCTTGTTCCCGAGCATTTCAATCACTGGCTGGAAATCTTCGAAGGGACTGTCGGCAAACATTGCAAGGGCGAGGCCGCAGCCTTCTTTCTCGACCGCGCGAGGCGCATCGCCGACAGCCTGCAGATTGGCCTGAACATCGGACCGCATGCCATCAAGCTGCCGCTAGCCCACACCGCCGGGCAGGTTTAGAGAGCAAGCTGGCAATCCGCGGCCAATGCTCGGTGACAACCGTCGTCAACCAAGCCTGGCCGGCATCCCGTCACGTCGCAAGAAGGCTAGCGCACGATCCGACCGCCACGAATGCAAAGCTCAGAGCTTATCTACCATGCTCAACTGCATCCTTTAATTGCCTGATGAGTTCTGCAATCTGTAAATTGTCCGGCTGCAGACGGGCCAAGGCCTCTGCAAATTGGAGCGTCTCGGCATAACGGCGGAGTTTGAGACCGATCTGAATTGCCGTGCCGAGCAGACTGGCGTCAGTTGCTCCGCTTAAGGCAGCAGCATCGAAGAGCGCAAACGCCTGCTCCGTTCGCCCGACTGAATCCAGGGCAATCGCCGCTGTCGTCCTGTATCTGGGATTGACGGGATCCAGGCGCACGGCCGCGTTCAGTTCTTCTATCGCCTCCTCCATTGCCTTCTGACGCACAAGCGACAAGCCATGCCCGTAGCGAAGGTCGGCTCGATCCGGATCGGTTGCCACGGCTTCAGCGTAGGTTTGTTCGGATTTCTCGCCCTCCCCTGTTGCGCGGTAGAGTTCGGCGAGGTTGATGCGCGCGCCCGCAAGGGTTGGATCGAGATGGATCGCCTGACGGAGCGCTTTCTCCGCTTCCTCTGGACGTCCTTGTTCAAGCAGAAACGTTCCATAGCTGCTTTGTGTCTCGGCAACGTGCGCGTTCGCTTGAACATACGCTTTCAAATCGGCCACCGCACGGTCGAAATCACGACGTCGATCACCGAGGAAGTCCAGCGACTGCGTGCTTCCTAGTGCCCTGGCAGTAGCCACCCGCACGGCGCGTACGTCGTCGCTGACAAGTCCGCCGATGGCATCAAGCCGATACTCCCGCGGCAGGTTGGCAGCGGCCTCGGCTGCCCCCAGACGCACCAGCGGATCGGGGCTCTCCGCCGCCGCCGTCACGTCTGCGGCGACGTCAGCTCCAGCGAGCCTGCTCATCTCGGCAATGGCGCTTCCTTTGACTATTCCAGCTTGTTTTTCGTCCCCGACGAATGCCCGCAAGGCCTCGATCGAGGCAGCGTCGTTTTTCGCCGCGGCGGCGAACGCATGTGCGATCGTCGGCCGCTTGCGCCAGCCTGCACCAAACCAAGTATCCAGGGTCTCCGATGCCCACTTGTTCGACCTCCCGTCGTGGCACGACGTACAGGCGTTCGGCGTTCCGTACATGTCGGAAAGGTCTGGGCGCGGAATCACGAAAGAATGGTCACGCCGACGATCGACCTTCATGTATGTCCGCTCGGGCATATGGCAGTTGGCGCAGAGCGCGCCAGCGGAGCCTTCCGGATGATGCGTATGGGCTGGAGTGTCGAAAGCGCCGCCCGGATCGGTGCTGGCAAAGCGCTTTGGCGCATTCTGGGTGTGGCATTGGGTGCATAGCGCGTTTCCAACGGCCTTGACGCTGCCCTCATGCGGACGGTGGCAGTCGAAACACGTCACACCTGCTCTCGCCATCTTGCTCTGCTGGAACGATCCGTATTCGAAGACCTCATCCAGAATCTGTCCGTCCGGAAAGTAGAGATCGCTACGCAGCAACGCCGGGGAAAAATTGTCGAGAAAGGTGCCTCCCGGCTGATAGCCATCGACAAGCCGGGCGCGCCGCGCGTGGCAGGCGAAGCAAGTGTTCGCATCGACCTTCGACAGGCCGAGGCCCGCAATTGCTGCCGTTTGAGCATTCCCGACCTTGGCTCTCGCCCATTCGACATGTTTTGCACCGCCGCCGTGGCAGGACTGGCAGCCGATGCTGGTCGCGACATAGGATGATTGATACTCGTCCGTCTGCGGCTGGAAGTTGGTCTGGGGATCGGTGGAATGACAGTCGATGCAGGTGCGGTTCCATCGATAGAACGGGCCTGTCCAGTGAAACGTCGAGCCAGGTTTCGCCGAGGAGCCTTCGCCGAGCCAGAACCATTTTTGCTTTTGCGTGTCCCAGGCGATGTCGAGAGCCTGCAGCTTGCCACCCCCAAGATCGACCAGGTACTGCTGCAGAGGCTCGTAGGCAAACGTGTACTTCACCTCGAAGTCCGCCGGTTTGCCGTCAGGCCCTTCGGTGCTAACGAAGAAGCGGCCATCCCGGCGGGAAAAAACTGCCTTGACGCTGTTCCATTCGAACTGGGTATTGTTGAAATCGGCGAGCACCGTCTTCTCGTTGGCAAGAGCCATCGCCTTTGCATGGTGGGATTTCGCGAATGCGGCGGCTTGACCAGCGTGGCAGGAAGCACACGCCTTCTCATCTACGAAGCTATCGTGAATTTCGATCTGCGGGTCCGCGGCAGGCGGCACAGCCATTTCCGCCGTAGCGGCGGCGGCGAACACCGATAATCCGCAAGTCAGCAGTGCCGTCCGAGAAACAGCCGCTAGACAGAATGCAATCTTCAATCTCACGCCTCCCACTACTCCAAAAATGATCAGGACGCACGGAGCGGCGCAGCCGAAGCATCGGCAAAGGAACGAACCGAGGTAGCCTTGGTCAGCGATGCTTGGCACGTTTCTCGGGACCAATTGCTCTTCTGTTTACTGGAATAGGCTTCCGGCTAGTAGAAGGGAGGAAGGGGGAGACGACACAGCCTATCAAACCCGCGATGCGATTGATCCTCATTGTGATTTCTCCTCCCCATTGGAAATATCGGCGATGCCGCGTGCGAAACGCTCGGCTTCATTTCGCGGGAAAGATCTGCTTCCAGTCTGCCTTCATGTCGACCACCGTCCAATTGTTGTCGGCCGCGGCATCCAGTGCCTTGTCGAGGCGGCCGAACGGGCTGTCGCGGTCATATGCGTATTCGCGCTCCGCATCGGTATGATGGACGATCAGGCCGAAGCGAGTGGTCGTGCCGCCTAACGTGGTCCATTGGAGCATTTCGAGGTCGCCGTCAGAATTTCCGAAGGCGGCGATCGGCCGGCGGCCAATAAACTGGTTGATCGCAACAGGCTTGCCGGCCTTGTCATCGATAAAGTCGATCTGTGGCAGGCGAAACAAGGTCGACACGCCCTCACGCATCTCGAACTGCGTTTTGATGGTCGACCCGATGACTTGCTCAGGTGGGACCCCGTAGACCTGCTCGGCCCAGGGGCGAATGAACTCCACGCCTCCACCGGAGACGATGAACGTCTTGAAGCCGTTTTCACGCAGATAGGCGAGCAGTTCGAGCATTGGCTGATAGACCAGCTCGGTATAGGGTTTATTGAACCTCGGTTGGCGCGCCGTGGCGATCCAGTCGGAGGCGATCTTCTGGAATTCCTCCGTTGTCATCCCGCTATGGGTCGCCAGGACCAACTCTACAAGTCCCTTTTCTCCCGTTGCGGCAAGGGCTTTCATGTCGTTGTCGAGCACGGCCTTGAACGGCTGCGTGTCCTTCCATTCCGGGTGGGTGGCAGCTTCCGTCTTGACACGATCAAGTGCGAAGGCGAGTTGCACGTACATCGGCTGCTCGGTCCACAGTGTGCCGTCATTGTCAAAGACCGCGATGCGTTCGACCTCGGGCACATAACCAGGCGTATTTTCCGCGGTTACCCTGTCCACAAAGGCAACGATGGCCGCCTTGGCCCCGGTGTTGTTCCACGAGGGCAATGGATCTGTCTGGGCGAGCACGGATGTCGTGACAAACAGGCAGGCTGCCATGCCGAGCAGCACGGTGCGGGTGAATTTAAAGAAAATACATGTTGCAATCATCAGAGCCTCCGTCGACTAACTGTGTGCAATCTCAGACCGTTAAAGAAACGGCGGCCCCCGAACGAACGGAGCCGCCGCGCCAGGGTCAGTTGCCGGTTGGCATCGGAATACTAACACCTTCCTTCGCCAAGGAGTCCCGCACCCATTGGAAACGCTCATAGTTTGAAAGCGTAATCGGGCCCGTATATCCCATGCTCTGCAGCTTGCGTGGAGGATATTTCACGTATGTCGCCATGATCTTCTTCAGTTCTTCCCCCATGACAACGCCCATCCAAGTCCGCTCAGTGAAGTTGTTCATGAAGATATCGTAGCGTTCCTGAGGGTCCTGCCAAAGGTCAAACACCTGAGGTACGGTGGCCACGTATTTCTCCGCGCCCTTCCATCCAAGGTTTGAGTCAACGGCCAGTCCGCCGGTCTGGGCTCCATCGTCGCCGCGAAGATTGAACGCGAACTTGTAGTTGTTTACGCGGATTGCGCCGGGTGAAAGTTCGTTCTCCGTGAAGTAGAACCAGGATTTGCGTGGCGATGGGCCGCTACCCGTCAGGACCGGTGTCATATCGTAGCTGTCGAAAATGATTGGCTTGTCTTCACGATCATTTTCGGGCAGTGGGACACCGCCGACCGAAGCGAACGTCGCCATGAGATCGAGACCGCCGATGAGTTCGTGGTTCCTGGTATCGGGCTTGATCTTGCCCGGCCAAACGGCGATTGCGGGAACACGATTTCCACCCTCGCGCAATGTGCCCTTGGTGCCGCGAAACGGAGTGTATCCCGCGTCCGGATAGACGTCTTGCCAAGCGCCGTTGTCGGTTGTGTAGAACACCAGCGTGTTCCGGTCCATTCCGGTTTCGCGCAGCTTGTCCATGATCCGGCCGATACGGGTGTCGAGCTCCACGACCGAGTCGGCATATTTCGACTTGGACATCGATTTGTGCTCGAACTCCGGTGCCGGCATGTTCGGCTGATGCACCTTCATGAAGTTGACATTGATGAAGAACGGCTCATCCGGCTTCTTTGCAGCCTCATCGAGGAATTCGATGGCCGCTTTCTCGACATAGCCGTCGAAGAACGGAATGCCGACAACGCCTTCCTTGCCGTCGATCACCGGAGTATCGACATACTGGCCGTTGATCTTGAAGTCTTCCTTCGCCTCGCCGCCGGCCTTGCCCGAAAGCGCGCCTTTCGTCACCTTC
Organism: Ensifer sp. Root31; assembly: GCF_001424825.1. Taxonomy (NCBI): domain Bacteria; kingdom Pseudomonadati; phylum Pseudomonadota; class Alphaproteobacteria; order Hyphomicrobiales; family Rhizobiaceae; genus Ensifer; species Ensifer sp. Root31. The sequence continues at coordinate 243,748 of NZ_LMCO01000012.1, read as the reverse complement.
TGGAACATAGCCCGCAGTGCCGGGTCCATGTCCGGGAACCAGGTCGGATCCGCATAGGTATAGGCGTTGAGATGGTAAAGGCCGACATATTTCATCTCGTCATAGCCCTGGGCGATCGGAAGCGCATAGTCCGCCTCGCCGAGATGCCACTTTCCGGTGAAGTACGTATGATAGCCGCCGCGCTTCAGCACTGACGCCAGCGTCCACTCCGCTGCCGGCAGACCACCACCCTGCCCCTGGAAAGCCACGGTCGTCATGCCGCTCCGGTTCGGAATGCGCCCGGTCTGCATTGCAGCCCGGCCTGGCGTGCAGCTCGGCTGGGCATAGAAGGAGAAGAAGGTCATGCCTTCATCGGCCAGCTTGTCGATGTTCGGCGTCGGCATGCCGCGTCCTTGGCCGCCGCCATAGGGGCCCAGATCGCCATAGCCCGTGTCGTCGGAAACGATAAAGAGAATGTTGGGTTTTGACGGCGACTGGGCTTGCACTTGGGATGCGGCCCCAACGAGAAATGTCGAAGCCGCCAAGGCTCCGACAGAGCACATGAAGCGAAAATTCATATTGACTACTCCTCCGAAGGCTTGGGCGGATCGGGTTCACCAAACGGACGAGTTGTGATGCGTCTAAGGGGATCCGCCGCCTGTCCTTGCTGAATCGAAACGAAGCAAATTGAAGCAATGCTGTAGCCTGAACGCCCTCGATCGAGGGGCCTCTCGTCTGGATGCCTGTGGCCAGCGCGAGGCCACCCACGACGGTGAAACTATCGGACGTCTTGCGGCGGGGATATTGTACCATCGGGCAAAACCGCACTTCGTTAGCTTGCGCTTGAATTCTAAAGCTCTGGTTGTATTAGCAAGTTCGCCTTGGTAGATTGCGCCTATCTGTCGGGGGAAGTCATGGGCGTTCTGGGTAACCGGACCAGGCAATCGCACTGGCTGATCAGGGGTGTGGTTCCGGGCCTGTGTGCATTCCTGGCGACTGCGTCAGCGGCGACGGCCGGTCAGGCAGTTGTTGACAGTGTGCCGCGTGTGCTGGTGCTCTATCCTTATGACGAGCGGATCGCGGCGACCACCGCAGCCGGGGAGGCTGTCAGGTCGCGGCTTCTCGACGCAACCAAAGGCCGGATCGATCTTTTCTCCGAATTTCTCGACCTTTCGCGATTTCCTGAGCCGAAGCACATGCGCCGTATGGCTGAATATCTTACGGCCAAGTACGGCGATCGCCGCCCTGACGTGGTGATTGCGCTCGGCGAGGAGTCGGCTCGGTTCATCTCTGCCAACCGCAAGGAAATCTCGGGCGATGCAAGGATAATCGTCGCGGGCTTCAGCAGTTCCGCTGCCGAAGCAATGGACTTGCCCAGCGACGTGATCGGAGCTTTCAGCGAATTTGACATCGTAAAGACCGCTGAGATGGCCCGCGGTCTCCAGCCTGATGCGCGGCATCTCTTCATAGTTGGAGGATCATCCGAATTCGACCGTTCATGGCTTGCTACCGCGCGAGCCGATCTTGCGGTTTTCTCAAGAACGTTGGAAACGACATATCTGGAAGACCTGACGATCGAAGAGTTCACCAGACGAGCCGCCGAGCTACCTCCAGACAGCATTGTACTGGCGCTGACGATTTTCAAGGACGCTACCGGGCGCAATTTCGTTCCGCGCGAAGCCATCAAACAAATATCGAAGACTGCCAGTGCGCCGATCTACGGTCCGTACCCGACCTACATCGACTATGGCATTGTTGGAGGCAACGTGGTCACGTTTGGGTCACTGGGCGTGACGGCGGCCAACCTCGCGCTCGATGCCATCGCTGGCAAGCCAATTTCCAGCCTCCGGTCGCCCCAAACATATGTCGCAGACGTGAGGCAGCTCCGACACTGGGGGTTGTCGGAGAAGGATCTTCCTGCAGGCACGGTCCAGATGTTCAAAGAGCCTACTTTCTGGGAACAATACTGGTTCGCGACCGTCGTCGCTCTTGCCATTGTTGCTCTACAGGGCACAGTCATTGCCGGGCTTCTTGTCGAACGCCGCCGCCGCCAGGCGGCGGAAGTCGAATCGCGCCTCCGTCTGCTCGAAGTGGTTCACCTCAATCAATCCGCAACAGCGGGCGCGCTTTCAGCCTCAATCGCGCACGAGCTTAACCAGCCGCTGGGTGCAATCCGCAGCAACGCCGAGGCGGCGGAGGCAATTCTGATGTCCGAGAAGCCCGATCTCGAGCTGATCAGGCAGATCCTCATAGACATTCAAGACGACGATCAGCGTGCCCATGACGTCATTTCGCGGATGCGAGGTCTACTTAAGAAGCGAGGAGAGATCGACTGGCAGGAGTTCGACCTCAATGAGGTCATCACAAGTGCGATCAGGATTCTCCGCGGCGAAGCCGAGCAGCGGGGCGTCGTCGTGAGTTCCAATTGGGCCCGGCGGGAACTGCCGGTCCGAGCCGACCGGGTCCACGTCCAGCAGATCATTCTCAATTTGGCAACCAACGCAATGGATGCAATGCTCGACGTGGTCGCGACCGAGCGGAGGCTTATGCTTGCGACAACTCTGACGAAGGATTCCAAGGTCGAGCTGTCGATTTCGGACACCGGCCGTGGAATACCAAACGAACAGCTCGCCAGCATTTTCGAGCCGTTCTATACTACAAAGCCCTCTGGAACGGGGCTTGGCCTTTCCATCGTGCGCGCAATAGTCGAAACCTACGGCGGCACGATCTGGGCCGACAACCGCCCAGAAGGCGGAGCAGTTTTCCGAGTTTTATTACCTCTCGCGCAAACTGGATGAACCATGGAACCTATCGTTCACATCGTCGATGATGATCGATCCTTCCGCACCGCAGTCGGGCGGCTGCTTTCGGCATCCGGGTACCGCGTGTCTCTCTATGAATCAGGCGATCAGTTTCTGGCGCAGTTTCCGCATGACAAGCCTGGCTGCGTCCTCCTTGACCTTGATTTACCTGGGCTGAGCGGACTGGAATTACAGGGCAGGGTCGCCGAGCAAGCGCCGCTTCTGCCTGTCGTGTTTCTCACGGGACGTGGCAACGTCAAAGCCAGCGTTCAGGCGATGAAAGCGGGTGCCGAGGATTTCTTGGAAAAGCCGGCCCCCAGGGGGGCACTGCTGGAGGCCGTCGAGCGGGCGTTGCGCCGGTGCGAGACGCAGCGTGTCGAGCAGGGTCGTATCCACGCCCTTAGGGCACGTCTTGCGAGCCTGACACCACGTGAGTTCGAGGTTTTCGGCTTCATCGTCCGCGGCAAGCTCAACAAGCAGATCGCTCATGCTCTCGGCACATCCGAACGGACGGTCAAGGCGCACCGCCATAACGTCATGGAAAAGCTTGAAGCCCGATCCCTGGCCGAGACCGTGTCGATCGCCGAGAGATTGCGCCTTTTCGCTCCAGCGTCGGATGCGCTCCCACGATAGCTTGGAACGCGGCGCTTCACCAAAGGTCAATAGCCAGCCTCCAATGTTGGTCCTACGTTCGTCATGATCGGGGCTGCTCCTGTTCTTGGCTCCAGAAAGGCCTCAAGTGGAAAGCCCACAACGCACAGTGGCCGTTGTCGAGAACGACGCAAGCGTGCGCCGGAGCGTCGTGCGACTGTTGAACGCAAATGGTTTTGCAACCGAAGCATTTGCATCTGCCGAGGCCTTTTTAAGCCATACAGACGCAAGTCAGTTTGGCTGTATCGTCCTCGATATTCACTTGGGTGGCATTTCAGGCATCGAACTATGGCACCGCCTAAAGGCTTCCGGCAGCGACCTGTCGGTTATCTTTATCACCGCCGTTGAGGATGAGGCGCTTCACCTGGAAGCGGTCAAGGCGGGCTGCATCGCGTATCTACGCAAGCCGTTCCCGGCCGCCTTGTTGATCAATGCTGTCGACAGAGCATTGAGGGCTTGAATACGTTGCGATCTCGGCTCCGCAGCGTCGCCGTTTCTCGGCTCTGTCAATCAATGATGTGATAGCCGCCATCGACATAGAGCACCTGCCCCGTCATCAGGCGCGCGGCATCGTGGGCAAGAAAGGCCGTAGCGACGCCAACATCGTCAATACTGACAAGTTCTCTTGCTGGAGACTTCCGGATGGTCTTTTCCAGAAGTTCGTCGAATTCTGGAATGCCCGACGCAGCACGCGTCGCTACCGCGCCCGGCGAAATCGCGTGGACGCGAATTCCCTTCGGCCCGAGTTCTGCGGCAAGGTATCGCACGGCGCTTTCGAGTGCTGCCTTCGCCACACCCATGATGTTGTAGTTCTCGACGACCATCTGCGAGCCGTAATAGGTCATTGTGAAAAGTGTGCCTCCATTCCTCATCAACGGTTCGGCGAGGCGAGCCATATGGATAAAAGACCAGCAAGAGATATCCATGGTCGTCAGAAAACCATCGCGCGGCACGTCGACGACCCGGCCACCGAGCGTGTCCTTTGGCGAAAAGGCAATCGAGTGGACGACGAAATCGAGCTCGCCCCAGCTCCTTTCAATCCGGTCGAATACAGCCTCGATTTGTCCGGGAATGGCCAGATCCACCGGCATCAAGATCGACGCCCCCACCTCACGCGCGAGAGGCTCCACATAGGGCTTGGCCTTATCGTTCAGATAGGTGACGGCCAGCTCGGCACCAAAGGCGCGAAAGGCCCGCGCACAACCCCATGCAATGGAACGATCGTTCGCGATACCGACTATCAGCCCCTTTTTCCCTTTGAGAAGCTCCGCTTTTACGACCGGGCTGGACATGGCTTGCTGCTCCTGTGAGATCGGGTTTCAGGGCGTACTGCATGTTTCCTTAAATCCTATTCGATTTAAGGAAACATGCAGTAAATTCAAAGTGCTACAGCGACCTTTGCGCGTCTATTAAGACGCGCGGCGCTGTAGTGGTCAGGGCCTGGTGATAAGCGTATGAACGTGGCGCGCGATCATCAGCTCCTCATCCGTCGGCAAGACATAGAGCGCAACGCGGCTCGCCTGCGTCGATATAAGGGTTTTACCCGCGTTGTTTGCTGCGTCATCAAGCTCGACGCCGAGCCACGAAAGGCGCTCACTGATACGAGCGCGAATTGGCGCCGAATTCTCACCGACCCCGCCCGTGAAGACGAACGCGTCGAGACCTTGGAGGGCGGCAGCAAGCATCCCCACGCTGAGCGCGCAACGATGGACGAAATGATCGATCGCGAAGGCTGCGCGCGGATCATCGCTCGCCAGAAGATCGCGCATATCGCCGGAGATGCCCGAAAGACCTTTGAGACCGGACGCACGGTAAAGAAGATCTGTAACCTCCCCCGTTGTCATGCCTTTCTGATCAATCAAGTAGAGCACGACACCCGGATCCATCTGCCCCGGTCTGGTGCCCATCGGCACGCCATCAAGTGCTGTAAAGCCCATCGTCGTCTCGACGCTGCGCCCCGCCTTCATTGCACACATAGAAGCGCCGCTGCCGAGATGAGCGACTACGACCCTTCCCTGTCCGATATCGGGTGCAAGGTTGCCGATCCGGTCTGCGATGTACTCGTAGGACAGCCCGTGGAAGCCATATCTTCGTACACCTTCCTCGTAGAAAGCCATCGGCAAGGCGTAGCAGTCCGTATGAGGAGCATGGCCACGGTGGAAAGCCGTGTCGAAACAGGCGACCTGCGGAACCAGCGGATTAATCTCCATGGCAAGGCGGATCGGCGCGAGGTTGTTTGGCTGATGCAAAGGTGCAAGTTCTTGGAACGTGGCGAGCTTATCGAGGATGTCGTGATCGAGCAGGATCGGTTGCGCATAGTTGGGTCCGCCATGGACGACGCGGTGGCCAATCGCCCGCAGGACGAAACCATCAAGTGACCGCAGCCAGTCACCAGCTTCAGCGATGGCAGCGGGCAGATCGCCCATCGTGGCCTGCTCGTAACTGCGATCGACGAGGACCTCGCCCGAAGCGGTCGCCGCACGCAAGCGGGGCCGCGCCCCGATCCCGTCGATCTGACCACGGATGCGCCGCTCCAACTCTTTGCCCACGATCTCGAAAATCTGGAACTTGAGGCTGGATGAGCCGGCGTTGACGACAAGGATCGCGTCCACGCTTCAAGCCGCCACTTGTGTAGAGCGACGGCGGGCCGTCGCATAAAGGGTCGCAACTGCGCATGATGCCAGGCGACTGCGCACTGTGTCTGCCCGCGAGGTAAGAATAATGGGAACGCGCGCACCAAGCACGATCCCCGCGGCGTCCGCATGGGCCAGGAACGTCAGGTTCTTGGCAAGCATGTTGCCGGCTTCAAGATCTGGCACGACGATGATCTGCGCCCTGCCGGCTACGGGCGAGTTGAGCCCTTTGATACGGGCGGCCTCCGGGCTTATCGCGTTGTCGAACGCAAGCGGGCCGTCGAGCAGGCCGCCGGTGATCTGACCGCGATCTGCCATCTTGCACAATGCCGCTGCATCAAGGGTCGAAGGGATCTTGGTCGTCACTGTCTCGACTGCTGACACGATCGCGACGCGGGGTTCGCCGAGGCCAATGGTGACCCAGAGGTCGATCGCGTTCTGCACGATGTCGCGCTTGACATCGAGGTCGGGAAAAATGTTGATCGCCGCATCGGTGATGAACAGCGTGTCCGCGTGACCAGGAACGTCCATCACGAACACATGGCTGATGCGGCGTTCCGTTCTAAGACCGGTGGCAGAAGCGGTTACTTCCCGCATCAATTCGTCAGTGTGCAGGCTACCCTTCATCAAGAGCTCGCCTTTCCCCTCGCGAATGAGTGCCACGGCTTTCGCCGCTGCGGCGTGGCTGTGTGGCGCATCGATAATCTCGCATGCCTTGAGATCAAGTTCGCCCTCGGCTGCGACTTTGCGGAGCTTCGCCTCGGGCCCAATCAGAACCGGAACAATCAGCCGGTGCTGGGCTGCTTCCAAGGCACCACGCAGTGAGGTCTCGTCGCAGGGATGCGCTACGATGGTGATTGCGGGAGGAACCTCTTGTGCAGCCGCAATCAGGCGGTCGTATTTTGATGGCTCCAGAGTTGTCGCGCTAGAGAAAGCCACTGATAATCTCCTACAATCTTGATCGCACGGCGCCGCGGTTGCGCGCGGCAGGTCTAACAGCCATCGGCGTCGGCTTGACGCCCACGCGCCCCTTATCCAGGCTGAAAAGCTCGGTCACGTGGGCAAAGCGCTCCGCCGCAGCTTCCGTCAACGCGCCGGAGGCCTCGAGCACGCCACGCAGGCTCTGCAAGCCGGCCTGACGCTGTTCAAGCTCGTTCGGCAGCATCGCTGGAATGGCTGCGAGCGCTGCCGCCTCATCAACATGGAGGATGTAGTATTGATCCCGGACCAGCGCCTTGAACTCCGAAAGATTCAGCTGCCGAGCATCTCGATTGCCACGCCGAAGCACGCGAATGGCCTGAAAACCGCGTTCGTCGGCCCCGCCACGGGCCATCCCCACGAACAGCAGCGATCGAACGAGAGCCTCCAGAGGACCGCCAACGGATATTCTCTCCTTCAGCGCCGCAGTGCGAGCTTCGACAAGCGCGTTGATCAGCTTGCTCTTCGGCGCCTTGCGTGGTGGCAAATTTGACTTTGGATCGACGCCAAGGGCGGCCTGAAGCGCAGACGAGCCATAGATCGCACCGAAGGTTTGCTCGGCCAGCCGTTCCGTCATTTTACGCCAGGTCTCCAGCCCTTCGACGATTTGGCCGGAAACCTGCTCTTGGAGGGCGCTGAAGGGATTGTCCGTCCAGGTGGGGCGACGGTCGGCGCGAACGCGCTCTGCTGCCTGGGGAACCCAGTCGAGAAAAGGATTGGAGGGGCCGAAAATCTCGTAACCCAGGCGGAGGGGGTGAAGTCGTCGCATTGTCTCTGCCGATGAAGGGGTCACGGCAGCGCGCACCCAAGGTTGGGCAAACGCACGGTAAAGTGCAAGATTGATCTCCGAAAGCTGAGCCGCCGCCGCAAATCGCTTCTCATCGTCAAGATCGTTACCGCCGAGAGCACGAATATCGTCGAGGGTCCGTGCCTCGCAACGCATGATCCACTCCCCGGTGACCAGTTCCGGATGATCGAGCGCATCTGCTTTCGGCTCGAGAACCGCTTCATAAAGGCCAGGTGGCAGCACATCGATCAGATCGATGTTTGACGCGAATTCATCATGCTCCTTGCGAGCAACCCCGGCGGAGACAAAAATCCCCAGATGGCCGACGCTTTCGTGGACGACATAGACAATCGTCTGGCCAAGCGCGCGAATTTCATCGACGCCGTCGTAAATGTCGAGAATCCAGTCGAGGGCCTGCTGAGGTGGTGTTATGTTGTCCCCCTTGGAGCAGAAGACCACGATCGGCGAACGGATCGTGCGAAGGTCGATGGCCATGCCATCAGATGTGCGGATCTCCCCTGCTGCAAGCTTGTTGCCGACGAACAGGTCATCGACGATGAACTGCATCTCATCCGCCGTCAAAGTGACGTGCCCGCCCCACCAACGCTCAAAGCCGAGATAGCGTTCGGCTTCCGTATCCACCTTTGCGTAGAGATTATACTGCTTGGTCCACAGAGTATTGGCTGGGTTCTGGTTCTCGAAATTCTGGACAAGCCAGGCGCCGTCGAATTTTCCCGCGCCAAGATCGCTGACCAATGCTGTCAGCCAACTCCCACCGAGAAGTCCTCCCGAGTAACGCATCGGGTTTTGCCCGCGGACACCTGCCCAATAGGCAAGTGGTGAGCCGGCGATAATGATAGGCCCGAAAAGCTCGGGCCTGAGCGCGGCCAGCATCATCACAGCCCATCCCGCCTGACAGTTGCCGATGACGCAGGGTTTGCCATCCGCTTCGGGGTGGCGGGACATGACGATCTCCAGGAACTGCGCTTCCGCGTGCAGGACCTTCTCGATCGTCTGTCCGGGCATTGGTTCCGGCAGGAAACCGACAAAATAACAGGCATGACCGGCCTTCATGGCCACGCCGATTTCGCTGTCGGCCTTGAAGCCACCGATGCCTGGTCCATGTCCTGCCCGTGGATCCACAACGATGAATGGCCTCTTGACGAGATCGATCGCGCAGTCGGCGGGAGGTATGATGCGCACGAGAGCGTAGTTGACCGGCTCTTTCAGGGTCCTGCCGTCTAAGATGAGCTCGGCTTCATAGTCCAGCACATGGGGCGCGCTGCGTGCAGCGTGTTCCTCATATTGCTCGCCGCGCCTGCGCATTACATCAAGGAACAGGACCCACCGTTGCCATGCATCCACGGAGTACTCCGTCAATGCATTGCCAGACATGGGTGAGGCCGGAAAACTGGAAAGCTTGGACATCGCGCCCACTCCGTTAGACGGTTCAAGGGACTAGTTCTTGATGCTGCCAATAACGACTGCCTGCCGTCGTGCCCGATGCCCTGCGATGATGCTCACGCGCTAAGGCGAGGTTTTCGTGCAGTCAGAAGAATTGCAGCATACCGCTCGATCGTGTCACTGGTGTAACCACCATCCGTTAGCAACGTTGATTTCGATCAAACGGCCGCCTATGCGACAGACCGGGAGAATTTCCTCGCGTTTCTGGTAACTAATCCAGGACGACACTCCACTTGTCATCCGGATTGAAGCGGTCGATAAACGGCACGATGGCTTCGGTGCTCGTACCCAAATCCGCTTCATAGACAATGCCCTGTTGGTTGACGACGAAAGTCTTCACACCGGTTTCAGCATATTTCACCGGCCAGGCGATCAACCCGAAGCCTCCGATCATATTGTCATTGATGATGAAGTCGTATTTCCCGCCGGCAATATTATCGCCTTGTGACGTCAGAATGCGGAAGCGATAGCCGAAATAACCCTCTCCAGCCTTCGCCTTCTCCAGAGCAGCTTCGCTGATCTCGTCGCCGACCGGGCTCTCACCATCGCCCTGCTCGGCCGGCCAGTACAATCCATCGGTCTGGCCTGGGCTGCTGATCAGCTTCTGGGCATATTCGAGCACGCCGTCGGCGTCGCGGTCCTGCGAGGCATAATCCTTCTGTGCTTCGACATAGGCGCGCACGGTCTCTATCGCCTCAAGTTCGTTCTCCCCGACGCGGCGGTTCACGATCTCCTCAAGCCCGACATAGGTGTCGAAAGCCCACTTGCCGTCCCGACCCTTTGTGATCGGAAACGGCAGCGGCCAGAGCCGATCACCGATTTCGAGAATCTTGCTTTCGCCGAGGTCGCGCACCACGACATTGCGTGCCACACCTTCGCGAATAAGCGCGAAGGTTTCCATCGTCCCTTCGCCCGTTTTCAGCTTTGCGACGTCAAGGCCCAGAAGCTTTGCAAGACCATCGAGGTCGTTGGCGGCGAGCGCCGACTTGAACATTTCCACCGCCTTGGCCGGGTCGTCGAACAGCGGCGGATCCTCCGCCGCGGCATAGTTCTCGATGTCGCCGGCGTCTGGTACCGCCTGGGCACGGGCCCCGTCGACAGCGAGCGGAAATGCAGCAACGGAGAAGGAAATGGCCGATGCCAGAAGAAGAGTCTGAGAAAGCTTGCTCATGATCGTGCTCCTGTCGCTCCGTTAACGCCTGCCACCGCCACGGCCGCCACCGCCACGGCCCCCGCCACCCGATGGCCTTCCACCGCCACTTCTCATCTGAGGCCGCCCGCCGCCGCGATGACCGCCGCCCATACTCTGTCCGCCACGCTTCGAAGAGGCGACCTCGCGACGACCCGAGTTGACGTTGCCGAGGCCGGACGGCTTCTTGGGCCGGTTCTGTGCCTTGGCGGCCATCTTCTTCTTGCCGGCGGGTCGGTTTGCCTGCGAGGGCTTGTTGCCTTTGGGCCTGTTCACGCTGGGCTTCGAGCCGCCTGGCCTGGCCTTCGCTACCGCCTGACCGCCGCCTGGGCGTGCCGCCGGTCGCTGCTGCGCCTTCAGCCCATCGAGCGTGCTCTTGCGCACGTCGTTGAGCTGACCGCCACCTGCACCGCCCGGTCGCGCCTGCGGCCGGTCGCGATTGATCTCGGCGGCGCGGTTACGAATGTTGTTGTTGCCGTTGGCCTTGATGTTGTTCTTGATGTTGGTGCGATCAAACTTCTGCAACTGATTGCGGTCGAAGTTGATCTTGCTGCGATCGACATTCTTCCAGTCGACGTCGTTCCATTTCATCTTGCCGTCGAAGTCGATGTTGTTGAAACAGTTATTGCAATCGACATCGATGTCGCCGCCCCAATTGCCACCCCAGACGCCCCAGTCATCCCAGTCGACGATGGCCGCGAAGGCCGCGCCGGTGACTGCTCCGGCGAAAAAGGCGGCGCCCGGGTACCAATAGGCAGGATAGGGGTCGTCATAATAGCCGATCGGTACCGGCGCATAATCGGGCTGGTAGAGCATTTCCGGCGCATACTGCGGCACATAGATCGTTTCGGGATTTGCCGACTGGATGATGACGTTGTCACCCTCCTCGACGACTTTAATCTTGTCGTCGGTCTTGATTATATCCTTAGCAACGGCTTCGTCACGCAGCTGCTGTATCGCTATGAGAACATCTTTCTGTTGGTTGGCGATCGCCTCGCCGAAGCTTTGCGTCCACTCGAGGTCGGTGCTCATCATCTTGACGATCTCGGGATAGTTGAGCAGCGAAACGATGCTGCCGTCCCAGCTTTCCTTCGGCTTCAGATCGCGATTTTTTGAACTCTCCTGAAGAAAACGTTCGGCCTCGACCACCTGCAAAGGATAGAGCGATGCAGCGGAGATGAGCGCGACCAACTCGTCGGGATAAAGCGCGATCCGGGCAACGAGGATCTCGAGCTCATCGTCGCTCAGCGGTTCTGGAGCCGCCTCCGCGGGCGTGGAAGGCGCTGTGGCGGTCTGCTGGGCCAGCACAACTCCAGAGGGCACAAGCATCGACAAAACGATCGCCGTCGCGCGGAAAAACGTAAACACCCGCTCAATCGCCATTTCTTCCTCCAAAAGAGGCTGGAAGGCCTCTTGCTCAAAACACTTGCGGGCGCAGGATCAACGCCCCCGTTTCTGAACCGGGTCCCGATCGAGCACTTGAAGCTGTCGTCCCCATAACGGATGCTGTGGCGAGGCAATGTTGCGCGCACCCCAGAATCCGAACTTGATAGAGCGTTTCAACACTAGAGTAGACACGCGCCAATGAGCTCGTGTGCCCATTTATATAGCTGCGATTTCTGTCGGCGTCCTTCGCCGTCATTACCAGAACAGTTGTCTGCCAAAGATAAAGGACAGGTATGTGAGCCTTGCGGTAGAATAAACTAGCACAGAGATCAGAATAGTCCATTTTCAATTCATTGCGTTCAGTTTTTTCCACTCACTGGCTTTTGATTGCCGCCTAGCGTTCGCTGGTCCGTCCGAAGTAAGGACCGCAAAGACACCGCCACGCCATCTGTCAGGGCGGCGGGTCGCCCCGATTGTTTTTGCTCCGGCGTCGTTTTGTGATGGCGGGCCTTGCCGGGCGAGCGACACAACAATCGACCTCACCCGATTGATCGACTTCTTCTTGGCGTTCGAGCAACGCCGCAATACATTTCGCGGCTTCTCCGATGAAATTCGGCCTATTATTTGCGTAGCGCAGTTAACTTCCCTGAAAACTGTTGTGTAGATTTGCAAATACGGTACGAATGCACCCTGAAAATGTTGATTTGCGCATCATACAAATAAGTCTTAACGTATTGTTCGAAACCTCAGTGTGGAGGAGGACGACTTTGCCTAATATCTCCCTGGTTATCGCAATGCTGGCGCTTATGGCGATCTCGGGCTGTGCAACGAGTGGAGGAGGCAATACCACCTACGCTCAATGGCAGGGTTCTTACCCCGATCCAAGCTTCGCCGCGATCCGATCAGGCGGCGTCAATCCGGGGTATTAACGATGTCGTTGAATGGCGAGGAGCCGTAACCTTCTAGGCTGCGGTCTTGGCGTTGCCAGCTTCGAAAGCGGCGATCGCGTCCTCCAGGTCGTCGAAGATCATGCCGTTGCCGATCTTGTCAATGACGCCCGAGCGCAGCAAGGTTTCCCGAGGTTCGCTATGGAGCTCGACAATGCCGAACTTCAAGCCGCGCCCCTCGACGAAATCCCGCAGATCATCGAGCATCGCCGCTGCGGTGCTGTCGATCTGCGCTGCCGCGCCAGCATCAAAAATGAACCATCGCGTATCGGCAGGCAGGTTCTTGACGATCTCTTCCACGCGGCCGCGCACATGGTCGGCATTGAAAAACAACAGACTGCCTTGCAGAAGATAGATGGCAACGCCAGGGATCGGTCTTACGTCCTTGTAGCGATGCAGCTTGTAGAAGCCTTCACGTCCGGGAATGCGGCCAAGAAGCGCATCGCGCGGCTTCAGCCCCTTCATCAGGATGTAGAGCAACGTCGCTCCGATAGCGAAAATCACGCCATGCAGCACCCCAAGGGTCAACACGCCGGCGATGCTGATGAGCGCGAAGACGAATTCGATCGGGCTGATGCGCCACAATTCTCGTAGAGCGCGCAGATCGATAAGGCCGATGGCTGCAGACGCCAGGATGGCGCCGAGCGCGGGGGTCGGCAGCAAGGACAGAGCGCCGGTGAGAAACAGCACCGTCAACGCCAGGGCGATAGCCGAGAAAATACCGGCCAGTTGAGTCTTGCCGCCCATGGAATCATTTATAGCCGTGCGCGAATCCGATGCCGTGACGGCAAAGCCCCCGAACAACCCGGAGGCGATGTTTGCTGCGCCGAAGCCCAGCAGTTCTCGGTTGGCGTCGACCGGATATTTGTTCTTCGCACCGAAACTGCGAGCCGTCACGATGCCCGCGCCGAAACTGACGATCAACACGGCGACAGCGCCCAAGAAGAGATCACTGATCGAGACCCCGGTGGTGATCGGCAGCATCGGCGTCGGCAGGCGCGACGGGATTTCGCCGACCACACGAATGCCCGCGGCGGAAAAATTGAAGGCGGCCGACATGGCCGTTGCAATCGCCACGGCCACCAGAGGTCCAGGAATGCCGGGTCGCCAGGCGTTGAGCAAACGCAGGAGGATGAAAAGGCCAACGCCGAGGGTGAGCGACGGCCAGTGGATCTGGTCGGCCTTGTCCAACAGTTCCATGATCGGTCGAAGCACGCCTTCGCTTTCGATCTTCACGCCCGTCAGGCGCCCGATCTGGCCTATCAGGATCGATAGGGAAATACCGGTCATGAAGCCGGTCAGGATCGGCCGCGATAAAAAGTTTGCTATGAAGCCCAGCCGTAGCGCGTAAGCGGCAAAGCACAACCCGCCGACGATGACAGCGATTGCTGCGGTCGCGACGAGCCGATCTTCTGCGGTCGGAAGATTGAGCGACAATAGCACGGCGGCCAGCACCGTAACCGTTCCGGCGTCTGGGCCGACGATGAGTTGTCGCGAAGATCCGAGGAGAGCGTAGCCCAGAAGCGGCAATATGCTGGAATAAAGGCCCACCTCCGGCGGCAACCCGGCAATGGCCGGATAGGCGATGGCGCTCGGCAACCCGACCGCTGCAATCGCTAGACCCGACGTCAGATCATAGCGAAGCCACTCGGCGCGGTACTCTTTCAAACTCGCGATTAACGGCAAGGTCGGCATGGCCCAATTATACCTCATGATCGGATCTTCGCCATCGCTCATGGCAGGATCCCCTACAGCAACCATCGGAAGGGACCCGGTGGATCGCGCAACCCGCTGGTCGTCACGTCACAGGCAATTGATTTGATCAACCGATACCTGTCCGGTTGACTGGCTTAATCGCCTATTTTGCCCAGTCTCTTTCCATCCTCGACTGGTGCCATAAGTCTTGGTTATGAGCCTGCCCCAGCGGCTCCATGAGAAGGATGCATGGACATGGTGACTTTCACGCTCAATGGTAAAAATCGGACGTTCGACGGCGACCCCGATACGCCTCTCCTTTGGGTGATCCGAGATTTCGAAAAGCTGACCGGCACAAAATACGGATGCGGCATCGCGCAATGCGGCGCCTGTACGGTGCATCTGGACGGCATGCCGCGACGGTCCTGCATCACACCGATTGCCATGATCGATGGTTCCGACGTGGTAACGATCGAGGGCATTGCCGGCAAGGAAGCCGAGGCTGTCCAGACGGCATGGGCGGGGCTAGATGTGCCGCAATGCGGCTACTGCCAGTCCGGCCAGATCATGTCGGCGGTGGCGCTGCTGCAGATGGTGCCCAAGCCGACGGACGACGAGATCGATGGCGCCATGACCGGCAATCTCTGTCGGTGCGCCACCTATCATCGCATTCGAGCAGCGATCCACAACGCTGCCAATTCGATGGAGGGCTGAGCAATGACGATCCATGACATCAAAACCAGCCGTCGTGGCTTCCTCGCCGGCACCGGCCTGATCATTGGCGTGGCGATCGCGCCGAAATTCCTCTCGGCGGCACAGACCGGGGTGCCGGCCGGTGGGAGCGGCGAACTCCGGCCGCTGAACGCCTTCGTCAAGATCGGTACGGATGACACCGTCACCGTGCTTTCCAAGCACATCGAGTTCGGCCAGGGGCCTTTCACCGGCCTTGCCACTCTGGTTGCCGAAGAACTCGATGCGGACTGGAGCCAGATGCGCGCCGTCCACTCGCCGACTGACAACAAGATCTACGCCAATCTCGCTTTCGGCCTGCAGGGCACCGGCGGGTCGAGTTCGATTGCGAACGCCTACGAGCAGATGCGCAAGGCCGGCGCTACCGCAAGGGCCATGCTGGTTGCTGCGGCTGCCGAAGAATGGAAGGTACCGGTCGCCGAAATCACCGTCGAAAAGGGCCGCGTAAAGCATGCGTCTTCCGGCAAGGAGAGCGGCTTCGGCGCGCTAGCGGACAGTGCCGCACGGCAAACTCCGCCTGCAGATGTCAAACTCAAGGATCCGAAGGACTTCGTGTTGATCGGAACCGAGCTGCCGAAGCTCGACACCCAGGGCAAGATCAACGGAACGGCGATTTTCACACTCGATATCACGCCGGACAATCTGCTGGTTGCCGTGGTCGCCCACCCGAAGCATTTCGGCGCCACCGTGAAAACCTTCGATGACAGCGAGGCGCGCAAGGTCATGGGTGTGGTCGATGTCAAACAGATCCCTCAAGGCGTCGCGGTCTATGCGGACAACACGTTCGCGGCACTGAAGGGCCGCGAAGCCCTCAAGGTCGAATGGGATCTTGCAAAGGCGGAAACCCGCTCATCGCAGGAGCTCGCTGCCGAATACATCAGACACTTTGGCGAGCCGGGCCTCGAGGCGGTGAATACCGGAAATGTCGACGAGGCCTTCCGGAAAGAAGGCCTCCAGACGATCGAGGCGGAGATTGTTTTCCCGTTTCTCGCACACGCCCCGATGGAGCCGCTCGACGCGGTTTTCATCAAGGCCGCGGATGGCTCCGTCGACATTTACAACGGTGCGCAGTTTCCGGGCTTCGACCAGCAGGTGGCGGCCAAGATTCTCGGCCTCGACGAAAAGAAAGTCCGCGTAAATACCCAGCTCGCCGGCGGCAGCTTCGGCCGAAAGGCGCAATTCGGCTCGCCCTATATGCAGGAGGCGGCAACGACCTATGCCGCAATCGGCGGCGATCGACCACTCAAGCACATGTGGACGAGGGAGGACGACATCCAGGGCGGCTTCTACCGGCCGATGTATGCCCACAAGATGCGTGGGGCGATCGATGCCGAGGGCCGTATCACCGCCTGGGAACAGATCATCGTGGGACAGTCGATCATGGCCAAGGCGGACCTGGATCAGACATCGGTGGAGGGCGCATCCAACCTTCCCTATCAGATCCCCAATCTCAAGGTCACTTCACACAACATCGTGCTTCCGATCCCGCCTTTGTGGTGGCGCTCGGTCGGCCACACCCATACCGGCTTTGCGGTCGAAACCTTTGTCGACGAACTGCTGGCCCGCGTCGGTCGGGACCCGGTCGAAGGACGGCTTGCGCTGCTTGACAAGGGGTCGCGTCACGCCGGCGTCCTACGCAAGGCAGCGGAAATGGCGGACTGGGGATCAACGCTTCCCGACGGGCGCGCCCGTGGTGTCGCCGTCGTCGAAAGCTTCGGTTCGTTCGTCGGTCAGGTCGCGGAAGTTTCGGTCGGCTCCGATGGCGCCCCGCGTGTCCATAAAGTCTGGTGTGCGGTCGATTGCGGCGTCGCGGTCAATCCCAACATCATCAAGGCACAGATGGAAGGCGGCATCGGCTATGGGCTCGGTGCTGTGCTGTTCGACGCCGTTACTCTCGGCCAAGGCGGACGGATCGTGCAGTCGAATTTCCACGACTACCGCTCGATCCGCATCAATGAAATGCCCGATGTGGCGGTGGAGATCATCAAATCTGCGGAAAAACCGACTGGCGTCGGCGAGCCCGGCGTGCCGCCCATAGGGCCGGCGGTCGCCAATGCGTGGCGAAAGCTGACCGGCACCCCCGTGCGGCAGCTTCCCATCGTCAGTGTCATCTCATCGTGAGGGATATCGTCAGATGACAATTAAGCTCCTGTTTGCAGGCATAGCAGTGCAGTGTCTTATCGTCGGGGCGGGCGTGATGCTCGCCCCGACGTCCGTGGCCCAGAACGCCAACGCACTACGCTCTGCAGAGTCGTTCCAGTCGATTTCCGACAAGCAGGCGCGCTCGGTCGCCCTCTTCGAAGAAGCCGGAAAAGTCATCCAGCATCCGCGATGCGTCAACTGTCACCCGGCAACGGAACGCCCATTGCAAGGAATGTCGATGCATCCGCATCAACCGCCGGTGTTCCGCGGCGATGGCGGCATGGGTCTCGTGGGCATGCAGTGCAACACCTGCCACAGCGAAAAAAACACGCCGGTCATCGGCCAGGCGGACACACTGAAGAGCATTCCAGGCAATCCCGCCTGGCATCTCGCCCCGATCGAAATGGCCTGGGAGGGCAAGACCCTTGCCCAGATCTGTGAGCAACTGAAGGACCCAGCTCGCAACGGCGACAAGACCATGGCTGAAATGGTGGAACACATGGCGCATGACGAGCTGGTTGGGTGGGGGTGGCACCCCGGCGATGGCCGCGAACCGGTGCCCGGCACACAGGAAGAATTCGGCAAGATCATTCAAGCCTGGGTGGATGCCGGGGCTGCTTGTCCGTCGGGCTGAAGGTCGACCTTCAGCCCGAGGCAAGGGAAACGACATTCTGCGGCTCAAATTTCATCCCGAGTTTTCGCACGGTCTGCAGGTCGGGACAATCGGAGTAGATATTCGCGGCCGTTGAATGGATCGACACCGGAACGCTTGCGCGAACGCTGCGGGTCGGCTGCCGGGGCATAGTGGTGGAAGGAGGTTTCCATGGTCCCCATGCCGCTTGTCAGTCCCGGCAATTGCTGCTGAATGCCTTGAACCCTCTCGGAGGCGACATGCCCTTCCAGCCGCGCTACGCCATCGGCCACAATCGATTCCTTGGTGACAGCGCCCGACTTGGCAAGCAGGGTCAGCAAGCCACCCAAAGTCTGCGAAGGTGCTTCGAGGTAAAATTGGTCGATCGGCTCACAGACGACCGTTTTTGCCGTTGATAAGGCCGTTGCGAGGACCCACGGCGTCAACTGCCGAAAGTCTGCAGCGGTGCTCGACGGGGAACTGTGCCGCGCAGCGGTCATGGCAACGTGGCAATCGATGACTTGCCAGCCGAAGATGCCCTGCCTAAGCGTCTCGAATACGGTTTCCTCGACTGCCCGGTAGAGGCTTGCCGGCATCTGGCCAACGTCCACTTCCAGCGTGAAGCTGTTGCCCGCCCCTTCCGGTCGCGGTTCGACGCGCAAACCAACGGTCGCCAGGAATGGATTCGGCTCCTTGAAGATGACCTGAAGGCCTGTGCCGATTCCGGCGAGCCTCTCGGCGCAGATGACTGTACTATCCTCAAACGTTACTTCGAGACCGAAATCCGTCAACAGTGTCGACTGGATCACCTCCTTCTGCACCTCGCCATAGAGAGACACGAAGATGTCGTTCGTGTCCTCGTTCTTGCGCAGGTCAATCAGCGGGTCCTGTTCGGCCAACTGGTTTAGCGCCAGCCAGAGCGCCGCACGCTCGGAGGGACGCTGCGCTTGGGCCCGGGATTCCAACGTTGGAGGCGCAAAATGGTGCGGGACGTCTGCGAGGCGGGTGGTGCCGACCACGTCGCCGATGCGGGCGCTGCCAAGGCCGCTGACCCGAGCAATCTGGCCTGCCTTGAAGCTGTTTGCGCTGTGAATTTTGCCGGCGTCGAAAAGTTGGATTCCGGTCACCCTTGCCGACCCCTGAGGCAGGTCGAGATATTCCCGCACGCGGACCGTGCCAGATGAGAGATAGAGATAGGAGAGCTTCTCACCGCCCCATCCACGCTCGATCTTGAAGATCCTGCCGGTGACAGCAGCATCAGGATCGAGGTCGCGGCAGGGCAGTAGGGTCGCAATTGCCGATGTCAGAGCTGGCAGGCCAACGCCGGTTACCGCCGCGCCAGCAAATGCCGGCTGCAACAGACCGCGAGAAACCTGATCCCGCAGCGAGCGGTCAAGTCTTTCGTCGGTAAGACGATCCGGCGCTTGCAGATAATCGCGCAGCAGCTCGTCATCGTTTTCCGCCAGGGTCTCGCACAGCGCGGTGAAAAGCGGCTCGCTTCCCGGATCGAACGCCTTTACCTGAGCGAGTTTACTACCGGCATCAATGACGGCCGACATGGCGATGGGTCGAACCGGTAGTTGGCCGGCAATGGCTTGCAGCACTTCGTCGTAGCGCGCACCGAGACGATCGACCTTGTTGATGAAGAATAGGAAGGGAACCCCAACACGCTGCAACGCCCGCACCAGCACTCGCGTCTGCGCTTGCACGCCTTCGACTGCAGAAACAACGACGACTGCAGCGTCCAGCAACCCAAGCACGCGCTCGATCTCGGCGATGAAGTCGGGGTGACCGGGCGTATCAATGAGGTTCACCACCGTGTCGCCGATCGTGAATGAAACGACGGCAGCTCGGATGGTGATGCCACGCTGCCGCTCCAGAGCGAGGCTATCTGTCTGTGTATTGCCGGCGTCGACGCTGCCTAGCTTGTCGATGACACTGGCGTCAAAAAGGAGTCGTTCGGTAAGGCTAGTTTTGCCTGCATCCACATGGGCCAGGACGCCCAGATTTAAGGTGCGCATGAATCCTCAACTTCTCAGAAATTCCAACGTGATTTTCGTGAGAAGGGACTCGGCGCATTGGGACCTCTAAGAGCTGATGCCGCATGTTTTGATCCTTGAATCGGATAGGATTTAAGGAACCATGCAGTAGGGTTTCCGCACAACTCTGCTGCTTTGCAGAGCCGCTCAACAAACTTAAAAGCCGTATCTGAATACATGTCAAGAACCGCCATACCTCCCGTTGTGTCGGCAATTCACAGACAACGGTTGATTATCCGAATGCCGGATGGATGCGCGCTTGCTGTGTTTGCCGCCGGCGGCTTTGCGTAGTCGTGCCTCGGCGGTCCGTCGATCTGTTCGTCGTTGAAGACACCGCCTGATGGTGCACTGGTTACTTGTGGGCCAAACATTCCACAAGGGCGACCTCGGGCTCGGTCAGGCGCATACGTCACCGTACGGATAGCGTCGGCCGGTCGGGCCAACAGCAAACGCCATAGCGGTCGCACGTCGGCCCTAAGTAGCCGGCGTGCGTCAATTCATCGGCCCGCAGGACCCATTTTTCTACCGCTTTGGAAAAACGAACTCGACGCGCCGGTTGAGAGCGCGCCCTTGGGGATTGTCCGCTCCGTTTTTCGTATTGGGTTCGATCGGACGGCTATCACCTAGCCCTTCGACCGATAGCCGCGCTTTATCTGCTCCATGTTTCACAAGCCATTGCATGACGGCACTAGCTCGCTGAAGGGACAGTTCCTTATTGTACTGAGCCGACCCTTTGGAATCGGTATGACCCTCGATGATGATCGTGCCGGCGGGGACGGATGTGATGAGACGCGCGATGTCCATGAGTGTCGGTTCGGCCGCCGATTGGATGTCGGCCTTGTCGAAATCGAACAGCACATCGCCCGTCATGGACACCCTGACGGTCGTTGCGTCTTGTCGTACGGAAAGACCACCGTGCTGAGCGGTAAGCCCATCGGCTTTCGCAGACAGATCAAACACGGCGCTGTTCAGATCGGAGGGTAGCCCCTTCAAATCAAGAACCGTGGCCTTAAGATCACGTATTTCGCGATCGTAAGGTGACACCTGCGCATAAGAACCGCTGGCCGCTATCATGATCACGACCATCGCGAGGGAACATTTCGCTGGACCAGCCATGGCTATCGGTCGGTAAGTTTGATCGCGTCGAGTGTCTCGACGCCCGGGATCGTCAGTGACACCTCGGTGACGTCCTTTGGCGGAGCAGGGAACCTACCATGCCAGGAACCCGCGATCAGAGAATCCTTGTTAGCTTTGATAACGAGGTTTGGATTTGTCAGCGGCTTATCACTGCTGTCCGTAAGCAGCAGGTATTTCTTATTGCCAGCAAGAACGTAGAAGCTGTTTTCATACGCGTCCTGGCTAATCGAATCATATATTCGTTCCAGCTGGTTCGTCGCGAGCGGCTTGAAGCGGAGTTTGATTGTTAAAACGTCCCCGGCGCGGACAGCTTCGACGACCTGCGCTTCCGCGGCCCCGCCATCGGTCAAGCCTGTGGCTAAGGGTGCGACAGAAGTGGTTTCAGCCTGAGTTTGGGCGAAGGCCGTTTGAGCCAATCCAGTTGTTGCTAGGAGGGCACCAAGAGCACAGACAGTCGTGGCAATTCTGGTCACTTTTACCATATCAATCCTCGATTTTTACAAAATTGCAGGCAGTGCATACGAATCACAAAACAACCTCCAGTAACTTTCTCGCATGGGAGAAATGTGGCGAAGTCTTGAAATTCCCACATTTTCGCCCCGCTTTCATTCGCTGCAGGACCGAGGGCCTGTTCTCTTTCACTGATGAACTGTTGGGATCCCACACAGTTTCCCTGCAATTCGGTGATGTCATCGCTGGTCTGTCAAACCGCTTACGCAATTGTGATTGGAACCATTACTTTTCCCTGCGGTTGGTCAATCAACCAAGGGAGTTGCGCAGAGTTCGTTCGTTGAAGTGCAGCGCTACTCTGTCCCGGTGTCAGGCTCACAGGCACCAGGTGATCGTATTGGCTGTTCTCACAGCTGCGCACGCGACCCTGGCGCACAATGGAGAAAACCATGTCCATAACCGCGATCCTGATCGGTGCTGCCCTCGTGATCGCCGGTGTACTCGATTTGTTTTGGGGTGCGCTCAGGCGTCGACCTCTCAGCGATCCTCACCGATCCATTTCAGATGCCAAGCCGACCCTGGAGCCCAGAGGACAAGGGCTTAGATTTCTTGGTTTGGTGAGGAACTGGCTCGGTATAGGCATGATCGCGATCGGCATGGCAATATTGATCGCCTACGCATAGGATTTGACCTGCAACGGAGAGTTCCTCCGAAATGAGACGGCCCATAGTAGGACGGATCGATAAAAGAATAGAGGTTTACGGCAGAGAAGATCGTTGCGGGTTAAAGTAGCTCGATCCAAGCCGGCGCGTGGTCACTCGTGTGATCCCAAGCTCGCACTGACTTGTCCACCTTGGCCCGCTTGAGATCGCCAGCAAGCGCCGGGCTTAACAGGAAATGATCGATGCGAAGCCCGGCGTCGCGGGCAAATGCGTTTCGGAAATACTTCCAGAATGTATAGATCCGCTCATTCGGATGGAGATGCCTCACCGCATCCGTCCAGCCCTGATCAAGAAGTGCGGCGTAGGCCGCTTTCACCTCCGGTCTGAAGAGCGCATCGTCTCGCCACCGCTCCGGCTTGTAAACATCCAGATCGGTTGGCATGACATTGAAGTCGCCAGCCAAGACAACCGGGATCTCCAGTTCTATCAGTTGCGCCGCATAGTGCTGCAGCCGGTCAAACCAACGCAGCTTGTAGTCAAACCTGGGTCCAGGGGCGGGATTGCCATTCGGCAGATAAAGGCATCCGACGATTATCCCCTCGATTGCCGCCTCGATGTAGCGGCTGTGACTGTCATCAGGATCGCCCGGCAAACCGCGACGCGTCTCCATTGGGGTCCTTCCTCGAGCCAGGATGGCCACCCCATTCCATGATTTCTGTCCGTGCCAGATCGCGCCATAGCCGGCTTTCTCGATTTCCCGATGAGGAAACCTGCTGTCGGGCGCTTTGAGTTCCTGCAGGCACACGACATCCGGCTGCCTCTCCTCGAGCCACCGCAGCAGCACGTCGAGGCGACCGTTGATGCCGTTGACATTGTAGGTGGCGAGTTTCACCAGAATGATCTGCGCTGCCGGCATGCGATGGGCAGCGACGACGAAGCTCCGTTGCCCTTCTTGGACTCGCGATCCTCCTCGCGCCGCCGACGGCGTTCACCGCTGCCGGTATCGATTGGCTCGCGCATTCTCATGGCAGACCTCCCTTGTGATTTTCCCCTCCACAAACGCGGCTGCGGCGCAAAAGATGCATTCGATTGAGAACGGTCGGGAACGAAACGCCGGCTGAGCGGTTGAGTTCCTTTGGCCGCGTCAGGAGAACTTGTATCATGGTTGCCCCAAGAGCGAATTGGAAAGGCTACATCAAGTTCGGCGAGGTGACCTGTCCCGTGGCGCTCTATACGGCGGCATCAACTTCTGACCGCATCGCCTTCAACACTCTCAATCGCAAGACGGGAAACCGAGTCAAACGCGAATTCGTCGATGGCGAGACGGGAGATACGGTAGAGCGTGACGACCAGATCAAAGGCTATGAGATGGAGAATGGCCAGTACGTCGTCCTGGAACCCGAGGAAATGGCCGAAGCCGTTCCCGACAGCGACAAGACCCTGAAGATAGAGGCCTTCATCCCCTGCTCCCAGATCGACACAATCTACTTCGACAGGCCCTATTATCTCGCTCCCGACAAGCTGGGCACCGATGCCTTCGTGCTGCTGCGCGACGGGATGAAACAGGAAAAGGTCGCCGCGATTGCGCGAACGGTGCTGTTCCGACGGGTGCGCACCGTCCTTATCCGAGTGCATGGCAGGGGGCTGATCGCCTCCACGCTCAACTTTGATTACGAGGTCCGTTCGGCCGACAAGGCTTTCGAGGATCTCCCCAACCTCAAGATCGAAGGCGAGATGCTGGATCTTGCCGAACATATCATCGAAACCAAGATGGGTAGCTTCGACGCCAGCAGCTTCGACGATCGATATGAGGCTGCCGTGGCCGAACTGGTCAAAGCCAAAATCGAAGGACGCTCGCTTCCCAAAAGGAAGGCGCCCGCTGCGTCGAAGCCTGGAGATCTGCTGCAGGCACTGCGCGAAAGTGCGGGCATGGCTGCGAAGAAAACAAAAGCAAAGCGCACCGCAGCGAATGTCAACAAGGGCGCCGCTCGCAAGCCAGCTGCAAAATCTGCAACTGCCAAATCCAAGCCCGCTACCGCGCAAAAACGGCGCGCCAGCTAGTCGGAGGACGCTTTCATGGCCGTTCGGCCCTACTGGAAAGGTTATCTCAAGCTGTCGCTGGTCACCTGCCCCGTGCAGATGATGCCGGCAACGTCCGACGAAGAAAAGGTCCGTTTTCATACGCTCAACCGCGCGACACAGAACCGTGTTATCAGCCACTACGTCGATGCGGTCACCGGGCACGAAGTCAAGGAGGACGACCAGGTCAAGGGCTATCAACGCGCCGAAGACGAGTACGTCATGCTCGAGGACGACGAGCTCGAAAATGTCGCGCTGGACAGCACCAAAACCATCGACATATCCACCTTCGCACCCCGCGACAGCGTCGAATGGATCTGGTTCGATACCCCGTACTATCTCTCCCCGAACGACCCTGTCGGTCAGGAAGCCTTTTCCGTCATTCGTGAAGCGATGGAGGCCAAGCGGGTGGTTGGCATTTCGCGACTGGTCATCTCGCGTCGCGAACGCGCCGTCTTGCTGGAGCCGCGTGGTAAAGGCATCATCCTGTGGACTTTGCGCTACGGGGATGAGGTCAGGGACGAGAAAGCCTATTTTGAGGATATCGGCAACGAGAAAGCGGATTCCGACATGATGCCGCTCGTCCAGCAATTGATCGAAAGGAAGACCCAGGACTGGAACCCGAAGATGGTCGTCGACCCGGTCCAGGATCGGCTGCTCGACATCATCAACGCGAGAAAGAAACAGCTGAAAAAACCCCAGAAGGGCAAAGCGAAATCGCCAGCGTCGGAACCGAGCAATGTCATCAACATCATGGATGCGCTGCGCAAATCTGTGGCCGCCGAAACCCGACCCCGTAAATGAGCCGCGCACCATTGCCGAGGCTTCCGGTCCGCTACAGGCATCGCCCACGATCCATGTCGAGGTAAAAAGCATCCGCAATTTCGGCGGATGACTACGCCGCAGCCCTGTTCGTTTTGCTCAGGCGCTTGATCGCCTGCTCCAGCGAGCGCTGGCCTTCACAATAATCCTGCCAAGCGGTCCCCGCTCTCAGAAGCTCTGGCACGGTCCGGATCGTGAAGCGTTTGGGATCGAGACCCTTTTTGACCTGCGTCCAGTTGAGCGGCATCGACACCGGGGCGCCGGGGCGCGCCCGCGGCGACAGGGGCGCAACAGCGGTCGACATCCTGTCGTTGCGCAAGTAGTCGAGGAAGATGCGGCCCTCGCGCTGGCTCTTCGCCATCCTGATCAGGTAAAGATCTGGATTGTCGCGGGCCATCCGCTGACAGACATCATGGGCAAAAGCCTTCGCCTCTTCCCAACTCAATTTCTTCCGTCGCGACACGGCAAGCGGCGTTACGACGTGCAGTCCCTTGCCACCCGTCGTCTTGCAGAAGCTTACCAGCCCGAGTTCTGCCAACCGGTCGCGAATTTCCCGCGCCGCGTCAATGACGGTGGAAAACTCGACTTCGGGGCCCGGGTCCAGATCGAACACCAGGCGGCCGGGCACCTCCGGTTTCCCGGGCTCGCAATTCCAGGGATGCAGTTCGACACCACCGATCTGGGCGATCGCCGCAAGCCCCTCGACGCGGTCGATCTGCAGGTAGGGCTTCTTGTCCCCGAATACGGTGACCAGCTCGAGCAGGTTCGATGTTCCCGGCATGGCATGTCGCTGGAAGAATTGCTCGCCGCCAATCCCGTCGGGAGTGCGAATGATCGAACAGGGCCGCCCTTTGATATGATCGATCAGCCAGGACCCGACCGCCTCATAATATTGGGCAAGCTCAACCTTGGTCACCGGCTTCCCATCGCCACCATCCGGCCATAGAGGTTTTTCCGGGCTGGAAATCAGCACGTCCATGACCTCGGCCTTCCCGCCCTTGCGAATACGATTTGGTACTGGCTTTACCGTCGAAGGATCGGACACGGCAGCCTTTGACGGTGACGCCGGTTTTTCCGCTTTCACCTCGCCCGCGGGTTTGTCTTCCCTCAAGCCCTTGAATGCGGCCTGCCGCACCTGGCCATCGGCCGTCCAGCCGGCGAACTCGATCTCGGCAACGAGATCCGGCTTGAGCCAAACGATATTCCGATCCTTCTTTGGCGCCCCGTTACCAGTGAAGGGTGACTTGGAGGCCTCTAGCTTTTGCAGCTTCGGCAACAGCGTTTGGACGGTCTTTGCGCCATAGCCTGTCCCGACCCGGCCGACATAGACGAAATGCTCGCCACGATTGACGCCAACAAGGAGAGAACGGAACTTGCCGTTGGTCGTTGCATAGGCGCCGATGACGACTTCATGACCTGCGCGGCATTTGGATTTCGCCCATGTGTCGGAGCGGCCGGACTGGTACGGCGCATCCGCTTTCTTGGAAACGATGCCCTCAAGGGAAAGACGGCGGGCAGATCGCAGCACGGCATCACCGTCGGTTTCAAAATGCTCGGCGAAGCGCAGATGCGGATCGTCGCCCGCATCCTCCAGGATCGCTGCGAGCCGTTCTTTCCGCTGTGTCAGCGCGAGCTCTCGCAGGTCCTCATCGCCGGTAAACAGGAGATCGAATGCAAAGTAGACCAAGGCATCGGTCTCGCCTTCGGAAAGTGCTGCCTGAAGGGCAGCAAAATCGGGTGCTCCTTTTTCGTCAAGAGCACAGATCTCACCATCGATGATGGCATCAGGCAGAGCTGCTGCCGACTTGGCGATGGCGGCAAATTTGGCTGCCCAGTCGAGACCTTTGCGGGTCTTCAAAGTCGCCTTGCCATTCTCGACCCGCATCTGAATGCGATAGCCATCAAATTTGATCTCATGGATCCAGCCACCGCCGTTCGGAGGGCGCTCCAGTGTTTCGCATAACTGCGGTGGGATGAAATCAGGCATTCTGGATTTCGGGCGTCTGGCGGACACAGACTTTTTTCGGCTCCCCGCTCCCGCCTGGCGTTCCTCGGCGGCAAGACCGTGGTTGCTGTCCCACACCGCGTCGGCCCCAATAGCGCCGCCCTCCACCATGAAGGGCTTTGGCTTTCTGCCTTTGCCCGACGCGATCGCGTCCATCGAGCGTCCGGAGGCGACTGAGGTGTCGTTTTCCTCAAGGACAGCCGCTCCGTTCTCATCGACCGAAAAATCGTCACGATGTTTGATCAGGAGCCAATTCGTTCGTTTTCCACCATCGCGATCATGACGCATGCGCACGAGCACAAAGCTGCCGTGGAGCCGTTTGCCCTCAAGGGTGAACTTGAAATCACCTTTGGCCAGCGCCTCTTCCGGCGTCCGATTTCCTTCCGGCTCCCAATAACCGCGATCCCACAGCATGACAGTGCCCCCGCCATACTGGCCTTTCGGAATGGTGCCTTCGAAATCGCCATAGTCGAGCGGGTGATCCTCGACCTCCACCGCAAGGCGCTTGTCTTGCGGATCGAGCGATGGCCCCTTGGTCACAGCCCAGGATTTGAAGACACCGTCGAGCTCCAAACGAAGATCGTAGTGCAGCTGGGTGGCGTCATGTTTCTGAATGACGAAGCGACGTCGATTGGAAGGGCTGAGCTTGCCCGCTCCGCTTGGTTCCTTGGTGACCTTGAAATCGCGCTTCTGTTTGTAGGTCGAAAGCTTGTCGCTGGCCATCGCTGTCCCCGGTCTCGTCCGCTATCCCCACCGACTTCCTTAGATCAGGTGCGTGCAGGCTCGCCTGCCAATTCGTTGCTCATGGCAACACAAGGATAACGCGCCCGTGTTCACCGTGCTGTCACGTGAACGGCTCGCATCCTCGCGAGACAAAACCATTTTCGGGCGCGTTTGGTTCCTCTCGCGGTTGACCGATGTCGGCGAGTGGGGGGAAGCTGCGGAGTTTCGATCTTCAGCAAGCCGCTACCCTGTCAGCCGGACTTTGCACACTGCCCGAACGTCAGACAGCAGTCTGGATAACGATCAAGATGCAGAGCAGCTTTACCAGTGGCACTGACGGCTTCGCCCTGCCTGCTTGTGGGTGGCCACTTTGGAGTTTCTTAAGCGTCCCGTCCGGCGACAGACGGTCATCCCAAGGATGTCGCGGAAACAGCCCTGGGATGACCCGTTCGCGCACGAGGCACATCATGTCTCTGTGCGGAAGATGCGAATTTGTTCACTGTTCTCGAAAGGCCCGGCTGAATTGGTCGGTAAGCGGCTTCGATAGGAACGACAGTGCCGTTCTTTGCTCCGTTGAAACGAAGACCTCCACCGGCATGCCGGGCAAGAGTTTATTGTCACCAAGCTTGGCCAACTCCACTTGGGCAACCCCGATATCCGCCAAGTAGTATGTCTCACCGGAACTTGGGTCGTTGCTCGTAGCGGCCGACACATAGGTGACGTGTCCGGAGAGTTCGGGAGTAGTGCGCTGATTGAAAGCCGAAAAGCGAAGCTTCGCCACCTGACCGGAGAACACCTGATCGATATCGGTGGGAGAAAGCCGGGCCTGGATCTTAAGTGCAGCGTCGGTCGGGACAAGCGTGACCAGCTTTTCCGCCGGCGTGATCACCCCACCAATCGTGTGGACGAAAAGCTCGTTCACGGTTCCCGACAAAGGGGCGCGTATATCGGTGCGTTGCAATCGATCTTCGACAGCCACCTTTCGTTCACTCAACTCCGAGATCTTCTGTTCGACGGTCGTTAGATCACGCTGTGCTTCGGTCCGAGCGGCCTCGTCGATGGCGATGATCTGAAGCTCGATTTCGCTGGTTCTGGCCTTGGAGCGCGCGATGTTGGCTTGTATCTCGCCGTACTCGCCGGTGATCTTCGCCATTTCGCGATCAATGATGTACTTGCGGGAGGTCTCGAGCAGGTTCTTGTCGGTGAGGCGCTTGATCTTCTTGTGCTCGGTTTTGATCAGCGCCAGTTCGTCCTGCTTTGCGGTGAGCTGAACCCTCAAGCCATTGACCTCCTCTTCCAATTGGGAAATTCCCAATTGGAGCTGTTGCTTCTGGCTTTCCCGGTTCTGGCGGTTCCCGTAGAAAAGCCGCGCCTCGCCCATGAAGACCGTCGGAACCACACTCATTGCCTCACTGAGTTCTGCTCCAAACTGCAATTCCGCCGCGTTGTCCCGTTCGGCGACAAGCCTCGTTTTTCGCGCCGCCAGTTCGACGAGCTGGTTCTTGACGATGGACAGTTCCGCTCGGGTTTGCACGTCGTCAAGCCGCAGCATGATGTCGCCTTTTCTGACGGCGTCGCCTTCCTTGACCAGGATCTCGCTGACGATGCCGCCGTCACGATGCTGGATTGCCTTCAGGTTCTGATCGACCTTGACCATTCCCGCCGCAACGATCGCGCCCGTAAGCTGGGCCGTGGCAGCCCATCCGCCGGCGCCGGCAAAAAGCAGAACGCCAAGCATGGCGCCGACGATAACCCGGAAGGTTACCGGGAACGCGGCGTCTGCCTCATCGTCGCCGATGGCTGGAGGATTTCGTTGTGATTTGAGCATTTTGTTTTTCCCCCCGGGATTATATTTGAGCGGTCTCGACGACCACCAACATGTGATGACCGCTCAAAGTGACAGCCACCTCGTATTCCTGGTCGTTGTTGGTATCGAATTCGATCCGCGTTACGCCATGTTCCTCTGTCCCCTCATGCCGCATTCTGATGGGAAGCGCGTCTTCATCGACATCTTCGCCATAGACAGCCTCGAAATGGTCCTCGAGGTTATCGACGATCTCCTCGAAGATCTGATACCTCGACATCTCGATGCGGTCCCCGACCATGAAATCGAGGATGTGATGGATGGCGTCGCTAGTCGACGAGCCGGCAGGCATATTGAAACGGAAGACGTCATCGCCGCTGCCTCCCTCAAGGATCAACGCGGTTTGACCGACGTGGAAGACATCCGCCTGGGCGCTGCCCACGATCTGTTCAAAGCTCGTGACAATGTCGGTTCCGATATCGACACCGGTCGCGATGCCGGTCTCAAGGTCGATGACAACCCCCTGCGTTGCCGCAGAATAATCCAGGGTGTCCAGACCCGATTGACCATCATAATGGTCATCGGCGCTGTCGGCCGCGGCCATGACGGTATCGTTTCCCGCTCCGGCCGAAACGACATCCGCGCCTGCTCCGTCGTGAATGGTATCGTTGCCGGCCCCCGTGACGATCGTCTCGGCGTTGTCGCTGCCGATCACGCTGTCATCGCCTTGACCGGTCAGGACCACCTCGAAATTCGCGACGGTGTCCTCGCCGATTTCTGCGCCCGAGGCTTGGCCTTCGCTGAGGTCGATCTCGATCGACCGTGACAAGCTGGAATAATCGAGCGTGTCGGTGCCATCTCCGCCATCGTAAAGATCGGGGAGAAGATCCCCTCCTGCATCTTTAACCGTATCGTCGCCGGCTCCGGTGGCGATTGTCTCGGCCTCAAGGCTGGCGGTCACGCTGTCATCGCCTTGACCGGTTAGGACCACCTCAAAATTCGAGATGGTATCGTCGCCAATCTCTTCACCAGATGCTTTGCCTTCGCTGAGGTCGATGGTGATTGATTGTGACACGCTGGAATAGTCGAGTGTGTCGGAGCCGTCGCCGCCGTCATATTGGTCCGATACGAGATCCCCTT
Source organism: Ensifer sp. Root31 (assembly GCF_001424825.1). NCBI lineage: Bacteria > Pseudomonadati > Pseudomonadota > Alphaproteobacteria > Hyphomicrobiales > Rhizobiaceae > Ensifer > Ensifer sp. Root31. The sequence goes on along the minus strand of NZ_LMCO01000012.1, from coordinate 212,854 downwards.
CGCCCGCAATCGTGTCGTTACCAGCCCCCCCCATGACGATATCCTCGTCGGCGCCCCCCACAAGAACGTCGGCGCCTTCATCCCCGACAAGACGATCCTTGCCCGCTTGCCCGAGCAGGGTATCGTTGCCGCTACCCCCGGAGAGGCGATCGTCTCCGCTGCCTCCGTCGATGGCGTCGTTGCCTTCATCGCCGGCAACCAAATCGTTGCCGTCGCCGCCGAAGGCCAGATCGTCGTCAGCGCCTCCATGCAGGGCGTCGTCTCCCTCGTCCCCAGACAGAATATCGCGCCCCTCCTCGCCAAACAGACGGTCGTTGCCGCTGCCGCCATGTATCTGATCGTCGCCGGTGCCGCCGAAGACGACATCGTTTCCGATCCCTGCGAAAATGATGTCGTTGCCCCCGCCCGCGACGATGTTGTCGTTGCCGTCGCCACCATCCACCGTATCGGCACCACCTCGGGCATCGATGCTGTCATCGCCTGCCCTGCCGTCGATGGCATCGCTGCAATTGGTGCCGAGCAGCAGATCGTCACCCAGGGTCCCGACAATCGGCGGGGCGTTGACCACGGAAAAAGACGCAGTCTGGGTAATCGAAAGCTGGCCATCTGTGATCTGGTAGGTAATCGTGACCGGACCAAGCTCGGTCCAATCGTAGAGCCAACCTTCTGCGGTCCTCGTGATTGTGCCGGATGTCACCGTGATATCCCTGACGGAAAGCAAGTTGCCGTCCGGGTCGGATGCACCGCGCAATAGATCCGAAAGGCCGATGACGACCGCAGCGCAACCGGAAACATCCTTCAGCGTGACTGAGCCGTTCACGCGCGGTGCGCGGTTAACGGGGTCGTTATCTTCGTTGTCGTCATCATCGTCATCGTCGTCATCGCCCGGTTTGTCGTCTTCCCCATCCTTTACCGGGAAAGATTTGACGGGAGAGCCGGCAACAGACGGCGCCGACGCGACATTGTCGTTCGACGCCCTCAAGACAGGCGACGGACTTTCCAGCTCCCATCGTTCAGACATCGAGGTCGAGAAATCATCCGGCCGGAATGAGGGCGATCGAATGTCGACGGCATCCATTTCTTCGTTCTGGCTACTGTAGTTTCGCATGGCGCCGCCAGCCTTCTTTTTGGCAGGCGCTTCCTCTTCCTTGACTTCTTCCGGCTTGTTCTCCGCCACCAACTGCGGAGGGGCCATATCTTCCTGCGGCTCCCTTGCTTGCGGAGGCTGCTCCTCCGCCGGCTCCGACGCCGTGCTGAAGGCGCTCTTCAGATAAAGCGCAAAGCCCGTCAAAAACATCGCGATAACAGCCGGCGCTCTTGACGGCGCTTCCTCGTTTTTCAGGCTGTAGCGCTGGTGCGGGTCTTCCTCTTTGACCGTTTTTGTTCCCTTCGCCTCGATCATTCCGACACCTTTGACGTCATGCGCGCGGGCAGTGCGGGTCGGCCACCGGCGTCCCCTATCGCGGCTGGTTTCAGGATTTCGCTCTTGGGCCCAAAAGCCACCAGCTTGCCGCCTTGAACCACGGCAATCAGGTCGCAGGCGGTAAGCGCGCTCGGGCGATGGGCAATGACAATGGCGATGCCATTGCGGGCGCGAACGGCTTGTATGGCCTGCGTCAGTGCGGACTCGCCCTCGCCGTCGAGATTGGAGTTGGGCTCGTCCATGACGACGATGAACGGATTGCGGTACAACGCCCGTGCAAGCGCGATCCGCTGCCTCTGACCGGCAGACAGGGATGCCCCCTGAGGCCCGAGCGCCGTACGGTAACCGTCCGGCAGACGCACGATCATTTCGTGAATGCCGGTGGTTTGTGCCGCTTCCACGATTGCCCGTGCGTCGACATCAGGATCAAGGCGGGAAATGTTTTCCTCGACCGTTGCATCCAGGAGCGCCACGTCCTGCGGGAGATAACCGATGTGCTGCCCGAGACAGCTGTCTGACCATTGCGTCAGTTCCGCATCATCCAACCGAACGCCACCGCGAAGGGGCGGCCAGATCCCGGTCAGCGCGCGCGCAAGCGTTGTCTTGCCGCCGCCGCTTGGACCGATAATGCCCAGCACCTGGCCGGCTTCGATGTCGAAACTGACGTCGCTCAGAAGAACGCGGCCGGAACCGGGCGCTGCGACCGTGAGCTTTTCGACCTTCAAGGTCTTGGCGGGCGCAGGAAGGTCCATCGGTGCAACGGTACCCGTCAATGCGACCACCGTTTCCTTGAGGCGACCGAAGGCGGTTCGTGCCGTGACGAAGCTCTTCCAGTTGCCGACGGCAAGATCGACCGGAGCAAGGGCGCGCGCCGAGGCAACGGATGCAGCGATGATGGCGCCGGCAGACATTTCCCCCTGGATCGTCAACCACGCCCCCAGCCCCAGAACCGCAGACTGCAACACCATCCGAAGCACCCGGGAAATCGCCCCAAAGGTGCCGCTGATGTCGTTTGTCCGGGTTTGAAGCGCCAGATGCTCCTTGTTGGCAACATTGAACCGGCTGACCGCACGCGGCGCAAAGCCCATGGCCTTCAACACCTCGGCATTGCGGGTGTTTGAATCGGCAATGGCATTTCGCTCAATACCGGCCTTGTGCGTGGCGGCGGCCCATCTGCGCGTCATCACCTCGGTCAGGATGGCAAGGATCGTGAGGACAAAGGCGCCGCCAAATGTCAGGGCGCCGAGATAGGGATGCAGCATGTAGACGAAGATCAGGTAGAGCGGCATCCAGGGAAGGTCGAAAAAGGCGATCGGCCCCTGGCTGCCGAGAAATCCCCTGACCGTATCAACGTCGCGGCCGCGCTCGAGGGCCTCTGCCGTGGAGAAGCCGAAACGGGGCATGTCGATCGCAACCTCATGCGCCAGCGGGGCGATCTTTGCATCCAGCCTTGCGCCGACGCGCACCAGTATCTGTGAGCGGATGATGTCGAAGAGCCCCTGGAACAGATAGAGCCCGATCGCCAGGATCGAGAGCCCCAGAAGGGTTGGGATGCTGCCGCTGGTCAAAGCCCGGTCGTAGATCTGCAGCATGTAGAAGGATCCGGTCAGCGCCAGAATGTTGATGATTCCGGAGGTGATGAAAAGAAAGAGGAATATTCCTTTAAATCTCTGCGTAAGCTTCTCAGCGTTCTTACGTTTCGTGCCAGTCAGTGGGGTCTTGCGCATGATACTCACCAATCCGCGTTTGATGGAGTAAGGCCGGCGCGCCCTTGGTCGGCGCGCCGGAAAACGCTGGTTACAAGTTGAAGTCAGAACCGGTGAGGTTGTGGTTCCCCTTGATGTTCAGGCGGAACTCTGCGGCTCCGTCACTGTCGACGCTACCCGAGACGACGGTGTAATCGCCATCCGCCCTCGTTTCATGGGTCACGGCGAGTTGTGCCGGGCCACTCAGGCTCGATCCCGAGACCAGGGTGAAGGACTGGTTTCCCGCCACCCCGTTATTGGCATCGGTGCCGCTGAGATCGATCTTGTCACCGGCCTGGAAGCTGGTGATCGTATCGCCATCGGCATTGGCTTCCGAAGTGAACCGGAAGGTATCGTTGCCGGCCCCGCCTTCGATGACGTTGACGAAGGCATTGGCGACAATCGTGTCATTGCCCGAACCGGTCACGACATTTTCGATCCCCCACAGGGTATCCTGCCCGGTCTGACTGCTGGACACGCTCCCCTGGTTCATGAACCCGGAGCCGATATCGACGGTCAGATTGGCGGTTATGGCCGACATGTCCAAAGTGTCGTTGCCGGTATCGCCGTAGTAGATGTCGTCACCATCATCCTTGGCGGCGACAATGATATCGTCGCCGGATCCCCCGGATACGAAGTCGCTGCCGGCTCCGGTCTGGATCATGTCATTGCCTGCATCGGCAAAGATGCGGTCCGATCCGGCATCGCCGTAGAGCATGTCGTTGCCCTCGCCGCCGAGAATGTCGTCGTTGCCGTCGCCGCCGAAGACCAGGTCGTTGCCGCCACCAGACGTGATGAAGTCGTTGCCCTCATCACCTCTGATGACGTCTGCACCCTCGCCACCGATGACGGTGTCATTGCCACCAAGGGCAACGATCGTTTCGGCATTTGCCGTGCCAAGCAGGACGTCCGCGCTGGCTGAGCCGGTGATCGGCGCACCTGTTCCCGCAGTGGGTGTCGGTGTTGGTGTCGTATCGTCGTCGGTCCCGCTGATCTGCGGCCCAACCCCTTCCTGCTTCTTGAAGGTGACGGAGTTGGTGCCGTTGCTCACCGTGACGTTGCCATTGGCCTCGGTGGTGACGAAGTTCGCGGACGCACCCTCGAGCTCGATCACGTCCTGCGGACGCAACTGGCCGATCAGCGTGTCGTTACCGCCATTGGACCGGAAGACGATCCGATGTTCGGAGCTCAGTCCGGTTATGTCGACCGTATCGTCGCCGGCGTTACCGTCGATGGTGATCGTGCTGAAGTTGAGGCTGGTGAATGGCGCATTGAAGTTGCCGATCACCTGGATGGTGTCACCAGAGAAAGGTCCCCCGCCGTCAGGTTGGTTTGGATTGTTGCCGTTGTTGGCGGTCGTATTGAATGCGTTGACCGTGATCTCTTCGATATTGTCGAGCTCGGCGATGACGGTGGTGTTCAGCCCGACCGTGCGGGTGATGATGATCTCGGCATCCGCCCCGGTCACAGGAACCCCGGCAGCGATTGCCGCGGCTCTTGCATAGATCCGGAAGGTTTCCGCATCAGTATTGCCCGTAAGCTGGAAGGTGTCGGTGCCGGCGCCGCCGTCGACCCGATCGAACCCTTCGATGGAACTCATGTTGATGATGTCGTTGCCGGTCCCTGCGTTGATGATGTCACTGCCGGTGCCGCCATTGATGGTGTCACCACCGTCGCCGGCATCGATATTGTCATTGCCGCCACCGCCGGTGATCGTCGTTCCCGCGGTATTGCCGATGATGATTTCAGCAGCCGCGCCGCCGGTGATGTTGCCGATCACGCGGTTGATGTTGACCTGGGCCGTATCCGTCAGGCCGCCATCGGTAGCGGTGTAGACGAACGAGCCGCCTGCTCCGCCTGTGTCATTGAGGGTAAGGACGCCCGCCCCGATCACCGGAGTAGTGACGCCATCCGGGCTGCTGACGGCCGTGATCGTAAGAGCACCGCCTTCCGGGTCGGTATCGTTGGCGAGCAGGGCCGCGTGCGAGATGGTGAAGTTCACCCCTTGCGCAACGTTGGTGATGACGGTGTCGGTGTTGACGGACGGAGCATCGTTGATGGCGTTCACGGTCACGGTCGTGGTCGCGATTGCGCTGGTCAAAAGCCCGTCATTGACGGTGACCTGAATGCTGCGGGCGGCCGTGCTCGGGTTCTCCGAGGTGTTGGCGTAGCGCACCTGCTGGATCGCCGTGCGATAGTTTGCAATCGAGGTTGTGCCGGAGAGCGTCAGGGTAATCTGACCTGCAACGGAATTGTCTACCGCTGCGGTAATGCCTCCCGGCAAGCCGCCCTGCACCGTCAGGGCATCGCCGGCGCTGGCATTGGTCAGAACCACCCGGGCAGAAGCCAGGGTCGTACCATCGTCGGTAATGACAGGGCCAAGCGCAATGGCAACGGCAGGGGCATTTTCGGTATAGGTCGTCTGGTAGTTATTGCCGGGCGCGCCAGGCACAGGCGTGATCGTATCGACCTCGGTCTGGATATTGACGTTGTCGATGTAGAGGTTTTCACCGCCGTCGAAAGTCCCTGCGGCTCTGAAGCGGATTTGAGTATTCGCGCCGATCAAGCCTTGGGGGATTGGTGCCGTAAAGACATTCGTTTGATTGCCGCCGACGGTGCCAAGCTCCGTCCACGCGCCGTTGGTGGTGTTACGAACTTCGACCACGACATTCTCGCCGCCATCCAGTTCGTCTGCGACATAGTTGAAGCTTAGGGTCGCCCTGGTAATGCCTGTCAGATTGACAGCACGCGCAAGGGTCTCATTGCCATCGGTGCCTTCGATGAATTGCAGTCTGCCAGCGGCGAGACTGACACTGATATCACCCCCTGTGGCGCCGCCGGTATCGTTGCCTTCAACCCATGGGCCTCCCCAGTTCGAAGCGCCGTTGTTATTCGTGTAGGCGGCTGCGGTGAACGTATCGCGATAGGCCTGCGCGACCGTCGCTGTCGTCGTGGTGGTCGAGGGGCCGTGCAGATCCAGCGTCGGCGCCTGCAGCGAGATATCCTGGTCGGTGAAATCCAGAAGCTCGACGTTTCGGATCGTGTCGGTGCCGTCGGTCGCCAACCCGCCGACATGGGCGACTGTGACCGTGCCGTTTGTGTTGAACGTAATGTCATATTCGGCACGGGCACCCGAGAACACGGCCGTATCGATGTCGGCAATCCCGTCGCTATCCACCTGGTCGTTGCTGTCGCGGATTGTCCGCACGATTGCCAGCTGACCCGGATTGATGGTGCCGTTGAACATGGCGGCGGCGAGCGTCGTCATGCTGTTGTGCAGTACAGGCGTGCCCGTATGTTCAGGATCGTTGGCGGCATAGACGCCGATCTGCACGTCCAGCCATTTGTCGCCGTCGATGATGTCGTCACCGGCGTTGCCGATGATACGGTCGCTGCCGTCGCCGCCGAGGATAATGTCTCCGCCGTCGAAGGTGGTGACGCCAGCGCCAAGCAACGCCTGCAGGCCATTGACAAGCGCGATACCTTCAGCGTCGAGCGCGCTCCCGAGATACCCTGTGGTCCCGCCTTGGGTCAGAGGCGCCCTATCGGCCGCCACGTCTTCGGTGCCGGCCAACACGTCGTTGAACCTCGTCCCGGAGAGACCTTCCATGGATTCGTACTCGTCGAGTGCAGCGTTCTCTGGAAGCACCGGAGCTTCGTCGAACACGATCGGGATCGACAGGTCGGCATTTACCCCACGGGCGTTGTCCTTGTAGGTCGCCCAGTCGAAGCCGGACATGCCCACCATTTTTCCGCGGCCGGCGCTGCCGACCATGATGTCGTCGCCACCCTCGCCGATGAACTCGTCAAAGCCGCCATCGCCGAGGAACACGTCATGTCCGTCAACGCCGTCATGGGCAAAGACTTCATCGAAGTTATCGCCAGGCGCACCGTCAAATGTACCGGTTTCGATCCAGTCGTTGCCTTCGTTGCCGAGGATGCGTTCGGCGTTCTTGTTGCCGTAGATGAAGTCGTTGCCGGTTCCGGCGAAGACCTCCGATCCCATGTCGGTGCCGAGGAAGATGAAGTCCTGGCCGTCATTGCCCATGACCAGGTCGAGGCCGGGTCCTGCATGGACGACGTCATTGCCCGCACCAGCCTTGATGTTGTCGTCGCCGCCGGAGTCGACGATGATATCGTCGCCTGCGCCGGCATTGATGATATCGTTGCCGAACCCACCTTCCAGCCGGTCATTGCCGCCGTCGCCATAAAGGGTGTCGTCACCGATCCCGGCGATCAGGATATCGTTCTGCTCGGTGCCGCCAAGGACCACGTGGTCGCCGCCGGTATATTTGAGATAATTGGTATCCGCGCCCGGTGTCGCCGGGTTGTTGCGTTGGACGAGTGGTGTGAGAATACCACCGCCGAGTGGGTCATTGCCCAGATTGTCGGCACTTTCGTCGACGCCGGTCCCGGGATTGTCATCCATGATGCCGTCTGCACCGGCCGTCTCGCCGAGACCGGGATTATACTGCTTGGTCCGATCGACCTCGAGAATGAGGCCGGGTGTCGAGAAGACGTCGGACGGCAGGTGCGTCGCGTCGGTATTGCGCATGATCATGGCTGCGAAGGAGTTGTTCTCCATCTCGCCAAAGAGGTGCAGGCCGTCGAGACGCTGCAGGTAATAGAAGCGGTCGCCGCTCTGCAGTTTTTCCATCTGGGTTTCGAAGACGAAGTTGAAGGTCGAGCCGAGCATGCCGCCGAAGGGCATGATCTGTTCGGCAAGGCCGCCGATCCATAGATCGACATCGTTGAGACCGCCAAGCGATCCTCCGGCAAAGCCGCCGGTGGCATTGAGAAAGTCCTCGGCGTTCGCCTGTACCGCCAGTCCGCCGAAGGATTGGTTGAAGATCAGGGTCATTGCGGCGTCGCGCTTGCCTTCGATCGTCGTCTGGCCGGTGATCAGCGGATGCGTGCCGTAGGCGGCGATGAAGTTGATGATCGAGGCTTCGTGTTTGAGATGGCTAGCGAAGTCGACCCAGCTCTCATAGGGCTTGAGCAGGGCATCCTGGTTGGTCGCCGCATAGAACTGAGCGCGCGCTTCATTCAAGGTCGGCACACCCGTGTCACGACCGCGAGCCAGGTTGATGGTCGCCAGATCGAGAGGCAGCCCCAAGAGATTGTTGCGAAGCGCGCTCGTGACGAACTCGTCGATCTCGTTGCCCACCTGCCGGGTCATGCCACGGATAATGGCGCCGGCGGCGACATCGGCATCAACCACACCGGCCGTACCATTGTTCTTGAACTGGATCGGATTGAGAAAGCCCTCGATCAAGCCGATATGGTCGGCATTGAAGCTTTCGTCGAAGCGGTCGATGGACTCAGTCAGCATCGAGTGACCGAAGCGATAGACCACGTGAGCGAACTCCGCCACGATCGACGGGTCGATGGTGACGTCGAAACCGTCCGGCACCAGGAACACGTTGATATTGGGCTGGATCTTGCGTGCAAATTCTTCAAAAACAAGATGCTGATACTGCATTTCGGTGCCGAACTTGGCCGCCTGGAACAGGCGTTCGCCGTCCCAGATGAGCCCAGTTGCGCTTGCCGGAACTTCCGTGACGTCAACAGCCAGCCATTCGTTCAGAAATGCGACCGCCTCCGCCTGCGAAGCACCATTGGTGAGCATGGCAGCGGCGTCAGCCAACACCACGTCCTTGGTGTGCTGCACCAGGCGATTGTGTTCGGAGTGGAAGACGTGGTGGACGGCCGTCAGGCCGATATTCTCGTTTGCACGGCCGTCACCGGCGATAAAGTGGGCGTCAAGCAACTCGTTGTCATACTGACCATCGGTCGGCGTTTGGTCCGGATTGCCGAGCCCGATTTCAAGATCGCCGTCGGCAAGACCCGTGGGGACCGCATTGTGGGCGATGTCGGCCAGGAAAGCGTGACCGGTCCGCACGGCCAGATGCTGTACATCGGGAAGCGTATCGGCGTCGGGACCGTCTGCGACAAGATTAAACAGGCTGAGTGGAGCGGTTGGCGTGCCCGATTGCAGTGACTGCGGTGGCCCGGCCATGACAACCTGCGGGAAGCCCGTTGTCGGGTTGGGGATGAAGTTGCCATAGGCGTCGGTCGCCAGCAGCGGCAGGTTGCCGACATGAAAGTCGGTCAATTCGATGCCGAGGATCGTTCTTGCCTGGGCCTTGACGTCGGCCCAGGTGGCCATCCCGCCATTGACGCCTTCAATCAGCCGTCCGGTTGCAACCGGAACGCCGTCCGCATTGAGCACATATTGGCGCAGGAATACCTGATGGGAGGGATGCGAGGTATAGGTCTGGTTCTGGTCGACGAATGAGGTCGTGTTGTTGACCGGACGGTCCGTATCGTCTGCGGTCCCCATCACACCATCGGCGCCCGGCCCGGCCAAAGTCGCGCGGGTCAGCACCATGAAGTTGGTCGTGCCACCTGGCACATAAAGCGGGTCGTCGGGCATCAGCGGTATGAACACGGTGCCGTTGCCGCCCTTGGCGACAAGATCGAGCCCGTGATCGAAGAACTGGCCAAAGAGCGTGAACCAGGAATTGAATGAGGCAGACAAGCCTTCGTCCGGCGCCAGGTTGGTGATTTTGACGTTCGCGCCTTCAAGTTCGATGCCATTGTCTGTGAGAAGAGTCATCAGACCATCGTCGACAGCATCAAGTGCTGCGCGTGCCGCGTCCAGTTCCGCAAGCGCATCGGCTGCCGCCTGTTGCAAGGCTGCGTTGCCGGGACTGGCCGATGCCGCCGCCGCCGCTTCCGCATATTCGCGCTCTTCGGTCGCGACAGCTCTGAACTGCGGGATCAGCGGTGCATAGGCCGCCGAAATCGCTGCTGTGACGGCCATCTGCTGGTCCGGGGGAACGATGCCTGCCCTCTGCAGGCCGGTCAAAATGGCCGACGGATTGCCAAGGGTCTGGTCGACGAGCAGGTTGGAAATGGTACGCACATAGGGGTCGAACACGTCACCGGGGCCGGCTGTTCCGGGACCATCATTGTCGATGCCTGGCTGGTAGGTGACGGGGACCATCGTTGCCGGACCGGGACCGTCGGGGTCGACCATGATCGTGCGGAAATCGGTACCCAAAGGCTCTGGGAATTCATTGTCGGCCGCACCCCATTCCGGGTGAAGCGGGTTGTTATAGGTGCCGTCAACTGTTCGCAGGCCCCAAGAAACATTGTAGCTTGGAACCGAACCGTTCGGGCCGAACAGCGACTTGCCTTGCGTACCACCCGACTGCTCGAAGAGCGCGTGATCCTCTGCGATTTTGATCTGCTTCAAGATGAAATCGAGGTCAGAACGAATATAGGCAACCATTTCTACTCTCCTCTTGAAGCCGGCAAATGCGGCTTGGCGTGACCGGTGAAATATTATTGATGACGTCGATCGTCCCGCTGCGCGGGGTGTTGCCCGCACATCGTCGACAGAAACATTCGTTTTATCTAATTTGCTAATAATCAACTGGTCCGATGCCTCTTGGCCAGTTGCCTAAGTCCAGTCATTTTTCAGACTTTGGTGCCTAGTGCGCGCATGACATTGGTCGCCTAACCCCCGGGACCAAGGTCTTAATCACAGGGCGCAGCATCGCCATTGTTCCGGAGGTCAAACGGTTTCAGGCGATGGTTTGCCCAACAGACGGCTGCAGACCGTTTGGGCACTACGGATTTAGGCTTACCTACATAAGCGCATGGACAGGAAATGGGCGCAGGCGTATATCTCCCGTCAGAGGGTGGGAGATCAAATATGAGATCAATTGCGTTGGCTCTGGCCGATGATCATCCATTGATGCTCGCGGGTCTTGTAGATCTGTTTCGATCGAAGGAAGAGTTTGTAGTCGTCGCGACCGGGTCTTCCGCCGAAGAAGTACTTGAGATCGGTCTACAAACAGCACCGGATGTTTTCATCGTCGACATTATGATGCCTGGCAACATCTTCAATACTATCCTGGACCTGATGAAACGCGGTTGCAGGACGAGGTTCCTCGCATTTAGCGCCATGTCGAAATCTGACATCGCAGTCAATGCGCTCAAGGCCGGCGCCAGTGGTTACGTCGTCAAGGGGACCAGTCCACAGGAGCTCATTGATGCGGTTAGGGCCGTTCAACGAGGTGAAATCTTCATAAGCCGAGATCTCGCCTGCAAGTTGATTGAGCACCACAGAATGGCGTCGCTCCGTGCCGCAGCCGGGCCAGCCGTCAAGTTTAGCCTCAGGGAAGGCCAAATCATCGCAATGCTGACTCGGGGATGCACCAACCGCCAGATCGCCGAGGAATTGAAGATAGGCGAAAAAACCGTTAAGAATCATATGACCGCGCTCATGCAGAAGTTAAATGTCCGCAATCGCCTCGAAGTGCTGATTGCGACACAGAAACTTGATCGGGACGAGCTGCCCGCGCCACGCCACTGATGGTGATCTCACAAAGCCGTGCCTGATCTGATTTCCGCCTGCCATTAACGGCCTCAATTAATAGCTGTATTTCGAAACGTTTCTGAGGCGCTAACTCGCTCTATCTCTCCAACGGATTCACCTGATCCGAAAAGACACCACGCTCACCGATTGCGCGCGCTGGAAGCGTCGGGTCTCACTCCGCCCTACCACTATTGACGAATGCCCAGTCAGAGCAGCTCACCGCAAGTCGCACACAGCAGCCGATCGTTTGAGGATTGTACCGCAAATGGACGGATTGCAGAGAATTGTGCGCAACAGCACGCTCAATTCAGACATTCGTCGCTGGAGGTGCAGTGCTATGCCAACACGCGTCAACACAACAGCTGCGCTTGCGGAAGAGCTTGGCGAACGCCTACGGGCCGTGCGGCTTGATCACCGGTTCTCGCGGGATAGGCTTGCCGCCGCGCTTGGCGTCACGCTCCACCAAGTCCAAAAATATGAGAATGGCAAGAGCAATATCTCCGTGCCGATGCTTATTCTCATGTGCGAGGCGCTCGGCGCTCATCCTATGGAGTTGATCGGCACGATGGTTGAGGCTCGCGTGACCGTTTGCAAGACACCGGATATCGCGCAAGAGCGTCTCGTCATGGCCCAGCTGAAACTCGAGGAGATCTGCAGGGAGATCGCCGCAGGGACGTGATCGGTCATGTCGCCGGCCTGCTCACCGCCGCGACGGCTCAAAGATCGAAAGACTGGCAAGGCTGCCGATCAGAGACTATTGCGAATGATAGTTGAACATGGTTCGTTCAGCATCGGCATCTCGGCCAGAAACCTGGCCGGGGATCTCTCGGACCTTGGCGAAGAGTTCTACATGATCGAGGCGCTGAGCGTCGATCTCATCTAACTGCCGACCCTCGACTACGACGTCGTGACAGCACCCCAGCAAGGTGAAGATGTCTACTTCTTTGCTTCCGTCGATTCCATCGTGGCCGTTCGATACTGCGGACGCCCGGTGGGACGGTAGGCTTGGATGATCACCCCGCCGGCGGTGGACCGCGATGCGACCAGTTCGAGTGCCTTATCCGGGCCGGTCTCGCGAAAGAGCCGCATACCCTGGCCGAGGATCAGCGGGTAGGTGAAAAGGTTGATCTCATCGACCAGGTCGTTGTCGAGCAACCAGCGGATGAGCGTGGTGCCGCCATGTACTTGCAACTCGCCGCCCGGCTTGGCTTTCAGGTCGCGGATCGCGGTCACGAGGTCGCCCGAAAGGACAGTGGTATTCGCCCATTTCGGGTTCCGGAGCGTATTCGATGCCACGTATTTGGGCCGCGTGTACAAGGCGAGTGCGACAGGGTTGTCACGCGGGATTTCTTTGACCGCTCCCCAGGAGCCGGCAAAGACCTCGTACGTCCACCTGCCGAACAGAAACGCGTCGGCGCGCGCGTAGATCTGGCCCAATGCGGCCCTCGCCTCTTCGTCGAAGAGCGGCGCGATCCATCCGCCGCGCTCGAAGCCGCCGCGACGGTCCTCGTCGGCCGAGCCCTTGCATGACTCCATCAAGGGAGACATTCGTCATGGTAATCAATTTCATGATCGCCGTTCCTTCCGGTTGGTCACCGTTTGATCGGGCCAGTTACACGCGCCTTCACTGCATAGACGGACGGCTGATCCGGAATTCGACAAACAATTCAAGAAATCTTTTCGGCCGCCGTCAATCTTGCCCGCATACCGCCAGGCCGACGGGTCAGGCTTGCAGGAAGGTGCGCGAAAAGCCGGGTTCCGTTACCTCGATCGACCCCTCCGGAAGCTTCAAAAAACGCTCGATCGCGGTGCCATAGGTTCGCATCCAGCTGTCCAGCATCGCCGCTGCCCCGTCGAGGTCACCGGCCTCCGAAAGTTGCAACGCCTTGTGCATCATCTTGGCGACGCTCAATCGCAATTGCAGAAGCATCATCGCGGCAGTTTCCGGATCAGGTGCGTCCAGCGCTCCCTGCGCATGACCGCGCCGCAGTATCTCCGTGATAATTGGCAGACTGGCTGCCTGGAGAGCCTCGTCGATGCGGTGATACAGCACGACGTTTTCCGGCTTGAACAGGGCGTTGAAGGTATTCTTCAGCTGCGGCGCCATTTCAAGTTTTAGTCGCCGCGAGCCGGCGAAAAGCGCATTCAACTGTCCAACGGCATCAATCGAAGGGTCTTCGGCGAGGGGCTGCAGTTCCTCGAGATTCCTCTTCGCCAGTCGGGTCGCGACCGCCTCGAGGAGCGCCTCCTTCGAAACGAAGTAGTGATAGAAAGCACCCTTCGAGACATCGGCCTCACGGATGACGTCGTTGACCGTCGTATCCTCGTATCCATGCTGAAAGAACAGCCGTTCGGCGCAATCGATCAGCTCCTTCGATCGGACCTCGGGCGATTTCTTTATTCTAGCCATACGTGCTCCGAGAACTGCGCCTTAGCACGGTTTGCAATGTGTTCCACGATGCCCACGATAGGCAAGGTGGTGTTCACCCTTGAAACAAACCGACCGTCGGTCTATTTTTACTGCATCGAATGCAAGGTTTCAAGGAGCGTTTAGTGCGGCTAGCTCGTTATGCCATCGCTGTCACCGTCGTCGGCATCGGCGTGGTGGTCTCCTGGTATTTGTTTCGTCCAGTTCCCGTATCCGTTGTTGCCCCCAAACGTGGCGATGCGGCAGAGATCGTATACGCGGACGGAGTCGTGGAGCCGCGCACCTGGGCGAAGGTCACGCCGACCGTGGCCGAGCGGATCGTCGAACAATGCGACTGTGAAGGCGAACGCGTCGCCAAGGGACAGGTGCTCGCCCGCCTCGACGACACGGAGGCGCGCGCAGCACTCAGCGAACTCCAGGCGCGCCTGACGCTGGCGCAGGAAGAATATCGGCGTAAGCTGACGCTGGCCGAAAAGCGCACGATCAGCGAACAGGAGGTCGACCAAGCGCGCAGCGAACTGGGCCAGCTCGAAGCTTTGGTGGCGGGTCGTCAGGCGCGGCTTGCGACCTACGTATTGCGAGCACCGAGCAACGGCCAGGTGCTGCGGCAGGATGGCGAGATCGGCGAAGTCGCCGGACTCGGCACGGTGCTCTTTTGGGTCGGGGAACCGAAACCGCTGATCATCACGGCCGACGTCAACGAAGAGGACATTTCGCGCGTCGACGTCGGGCAGCGGGCGCTATTGAGATCGGATGCTTTTCCCGATCGCAAGCTCGAGGCGACCGTCGACAGCATCACGCCAAAAGGCGACCCGGTGACAAAGACCTATCGTGTCCGCTTCCGCTTGCCCGACGACACGCCGCTGCGCATCGGCATGTCGACGGACGTCAACGTCATCGTGCGGGTATCGCATGGCGCTTTGATCATTCCAACCGTGGCTCTGGAAGGGACAACGGTCGCCCTGCTCGACGGCGGGCGTATCAAGATACAAGCCCTGAAGACGGGCATACGTGGCGCCGAAGGCGTCGAGATCCTGTCGGGTCTCGAAGACGACGCCCGCATCGTCTCGCCGTTCCCGACCGACCTTGCCGACGGTGCTCGCGTCAAGGCCGCGGCCGAGCCGGAGAAATGAGTTCGCCATGCGCCTCATCCTCGACATCGCGCTGACCCACATTTCCGGCCGGGGACGGCAGACGGTCGTCGCGATGCTGGGAGTTGCCGTTGGCGTCGGCTTTTCCATTGCCATGGCGGCCCTGATGCAGGGCGGCCAGGATGATTTCGTCCGTCAGCTCGTCGACACCATGCCGCATGTGCAGGTGACCGACGAGCAGCGCACGGCCCGGCGGCAACCGGCAGAGGACCAGTTCGATGCCGCCGCCATTTTCGGGCTCAGGCCGCGAGACGACCGCCGCGGCATCATCAACCCAACCGCAGCCCTCGCCTGGCTCAACGCCTGGATCCCGGGGCGCATTGCAGCGACGCTGAATGCGCAAGGGGTCATTCGCTATTCCGGCCAGGAGGTCGGCGCCGCAGTCCTCGGTATCGACCCGCAAGCTGAGCCCCGCGTCTCTCCGATCATCGAGGATTTCAAGGCGGGAAGCTTCGCGACCCTCGCCGCCGGCGGCAACAACGTGGTCATCGGCGATACCATGGCCTCACGGCTCGGCGCTGGCCTCGGCGATACGATTACCGCGGTCTCGTCGGAAGGGCTTAGCCGCCGCTTCAAAATCGTCGGGCTGTTCCATACGGGCACCACCGCGCGTGACGAAGGAGAAGCCTACGTGCTGCAGAAGAACGCACAAATCCTCTCCGCGCGGCCGAATGCGATCAACCAGATCAACATCAAACTCGACGACCCGAACGCCGCGCCCGCGGTGGCGCGCCGCGTCGAAGCGGAGCTTGGCTACAAGGCGATTGCCTGGCAGGAGGCGAACGAGTCGATCCTGGAAGCGCTCGTCGTTCGCAATGTCATCATGTACACCGTCGTCGCCGCGATCATGTTGGTTGCAGGTTTCGGCATCTTCAACATCATCTCTACGATCACGCACGAGAAGGCGCGAGACATCGCCATCATGAAGTCGCTGGGTTTCACCGAGTCCGACATGCGCATTCTCTTTGTGCTCGAAGGTGTGGCCATCGCCACGGCCGGCACGCTGCTCGGCTGGGCGCTCGGCTTTGCGATGGTTTATGCGCTTTCGCTGGTGCGCTTCGAGATATCCGCAACCGGGCAAGAAATGACCCGGCTGCCGATCGCCTGGAGCATGCTTCACTATCTCATCGCCGCCGCCTTCGCACTCGGCTCGGCAGCCGTTGCCGGCTACCTGCCCGCAAGGCGCGCGGCCCGCGCAAATCCGGTCGACATCATCAGGGGCGCGACATGAGTTCACTCATCGAAGCCAAGGATCTCACACGCATCCTCCAGGAAACGGTGCCGGTCACGCTGGTCAAGGAGGTGTCCGTGACGATCGGCGAACGGGAATTCGTCGCGGTCACCGGCCCGTCCGGCTCTGGCAAGTCGTCACTTCTCTATCTGCTTGGCTTGCTCGATCGGCCGACCAGCGGCACGCTGATGATCCGCGGCCGGGACACCGATCTCATGGATGAACAGGAGCGGGCCACCACGCGCCTTGAGAATATCGGCTTCGTCTTCCAGTTTCACTTCCTGCTGCCGGAGTTCACTGCGCGCGAGAATGTCGAGATCCCGATGCGCAAGCTTGGCCGCCTCGCCCGAGACGAGATGCGCCAAAGAGCAAGCGATCTGCTCGAGGCACTGGGCCTTTCCGATCATCTCGACAAGCGTCCCGATCAGCTTTCGGGCGGCCAGCGTCAGCGCGTGGCGGTGGCGAGGGCACTCGCCAACGATCCACCACTGATCCTCGCCGACGAGCCGACCGGCAGCCTCGACAGCAACAGTTCCGAACAAGTCTTCACCATCCTGGAAACGCTGGTGCGCAAGCAGGGCAAGACGGTGGTCGCCGTGACGCACGATCTAGACATGGCCGCGCGCATGGACCGGCGCCTCAATCTTGTCGATGGACGATTGCATTGAGCGATCGCTTCGCTTGACTCGCCGCAACAACCTTTGCCCACCGGATCGAAAGCCGGAGCGCATTTTCAAGCCGAGATTGCGAAAGTTGGTTGTCCCAGTTCCAGCGACAAGTTCCACTCAGCGCCTGCAACCAAACAGTATATGCCAGAACATACCGAGACCACCGGCTTCCCGGCGCCGGATAGATTCATCGCCAAAACGGGCCCTAATCGTCACTTCGGGAACAGGAACGTTACTGCCGCTCTGAAACCCCATCCTTGCGGCCCGTTTTCAGGTGCCTGTGCCCAGTACCGCGCACCCGCTGTGAAGCTCACGGGCTGCTCACCGAATTTCACCAACTTTGACACCTGAAAATTGACCGGAACCGACCACTCGTCCTGGATCCAATCGTACGTGCTTTCAGTATTCAGCGAATAAGTCCATGCATCGGGCGTGGTATAGGAAACGAAAGGCTGCAGATACGTCGAACTGACATCCTCCCGATCACTCTGGCCGGCGAAAGACCAGATGTGGTTGGCCAGTATCCCGTATGTCCAAGGTCCTTCCTGTTTCAAGGCGACAGCCGTAGGACCAGCTCCCCATTTTCCACTCCCAAGTAGCTCATCGGTCGCTGTCGGGATAAGGAAGACCGGCCCAGCGCCCCAGATGATCCCGCCTGGGCCAGGTTGCTTGGGGGAAACGAAAAGGCTCTGGGTGATATCGCCGAGACCGAACTGGTGCCCGGATTGCCCCGCTATGTCATTTTGCGAGATCACGGGCAGGATTGTGCGCGAGATGATGTTCCAGTCTTCGTTTAGCGAAATTGGGATGACTGGTTGTATGTTGAGGACTTCGCGATTGCCATTCTCCGGGCCGTAACCGCGATCATAGTTGAACTGAAAGGGCACGCTGATGAGCGAAGCAATCGGATTGCTGAGCTTCTTGGCGAGCTCAGCACCGGACTCTTGAGCAGAGGCTGACCCGACGGTGGCCATCAAAGAGAAAGTCAAACAAATACTTCTGTAGTGCGGCTTCATAGTGTGACCTCGGCCCCTGGATTCGAAGGTTTTTTGTGCTGCATTGCCTCAAGACGGCAGTGGTGCAGCTCGCGTAACGGCGCAGTCAGCGGACCACGATCGGTCCGCTCGTTGTCTATAGACGTCCGCTAAACGTGGCGAACGGCACATGAGCATCCTAAAACCTTACGACCAGGCCTAGGATGGGCCCCTGCTGAACGGTGTCGAACACGAACCCATCATCGCTGTAGTCGACGCCCAAAGCGCGGTAGCCGGCAACTGCCGAAATCGTGTCGCTAAACCGGTAGCCTATCGTCGCAGCGACGTCCCAGTCGAGATCGGCACCACCTGCCCCAATGAACCCCCACCCTGTCAGATAGATTTCGGGAGTGAGCGAATAGGTGCCGCGAAGACCGGCTAAACCGTCCACCCACGTTGCACCATCGCTTTTGGAACGCCCATCGAGAATGCCGCCGCTGAAGGAAAGCTCGCTTTCGACGGACCAGACGCGCAGACCGCCGACGATTTCGAGCCGCGCGGCGCTGTCCTCAAAAACCGCATACCCCGCACCGAGCATCCCCGCGAAAGTCTCGGATTTGAGCTCGGCGTCTGTGGCAAGGATGCCTCTTGGCGTGCCGGCCTGCCCCGAAATCTTGGTATACATGACATCGCCGAAGATGCTGTAAGGTCCATTACGGGCCTCGCCCATCGCCATGGCGCCGAAATCGAGGTGATCGAAGATGTCGCTGAAACTGGCGTCGACGTCCACGGCAGGCAAGCCGAATTGCCCGAGTTCCCCCGACAAACCAGCTGCCCAGAAATAAGGCGCAAAAGTAAAGGTCCAGCCACTCTCCGTGGTCGTCTGCCGAGCCTCTGGCGTCATCGGCGAATAGATGTCCGCGGCCATTGCTCCATTACTAACGAGACATGTTCCGATCGCCGCCAGAGCGCGAAGTAGGTATAATTTCATGCTAGCCCCTAAAAGCGGCCGCCGATGCGGCCAAACTCGATTTGCGTCCGCGATTCAGACCCAGACGGAGATCGCGGTTTAAGCCGTTGCTGTTTTCGTGAAGGTCGGTCTCGTTCGACACGACGCGCGGGTGTCTAATAAGACACGCAGCGCTGTAGAAGGATACTTGGCGCAGCCCAATGGCAAACGCCCAGCGAGAACGCACCGCCTATGCAAATGCCGGCTGCTGCCTACTGTCCTCGGTCAGAGGACCACAAGAAGCAGAGGCGCCAGCCGAGCATCAGCACAATGGGGGGAGAACTATTCGGCCACAGTGATGCCGGGCGGCTGCCACGTCCCTTCGCCCGCCGGCAAGATCGAAGGCGCTTCCGTCTTCGGCCAGTACAGGCGCATCACGAGGTAGATTTTGTCATCCGGCGCCGGAAGCCAATTGGATTCCTTGTCCGCACCGGGGCTGTCCTTTTGGAGGTACAGCGTCAGCGAGCCGTCCGCATCCTTCTTCATCTCCGGCAACATCGGAGAGTTGATCAGGTAGCGATTGATCGGATTCTTGACCAGGAGCTGGCTCTTGCCGTCGTACATGGTAACGGACCAGAACGCATTTACTGGTGGCAACTGGCCGGCCGGGAAGGTCAGCGTGTAGTTGTGCTTGCTGCCGTCGAGCGGCGCACCGGCCGCGTCCGTTCGGGTATAGGGGTACATGGCTTCGACGGCATCATTGCCCAAGAGACCGCCCTTAGCGGCGCCTGCCCGCATCACCCAATCGCCATTGTAAAAGGCCTCGTCGCCAAAGAACGAGCCAACGTTCCAGCCGTTGATGTCCTTATTTCCGCTGGCCAGCCATTTGTCGACTTTGTCATTTCCCTGCTTCATGGCCACCAGGATTTCGGCTTTATGTTCGAGCGATAGTTCCTTGAAGTCGAAGGTCTTGCCGGGACCGATGCCAATCCTCGCAAGTTTCGCGCGAATCTCCTTGTCCCTTGCCGTCTCAGGGACGAACTGCAGGGCTGCGTCGAGATATTGGAAGAAGTTGTCCTTGATCCCGGCGGTGGTGGCAGGAAGGAACTCGATCGTGGCCGCGGCTGGCGGGGCCGGAGTTTTAAGAAAACCAGATAGCGGCTGGGCCTTGTAGCCGGCCTGAATATTCTCGACGTTCGGCATGTCGTCGGGGTTGAAGAGCTGCGTGCGGATAAGCGCGAGCGTGAACGGCGTCGTCGATTGGAAGACCTTCTTGATCCCCGAGGGCGTTTCACCCTTCCAGTCTGGGCCAACGACCAGATAATCGCCCGGCTCGGTCCCCGTGGCGCGCGTGCCGATGTAGCCGTAATTGTAGGTGTTGCAATCGATCAATTGGACCGAGTAGTAGCGGTCCTTTTCGATCACCGGCACCGAGACGACCATCGGCTCAGCGCGCAAATCCAGCCAGATGAACGAGTAAGGCGTGTCGCTGTTCGGCGTAATGACTGCCGTGTCAGCCGGGCTGGCGACATGGTGCATGTTGTTGATTTCGTTGAACGGCGCCTTGAATTGCCCCGAGTTTTTGTCAACGGCGAACTCTTGCATAACCGCATAAATCATCACCAGCGGCAGGCCGTAGATGAAGCCTTCCTCGGCGATGTCTTTTGCCTCGATAATGCCCGGGTAGCTTTGCGCCATCAGGAGGGTTGGCCTCGCAATCGCGGCGCTAGCGGCAATCACCGCGGTGGATCGAAGTAGATCTCTCTTCGTCAACATTTACCGTACTCCTTGATTATCGATGAGTTATCGAAACGGCGCGGGCTGTGGAGCAGCTCGGGAACCTTGGACGCAATCGTCCGGTTGCATTGGCTGGTGAGGTATTCGCGAGAGCTGAAGCGGGCTGCAGTCGGGGTCACACCGAGCCGCAACCGGCAGGTGCTAGTACAGAAATGCCCGCCGGTAGCCGCGCCTGGCCACGCCCGCATAGGAGAGCGGCGTCAACGGCATGCCGATGATGTCGATGAACACAGAGACCTCGGAGCCCTTCTCCGGCATTTCGCCGCCAACAACCTTGACCGTGTAAGTCAAGTTATCGTCGTTCAGCTCCGGATTCTCCAGGACGACGACGACCTGCTTGAGCTTGTCCCCTTCAAGGATCGACAGGTCGGCATTCGGCGGATCGGAAAGGAAGCTGTCCTTGCCCTTGCTCCAGAACGGCACGAAAGCCTTCGTGTCCATGTTCCCGGCAATGCGCTCGGGACGGTCAGAGAAAAACAACGTGGCGCCGCCAACACCTTCGAGCGTCAGCTTGCTCGACGCCTTGTCGAATTTCATAGCACTTGCGGTTTGAACGAACAGGAAGTCGGCGACTTCTTCGGTTGCCTGCGCCAGTCGCGGCATGAACGGCACTGTCGTCGCCGCCGCGACAGAGGCTGCCAGCAGTAGGTTCCGTCTGGTTGTCATAGTCGCACCCCTCCTATAGGTCGCAAGACATGTGGGTCTCTACTTGTGCTACTCACATGTTTTACGGCACTAAACAGTATTCGCAATACGAAACCACTCATTTTGCGCCACGGTTGTCTTATTTCTGGAGTGTTGCATACATGGCTGAAATCCCGGTCATTTCCAACCGCATCCTGTCTGGCATGCCGGCCTTCATACGGCGTGAAATGGGGCAAAAGGCGCTGCTGCAGGCCAATCGTGCCATCGGCTTCGATCTCGAACTGACCGAGGGAGAGAACTGCTTCATCCCGCACGCGGCGGTAATCGGCTTCGTCGAAGCGGCTGCACGCGTCGCCGGTGAGGCCAACTTCGGAATTCTGATCACGCCGATGATGAACGTCGCCAACTATGGCAGCTTCGGACACTATGTGTTTGGCGCCGACACCCTGGGGCAGGCCATCGAGCGCAGCATTGCTGGCCTTCGTTATCATAGTACGGTCGATAGGATGTCAGTCGCAGTGGTTGGCGACGAGGTACGGTACAGCTATGTGTTCGCTTTGGCCGGCCACTCAGGATATGCCAGTATTGTCTGTGCCGCCGCGGGTGTCCTGCTCAGCCTCTTCAAGGCTTATCTGCCCCCTGACTGGCGACCGCTGCGCGTCGAGCTTGACACCGACAGACCGCGCCAGACAGGCCTTATTGAAGACGTCTTCCAGTGTCCGGTTCTTTTCAACGCAGCCGCGACGAGCATCGTCACGGATCGCCATCATCTTTCCGCTGCTCCGAGGCCCGCTTCCTGGCCAATGGTCACCATCGAGGATGTGGCGCGAGACCGGCGAGGCGGCGCTCCACGGGATCTGCTCGAAGTCATCATGGAGCAGGTCCGGGTCCAAGTTCTCACCGGCAGCGTGTCGATCGATGGTGCCGCTCAATCGTTGGACACCAGCGTCCGGACCCTGCAACGGGAGCTGAACAGGGCCGGCACCGATTTTCGCGGGCTGGCGGGCGCCGCAAGGGTTCAACGAGCCATTGAACTGCTGTGGCACACGAACGGCTCGATCACGCGCGTGTCGGCGGAGTTGGGGTATTCGTCTCCAGCCAATTTCGCCCGGGCCTTCCGAAAGGCAACCGGCAATGGACCACGGGAGTTTCGCTCGAATATCTCGCGTTGAAGGTACGGCCGTTTGCCGTTCAGCAGCGCGAACGGCGACCAAGATGAGAAGTACCTGGTCAGTCTTGCTCCATGGGAAATTGGTCCATTCGTATTTGCCGCAACAAGTTCCGTCCGGCGATCAGCAATTCAGACAAGAATGCGACAAGCGATCCGATGAGCGAGACTATGGCACCACCAAAAAACCAGAAGAGATTTTCTTGGCGCAGTCCGATGGCAAGTGCACCAGCAAGTAGATTTAGGATTGCGCCGCCCGTGCAAATGCCGGCCATTACCCCAAGCACGACCGCAACTTCCAGAGCAAGTGCCCTTCGCCGCAGATACGCGAGCTGCATGCGAAACAATTTGCCCTGCTTACCCCTTTCCGCGACCTCGTTCAGCCGGTCCGATACTCTCCCGAGGCGAGTGGTGTAGATACTGACAAAGCCTGCGGTACCAGCCAACAAAAACACCGGCGCAAGGGATGTTTGTATGACAGAGGCAAGGTCGTTGACGATCGGCGGTGTGTCCATAATTCCTCTTAGTGCATTTCCAGGAAAAGCGCGAAGCGGTTTTCCGTCGGTAAATGCGCAAAAACAAAGAGATAGAGCGTTTCCCGGCGCTCCGTTTAAACCGGAAACGCTCTTAAGAAGCTGGCCCATTCGGTCCCGGTGGAGCAGTGGTGCCTTGAAGTTGCCGCGTGGCGTGAGCCGCAGCAGCTGAACCTTTGTCATCTCCGCTCACCTGGACGACAGGCTGAGCGAAATCGATCCCGTTGTCGCCAAACACCTGCATGAGCATCGTATATGCCTTGCGGCGGATCGCGGTTTGATCGCCAGGCTTACAGGTGAAGCCAACGCCGAGTTCGATGCCGTACTCGCCAATTTGCTCGACGCCCTTGAGCTTGAGTGGCTCGATGAATGACGAGCCGAGCTCCGGATCGGCCTGCAATTCCCCGCCGATTGCCTTGATGAGCTTGCGGACCTTGTCAAGATCGGTTTTGAAGGGGACACGGATGCGGAACTTATCAACCGACCAGTCACGGCTCAAGTTCTTGATGGCGCCAAGCGAACCGAAGGGCACCGTGAATATCGGTCCGCGATGGTGCCGCAGCCGGACCGATCGCAAACTGAAGGACTCGACTGTGCCTGTGTAACTTCCCGCCTCAATATACTCCCCGACTCGGAACGCATCGTCTAAAAGATAAAAAACACCGCTGACGATGTCCTTGACGAGCGTCTGTGAGCCGAACCCGATGGCCACGCCGACCACGCCCGCACCGGCGATGAGCGGGCCTATCTGAACCCCCATCTGCGAGAGAACCGTAAGCGCGGCCACACTAAGAAGCCCCGCGGCCAACGCGTTGCGGAATACAGGCAGCAAGGTGCGAAGCCGGCCTTGGCGGGCGATCTCATTCGGTGTGAGTGCTCTTCCATCGCCAACGCGGCCGAGCTGACGGGCAATGTAAGCATTCCCCAACTGCCAAACGAGGTCGATGACCAGCAAGATGACGACGCTGTTGAAGGCGCCGGTTATGATTGTCTTGGCGAGCGCCAGCTGACCGGTAATGGGCTGGAAATTGTGACGCCAAACGAATGCGATCCAATCCACTGCGATGATGATGATGATCGCTCGCGCGCCTCGTACAAGCAGCACTGTCTTCGGATCTGCCGCATCACCGTCATTCCAGCGTGAAGCCGCAAACGCGTGGGTCAACTTGTCAGCGATTGACAGGACACGCGGCACAACGACAAACATAATGCCGAGCCAAAATAGCGCCAGGAAACCACCGCACCAGAGCAGCCAGAGCGTTACGGCGCCGGCAATGCCGGTTGTCCGAGGCACGCGTTGGCCCAAAAGCTGTGCATCATCGCTGGAGCGGTTGCGGCCGATAGCTTCGATCGCGATCAGAAGAAGCAGGCCCGAAAATCCAATGGCAATCAAGGAACAGACGTCCTCGGCAACGGCGAGCCGCTCGCATATGGCCGAGAATGCCATCGCCGCTGCTAGCACCGCGACGAACAGCCGGACACGGGGGTATGCCTTAGCCATCGGCACGGAAACGGTCATCGCCAGCCGGCAGAGCGCCAGCACGCTTCGGTAGGCGACTGTCGCGACGAGCGAATAAAGCACGACCACACGCATGAGTGGCGGCCAAGGAAAGATGAGAAAGACGAAGGCAACCGTCGCCGTGAAAATCAAGAGTGGCGCAAACTCCGTCTGCAGCTGCGACAAGAGTTGATTGGGCAAGGTCACGGCTGGCACTGAACGACGAAGGAACCATTCCGTGCCAAAGCCAATGCCCGCGATGATGGCGATCATCAGTATCCCGGGGGCAAATCCACTATCGTGCGCCTCTTGCTGGACCGAGGAGGCTGCGCGGTAGAGTTCGCTGCCTACACGCGGCACGGCAGACAAAAGGATGTTGAGGCGGGTACGCGAGCGGGCCTCTAAGTCGTCGATGACCCGCGCTACCTCGGCGGCCCCTTTTTCGGGAACTGCTGCTTGCCTTTGCGCCAGCCATGTCTTCACGTCCGCGTCTTCGAGAAGACGCAGCAGCTCGGCCACCTTTGGCGGTTCTGCTGTGCTCGTTGCCGGCGCCTGCGCCTGCGCGTGCGACAGGGAAACAACCGACAGGCAGATGAGCAGGCTCAGTAACAGGAAGCGAATGATGAACATGTAACCCCGTCGCAGCCACCGCGCTGACCGTTCTCAAATACGGCGGTAAATAACCCCGAACTGATGCTGATCCGACAGAATCAGTCGGATCAGCTTGGCAGGCGGAACCAACCGGAAAACACCTTTGTTGCGATCAGTCCATCGAAAATATTCTGTATTCACTCGGCCAGCCCGACTTCACCTGGCTTCCAGGACTTATCGAACCACGGCTCGAGCGGCCTGCAGGCGCAGAAGGAAATTCCACCCTTTGCAGGCAACTGGCCGTGCCCAGTCGGCGCTACTGTCGCTCGGAACATCGCGGGCGACGCACGAAGTGGGAAAAGGGTGAAGATTTAAATCGAACTGGTGCAAACAAGCTCTGGCATCAGTCGATGTAGACGACGACGTAGCGCCCACCATAGGGCTGGTAATAGACCCCGCCGCAGCGCCAGATCACAACGCCGTTGACACTGGTCCTGACACAGCCGGTGGGCAGCGCGGCGACGTAGACAGTGGAGCGGCGGATTACGCGGCGGGTGGTGCGACGCGCAACACCGGCAACGCTGCCCGGGGTCGCGGGATGCCCAACGACCGCCTGGGCCTCCGATACGAACGAGCCGAACGGCATCGGTACAAGATGGTCGCCGACGAGCAGGGCGAGGCCGACGACTGTGGCGCAAAGGATCTTTCCGTACATCTTGCGCATCTTCATTCTCCCACCTCCAGCGATATGTCGCCGGTGACGTCTGCATGTATCTGTTCGAGTTTCCTGGCGTTCGCTGGCGGCGTGAATTTAAACTGAGCGCCGCCGATGGCGCCTGCCTTCCAGTCGCTGAGCCTGAGCGAGTATTCCGGCGCTCCGGTTACCCATTTGGTCGTGATGACATATTTGAGCGGCAACGGCTTGTTGCCCTTGCTGACCCAGATCTGCCAGTCGACGATATCTGTTCTGAAGGCGAGGTGATCGCACTCGACCCCACCAATGAATGCCGACCCCACGTGAGTACCCTTGGTAACCCCGTCTGTAAGGACGGTATAGGGGTCGCTTGCGAGCAGATCGGCTCCCGGTGCATCGAGACCGGTAGCGGCGCGAAGTTCGTCTGCTGCCTCCTCAACACTTGGTCCCGGACTTTGCAGCTGCGCGTAGACGTTCATGCCTTTGCTGTGGAGCGAGATCGTGCTGCCGTCGAACACTACCTCCGCATCGGCGAATGGCCCTTGCCGCGTCAACAGGAAACCCTTGGTGCGATCGAGCGCAATGGTACCCGATGCGCTGTACTGGATCTTCTGCCCCTCAAGGTCGACGATTTCCTGGTCTGCGTCATAGGTGACGCTAAGAGACGGCATCGATTTGAGATGGTCGCTCATCACAGCGAGAATCTTGGCAGCTTCTGGTTCTATCGCGTCCTGGGCCGAAGCGGACCACGCCGCCGCACAGGCGGTGGCCGCTATGACCAACGTGTATGGGCGCCAGGTTGCACCCGGCCATTTCATTTTCAATTTTCTCATCCGCTATCCTCAGACCTCGCTCCTCCGACTTGGCACGTCCACCAACGGCCGTTCGGTCTTGCTGCTAAAACGCCTTCCGACCGAAAGCATTCCAAATCAATAATATATTGCTATAGTGACGCCTCTTGCGTCTTGCCTTTTCACGCCAATTTAGCGTTGTGAGTGTTGAATACTGCACCTTCGATCAGGATCAGGACGTTCTTGGCCATCGCGCCCTATCTGGCGAAGCACGATGTCTCGGCGATTGAGTTCTGCAAACGCCTCGGCATTTCGCCAAACGTGTTCCAGAATGCCGATGGCTGGCTTGCGCGCGCGCAGTGCTTTCGCTTGGGCAATGAGCTGGCGGCGGTGGCGGGGGACCCGTTCGCTGGCGCGCATATCGGCTCGTCGACCGACCTGCGTGAGTTCGGCGGGTGGGGACAATCCGTTCTGGCAGCGAGGGATGTGGCCCACGCTTGCGCGCTCGCGTCCGACAATGTGTCCTCGATCCACCGCGGTTCGGATGTACGCTTCCTGGTGGAGGGCAAAACCGCGCGAATCGTCTTTCGCTTCACGGACCGTTGCGAATTCGATCCCAGGCAGTTCATCTTCGGCAGTCTCGCGGTTTTGCGAAAAGTGCCGCTTTTGGCGGGAGAAGCGTCCGGAATAAAGGTTCGACTGACCGCGACAAAAACACGAGGGGCCGAGGCACTCGAAGAGTGCTGGGGTCCCAATATCGAATTGGGGTGCGAGCACGACATGATCGAAATCGATCGCGAGTTGCTCGACCTGCCTCTCAAAAGGCACGAAACTGGACCATCAAAGGCGACGACCGCCCTGACCTCGACGGTGGAGGTGGCACGATTGCTAAGCGACAAGCTCTTTCATGAACGGGAGCTTAGCTTGAAAGCGGTGGCAGCAAGAGTTGGGATGTCCGCCCGCACCCTACAGAGGCGCCTGAAATACTGCGGCGTCGAGTTCGAGGAGCTGCTTGATGAGACTCGAAGAAGCGAGGCCATCCGGCTGATCCGCGAAGGAGGTCACAGCATGACCGAGATCGCCTATAGGGTAGGTTACAGCGATCCCGCTCATTTCACGCGCGCGTTTAGACGTTGGACAGGGATGCCCCCATCTCGATTTCCTCCAGACCATCAATGAGATAGATAAAAGGAAGTCGTGCAAATACTGGCTTCCCTCCTTACATGATTGTTTTATGGACTTAGGCGTGATCCCTCGGGATGCGAGCCACGACGCTCCTCCCAGAGGACGAGCAGGGCGACACCTCGCTTCTTGAGCTCGACAGCAAGATCGGCCCAGTTCGACTCGACGCGTCTTCAGGTGAGATCCAGCGCCGAAGCTGATTCCCGTCGCAGTAATTCAAAGTGCTACAGCGACCTGTGCGCGTCTAATAAGGCGCGCTGCATTGTAGGACCTTAGTCCGAGTCGCACCGGCAAAGGTCGTAGGTGCGTTGCCGAATCTCACTCCACATGCATACTCGGGCAGGCAAAGCGCCCACGGAACAACGGCCCGCCCCGCCGCCGTGAGCGCGAGTGGTCCCAGAGCGAAGGCCCCCAAGCCCAATACCGCAGCGCTCTGGGACCAGCCTTCTGGCGCTACTGCCCGCCTTCTAGAATCTCCCGCATCACTTTCAGGTCTCCCGACTGTTGACTACGATCGGGGCTTTCTGGCGTTGAAGATTGGTTGCGGCGACAGGATTCGAACCTGCGACCTCCAATTTATCGGCTGGCGAGCTACCGGGCTCCACGCCGTAGACCGGTCAGATGGCCGTTCCGCGCCTCGTTATCAGGCATGTGCCCCTATTGGAGCGCCTTGCCTGTCGGCTTTTCTGTTTGCAAACAGCCCCGATTAGCCGGAAACGCGCTGTCGCTAGCCGGGGAGTATGCCGAGCTGGTGCACTACTCGGGAACCAATAGTGCTGGATCAGAAACAGGTGGGCCACTTTCAAGCGACAACTGAAGCGCGCGAACGAGCCGCGAACATCCACAGGACGAAGAGTGTCCACCTACCCCGAGATTAACCTGCTTGCAGTAGGAACAAATAGTGAAAGGCGATCACCCTACCGCATAGCCGGCGGTCATTGAGGTTTGGAACCGATGACCGCCGCCCAACAGCAGCGCTGATCAATAGTATGGCGACACGCACTCCTGGCGCGGCCCATAATACGGCTGGAAGGTGTTGTCGTAGGCGCTGTATGAACGATAGCGGTCATAGCACCATTCGACATGGGCTGAGGGCGCGTTCGAATAGGCCCGGCGCGGCGGCGACGCGATCGCACCACCAATAACGACGCCTGCTCCAAATGCAGCAAGAGGATACCACCAGCCGTCACTGTGCCGACGATACCCGTCCCGCCGGTAACGGTAGCCGCTGTAGCCGTTATAGTAGCCGTATCGAGGCCCCGAATTGTAACGGTACCCGTTGTACCCGCGCGAATGCGGCGGGCCACCATAGTGACCTGGCTTGTGGTGGATCAGTTCCACAGCTTGGGAGTTCGGCTGCGCTACTGCCACAGGAGATACAGGCAGAGCCTGTGCCGGTACCGTCGTTAGGGCCGTGGCAACTGCGACGAACACCGCACCTATTCTTTTCATGACATCATCCGATCGTTCTTTACCGGATCATTTTCCGGCACCTGCCATGAACGCAGGATGAACGCGGGTGGTTTGGCACAGCATCGAGCGTTAAAGCTCCAGTCACCGGGCTCGCTGGATTTCATCCAGGAGCCATTCCCTGAACGCGCGAATCTTGCGGGAATTCTCCCGTTCCTCCGGATAAACAAGCCAAAGGCTGGTTCCGTTGCGGGCGATGACATTGAAAAGCTGCACCAAACGTCCGGCCTTGATGTCCGGCGCGAAGAAGGCTGGCGTAAGCAGTGCAACACCTTGTCCGGCGAGCGCGGCCTGGCTGACCACTATCTGCGTGTTGAAAAAGACCGCCGAGGAGATTTTTGGCTCGGAATCCGCAAATCCTGCCGCCTTGAACCAAGCTCGCCACCAGTCATCATCTCTTAGCAACGGCAGCGCAAGGAGATCAGAAGGTGCCGATATGTTGCCAGCCCCTGCCAAGAAATCTGGGCTGCAGAATGGAGCGAACTCCTCGGCCATTAGCTCATGGGATACCAGACCTGGCCAGCGACCGTTACCCGCGCGAATACCGACATCGAACGGCTCGCGCGCAAAATCGACCACGCGGCTCATAACTTCCAGTCTCAATTCAAGATCGCGATGGGCGGTCTGGAACGCCCCGAGGCGCGGTGCCAGCCAATTGGTCGCGAAGGTGTGGATCGCGGTAATCGAGAGCAAGTTCTCGGATGTCCGTGGTATGGACACGCGAAAAGCATGTATGGGCCTGGCTATGTTCTTTAGCCTTTGAGGTCCAATATCCACGTATGGCAGAGGCAGCTTTCGTTCGACATGTTCATAGACACTGCTGGACAGGCAGACTCCGCCTGGTTCTGCCACTCCCTCCAGACGCACGGCGATGTTGACACCGTCTCCGAAGAGATTGCCGCCATCGGACAGGACGTCACCGAGATTGATGCCGATGCGAAATCTCATCTTGTTGTTCTCGGGAAGATCAAGAGAGCGCTCAGCCAGATCGTTCTGAATATCGACCGCAGCCCGCACTGCCTCGACCGCACTGGCGAATTCCGCCAGCACGCTGTCGCCTGCCCCTGCGAATATCCGACCGCGATGTTTGGAGACTAGCTCAGCGATAACAGTCTGGCAGATGCAGAACGCGGCGTGAGTCCGTTCCTCATCAACCTCCATAAGTCGGCTGTAGCCGACAACATCGGCAGCGAGGATAACGGTTAGGTGGCGCTCCATAGCGGGAATGAGGATACCGAACTACGAGGCGTAATGCCATTGCCCCGGCAATTCGCCAACGGCATAGATTTCACCTCCAACGCGATTGACGTGCTATTGTGCTGCGTGCGTCTACCGTCGACGTAGCGTTGAACCGTGGCGGCGACGGCCTCGAAATCATCGGCGGAGATGGTCTTGATGTTTTGCGCCACGACTGGCTCCCTTTTCTGCGCCACGGCTGGCGGCAGGACAGCCCGCGTTGGCCGAGATAGACGATTGTCCGTGGCTGTCGTAAACTGATTGATGACGGCAACGGTCCCTTCGGGAGCGAGCGAATGCCTATCTTCATGGACCGGCACGATCTTGCGGGCGCCTCCGCTGCGGATGTCGCCGAAGCGCACCTTAAAGATCTCAGCATACAGGATCAGTATGGCGTCAAGTTCCTGACCTACTGGTTCGACCACCGGCGAGGAACGACCTTCTGTCTTATAGATGCACCGGACGCCGAAACCGCGCAGTGCGTCCACCGCGAGGCTCACGGGTTCGTAGCCGGCGAAGTCGTGGAGGTAGCACTGTCGGCTGTCGAGGCTTTTCTGGGCCGAATACAGGATCCGGAGGCTGCAGGGCTGTCCGCAAAGGAAATGGATGCCGGTCACCGGGCGATCCTTTTCACCGACATCGTTGGATCAACCGAAATGACATCACGGCTTGGCGATCGCATGGCAACTGAACTCGTGCGAGCTCATGACGCCCTCGTTCGTGGTTGCCTGAGCCAAACGGACGGCCGCGAGGTCAAGCACACCGGGGACGGAATCATGGCTGCGTTCCCCTCGACGGCATTTGCAGTCGATTGTGCGAGGGAGATCCAACGCGAGTTTCAGCGCTACAACGCGGGCAATGGCGAGCCCATTCACATTCGCATCGGGCTGGACTGCGGCGAACCTGTCGAGGACAGCAATGACCTTTTTGGCACCACGGTCCAGTTGGCAGCGAGGCTTTGCGCGGCCGCGCGAAGCGACCAGATCCTGATATCTGAAAACATATTCCGAGAATATGACAACGCGGCCGTCTTCACCCATGGCATGCGCCATCACCTGAAGGGATTTGCAAAGCCTGTCCTGGCGTATCAGTGCGAATGGCTAAATGCGTGAAGCGGATAGCTTGAAGCCCTGGAACGGCGTCTTCTGGCCCGCAAAGCAGCTGAGGCGCCGACCGGCGCCGGGCCTCATCCCTGACGGATAAGCAGCGGGCTTACTTGCTGATCGTGATAATCCCAAAACTCCTTTTCGAATCGATCGACGATGCCCGATCTACTCTGCGCTGAAGCACGAATGGCCAGAAAGCCGGCATCGATAAAGATCGAAAAGGGGCGAACGGTCACGCCTCTTCCGACGAATTCGCTGGCCGACGTCGGATCGATGATCGCGATGCCGGCACCCTCGGCCACTAGCGCAAGGGCGGTGTGGGACAGCTTCGTTTCCAGCGTCGACAGCTTGGGAATTCCGGCAAGTGCCACTTCCACACGCATGGCGAAAATCGTACCGGGCTCAAGGCTGATCATTCGCTGTCCCTTGAGATCGTCCGGACAGATCACTTGCCTTGCACACAGTGCATGACCATCGGGAATGGCGACGACCCCGGGCAAGGGGCGGGTCTCGATGGTAAAGCCGGGTCGATCGAGCGGGCCATCGGCATAGCCTATGTCGGCCTGGCCCGCAGCAACCGCTTCGATGACCATCGACGATGGAAGGCCGCTTAGCGAGGCGTGAAGGCTCGGCTTGTCGCGCAGGAAGCGCGCGAGGAACCGCGGCAGGAAACCATTGCCAAGCGCCGGCATCGCCGCAATGCGCAGGGTCCCAGCCGACTGCCTTGCTATCTCTTCGGCGACGGCCGCGATCCGGTTCAGCCCGACGAAGGCCCGTTCGACTTCCTTCCACAGCGTGACGGCTTCCTGAGTGGGATTGATCTGATTGCCGCGGCGATCAAAGAGCCGAAGCTTCGTTGTGTATTCAAGATCGCGGATCAACCGGCTGACAGCCGGTTGAGTGATCGACATGAGCTCTGCCGCCGTCGTCATCTGGCCAGTGAGCATGACGGCCCTGAAAGCCTCGACCTGCCTGAGATTCACATCGGCCTCCATAACATTTGCTTATTCTCATGCCGACTTTTCGAATTTGACGTCATGGATCCCCCATGCAAATTTCGTTGTCAAGCGAGGGCACTCCATTGGCTGGCTGAGGACTTTAGACAGGGTCTGGCTGGCGGCGGCACCTTCTCATCACAATCGAAAACCTCAAGAACCGGCGCTCCATCGGGCGCCGAAACGATGACGCATGCAAACATGCGCAGGGAACCGAAAGGCTGAATAGGTGGGTTACTTGCAGCTCATGGGCTTTAGCCCGGAAGGGTGGGGATACGATATGCTGGCCGCGACCGGCATGACGGTCTCGGTCGCAATCAGCGGCTTTCTTGCCGGCGGCATCCTGGGGTGCCTCGGCGCGGCGGCGACGTTCTCGCGGTTCGCCGCGCTGCGTTTCGTCGCTGCGTCCTATACGACCGTGCTTCGCGGCATTCCCGACCTGCTCGTCATCTACCTCTTCTATTTCGGTTCGAGCTCGGTCATCTCAACGGTAGCGGCGATGTTCGGCGCCCAGGGTTTCGTGGGCGCACCGGCCTTTCTGACCGGAACACTTGCGATTGGCGTCGTTTCCGGCGCCTACCAGACGCAAGTGCTGCGAGGAGCGGTTCTGGCCCTTTCCAAGGGCGAGATCGAGGCAGGCCGGGCCTATGGCATGCCGCCATTCCTGCTTTTTCGTCGCATCGTCCTGCCACAGGCCGCCCGTTTCGCGATACCCGGTATCGGCAATGTCTGGCAGCTGGTGCTGAAGGAATCCGCGCTGATTTCGGTGATCGGGCTGGTTGAACTGATGCGCCAGGCCCAGATCGGCGCCGGATCCACCCGCCAGCCGTTCAGCTTCTACCTGACGGCGGCAGCGCTCTATCTGACGATCACCTTTGTCTCGGGCCGCGGGTTCCGTATCGCGGAACAGCGTGCAATGCGCGGTGTGAGGAAAGCTGTGTGATGGCGCTCGACCTTCCTTTCCTCGCGGACACTTTCCTGGCGCTTCTGACAGGCATCCCACTGGCGCTTCAGCTCGCAGCAACGTCCATCATCGCCGGCGGCATCCTTGCCTTCGGCCTCGCACTGATGCGGGTATCCGGGAGATGGTGGCTCGATGGACCGGCGCAGATCTACATCTTCATCTTCCGCGGAACCCCACTCCTCGTGCAGATCTACATCATCTATTACGGCCTCAGCCAGTTCGAGGCCCTACGCCACAGCTTCGCGTGGCCGTTCTTGCGGGAGGCCTATTGGTGCGCCGTCATCGGTCTTGCGCTCAACACCGCTGCCTATAGCGCGGAAATCATCCGGGGCGGCCTGATCTCGGTTCCTGCCGGCCAGGTGGAGGCGGCGCGCGCCTGCGGGATGTCGAACACGATGCTGTTCCGGCGCATCGTGCTTCCGCTCGCCCTGCGGCAGATGCTGCCCGCCTATAGCAATGAGGTCATCCTGATGACGAAGTCGACGGCGCTCGCCTCGACGATCACGCTGATGGAAATCACCGGCATCGCCGCCAAGCTCATTTCCGCAAGCTATCGCCCCGTCGAAGTCTTCATCTGCGCCGGCGCCATCTATCTCGCCATCAACTTCATCGTCGCACGGCTGTTCGCTGGCCTGGAATACGTCTCGACGCCGGAGCGACGGACCCCGTCCGCGATGGGTTGCGCCTCCGAAACACGGAAGGAATGTCATGTCTGACCATGGAAGTGTACCGGCAGTCGAACTATCGGGAATCCGTAAAAACTACGGCCCGCTGGAAGTTCTGCACGGCATCTCGCTCACTGCCAACGAGGGTGACGTGATCTCCATTCTGGGCTCATCGGGATCCGGAAAGTCGACCCTGCTTCGCTGCATCAACATGCTCGAAGTTCCCAACGCCGGCTCGGTCGCGATCCATGGTGAAACCATCCGGATCCATCAACGCCAAGATGTGACGCCGCGCCCGGAAGACAGCCAGCAGGTCAACCGTTTGCGGGCCAAGGCCGCGATGGTATTCCAGTCATTCAACCTCTGGTCCCATCTGACCATTCTCGAAAACCTGATCGAGGCCCCGGTGCACGTGCAAAAGCGGGACCGCAAGCAATGTCTGGCGGAGGCGGAAGCCCTGCTGGAGCGTGTCGGCATTGCCGACAAACGCCATCACTATCCCGTCCATCTCTCCGGCGGCCAGCAGCAGCGTGCGGCCATTGCCCGCGCATTGGCGATGCGACCGAGCGTAATGCTGTTCGACGAACCGACATCGGCGCTCGACCCCGAACTGGTCGGCGAAGTGCTGAAGGTCATGCGCGACCTGGCGGCGGAGGGGCGCACCATGCTGATCGTCACCCATGAGATGGCGTTTGCCCGCGACGTGTCGACCCGCACGGTCTTTATCCATCAGGGCGTCATCGAAGAAGACGGCCCGCCAGCCGAAGTCTTTTCCAACCCGCGTTCCGACCGGTTCCGGCAGTTCATTTCACGGGAGGAAAGAGCCGCCGGCTAGAGCATTTCAGGAAAGGCGGCGGCAATGCCCGAGCGGATCTGCCGTCGACAGAAATACCAACCAGAAAACAGATAAGAGGTGAACTGATGAAAGTGCATACGATCCTGACAACTCTCCTTGTTGCGCTTGGCGGAACTGCCGCGGCCCAGGACAAGGTGCTGACGATCGCAACCGAGGGCGCCTATGCACCGTGGAACTTTTCCGGGCCCAACGGCACGCTCGACGGCTTCGAGATTGATCTCGCCAAGGTGCTTTGCGAGCGCATGAAGGTGAAGTGCGAGATCGTCGCCCAGAATTGGGACGGCATCATCCCGTCGCTGACGGCGAGGAAATACGACGCGATCATGGCCGGCATGAGCATCACGCCCAAGCGTGAGGAAGTGATCGCCTTTTCAACCCCCTATGCCGCGGGCATCAACGCGTTCGCCGTCGCCGCCGACAGCCCGCTTGCCGAAATGCCGGGCACGGGCGAGAGCTACTCGCTGGATAGCCAGGCGGACGAGGCCAAGGCTCATATCGACGAAATCGCCAAACTGCTCGACGGCAAGGCCGTGGGCGTACAGGGGTCGACGACGGCATCGGCATTCATGGAGAGCTATTTCAAGGATGCGGCCGACATCAAGGAATACAAGTCGACGGAAGAGCACAACTTCGACCTGGTGAACGGCCGGGTCGATGCCGTGCTCGCCAACGCGACGGTTCTTACGGAGTCGCTGGCAAAGCCGGACATGCAAGGTGCGAAGATATCCGGCCCCCTCTTTTCCGGTGGCATCTGCGGCTTCATCGCCGTCGGGTTGCGCAAGGAAGACACCGCACTGAAGATGCAATTCGACGAAGCGATCGAGGGCGCGCTTGCCGACGGGACCGTGAAGGAGCTGTCGATGAAGTGGTTCAAGATCGACATCACCCCCCGGCTCTGACGGACCCGAACCGGGTGCGGCGGCCTTAGCCGCACCCAACTCGCTGACAATATCGAGAATACTTCATGGCACTTCTGGACGAATGCGAGATGGCCGTCGTGGGCGGCGGCCTCGTCGGCGCAGCATTGGCCTGGGGCCTTGCGCGATCCGGCACCCAAACCATGGTGCTGGACGGGGAAGACCTGGATCTCAGAGCATCGCGCGCCAACTTTGCGCTGATCTGGGTGCAGGGCAAAGGTCTGGGCGCGCCGGATTATGCGCATTGGTCGAAGACTTCGGCCGAGCTCTGGCCCGAATTCGCGCAAATGCTTGCCGCAGATACCGGCATCGACGTGGCCTTGAGCCAGCGCGGCGGCTTTTCCTTCGCGCTGTCGGCTGAAGAACTCAGAGACTGGCGAATTGAGCTCGAAACGATCGCCGCGCAATCCATCGGAGAACCCGCCCGCTATGACATACTCGAGCCGCAGGCCCTTCGTGAACGCCTTCCCCTGATCGGTCGCGACGTCGTCGGTGCGATCCATTCGCCGACCGATGGCCATGTGAACTCGCTACGGCTCTTTCGCGCCCTTCATGCGGCCATGAAACATCGCGGCGTCGAGTATCGCGCCCATCGGCGCGTGGACCACATCGAACCGATAGCGGGAGGTTTTCGCCTGACGGGCGAATGGGGTGGCGTGCGCGCGCGCCGCATCATCCTTGCCGCTGGTGTGGACAATGAGCGCCTCGCACCGATGGTCGGCCTTCGCGCGCCGCTCAAGCGCAGCAAAGGCCAGATTCTGGTGACCGAGAAATGCGCGCCGTTTTTCAGCTTTGCATCGACGACCATCCGCCAGGCCGACGAAGGTGGCGTGATGATCGGTGACAGCGAAGAGTGCACGAGCTCTGCCTTAACCACCAATCAGGACATCACCGCCGTGCTGGCAAGCCGCGCGATCCGTGTTTTCCCGACGCTGGCCGACGCCAATGTCGTCAGAAGCTGGACCGGATTTCGCGTCAAGACCCAAGACGGCTTGCCGATCTACGAACAGTCTTTGACCCATCCGGGTGCCTTCATCGCCATCTGCCATTCCGGCGTGACGCTGGCCGCCAATCATGCACTCGCCGTGGCCCCGCAAATCGCGGCGGGGACACTCTCAAGCGCCCTGTCTCCCTTTCATTCGCGGAGGTTCGATGCTCCTAAGAACGCGTGAAATCACCGACAAACTATCCTTCACCTTCGACGGCGAGACGCATTGGGCCGAGCGCGGCGACACGCTGGCACTCGCGCTCCTGGCAGCCGGCGTCGACGTCTTCCGCAAGAGCGCCGTCGGCGGCGTCCCGCGCGCGCCCTATTGCCTGATGGGCGTCTGCTTCGAGTGCCTGGTGACAGTCGACGGCGTGCAGAACCGGCAAAGCTGCCTGATTGAAGTGCGTGAAGGCATGGTCGTTGCCAGCCAACAGGGTGCACGCACTTTGACGGAAAGAGAGTGCAAATGAACGCACATACCGTCACCCATGCCGAGCAGTTGGCCGCGCGGTATGACCTCGTGGTCGTCGGTGCCGGCCCCGGGGGTCTCTCGGCCGCGATAGAAGCCTCGACCGCCGGGGCTCGCGTGCTCGTCGTTGACGAAAATCGCTGCCTCGGCGGGCAGATCTATCGCGCAATCACCCGCAACACGCCAGAGCGGCAGCCGTTCCTCGGCGAGGATTACTGGAAGGGCCGTTCGATCGCCGCAGCCTTCCTGGACGACATGGCGGTGGATTATGCACCATCGACCACCGTCTGGGATCTTGTGCCTGCCGATGGAGCCAGGCCCTGCGATAATGCCGTGGTGGGTCTGTCGATCGGCGGGACGACCCGCAGGATTGAGGCGCGCGCGGTCATCCTTGCAACCGGCGCCATGGAGCGGCCGATGCCGGTGTCGGGCTGGACGCTGCCCGGCGTGATGACCGCGGGTGCGGCGCAGATTGCACTCAAATCCATCGCGGGCATCCCGAAGGGCAGGACCGTTCTGGCCGGTTGCGGCCCGCTTCTCTATCTGCTCGCGGCGCAACTGCTTGATGCCGGGGCAGATATAACCGCTCTCGTCGACACCACCGACAAACGACAGCGGCTACCGGCGCTGCGCCATCTGCCGGACTTCCTGCGCTCACCCTATGTCGCAAAGGGACTGGCTCTTCTCATCAAGGTCCGCAGGCGCACACGGATTATCTCGAACGTCTCGCAGCTGTCGATCAACGGCACAGACAAAGCGCAAGGCGTGGCCTTTCGCGCCGGCGGTCGCCACCAAACGATTGCCGCCGACTGCGTGCTCCTGCACCAGGGTGTCATTCCGAACATCAACCTTGCAAGTGCGGCAGGTTGCGAAATCGAATGGAACGATCGACAGCGCGCCTTCCAGCCGCGGACGGATCGCCAGGGACGCACGACCACGACGGGGATTTTTGTCGCCGGCGATGGCGCCTTCATCGGCGGCGCCCAGCATGCTGCGGTCAGTGGACGGATCGCTGCACTTGCCGCCCTATGCGACCTCGGTCTGACCACACCCAGCAGCGTAGGTGAAAGGGCCGGTCGGCTGGAAGCGGAGCGCGAGACATATCTTCGCGGCAGGGACTTTCTCGACGTGCTTTATCGACCGGCGCAGCAATTTCGAGCGCCACCGGACGAAGGCACCATCGTCTGCCGCTGTGAAGAGGTGACCGCCGGAGCGCTACGCCAGGCAATCGCCCTGGGCCCACCGGGCCCAAACCAGCTCAAGACGTTCACGCGTTGCGGCATGGGGCCCTGTCAGGGCCGCCTCTGCGCCTCCACCGTCACGGAGATGATGGCGGCGGAACGACGCGTCAGCCCAAGCGAGATCGGCACCTATCGCCTGCGCGCGCCGGTCAAGCCGCTTCGCCTTAGCGAACTTGCGGCCCTTCCCCAAACCCGAGATGCGGTGGTCGCCGTGACCGGCCGCGTCCCTGAAGAACCAAGCAATTTACAAACAGAGAAAGGCAATGCCCCATGACTGAACGCCACGTCCCCACCCCGATCATGCATCGCGTCGTCGAGCACAATGGCATTGTGTTCGTCGGTGGCACGACCTGCGACGACGAAAGCCTCGACATGGCGGGACAGACTGAGGAGATCCTTGCGAAGATCGAGAGCTATCTGGCACAAGCCGGGTCGGACAAGACAAAGCTGCTGTCGGTAACGATCTTCATCACCGAAATGAACCTCAAGCCTGAGATGGACGCAGTCTGGAAGAAATGGCTGGCACCGGAGACCTTTCCGGTACGCGCAACCGTCGGCGTTGCTGATCTCGGCGGCGACACCAAGATCGAGGTCGTGGTGACGGCACATCGGTAATTGATCCGACCATCTTCACACTCCGGGGTCCGTCAAACCATAAGGCGGACCCGACGCAATGATGGCAAGCATCGCCACGTGCCGGGTGGAAAGAACCGTTTCAACAAGAACAAAATCCGCTGCCCCCCACCCCGCTCGCTTCGCGCTTTGTCAAAGCCGATGCGCAAGCGTAAGCACTATGTCTCTGGCTTGAACACGGATATCGAGTACGGCCGTTCCCGGAAACGACCGACCCGTCAGTTGCCCGACGGCTAGAAGCCCTTCCTTGGCAACGCCGTCCGCGCCGATCACACGCGACTTCTCGTCAACGGCGATGCCCGAGATCATCCGGCACAAGCAAACTGCTCAAGACTTGAGGCGCACGTCAGCAGTGTCTCCCTGATAACGATTGAGACCGATATCCATTTGGGTCGCCCTGCGATGGATTTCCGCCATGACCGGCTCGAAAATCTTGTTGCGGCGCTCGAGGTCGGCATGTTCGGCAAGGTAAGCCGGCACCAGTTCGGCAATCTCATTGAAGACGGATTGTTCGTCGATCGTGGCCAGGCGCCCATTCTGCACCACGATCCGGCCAGCGACCATCACGGTCTCGATCGAGGAGCCGTTTTCCGAGTAAACCAGATGCTTTGCGACGTCGTTGAGCGGCATGAAGGGATAGCTGCTGAGATCAAGGATCAGGAGATCTGCCGCCTTGCCAACCTCGATCGAGCCGGTCACCTGCTCCAGCAAGGCCGTCTTCGCACCGCCGATGGTCGCCATGGCGAGAATCTCGTCCGCTGCCACCCACCTCTCATAGTCGGGCCCGGCGGCGCTGTGGACGAGGCCGGCGACGCGCATGACATCGAAAATGCGCGCTGTGTCGTTCGAAGAGACGCCGTCGGTACCGAGGCCGATCGTCACTCCGGCATCGAGCAGGCGGCGGATCGGAGCAATACCGGCCCCGAGCTTCAGGTTCGAGACGGCATTGTGGGCGACCGACACGCCGGCCTCGCCCATCAGCCGCATGTCCTCGTCGCTCACCCAGACCGAATGCGCGATCGTCGTGTTGCGTTTTAAAAGACCGAGATCGTGCATGTAGGCGATCAGGGATTTACCATGCAGCATGTGGCCGGTCACGGCTTGGGTCTTGGTTTCGAGAATATGCGTGTGGAACGGAACGTGCTTTTCGACCGCAAGATCCATGCACGCCGCCATGAGATCCGGCGAACAACGCTGCGGCGCGGAGGGGGCGATCATGAAATGCAGCCGGCCCGATTTGCCGTGCAGGCTGGCGAAGGCCGACCTGCAATAGTCGATATAGGCATTCGCCGTCAGCGGCGGGCCAAAATCGAGAAGGGCCTGCAACTCGGGCGGCATCACCTCGCGGGCAAAGGGCAGCGCATCGAGTGTGTGGACGTTCATCACGGCGCTCGAGACATTGGCGCGAATGCCGGCATCGTCATAGGCGCGAAAGACGGTTGAAAGGCGATCGAGATCATGCCGGGGCGGATCAAAGAAATCGTCGCAGAAGGTGGTGACGCCGTTGCGCAGCGATTCCATGGCCAAGAGCAGGCTGCGCAGATAAAGCAGCCGTTCGCCGATCGGGTCGTTCATCAGCAGCGGATAGGCATAGAGCAGCCAGATTTCGAGCGGCATGCGCTCGTAGCGGCCCCGAAGGAAGGTCTCGCTGGAATGGGTGTGGGCATTCACAAGCCCAGGCATCACCAGCTTGCCCCGTCCATCAATGATATGTGCGCCGGGGCCGGCCGAGAGGCCTTCACCGATGGCCTTGATGGTCTCGCCCTCAATCAGGACGTTGCCGGCAAATGGCGCTGCGCCATGGCTGCCATCCATCGCCACGATCGTCGCGTTGCGGATCAGGATTTCACTCATGGCAGGTTTCCCAGTGAATTCAGGAGAAGATCATAATAGGCGACGGGGTCGCCGTCCGTGACATAGAAGACATTCTTCGGCCGGTCGGTGATCTGCCACCAGTCGGCGACCGTCATGCCTGAAGTCAACGTGCCGTTCAGTTCGACGGAGACGTTGATCTGCCGTCCTGAAAACATCTGCGGCGCCAGCATGAAGGCCGGCACGCACGGTCCGTGCAGCGGCGCACCTTCCCAGCCGTATTTCCTGAGGTCGAAGGCTTCGGAGAATTCCAGCATTTCGGCCGTCGCCACGCCGCAGTGGTTTCCAAGTGCCCGCATGGCGCCGAGACGCTCCGGCGTCGAGCGCATCCTGTGCGTCACGTCGAGCGGCAGGAGCGTGGTCCTGATGCCGGCCCTCAGCACGATGTCAGCGGCCTCGGGATCGACATAGCAGTTGAACTCCGCCGTCGGCGTGATGTTGCCGACTTCGAAATAGGCGCCGAGCATTGCGACGACCTCGTGGATCTTGCTGGCAATGTCGGGTGCCTTGCGCAAGGCCATGGCGAGATTGGTCACCGGCGACAGCGAGCATATGGTGATCTCGCCGGGATGGGCGCGCACGGTATCGATAATGAAATCGACGCCGTGCTTTTCCTGCGGCCCGATCTTCGGCTGCGGCAGGTCCGGGCCGTCAAGACCGGTCGGGCCATGGACGTGTTCGGCCATAACAAGCGGACGGATGATCGGGCGCCGGCAACCGGAATAGACGGGAATATCCGGCCGACCGGCCAGTTCCATCAGCTTCAGGCAGTTGGCGATCGTGTGATCGAGGTTGATGTTACCAGCCGTGGCGACCAGCCCGAGAACGTCGAAGGCCCGTCGCTGGCCGAGGATCATCAGGATGGCAGCCGCCTGGTCCTGACCAGGATCGGTGAGGATGATAAGCTTGCGTGTCATGCCGTCACCTTGCCGGGAGCGCCGCCATCGAGCCACGCGTAAAGCTCCCAGGTCTCGCTGTCAGGCCCGTGGAAATAGAGGCACCGGGCGTTCCACGGGTAGTCGGCCGGAGGATTTATGAAGGTCACGCCGTCTTTTGCGAGATCCGCATAAAGGACATCGATATCCGCGGGACTGTCGAGCCGTACCGCCACGAGCACCGCCGATGCCGATCCCTTGGGCACGTGTACATCGGCATGTTTCTCGATATGCGACCGCTCCCAAAGCGCCAGCGTCAGGCCGGCGCCGGTGAAATCGGCAAAGCCGGGTGCGCGGTGCTTCAGTTCGAAGCCGAGCTTCTGCGTATAGAAGCGGATCGACGCATCGAGGTCGGTGACCAGGATGCAGACATCCTGGATCGGATGGCGTTGCGCGAACGTCATGGTGCCCCCTATTGATCCTTAAGTTCGGCGAAGGAGCTGGCGGCCTTCGCACCGCCGCGCAGCTTGCCGGAAAGCCAGACGCCGAAGACGGTCGCGAGATAGGGCAACGCCTGCAAGAGGTCGTGCGGGATCTTGTCGCCGAACATGAGCTGCGCCCGGATGCCGAGCGCGCCGACGACGGCGAAGAAGAGCGCGGCGAAGGTGGCCCCCACTGGGTGGGAAGCGCCGAAGATGACCGCGGCGAAAGCCATGAAGCCGCGGCCGGCCGTCATGCCCTGGGCGAAGAATTGCAGGCTGCCGGCGGCAAGTTCGGCTCCACCGATGGCACACAGCACCCCGCCGATTGCCAGCGCCACCAAACGCATGCGCGAGGGATTTGCGCCGACGCTGCGGGCAGCGAAGGGATGCTCGCCACAGGCGGCGAGCCGGAGGCCGAAGCGTGTGCGGCGCAGCAGTACCCACATGCCGAAGACCACGAACGGCATGGCGGCGACCGCGATCGACAGCACGCCATAGGCGCCGAAGGCCGGCCCGAGCTTCGGAATGCCGAACGGTGCGGTCACGCTCGCCTGGCTTCCGAAGATCGACTGAACGGCGAGCGCCGTGCCACCGACGCCAAGGCCCGTCAGGCCGAGGCCGGCGATGATCGGATTGGCCTTGAGCCTGTCGATGACGAACCAGAGGAGGACGGAGGCGAGCACGCAAATGAGGATGGCGATGAGCATGGCAGCGAGGATGGAATTGGTCAGGATGATGCCGACGATCGTGGCGCAGGCACCGATGATCATCAGGCCCTCGAGACCCAGGTTCCACACCCCTGCCCGCTGCGCAATGACGCCGGCGAGGGTGACATAGATCAGCGGCGTACCGGAACGCAGGATGGCGATGATGATCTCGTTCATGATGGGCGCCCTCCGAGACGCAGCACCTTGTCGACGAACTTCGACCTTGCCGTGATGAACAGCGCGATCGCCGCATTGATGATGTCGATCGCGGCGGCCGGCAGCCCGGCCATGATCGGCAGATAAAGCGCCGCCGAGGCAAGGCCGCCGAAGAACACCGCCGCCGCCGCAGTGCCGACCACGGAGAGATTGGCGACAAGCGCGATCAGGATCGCCGTGAAGCCGTGGGCAGGCAGGAACCCGGATGCGATGCGGCCGTTCGGCCCCATGAACTCGATGGTTCCGGCGAGACCCGCCAGTGCGCCCGAGATGATGAAGCTCGAAAGACCCAGTTTCCACAGCCGCGCGCCCTGCCACTCCACCATCGTGCCGTTGCGGCCGGCAAGGCTCGCAAGAACCCCGAAGGCCGTGCGGTTGACCAGGAGCCACATCAAAATGCCGACGCCTGCCGCGATGGCGATGATGGTTGGGGACAGGCCGAGCGAGTCCGAGATGCGGTAGGCCGCGTCGAGCGGGCGACTTGATGCCTGCTGACCGGACCCCGAAGGATCCTTGAGTGGTCCCGAAGTGACATAGACCAGAAGCAGGCCGGCCATGAAGTTGCCCATCAGCGTGGTGATCACCTCGTCAGTACCAGACCGTAATCTCAGGAGCCCCGGCCAGAGCGCCCAGAGGGCGCCGCCCAGCATGCCGGCGATGATGAGCGCCGGGATAACGAGGAAAGCCGGCCCGCCCTTGAACGCCTCGGCGGCGAAGGCGGCGCAGATCGCCCCGACATAGAACTGGCCCTGGGCGCCGATGTTGAAGAAACCCGCCCGGAAGGAAATCCCGACGCCTACGGCCGTGACGAACAGTGGCAGCGCCCATCTGAGGCTCTGTTCGATCGCACCGCTGCGCAGGAAGGCGCCATCGACTACCGCCCAGAGCATGGCCCCCGCGTTGTAGCCGGCAAACTGGAACACCAGAGAGCACAGGATGAGCGCGAAGGCCACGAAGATCAGGCTGCGGGCAACCGTGATGAAACTGTCTTTCAT
Source organism: Ensifer sp. Root31 (assembly GCF_001424825.1). Classification (NCBI taxonomy): domain Bacteria; kingdom Pseudomonadati; phylum Pseudomonadota; class Alphaproteobacteria; order Hyphomicrobiales; family Rhizobiaceae; genus Ensifer; species Ensifer sp. Root31. The sequence goes on along the minus strand of NZ_LMCO01000012.1, from coordinate 168,310 downwards.
GCGCTTACCCTCGCAGCCGCATCGGTCATGGCTGCGCCCACCGACGCGATGTCGAAGGGCGCGCGGAATTCGCCGTTCACACGCCCCGACAGCATCACCACCACACGGTCGGAGATGTCGAACAGCTCGTCGAGATCAGATGAAATCAAAAGGATGGCGGCACCGCGATCGCGCGCCTGCCGGAGCGCCTGCCACACGAAGGCGGTGGCACCGATGTCGAGACCACGCGTCGGCTGAGCCGCGATGATCAGCCTGGCATCGCGATCGACCTCGCGCGCAAGGATCACCTTCTGGGCATTGCCACCCGACAAGGACCCCGCCTTCTGCGCTGAATTGTGGTAGTGGACACTCCATTCCCTAAGCGACCGGTCGCAGGCTTCGCGCACCGCAGAGGGGCGGATCACCTTGAGCAGGCTTCCCTGCAGCAACTCCCTTGCGCTCCAGTTCTGCCAGAGCGAACTCGTGAGGCTGAGGCCTTCGACGTTGCGCTCGAAGGGAATGATCCGAAGACCAATCGCGCGACGGGCGGCGAGCGGTTTGCCGGTCACGTCATGGCCTGCAAGCACGATCGATCCGCCGGCAAGATCGGCAAGGGCGGAAATCGCTCGCACCAGTGTCTTCTGTCCGTTACCCTCCACGCCGGCTATGCCGACGATTTCGCCTGGGCGAATGTCCAGATCGATGCCATCGAGCGCGATGCCCTCACTGTCCGGCCGTGTCGAGACGGTCTTCATGGACAGCACGCTCGGACCTCTAGCGTTCTCCGGATGACCTGCGCCCTCGCCTGCGGGCGATTTCGACCCGACCAGCGCGTCACGCTCATGCCGGTCGAGCGTCTTGGCAATCGCATCACCGACGATCAGGTTGGCGAGCCTCTCGGCCGAAACCTCGGCGATCGGAAGCGGTCCCTCGACCTTTCGGCCGCCGCGCAACACCGTTACCGTGTCGGCGATACCGAGCACCTCACGGATCTTGTGCAGGATCAGGATGACGGTAACGCCGCGCTCCTTGAGACGACGGACGCGAGCAAACAGCATGTCTATGCCGGAAGGTGAGAGCACGGCGGTCGGCTCATCGAGAATGAGCACGCGCGCATCCATGACAAGCGCCCTTGCGATCTCGATGCCCTGCTGGGTCTCGATCGGCAGATCGCGGATCCGCCTGTTCAGATCAACTTGGACATCGAGACCGGCAAGATGCGTCCGCCATTTTTCCGCGAGCGCCTTGCGGCTGTAGATTCCGCCTTTGCCAGTGGCGCCGAACTCCATGGTCTCGGCAACGGTAAAGGACGGCGGCAGGGCAAAGCTCTGATGAACCAGCTCAACGCCCGCAGCCCGGCTCTGGCTGACCTGGCCGGTGCGGATTTCCTGGCCCATCACGTCGACCGCGCCGGCGGTCGGCTGAACAAGTCCCGCAGCGACGCGGGCGAAAGTTGTCTTGCCGGCGCCGTTCTGGCCCACGACCGCGTGGATCTGGCCGGGAACAAACGAAACGGCAACGTCCGACAGTGCAGTCACGTCTCCGAATTTCACGGTGACATCCCGGCACTCCAGCGCAGGCTTCGGAAGGTTGGACATCAAAAGGTTCCCATCGAGAGCGAAGGCTCACGGACCGTCAACAGGAAGGAAGACGATCCGCGAGCGTCCAGCGGCCCTCCCCGAAGGCAAAGGCCGATGCCGGTTTTTCGTCAAGGCTCCGGTGCCGACCCTGCGGCCGGCGCCGGAGGCTCAGAGTGTGGTGTTGAATGGAACCTTGATGGAGCCATCAAGAATACCGGCACGCGCCTTTTCGACCTCGACAAGCGCTTCCTTCGCCCTGGCATTCAGCTCAGCCGGCCCCTGTTCCGCGAAGACCGGCGAGGGAATGAAGTCGATGACGCCGGTGCCAAGGCCCGTATGCTCGTGCGTGCCGCCCTTCCATTCTGGACCGACGGCCTTCGTTGCCTCGTTGTAGAGCGAGACGCCGAAATCGAGGCCGACGATGGAGATAAGCGACTTCGGACCGAGTGCGTACTGTCCCGGAGCAAGGCAGCTCACCATGCGGCCTTCCTTTTCGTTGGCTGCGGCGATAATGCCGCCGTCGGTGGCCGCCGCGTCCGTCTGAATGTAGTCGATGCCGTCATTGTACATCTGGGTAGCGATTTCCTGGCCCTTTGCAGGATCCTGGAACGAGCCGGCAAAAGCGGCGATGACGCTGGCGTCCGGCTTGATCGAGTGGACGCCGGCTTTGAACGCGTTGAAATCGGCGTTGAGCGGCGGGATCGAAACACCTCCGATGAAGCCTGTCTTGCCCGTCGTTGTCATCTTGGCCGCAAAGACGCCAGAGAGATAGCAGCCGAGATAGTAGTCGTAGGACACCGTGACTACGTTCGGGATCGCCGGCTCGAGGGGGTCGGCGAACAGCTGGATCCATTTGGTACCGGGATAGGACGGCGCCAGCGCCTTGAAGGGCTCGGCCACTTCGTTGAAGGTGGAGATGATGATCGCAGCACCTGCGTCGCCGAGCGTGCGGTAGATGGTCTCGTAGGTCGCGGGGTCCTGCGCGTAGACGGCGCGGTATTCAAAACCCTTCTCTTCCGACAGCTGCTTGAGCTTGGCGATCATCTGATCGACCGGGCCGTTGTCGCCGGCGGCCTGCGTGTGGACCAGTGCGACCAGCCCGCCGGACGCCATGGCAAATTCGGGCACGATGCTGGCGGCAAGACCGAGCGCTGCGGCGCCCGCGCTCGCCTGCAGGAATGTGCGACGGTGCATTATGTGTTGTGAAGCCTTGTCAGTCATGATTGTTCCCTCTTTTGTTGATTGTCTTGTGTCATGCGCATTCCGACACGCGCGGGCAAATGCCGACGCGTGCCTGGTCGTCTCAAAGCTGCGGCGAATAGGATGCAGGGTTCATGATCATCACCTCCTGCTTCTGGATCGCATCGAGCGCCCAGACCTCGGAGATGAATTTTTGCCAATCCGGATCGGCGTACATGGCCGACCGGCGCGCCTCGCGATCCGCAAGGCTGTCGTAGGCCCACATCAGAACGGTGGTGTGAAGCGTACCGAGTTCCGAAACGTAGAGGCCGACGAACGTGTTGAGATGGCGTTTCTGCACCGGGAGGCCGTCGGCCTCGTATTTCTTCATCCACTTGTCGACCGTGCCTGGTTTGAACGTATAGGTGCGGTGTTCGAGGATCATCAGATCACTCCCTTAGCTGTTCAGGATCAATTCGGCGCATTTCTCGCCGATCATGATGGCGGGCGCGTTGGTGTTGCCGCTCGAGATGATCGGCATGATCGAGGCGTCGGCGACACGCAGACCCCCGATGCCGTGCACCTTGAGCTGCGCATCCACCACCGCCATCGGATCGTTGCCCATCTTGGCGGTGCCAACAGGATGGAACGTCGTCATGGCCGTTGCGCGCAGCCAGCGGGTCAGCCCGGCATCGTCGAGCGCTTCCGGCCCGGGCGCCAGTTCCTTGCCGCGAAAGCGGTCGAATGCCTTCTGGCCGACGATGTCGCGCGTCAGCCGGATGCCGTCAATCATCGTGCGGATGTCAAAATCGGACTGGAGGTAGTTCGCCTGGATCTTCGGCTTGTCGGTCGGGTTCGCCGACCGCAGCGTAATTTCGCCGCGGCTCGCCGGATTGACGGGTCCGACGCGGATTGTGAAGCCGTGATCGGCCTCCACCGCCCGCTTCTTGGCGAAGGGATTGGGGAAATGCAGGTTGGCGGTCTTTTCCAGCGCTGGCATGAAATGCAGCTGGATATCGGGCGAGACGAGGCCCTCGTTCGAGCGAATGAAGGCACCCGCCTCGTAGGGAAACGTCGTCGTGACGCCCTCGCCAAACAGCATTCCTTGTGCGACGGCGGGAATGAGCTTGTCGGCGCGCAGGTCGCCGAACAGCGTCACCGGCTCGCGGCATTCCCAGCTCATGACGCAGTCGACGTGGTCCTGGAGGTTCTTGCCGACACCGGGAAGATCGAGCGTCGGCTTGATGCCGAGCGCACTCAGTTCGTCTGCCGGCCCGATGCCGGAAAGCAGCAGCGCCTTGGGCGAATTGACCACGCCTGCCGACAGGATGACTTCGCGCCCGGCACGCGCGATGCCCGGCCTGCCATCCTTCAAATATCCGACGCCGCATGCTCGGCCACCCTCGATGAGGACACGCGTCGTTTCGGCGCCCGTCAGCACGGTAAGGTTCTTTCGTCCGAGCGCCGGGCGCAGAAATGCCCAGGATGTGGACCAGCGCTTGCCCTTGCGAATGGTGAAATCGTAGCGGCCGAACCCTTCCTGGGTGGCGCCGTTGAAGTCGTCATTCTCTGGATAGCCGGCCTGCAGGCCCGCCTCGCAGAACACGTCCATCAGCGGATTGTGGCCACGGGCACGGCAGACGGTGAGTTCGCCGTCCGTGCTGTGAAACGCGTCATCGCGCTCGATGTGCGTCTCAGAGCGCCGGAAAGCCGGCAGCACGTCTTCATAGGACCAGCCGGGTGAACCGAGCTGCGCCCAGCGATCATAGTCGTGGCGATTGCCGCGCACGTAGATCATGCCGTTGATGGTCGAGGTCCCGCCGAGAACCTTGCCGCGCGGCCAATAGAGGGAGCGGCCGTTGAGATAGGGCTCCGGTTCCGTGTGATAGTGCCAGTTGTAGATGCCCGAATGGAAGAGCTTGCCCATCAGCATCGGTAACCGAAAAAGCGGATTGCGGTCCTTGCCACCAGCCTCGATCAAAAGCACGCGGTTGGCCGGGTTCTTCGACAGGCGGTTCGCAAGAACGCAACCGGCCGAACCCGCGCCAACGATGATAAAGTCATATTCCGGGGTAGACGCCATGGTTCACCATGCGATGGGACGGCCGCCCATCGCCTCCAGATAGAGATTGCAGAGAAGGAAGGGATTCTCCCGGCCAAGCACCTTGTCGGCGAAAGCGGGATGCTCTCGCTCGATGCAGGCGACATTGCCGGTGCGGCCCTCGCGAATGCCGGTTTGGGCGAAGATATCGGCCGCAGCCGCACCGAAACCGAGAAAGACGATCGGTTCGCCCCGCGCCAGAAGCATTTCGACCACACGCAGCATCAAGGGCCGCCAGAACGGAAGATGTCCGCGCGACTGATGCGGATCGATATCGACGCGAAAGCGGGAAAGCGTCAGGGATGCGTTGAGCAGCAGCACGCCCTCGCCCACCCAGCGGTCGGCGATTGCGTCTGGCGCCTCGAACGCGCCGGCAGGGTCGCACAACAGGCGCCGCACATCGGGCCAGCGACCGAAGTCTTCGCTAAGGCTCTCGTCACCGAGCCGCGCGGCCGCGATGAGCTGCATATAGGCGCGGATGCTCTTCGAGAACATCTTGTCCAGCTCGACCCACGCGGCAAGATTGCCGGCCTCGAAGGCTCGGCCCGTTGCGAAACCTGGCTCCGGATAGGGATCCTGACCGAGGATCATGCAGCGCACGCCGTCGGGAGCGATCCCATCGAAGGCCGCAAGAGCATGCGCACCCTTCGGCTGCCCGGGAAAGGTCTTGCCGCGACGCGCGGGATAAATCGGCTCCCAGGATTCGAACTCGAGACCGGCATCGACCCGATCGAAATCATCGCCGATGGGTCCGAGCGCATCCTGCCAGACATCAGGCAGATCGGCCTCCCAGCCGGCCAGCGTTTCCGCCATCGCCTCTCTCAGTCGTCCCGACATCACGCCGCCCCTCCAACCTGCTGAACGAGAGACTAGACAAAAGCTGACCAAAGTGTCAACTTTCATGAACGCAAAAAATGACTAGGTCGTCAGGTTTTTTTGACCAGATCGTCAACTTTTTTTTGCAAAGGGCGATGCGCTTGCATTTTGCCGGAAAACTCGGAAATTGCGGAAACGGTCTCGCCGCCACGCATGATTGTCTGGTAGGGAGCGGCGGCGAGATGGAGGCGAGATCGCATGGCAAGGGCAGCACGAGATCCGGAGGAGCGTATCCGCGCACGCAATATGCGCCTCATCATCAAGGCCGGGATCGAGATATTCGCGCGTAAGGGCTTCGACGGCACACGCATCGCCGAGATCGCCGAGGCCTCGGGCCTGCCCAAGGCCAACGTCTATTACTACTTCTCCTCCAAGGAGGAGATCTACAAGGCCATCGTTACACACCTAATCGCCAGCTGGGACGACGCGCTGAAATACATCTCGCCCGAGCGCGAGCCAGCTGACGCCTTCCGCCTCTACATCAAGGCCAAGCTCGATTACACGCGTAAGAACACTGCGGAATCCCGGCTCTTTGCCAGCGAGATCATCCAGGGCGCTCGGTTTCTGAAGAAGAAGGATCGCGACCACATGCGCCAGGTCACGGATGCGCACGTGGCAGTCGTCGAGGGATGGATTGCGGCAGGAAAGATGCTTCCGGTCGATCCGCGCCACCTGTTCATCATGCTTTGGGCATCAACCCAATTCTACGCGGATTTCGAGCCCATCGCAGCCGACGGACTGAAGAAGGCGCGTTTGAAGGCAGAGGATTATGACACGGCGGCGACGACGATTACCGAGACGATCCTCAAGGGCATTCTTCCGGACCCGGCGCAACGTTCATGAATAGATCTAACATGAGCGGGCCTCAAACTTGATTGCTCTCGAAAGAATTCAAACCGTCGGCACCCGCCATGTCACGCTACGGACATTAGTAGTTTGCGAGCTTCTTGCCGGTTGATCATGCGGCGTAGATATCAAATTATCCGGCAAGGCTTTGAAAGCGACGAGGGCCGATTGCTTGATTGTTTTTTCTCCAACGCTTCCCGGAAACGGCAAAATAACGGGTGTGTTCGTTAGCCCGGATAGCCATATCTTGGCCGTCGCGAGCTTGTTTCCGCTGCTTACAATTCCGTCAGGGCGTGCCGCCTATACCGGGCAAAGGTTGCGCCATCGGCTGGCCCTCTACCATCGCGGCGAGCGGCGGCCCTTTGCGGCCTTCGATATGCTGCGGCTCCCCATCAACGACATCAGCTTTCATCCGCACGAACCGGTCATCGCGATTGCGGCAGGCAGCTACGATGGCGGCTGGCTTTTTGAAGGCGAGCTGGTCGCTTGGAACTGGTCATCTGATCGGTCTTGGCCGCTGGCCGGGGGTCTCCCCGAGATTGAGCGCTGCAGCTTCAATGTCGCTGGCGATCGGCTCGATCTGCTGGTCAGGCCTTGGGACGAGGAGTGGGGCAGCGAAGAAAGTGAGGAAGATCCGTTTGACCGGCTCTACCCGGTGAACGTTGCTTACGAGGGGGCAGTCGGCAGTATCGCTGTCGAGATCGATCCGGCGACATGGATCGCGCGTCAGATGATCGATAGGCAGATGTCCGATCAAGATCGGCAATCGGCGATGGAACGGCAGCTGGCCATTTGGTTCGGCACCGATCGACTGGTGCAGCGAGGCGCAATCTGGGACGTCGCTTGGCTGGACAGCGGCCGGCTCGCCGCCGTCCATGACCTCTGCCTGCTCGAAATTCATGACCTGGAGAAAGGCAGCGTCGTCTGCTTCTCCGGTGAGGGGTATGGCGCGCGCATCCTGCGATCGTCGCCGCCGATTGTCCAGATCGGACCGCCTGCCTCAGCGCTTGGCGAAGCACCGCGCTCGCGACTGCAGGTGCTCCGTGACGGGCACCTCGCGGAATTTGGTGCGTTCGAGGGCGTCTATACCTTTGTCTCCTCCCGCGACGGCCGGGTTCTGGGACGGCGCGACAGACATCCGGCGGGCTTTGGCCAAGCCGATGTTCTGATCGATATCGGCACCGGACAGGCCCGGTTTGCCGACCTCGGCCATTATGACTGTTTCAATCATCATATCGGCATCGATGGCGCGCCAGATCTCTACCTGCTCCAAGGCACGCCACCGACCTCACACAAGAAGAAGCGTCTCTGCCGCGTGCGACCGGACGGCACCGTCGAGGACTTGTGGCCGCTCCTGCCTGCCGACGGCAGCCACGCCAGCCATGCCATGGAATGCATCGGCTGCTACGTCGAGGACGACGCCGGTCGTAGCATCGTCGTGGCCGGCCGGCACTATCACCCGGATCCGCGTCAGGGCCATCATGGCTTCATCTACCGAAAGGCGATCGAGCGACCGGGCCGTGAGATTTGGCGTCACACCACCACGGCGGCCGCCAGCGCCGTGGTTCATGTTGCGCCAATCGGACTGGTTGTTGCGGCGCTGCTCGACGGCACGATCCTCGTGCTCGACGCGGCAGCCGGCACTGTCGTGGCGAAGGCGCGTGCCGCCGTCGACGGAGTTGCCACGGTCATCTATGCGATGGATGCTTCAGACGCCTCGCTGGCTGTCGGAACGTTCGACGGATGCATCGCCGTCATGGCGCTCGACGAGCTGCCGGCCGATGGCGGCATCCTGGAACTGGCCTGAGTCGTCCACCCTGCGCACCTCACGATCCTGCTTCCTTGACAACTCGCCTTCCCTTACAATCCCTTCCGGACACAGAGGAGTTCCGCCATGAGCGAAGACGCCTTCAACATATCGATCCGCAAGTTCTTGAAGGAAGTCGGCATCACCTCGCAGCGCAAGATCGAGGACACGGTGCGCGAAGGGCAGACCGGCGAAAAGACGCTGAAGGTCCGCATGACGCTGACGGCGGAAGGCACCGACCTCAACCACGTGGTAGATGGCGAGATCGAGCTTCCGTAAAACGCATCAAGCTTTCTACCGTGCGACGTCGCACCCCACTAATGCAATTTCGGATCATGGTCTCCACTCATTGCCAATCCGCATGGCAGTGGCCTTGCATGTGCCGGGCGGGCGCGAGTGTTCGCGACCTTTTCTGGTCAGGCCGGCCGTCTTGTTGATATGTCCGACCTTACAACAAAAAGATGCCTCCCAATTGAGCGGCGCCTGAACGGATGCCGGGCGTCGGATACGCCGGGCGTGACACTGTTTGGGTTCAAGAGTGGGCCGCGGCCACTGGATCATCGCTCTGAAAATCCGGTGGCCCGGTCAACGGTGATGCCCGGTCAAGCCTCGTAAGGTCCATTTCTGTACACGAGGAACTTGTTGCCTTCAGGGTCGCGAAAATATGCGCAGTACGGGCCGTCGGCGTGTTCCCCTCTCGGACCGGGAGCGCCCTCGTCAGAGCCGCCAGCCGCCAACGCAACCGCATGGACCTCGTGAACCTGAGCACGGGACCGAGCTTCGAAGGCGACCATCCCGCCATTGCCGACGTTTGCGGGCGCGCCGTTGAAGGGGCTGATCACGCCGAATTCGAGCGCCTGGTGCCCGTAATAGACAGCCCTTCCGGGCTGCACCAGAACGCGGCCGATACCGAATACGCCGAGCAGCTTGTCATAGAAAGCCGCTGCAGCATCCAGGTCATTGGTGCCTACGGTCGAGTGACCCGGCAGCCCGCGGGGCTTGTCGGGCTGAGCTGTGATATCGTTCATTACGATCTTCCTCTTATGTTGCGCGCGGCCAGGGTGGTGACACCATCCTCAGCTCGCAGAGGAGATCTGCGCGTTTCTTGTGTATCGCATTTTTCACAAATGCAGCCGGTGTGTTTCGAACTGTGTCAAACTGCCGGGCGGATACATCCTCATACAACTGCCCTTTGGAGCGATACGGACCCGGGACGTGAGCGGCGATACATGCCGTTACAAACGGCCCGTCGGGCGGACACATCGTCAATACACGAACGCACTCAAATGGTGCCGCTGGCCTCAATGACGAAGGCTCGAACAATGCGGAAAGGAAGACCAGATGAAAATGTCTCATGTCATGGCGGGTGCGCTGCTGATCGTCGGAAGTGGATTGGCGCTGCCCACGGCCAACGCACAGCAACCGGGAATTCAGCGCACCGACCTTTTGCAGCACGATCTCAGCATACCCGCGCACGAAACCGTTCAGGCACGCGTCGACTTCGGGCCCGGCGCAATCTCCATCAAGCATTCTCATCCGGGCGAAGAGGTGGCCTATGTCCTCGAAGGCTCGCTGGAATACCAGCTCGAGGATAGAGCGCCGGTTACCCTTCATGCCGGAGAGGCCCTGTTCATTCCGGCCGGGGTGGCTCATCTCGCGAAGAATGTTGGCAGCGGCAAGGCATCGGAACTCGCGACCTACATCGTCGAGAAAGGAACCCCGCTTGTCGTCCCGGTCAAGTGAGCGTTTCGACATGGATCCTCGAAAGCAGAGAGAAGGAAGTGTGAAAATGACCGCTGAGAAAACCGCCAACGCTTTTGCGCTGTCGCGCCGGGCTCTGCTCTTAAATGGAGCGGTGGCGGCAGCCCTTGCGGTGTCTCGCCCTGCCAGCGCTGTCGCCCAAGCGAACACCACGACGCCTTTGGAGGCCGGCGAAGTTCGCCCCTTCCGCGTTGATGTCCCGGCGGCAGAGCTCGTCGATCTCAGACAGCGCCTTGCCGCGACACGCTGGCCAGACCCTGAAACGGTCGATGACCGCTCCCAGGGCGTACAACTGGCGAAGCTTCAGGCGCTGGTGCGCTACTGGGAGACTGACTACGATTGGCGCAAGGCAGAGGCGAAGCTTAATGCCTTGCCGCAGTTTCTGACTGATATCGACGGCCTCGACATTCACTTCATCCATGTGCGCTCGCGTCATGCGAACGCATTGCCGCTCATCATGACCCACGGCTGGCCCGGTTCCGTTTTCGAACTGTTGCAAGTCATTGGCCCGCTGACCGATCCCACGGCGCATGGAGGGACGGCGGAAGATGCTTTCCATGTCGTGCTTCCGTCCATTCCAGGGTTCGGCTTTTCGGAAAAGCCCAAAGGTACCGGCTGGAACCCGGATCGCGTCGCTCGCGCCTGGGACGCCCTGATGAAGCGCCTCGGATATGGAAACTACGTGTCACAGGGCGGCGATTGGGGCGCCATCATTTCCGATGCGATGGGCCGTCAGGCTCCTGCGGGTCTGCTCGGCATTCATGTGAACAGGATTGAGCGCTCGACCACCATCCCGCCGGAAGTTGCTCGGGCGTTGAGAAGTAGTGATCCTGCACCGGCGAATTTGACCGCCGAGGAACGGGCAGTTTTTGACCAGGCCAGGGAGTTCCTCAGCAAGGGCTTCGGCTATGCGGCAATCATGGGAACGCGTCCACAAACCGTCGGGTATGGCCTTGCCGACTCGCCGGTTGGACTGGCAGCATGGTTCTATGACAAGCTCGCCGACTGGGTGTTCACACGCGGCGAGCCGGAACGCGCGTTGGGCCGCGACGAGATCCTTGACAACATCACGCTTTATTGGCTGACGAACACCGCGACCTCGAGCGGCCGGATCTATTGGGAAAGCAGCGCCGGCAACAGCAAGTTGGCTCCTATTGCGATCCCGGCGGCCGTGACGATATTCCCGGGAGAGGTTTACAGGCCGCCGAAGCACTGGGCGGCACGAGCGTACCACAACCTGATCTACTACAACCGAGTGGACAAGGGTGGACACTTCGCAGCGTGGGAAGAACCGGAGCTTTTCAGCGCCGAGTTGCGCGCCGCTTTCCGGCCATTGCGCCGGCTCTAGCGCGTCGATTTGGAAGAAGCGCACGAGCCGGTGAATACGGCGACCTCCGCTGTCACCTTCACGCAGGCGGCCTTCGAGCGCAAATCCGAGAAGACCTATCCGATCTCGCGCTAAAGGATTTGGAAACGGCCATCGAGATTGTCCAGGTTGAGGAGGGAGCCGATGTCGCACCTTGCCCCCTCCGGCGCTATGTCAGGCTTCAGGCGTGAGGATGCCGCGAATTCGCATCCTCTCGATACCCTCTACGTTATCTCGGGGGACTTCAGCCATGGACAACGCTCAAGGCAAGAAAGTCATCTTGGAATTCTTGCGCCAGCACACCCTGGCGGTGATCGCAACATCTCATGCAGACGGCAAGCCTGAAGCTGCGGCCATTGACTTTTCGGTGCGTGACAACCTCGAAATCGTGTTCGATACCTCCGAGCAGACCCGCAAGTTCGAGAACCTGTCAGATAGAACAAGCGTCGCACTTGTCGTCGGCTGGGACAAGAATATCACGGTTCAATATGAGGGCGACGCCATGAAGGTTTCCGCCTCCGAAATGCAGGAATACCAGAAAGCGCATCTTGAAAGCGTTCCAGTTGAGAGAGAGTTTGTCGAGAATGGTGCCGTCTTGTTTAAGGTCGTCCCTCGGTGGATGCGATATTCCGATTTCACCAAGGACCCTGTCGAACGTCTAGAGGTCCGCTTTTAGTGCCACGCGAGCGTGCGCTGACCAGCTATCTGCGGAAGAAATACAGTACGCGGTGCCAGACGCAGCATACGCGGTATCCCGATCGCACCTTGATCGGATAATTCCACCACAGGAGTTCGCCGATGTTGCTGCTTGTGGCCCGTTGACGATGGCGGTGAGTGTGCTGGTCAAGTAGGTCAAGGGATCGATGGCGTTGAGCTTGCAGGTCTCAATGAGCGTGGCGATAGTGGCTGAGCTTTCGGCCCCGGCGTCGTGCCCCGCGAAGAGTGCGGTCTAGCGCCATCGTCCGTTCATTCTGCCCATGTCGGCGATCACCGGTTTTGGCTGTCACACAGCCAGGCGGATTTCCGGATTACTGCACCCGGTTCGGGCACAACGCCTTGTACTGGTCCAAGGCTACATCGTAGCCGGAGGCGCTCGAGCCGTCCAACGGCTCCCCGCCGCCTTCCTCGACCAGTAGGTATTCGGTGCTCATCCCGGTCGGATCATAGTCCGGGTTCGACCCTTTGAACTGGTAGCCTTGTCCATTGAGCGTGATGAACGTGCCGGTTTTGCAGTTGGCCGAGATTTCCGTCAGCAGCTCCACCTTCAGTTCGTCCGCGATGCACTTCGGCGTTACCTTCTGCACGTACTCCCGGCAAAAGGCGGTGGCATTCTCCCGCGTGTGTTTCGTGAATATTTTGGCGTGAGTCGTCCCGATGTTCGACTTCTTCACCACCGTCACCTCCATGCCGGCACGCGAGCCGTAATAGAGCGTCTCCGCCTTTGCCGCTGCGCTCATGGCGAGCAACAGCCCGATCGTCATGGCAATACGCATCATTTCCCCTGTGTAATTCCGCGTTGGAGCAACATGCCACGATCAACCCTCCGTTGCGTACCTTCCCCCTTGTGCAGCGCGAAGCCCCTTGGGGCTCGGCGCTGGCAACATGACCGCTATCTTCAGAAAGATGGTTTTTGCGAGGGGCTCAATGAGCACCGGCGCCGCCTCCAGCGCCCGGCTTTTGGGTCAGCAACAAAGCAACCGCAGCGATTGCGAGCACGACCCCGATGACAGCGAAGGTGTCGCTGAAACCCAGAATGAGCGCCTGGCGTCGAACGACTTGGCCCAGAGCCGCGATCGCCTTGTGACTGGCAAGAACCGGGTCGGAAACGCCGTGCGCCATAAAGTAACTGGCAGTCTGGGAGAGACGGTCGCGGACCTCCTCCCGGGCAAGGGTCACCGACTGGCCGATGATGTTCGAATGGAACTGCTCGCGCTTCGTAAGGATCGTGCCGAGCGATGCCGTGCCGATGGCGCCGCCGAGGTTGCGCAGCATGTTGGACAGCCCAGAGGCCGCAGCGGCGTCGGACGGAGCAATGCCAGCCGTGGTGATGGCGGTGATCGGCGTCAGCACCAGCGCCTGTCCGATCGCACGCACGATGTTGGGGATCCAGAACTGATCGCCGGCACTGTCCGCCGAAAGGGTAATGTTCATGAAGCAGCTGATTGCAAAGATCGAGATGCCGAGGAAACCGATGTAACGGACGTCGAACCGTTTCATCAGGACAGGGACGAGCGGAATGAGCAGCAACTGCGGCAAACCCGTCCAAGCCAGGACGTTGCCGATCTGCTCGGCGTTGTATCGCTGCACCTGGCCCAAATATTGCGGCAGAATATAAACGCTTCCGAAAAGCGCGACACCGACGAGCATATTGACGGCAACGCCGATCCCGAAATTGCGCTGTGTCAGCAGACGCAGGTTCACCAGCGGCTTCTTCACGGTGAGTTCAATCCAGATGAAAGCGGCCAGGAAAACGAAGGCGATGATGCTGAGCTTGACGATGAATGGAGAGGAGAACCAATCCTCCTTGTTGCCTTCCTCAAGCACGGTCTGAAAAGCGGCGAGCCCGACGGTCATCGCAATGATTCCTGCCCAGTCACCTTCCTTCAGCAGGTGGAGCTGCATCGGCTGCTTGTCGAGCGTCAGGGCAAGGGCAACGACCATGAGGGCGCTCGGTACGGCGTTGATGAAAAAGATAGACTGCCAACCGTAGTTTTCGGTCAGATAGCCGCCGATCGTCGGGCCGATTGCCGGGGCAAACGTGACCGATAGCGCAAAGAACGCCAGGCCGAGCGGCTGCTGCGTCTTCGGAAGCTTGGTCAGTACCATGGTAAACGCCATGGGAATCAGAACCCCACCGGCAAAGCCCTGCAGCCCTCGCAGGAGGATCATCGTTCCAAGGTCGTGAGCAAAGGCACAGGCAATCGAAAACAACGGGAAGAGAACGGAGTTTACCAGAATGTATCGGCGGAACGAGAAGACGCTGCTAAAATAGGCCGTCAAGGGAATGACGACGATTTCGCCGATCAGGTAGGAGGTGGAGATCCAGGCGCCATTGTCGATGCCGGTACCAATGCCGCCCTCGATATCGAGCAATGAGGCATTGGTAATCTGGATGTTGAGAATGGCCATGAACGCGCCAATCATGCCGGCGAGTACGGCGATCCAATCTCTGGTGCTGGCCCGCGGCGGCGAGGCGACTGTGGTGGTTGAAATTTCGGAGGACATGGCTGCAATCTCCTCACCTTTGCCATCAGACCCGGTTGCCCTGAGCGGCAGCTTTGGTGTCGATACTCGGCTGCACCGACATGCCGGGGCGAAGATCGCCGGTAGCGGCGCTTTTACCGTCAAGAATGATTTTGACCGGGATCCGTTGGACGACCTTTGTGAAGTTGCCCGTGGCGTTATCAGGCGGAAGCAGGGCGAACTCCTGGCCACTTGCCGGCGCGATGCTGTCGACACGGCCATGATAGGTGCGGCCGGGGAACATATCGACTTCGAGATCGACAGTTTGACCGGCATGCACGTCGGTCAACTGTGTTTCCTTGTAATTGGCGATCACATAGACCGCCGTGATTGGCACGATCGACATCAGCTGCGTGCCGGCCTGAACATATTGGCCGACCCTTAGCGTGCGGTTGCCCACCGAGCCGTCAACAGGCGCGAGGATGGTCGCATAGGAAAGATCGAGTTCGGCCTGGCGTTGAAGGGCCAGGCCACGGGCAAGAGCGGCCTTTGCCTGGGCAACCTCGGCGTTCAAAAGATCAACCTGTTTGATCGCGGCGTCGAGAACGGCGCTGTCGCGCGCGACGGCGGCCCTGGCTACCCCGATCTGCGAGGCTGCCTGCTCAGCGGTCCGCACCGGGCCATATCCTGTGGTCGCAAGATTCGAATAGCGCTTGTCATTCTGTTGCGCGAAGGTCTCGTTGGCCTTGTCGACGTCGACGGTCGCGCGTGCTGCGGCGATCGTCGATTGCTGGATGTCGAGGGCGGCTTCCTTGGCAGAAAGCGTAGCCTCGGCGGCAGCGACATCAGCCTTCGCCTGGTCGAGCGCGGATCTGAAATCGCGATCGTCGATTCTTGCAAGCGGTTGACCAGCGATGACCGTTTGGTTGTCGCTGACAAGCACTTCGATAATATGGCCGGACACCTTCGGAGCGATCGTGCTGGAGTCGGCCTTCACATAGGCGTCATCCGTTGACACGTGGAAGCGGCCAACCGTCCAATAGTCATGGCCGAAATAGGCTGCGGCGGCAATCAACGCGAGCGCAGTTGCCCCGATGAGCACAGAGCGGCCCGAGCGTTTGCCGGCCGTCCTTGCTTCAGCGCCCAACCCGGCCAGCTCTGCGACGCGTTGCGGCTTGCCGGCATCGAGCGTTGCAGGCACCGTTTCCGCAACCGCATGAGCGGCGGCGGGGACGTTGTTATTCAGGGCATGCAGCTTATTGCTAGGCATTGTTATTCTCCGGAACAGGTCGCGAAGGCTACGGCCTCTGGTTAATTGGAAATTTGATATTTTCCAAAATACGCGCTATAAAATCGAAGTCAACGGAAATTTGGAAACTCACGATGGTCCAAAATCACAAAATCGAGAAGAGATCGCGAGGCCGGCCCCAGGTGCGGTGCGACGAGGACACCAGGAATGTCATCATCGAGGCCGCAAACAAGCAGTTCCACGAGAACGGATACGCAGCAGCCAGCATTGCGGCGATCGCGCAAGAGGCGGGCGTCTCGACCAAAACGCTCTACAGGCTTTTCCCGACGAAGGCCGACGTCTTTTCGGACCTGATTTCCGATCGTATCGCCCGCTTCCTGCTGGCGCTGGATGTGAGCACGCTTGCAACGACGGACCTGCGACAGGGTCTCGAGCGAATGCTGACGGCCTATGGCATGCTGACGCTCTCCGACGATACCATCACCATCACGCGCCTTGTCATCGGCGAGTCCGACCGCTTCCCGGAGATCGCAACCTCATTTTATGAGCAGGCGATCGTCAAGACCAACAACTTGATGGAGGATTGGTTGCGCAAGCAGGCCGATCGCGGCGCCCTTACGCTTGCAGATCCGCACGCAGCTTGCGGGATGCTTCGCGGGATGATGGTCATGGAACCCCAGCGGGCCGCCATGCTGCGTCAGAAACCGGCGCCCCGCATCGAAGAGATTGCCGCGCGCGCGCGGATGTGCGCGGATTTGTTTCTAAGGGGCACTGCGACCGCTCGATCTTGACGGCATCTTACCGGCGTTGCACTCCCACGATCCGGTCGAGCCGAAATCGTTGTCCCAGGACTCCAGCATGGCGGGCCAGGTGCAAGAGCCGGCATCGAACTGATCCATCGTGAGAGCAGCCAATGCCAGCCGCACCCATGCCAACCAACGGCTTGCAATTGGGCGCAACGAATTTTGCGCGAGGCATTCCATCACGCTGAATTTATCCCGCCCAATCGGCCTTGCAGCGGCGTCGAGCCGCACACATACAAAGTGGTGTCTCCATCCTTGTAGGGGCTCCGCCGCCAATTAATAGTCCCGTTGCCGTTGTGGAGCCAACGCCATCGTCTGCGCATAGGCGAGCGGCGAGCGGTTGCCCGGCAGGTTTTCGTCCAGCACCAGCGTTTTGAGATCGTCGGCGCGGATGTCGAGAGATATGGCACGTTCGAGCTTGTCGATCGACCAAACGGCGTAACCGAATTTCGGGTCAAATCCACAATCGCAGCCGCAATCGCCTTTGGCGATTTTCGTCGGTCTTTCAGATAGGCACATGATCTGCGGTTTTGGCAGCTTGTAGCAATGCCCCTCATACGCATAACCATAAATCACGCCAATGCTATTTATATAATCTACATCACCACTCAAACTAACAGGAAGGAAACTATAAGATTTTCCGTCAAATACGGCTATTGTTACTCCATCACCGACCACCCCGGAGCTTTTCATTATATACTCAATAATCTGCTCAATTAGTCTTGCTATATCATCACTTATTGACGTTTCGCCAATACTTCTTATCTTGCCATCTATTTCAGATAGCATTCCTCTTATATTTTCATCTTTACTTTGTTTATCATAAAATTTCGCCGGTCGTCCATATAATCTAATATCTCCTGGGCGGTAGGCCTTATATTCAATTATATCTTTTAGATCTTCCAGGTCTTTTGCATCTCCAACAACAGGATTAACATAGCAATCACTCATCTTTCCCTCCTATGGCTCACCTTGAACCGATGATTTCACGCCACGCAAAATTCTCTTCCAGCAGTTCGGCAACCGCCCCGTCCGCTGCGGCAATGACGGCGTTTGCCGCTTGGTCAAGGCGCAGCGTGTTTGGATCAAGCGTTCTCAATGCGGTAGCAAGCGCCGCGCCCACAGCGTCGCGTGCAGCGGTCAGTGCCAGCTTGAAATACAGCGGCTTGATGCTGAATGCGTCCGCCGTCGCCTGACGAAACGTATCGAATTCGTCCCGCGCCAGTTCCCGGATATCAACAACCAGAAGCCGGCTGTCGGCGCAGCCATTTGCAACCAGGTCCCGATGGTAAATCGCAACGATACTATCGAAGATGGCGCCGACGAACGGCAGCGCGCGGTCGTGCACTTCGTGGGTCACTGCGGACATTTGCCGGAAATTGGTCGCCAGGCGGATCTGCCTCTCGGGGCTGGTTTCCGCAAAGCGGTTCAGTTCGTTGTAGAGCAGCAGATTGCCTCTCGTTCGCCGCAGAAGCCGGTCAATCGCAGAATCGAAATGCAGGAACGAGATCAGCGAAACACAGTCGGAAAAAGCTTCGGAGAACGAAAAGAAGTCGCCGTCGGGCGATATCGCGGTTGGCACGTCTGTCTCCGACAGCATTATGAGGTGCCCGACTTCGTGCGCGATCGTGTCAAAATTCAACGCATAGGGTCGCAGTACGCCGTCGACGTCGGACCAGCCGAGTTCCAGAAAGCCATAGCCCGCCTGCGCATTGTCCCAATCGACAAATGGAACGATTTCAAGCCTGGGAAAGGTTTGATCGAAGAACCAATGGATCGGCCGCCCGAGATAACTCTGCCAGATGTCGAGAACGAAACGCACGCAGGCGTAGGCGTGGACGGCGAGAAATGGCCGGGAGGTCGGATCGATGTTGTCGAAGTGGCGATCCGGGCCTGGCCTCACCGGCGCACGCCTTGCCCCATCGAATGGCGGCAAACCCGCTAGACCGTAGGGCCGCTTGTCATAGAGTGGATCAGCGACATACATGGAAAGGTCGCTGGGGCCCTCGCCGATTTCGTCACGCGGTATCGACAGCCACACACGATCGGGCTGTTCGTATCCGGGAATGAAGGGCGGCTGGGGATAAATCCAGAAACGCGTGCCGAGACGCGCAGTTCCAGAGTCGAGGGCATCGTCCCGAAGCAGACGCATCGCACAATTGCCCCTCTCGATTGAAAATCCGGCAATTAAGGATTCAATTTATAAGTGTTTACTAATTTTGAGTCAATGCCGCCCGCCTCAAGGTCCCGAACAAAGGTGTTCGTCGCAACCCACGAGATGCTTGCACGCGTTGCCTTTCGTTTCCCCGCGATGGCTCGCGCGCTTCCCAGCGCAAGCAGCGCGTCCAGTCTTTTTTGTCTCACCATCTCATTCCGCAGCTCTTTGAACCTCTCCGGCCGACACCCCGCGGCGCGAAGGATCGCTTCCAACTGCCGCTCTCGAAAGTTCATGTTTCGCGTGATTGTTGTCAGCAAATCGCGCTCTGCAGCCGTTATGAAATTTCTGCGCATCAAGCTGGCGAACGTCCGCTGCAGATCTACCAATGAGTCCGTCAAAGGAAGGAAGCCAAGCTCCGGCGGCCCCGAATGAACGGCGACGGCATCATCGGGAGCGAGCCGCCAGCGCCGATACCACCTGTAGATCAGGCCCACGCCGATCATTCCGAATTCGTCGAGTTCCGCCGCTCTCAGTGCGCCCATGCTCGCAGCGCCGATCACGACGATCCCCTGTGCCATCGCCCAGAGGATTTCCTTGTGTCGGACAGCCGGCCTGTCTTCGAATTGGCCGTCGATCAGGACCATTGCACGCGGGCGGAATGCGTGGGCGGCGAGCAGAATGTCGCCTTGCGCGACGGGCTGCAGGTAGATGGCGTCAAGAACTGGCTCCGCCTCGGCCAACCGAAGAGTCGGACCAAGAAACACCAGGATCGGACTTTCCTCGCTCGCATCGACCATGTGAACACTCACCGCAAAATCGAAAAAGGAAGGGCTCCGGCAAGGATGGCCCTTATGCACTGAACTCCCGTTTCAGCGTCTGCTCCGACGGGCACTGCCAATATGGGCCCCAGCCCGGCGGATGTGACCGCGTCGACAAGCGATCTGAGATCGGAGATTGCGGACGCTTCGATTGCCGGGGGTGGCGTCCCGAATGCGCCACCGAGAATGAGCTGGCGGGCCTTCTCAACGACAGCATCGGTGCTTCGTCTATAATGCGCCCGGGTTTGATCATCGCGTGCACCCGATATTGCCCCTGGGCGTGCTGACAAGGCTTCGAGCATTGCGCTTGACGCCGCCGCCTCGACGCTCGGCCCCGCCGCGTAGCCCTCAGTCGGAAGAGCAAGGATGGGCTCGCCTGGGCCCGTCTCGATCGTCTGGCACCAGACGACTGGAACTTTTGCCGGCGAAGGAGCAAGCCAAAGGCCAATGGATATGCCGTGCTTGCCGGCGACGGACAGTATGTGATCAACGCTGTCACCCAGCCCGAATGGCGAAATTCGCATTCGATCAAAGAAGCCGTGGGTGGCGAAAGCGCGCGCGATGGCGTCGCGTTCGATGCATTCGAACAGTCCATGCAGAAACGCGCCGACGACGGTCATGTGACAGGCAAGACCCGTGGTCGTACGCATGAACAAGCCATCATGGGCGGGCGGCGGATCCGTGTAGCAGGTGTGAACAAGTTCCAGGGGAACCGGCTGCGTCCGGCCTGTCGCCACATCGATGCCGGTAATCCACGGTATCGTCGTTTCCCGCCAGGTCCCCCGGCGGCCAGGCACCAGAAGATTTTCAAACAGGCCCCCAGCGATCTTGAGCTCATCGGCCGTGGCGAGAAACACCCGCTCCGGCGGGATGGCTTCAGCGTAGAAGCGCTCCAGCGATTCCATGATCGCCCCCACTGCCGCGCTTGCCGTGGCAAGACCTCGCCCGAGCGAAGTGACTTCAGACAGGGCGGCGGGTCGAACGGTCTGCACCACCGGCAGCCCGATCCGGTCAAGCCCGGTCAGATCACCGAGGCGGGTTATGCGCGCGCGCCGACAGAGCGGCAGAATTGCACGCAGGCATCGATCGTCCACTTCGGGACCTGCGAGCTGCGACAGGGGTTTGCCGAGGTCGGCAATGATATGGCCGCGAAAGATTGCGAGCATCCCGCTAGGGTTTGACGAATCCGTGTTCCGGCCTGTCGGTTCAAAGCTCAACGACAACGCCAAGCTCCTGAATTGAATGCCTCGCCCGCCTCAGAAGCGCCGTTGCTCCCTGGCTCTCGGCAATTTCCACCGCCGAGCGCAGGTCGGCGACAATTGGTTCCGTGGTGGTGTTGCCCCGCGCATGAAGGACAGCGCGTCGTCGGTAAAGCTCGGCAAGCCAATAGGCATGACCGGTTTCCCTGGCCTTTTCGATCGCGTCATTCGTGACCTCGATCGCCGACACATATTTGTCCGCAAGCCCGAGCAGAGTGGCGTGCATGTAGAGATAAATCGGCAGATCTGCGACGGCGCCAAGGTTTTGCAAGAGCGACAGCCCCTCGCGAAACATCGTGTGCCCGCTCGTGAGGCTCTCGCCATGAGCGCGAGCCCACCCACCGAAGAGCAGCGACAGACCAGACAGCGACTGCATCTCATGGGTCTTCGCGAAGTTCGCCATTCTTTCGGAAATTTCGATGAGACGCCCATAGTCGTCCCGGTAAAAGGCGGACACCGCTTCCGTATCAAGTGAATGCGCCTTGCTCGGCACGTGGGATATCCGATCAACGAAAGCGACCATCTTCGTCAGAGCCGCGTTTGATGCTTTCGATTGTCCCGTCAGCCACAGCGAAAGTGCGAGTTGCCCGAGACCGCAAACCTTGGCGTCATGGCCGCCAAACAACATTCGGCTGGTTTTCGCCGACTGCTCATCGTAAAGGGCAAGGCCCGCCTTGACCGCATCCTGGGTTTCCCGATGATGGCCGAGGTTAAAATCGATCGCCCAGATGCAGTGGTTGACCTGGAGCTGTATTTCCGGGTCTTCGGCTTCCGCCAGCATGGCCTGCACCTGCCGTGCGCGATCTCGCATGACGCGAAAATCCGATCCAGTGAGCCACCAGCCCCAATAGATCGGAAACCACTTGGATTGATCTTCCATGGGCTGTCGGCGGGCGATGACCACCCCATCTTCATAAAGCTTGCGAGCCGGCGGCGCGTTCAGTCCCAGAAGGCCGGTCAGAATCGGACCGAGCGACGTCAGCGCCGATAGCTGCAGGGGTTCGACCGGATGCCCTTGGCTCACTTGGTCGCAAAGTGCCAAACCGTGCTCCAGATAGTTGCGCGCCTCGACCATCGCCGACCGGCTCGAGCTTTCCTTGCCCGCCGAAATGTACAGATCGATTGCGCTTTCCATGAACCCGGCCCGTTCCGCATGATCGGCCAGTGTTCCGGTGTCGATCCAGGGCGCCATTTGGCGGTTTTGGCTAACAGCGCCGAACAGCCGGCGATGCAATGCCTGCCGCTGCCTTCGCAGCAGCGCGTTGTAGATCGTTTCCTGAATCAAAACGTGCCGGAAACCATAGGTCGTATGCCCTGGCGCCCTGATCCTCATCAGGAACCCCGTGTCGCACAGGGTATCAGCCGCCTTGGCCAAAGACTTCTTGCCAAAACCCGGCAGCAGCGCGCGAAGCAGGGATAGGGTAAACCAGGTGCCGGCAATAGCGCCCGCTCGCGCCACATCTCTGGCCGGGCCCAGGTGCTTGACGCGTGCATCGAGTATTCCCTCGAATGCGGATACATGGGTGGGTCCAACGTTTTCCGATAAGCTCATCGTATCCGTCGCAACGTTCTGCGAGACCCATTGGCAGATTTCCTCGATGAAGAGCGGTACGCCGCCGGATATCCTCTCGGTGATGTCATAGAGTTCAGGAAGCATAGCCTGCCTGTGCTCCGGCCACCTTGCTTCTATGGCCAGTCGTGTTTCGTCACGATCAAGGGGGAGCAGCGTCAGACGCGTGGGGTTGGCTGCATCCAGCCAATCCGCCGCAAAACCGAGACGCGAGGTCACGACCAGGAGAATCGGAAGTTGGCGCGCAACTCGCGCGGCCTCCGCCAGCAGATCCTGGGAGGTCGGATCGATCCAATGAATGTCTTCGATGGCCAGGACGACCGGCCCATTTGCGCACAACGCCTCGAGTGCGCGAAACACTGCGCGCAGAGCTTTTTCCCGGATGGCTTTGGGACCGTTGTCGGCAAGCCGCTGATTTCGTCCCAGCGCACCCAGCAAGTATGCGAACGTTTCGATCGTTTCTGCGTCGCGTATGCCGTTACGTTCAAAAAGCGCTGCCACAGCGGAAGCCGTCAGCCCCCCCTGACCGTCCTGTCCTGACATGACGCCCATAAAGCTGTTCAACAGGGGATGCAGCGTCGAGCGATGCCCTCCGGGCAGGCACTGGAAGAAGAACAGCCCTGATCGCCGGTCGCGAGTCTTCTTGCGGATTTCGCGCAGAAGGCGCGACTTTCCGATGCCCGCGTCTCCCTCGATCAGGAGTACTTCGCCCCCCTCGGCGGGAATCCTTTCCCAACAGGCGGCGATCATGCTCAGCTCGCTTTCGCGACCAATGAACGGGCCGCCAAGGCTTCCGAACGCGTAGAACCTATCGACCTCGATCTTGTGCCCAAGTGCACGCCAAACCTTCTCCGGCACGGTAAAGCCCTTGAGCGTCTTGACGCCTTCGAACACGAAGGCATGCGACCTGCCGGCCAGGTTGCGCGTGTCCTCAGAAACAAGAACGCTGTCTGGTGCGGCGATCTCTTCCAGACGGGTGGCTATGGCCAGTGCCGCACTCGTAACCGGTTGCCCCTTCCCCTCGTCCGTCTCCTGGATCAGGGCGATGGATGTGGCAATCCCGACGCGAACGTGCAAGTCTTCGCGCCCAGCTTCCCGGCCGACGCGCGCGCAACCTTCGACGATCCCGAGGCCTGCGCGAATGGCGAGCGATGCCGCATCCTTCTCACCGACCTCGATAGGGAAGAGCGCCACGCCTCCATCTCCGGCCTCAAGTTGCATGACGCCGGAATGGGAGATTATCGCCTGTTTCGCCGCATTCTGAAACGCTGCGATCAGTTCCTGGTAATCCTCTATATCCAGCAGGGAAAGAAGCCTGGTCGACCCGACAAGATCATAACAGAGGGCGGTGATGATCCGCCGCTCGCCACCATACAGGGAGGCGCGCGCCTTGTGACGCGAAGCTTTCGTCGGTTGTCGTAGTCCGTTGACCCGACTTTCGCGCAGCATTCGCCACTCCTGCCGCTTCGCGTGTATGGACGCAAAATTCCCCTAAATAATTATAGCATAGGCGGGCGGTGTTAATAGGCGCAGAGAATTAGGGCAGGCTAATTTAGGTCAGACAACCGCTTTTAATTGCCAGTCCATGGGTGGGACTAGACCGGTAGACAAGCCGGGCCGATCGGCCCGAAGGACTTGTAGGTCAGGATAAACTCCTGATGCCCGAGCCCCTCGGACTTCGTCGGTTTGCCACTTGCTACATCCTTAAGGAGTGCGAGAATTTCTTGCCCGACATCGTCAAGGTTCGCCCTCCCCTCCAGAATCCGGCCCGCATCGACGTCCATGTCATCTTCGAGCCGACGATAGGTGTCCGGATTGGCGCAGATTTTGATCACGGGCGAGATCGCAGATCCCGAGACAGAGCCGCGCCCGGTGATGAAGAAGACGGCATGACACCCTGAGGCAATCATTTCGACGATCTCAGCATTGTCCGAAATGTTGGGAAAGCCGAAGCGCACCTCTCCGTCGGGCACCACGTCCATTAGATACAAGCCCCCATGCGGAGGGATATCGCCTGGTTTGATCAGGCCAACGATCGGTGACGCGCCGGACTTTGCATAAGCGCCCATCGACTTTTCCTCGATCGTCGTCAGGCCTCCGTCGGCATTGCCCGGCGCAAAGCTGCCATAGCCCAGCGTTGCATAGTAGCGTGCGGCCTTCGCGACAGCTGCGCGGAGTTCGTCGGCAAGCATGGGGGTAACCGCCCGATCTGCCATAATTTCCTCACAGCCGATCAACTCACCAGTCTCTTCGAAATGCATGTCGCGCCTGCGGCGGCGAAAGCACAGCCAGCCGAACCACGTTCTTCAACATGGATCGGAAGCCGTGGACCGGCACCTACGCTGCCGGTGGACGATACCGAATCGACTTTGCCTTTTCCAAAGCGTCCAGCGTATCCTCGACGCTGAGGAGGACAGTGGTCTCCATAGAGCTGAGCGCGCCGCCTGCACCGATCGCAAGCGCGACAGCCGCCATCGATACGTTATCAGGGGCCTCCCACAGATTCCAACCATCTCGCTCGCCGAAGGCGTACCAGAACCCATGGAGCTTTCCGCCGACGGACTCAATGTAGGTGCGTGCCGCCTCGCGACGATCCTCAGGGTTTTCGATCATGCGCGCCCAAGTCTCGGGCGTGTAGCTGAAGCGCGTGAGATACATGGCCATGGATTGCCTCCTCCCCCAGAACAACACAGTTAACGCTCAAGCTGGGGAGAACGCGAGTCATTTCCAACGCGCGGATCGCCGTTCGGCGTCGGCGCTCACTTGTATCTCGAGGCGGATTTTTGTGACCCTCAAGCTCCGGCGCCACTTCTTGACGGCTGGGATGGCGGACAGCCTGTTCATCAGCATCGCCCTTCTTGGGTTTCTTGGGCGTAATCAGTCACTTCAGCTTCAACAACAAGCACCGGCCGGTCGAGTGAAAGGGCCCGCGCTGGCGCCGCTCGCTTGCTGTCACGCTCCTGTGGAAGAGCACTCAAACAGGACCTTACTGGTCGACGCATCGATCCCTGCCAGGCTCACTTCATATCCCCAAAGCCGGCTTATATGCGCGAGTGTCGCGTCCCGATTGCTTTCCTCCAGCAGAATGCCGTTCTTGATGAGGTGCTTCAGTCGAAGCTGCCGATCTCCCAGCAGATCGACATCGACCACCTGTATGTCCGGTCTATTGGCCACGGGGTCATAGTTCCGAGCGAGCCCGGCACGCACGGCAGCGTACCCCTGCTCGTTATGGATGGAAGTGACCTCACAAAATTTGTTGGTCGCGCGGTCAGAGAGACGAAACAGGCGGAATTTGCGGATCAGCGCCGGGCTCAGATATTGCAGAATGAAGGACTCGTCGCGGTGGTTCTCCCAGGCGCCGATCAGCGTGCCCAATGGGTCACCGTTGCCGGATATGGTGGGAAACCAGTCCCGATCCTCTTGCGTCGGCATGGTGCAGATGCGTTCGATATCCTGCATCATAGCAAAGCCCAGCGCGTAAGGGTTGATACCCGAGAAGCGGGAATCGTCGAAGCCAGGCTGAAACACCACATTGGCGTGGCTTGCCAGCAACTCCAACATTGCGCCTTCACTGACCCTGCCCTGGTCGAACAGTCTATTGATAATGGAATAGTGGACGAAGGTCGCGCATCCTTCGTTCATCACTTTGGTCTGACTTTGCGGATAGAAGTATTGCGCGATAACGCGAACAATCCGCAAGATTTCCCGCTGCCAGGGCTCAAGGATCAGGCTGTGCTTCTCGAGGAAGTAGAGCAGATTCTCCTCGGGAAGGTTAAGCGCCTTCTTCCGTTCCGAAGCCTCGCGCTCCGCCTCCTCGATGCCGGATGTTCCGCTTGCCGTCGGCAGCGTCCGCCATAAATCGCTATAGGTCTGCTCTTCATATTCCAGCCGCTCCCGGGCCCGCGCCGTCTCCTTTTCCGATGAGAGCCGGGGGGGGCGGCGATAGTGGAATACGCCGTGATCCATCAGGGCATGCGCCGAATCGAGTATCTCCTCCACCGCACTGAGACCGTGCCGCTCCTCGCATTTGGCGATGTACTTCTTGGCGAAGTCCATGTAGCCGAGGATCGCGCCGGCATCCGTCCACTGGCGGAACAGATAGTTGTTCTTGAAGAAGTGATTGTGGCCGAAGGCCGCATGCGCGGTGACCAGCGCCTGCATCGGCATCGTGTTTTCTTCCATGAGATAGGTGATGCAGGGATTGGAGTTGATCACGAGTTCATAGGCCAATCCGCGATAGCCTTTTTGATAGAGTTGACTTTCGAAAACGAAGCGCTTGCCAAACGACCAGTGCTGATACATCAGCGGCATGCCGACGGACGAATAGGCATCGAGCATCTGTTCAGAGGAGATGATCTCGATCTGGTTCGGATAGACGTCCAGTCCCATCTCACCGATCGCAATCGCCTCGATCGCATCATAGGCACGCGAAAGCGTCGCGAAGTTCCATTCCGAACCGTCGAACAGCAGGGTGGAGGCTGGCCGTCTTGCCATTCGATCGCCCCCTCACTTGCGCAGTTGAACAGGTTGATGCCGGGCAAAGAGTTTGCGGAAGACGGGGTAGATGTCGGCGGGCATTGCAACGCGCGTCATCTGGAAATTGGGTACCGCGCTGTCGACCGTGCGGTAGGCGCGCCAGAGTGAGGTGCCGTTGTCCGTCGACCCGAATATTCCGCTCTCGCGCTCGTCTATGATCTCGACATAGGCGTAATACTGGCACAGACGCATGAGCGATTCCCGCAGAAGTTCGGCGCACCGCTCCGAGTCGCCGTTGGCATTGTCGCCGTCGGAGGCTTGGGCCGCATAGATATTCCAGAGATTCGAGGGATAGCGCTCCTCGATGACCCGGAGCATTTCCTCAAGCGCCGTCGAAACGACCGTGCCGCCGCTCTGCTTGCTGAAAAAGAACGTCTCCTCGTCAACTTCCCGCGCCTCATCCGTGTGGCGGATGAACACGATGTCGATCCGCTCGTAACGACGCTTGAGAAACAGATGCAAGAGAACGAAGAAGCGCTTGGCAAGATCCTTCTCGCGCTCCCCCATCGAGGCGGAGACGTCCATCAGACAGAACATCACCGCACTCGCATTCGGCAAAGGCTGACGTTCGAAACGGTTGAACCGCACGTCGACGGGATCGACATAGGCGATACGCCGCCGCCGCCGTTCGAGCACTTCCAGTTCTTCGCGCAGATGCCAGAGCCTGTGGCGCTGCTGCGGGGGCGGTTGCTCCTCCCGTTCCAGTGCCGCGATCTCGTCGGCAAGCGCCTGCAATTCCCTCTCGCTCGGGCGACGCAGGGCCATGCGCCGCCCGAAGCTGTTGCGCATCGTTCGCCCGACATTGATATTGCTGGGCGTGCCCACCGTCGAGAAACCGACGCGATGGGACTTGTAGCTGACGGTTTCCCGCAGGTTCAGCTTCACCATGTCCGGAAGCTCCAGATCTTCGAAGAAAAGATCGAGCACTTCCTCGCGCGACAGCACGAAAAGAAAGTCGTCCGTGTTTTCGCCCCGTCCGGGGCCGCCGACCCCTCCACCGCCGCCTGATTCCGGCTTCCTAAGTCGGTCTCCGGGCGAGAAGGTCTCGTTTCCGGGCAGGACATAGTGCCGCTCGCCACTGTTGCGCGAATGCTGGAAGCTGGGCTCGTCCGCACCACGCTTCGGGATCGGAACGCCGTGGGCGGCGTCCACATCGATGATCCTGTCCGACTTTACCTGATCCCTTATCGTGCGCTTCAATTCCTCATGGACCCGCTTTAAAAAGCGCTGCCTGTTGCCGAGACTCCTGTCCTTGGGGTTCAGCCGGCGATCGATGAAATTCGGCATGTGCCCATCCCCCGCTTACGCATCGTCAACCGGCCTTGTTGACGCGCATATACCAGTCGACGAGCCGCCGCACCTGACGCTCGGTGTAGCCGCGTTCGGTCATGCGTTCCACGAATTCAGCGTGCTGCTTCTCGGTCACGCTGTCCTTCTTCGAGCCGAAGCTGATGACCGGCAAAAGGTCCTCGACCTGGCCGAACATGCGCTTCTCGATCACTTCCCGGAGCTTTTCATAGCTTGTCCAAGCGGGGTTGCGCCCGTTGTTTCTGGCGCGGGCGCGCAGGGTAAACTTTACGACTTCGTTGCGGAAATCCTTGGGGTTTGCGATCCCTGCGGGCTTTTCGATCTGCGACAGCTCGCCGTCGAGAACGTTGCGGTTTAGGATCTGACCCGTATCAGGATCCTTGAAGTCCTGATCTTCGAGCCAGGCATCCGCGTAAGAGATATAGCGGTCGAACAGGTTCTGACCATATTCGCTATAGGATTCGAGATAAGCCTTCTGGATTTCGTGACCGATGAACTCGGCATAACGAGCGGCGAGCTCCGAGCGGATGAAATCGAGATAGTTCGCTTCAGTCTCCTTGGGAAACTGCTCCCGCCGGATGGCCTGTTCCAGGATATACATCAGATGAACCGGATCGGCCGCGACTTCCTTGGTGTCGTAGTTGAAGGTCTCCGACAGCACCTTGAAGGCAAAGCGGGTACTGACGCCGGTCATGCCCTCATCGACGCCCGCGGCATCGCGATATTCCTGCAGGGACTTCGCCTTGGGATCGGTATCCTTCAGGTTTTCGCCGTCATAGACCCGCATCTTCGTGTAGGACGGCGAGTTCTCGTGTAGAGCGAGGCGCGTCGCCACCGTGAAGCGGCTAAGGTTCTCCAGCACCTCGGGCGCACATGGGCTCTCGGACAACTCGCTCTCGCGAAGCAGCTTTTCATAGATCAGCCGTTCCTCCGTGACGCGCAGGCAATAGGGAACCTTGACGACCAGAATCCGGTCGAGAAAGGCCTCGTTGTTCTTGTTGTGCTTGAATTGCAGCCATTCGGACTCGTTGGAATGGGCAAGCACGACGCCCTGGTAGGGGAAGGCGCCGAAGTTCTCCGTGCCGTTGTAGCTTCCTTCCTGCGTGGCGGTCAGCAGCGGATGCAGAACCTTGATCGGCGCCTTGAACATTTCGACGAATTCGAGCAGCCCTTGCGTAGTCCTGTTGAGCCCGCCGCTATAGGAATAGGCGTCGGGATCGGCCTGGCTGAAATTCTCGAGCTGGCGGATATCGACCTTGCCGACGAGCGCGGAAATATCCTGGTTGTTCTCGTCGCCCGGTTCCGTCTTGGCGATGGCGATCTGGCGCAGCCGCGAGGGCGTGAGTTTGACGACGCTGAACTTCGAAATGTCGCCGCCGATTTCGTCCAGCCGCTTGGTTGCCCAAGGCGATACCAAGTCGGTGAGCCGCCTCTTCGCAATTCCGTATTTGTCTTCGAGCAGATCCCCCATGCGATCTCGGTCGAACAGGCCGAGGGGTGACTCAAAGACGGGACTTATCTTACCGTCGATGGCCAGCGTGTAGATCGGCTGCTGCTCCATCAGCTTCTTGAGACGTTCGGCAAGCGACGACTTGCCGCCACCCACCGGCCCCAAGAGGTAAAGGATCTGCTTGCGTTCCTCGAGCCCCTGCGCGGCATATCGGAAATATCCGACGATCCGCTCGATCGTATCCTCCATTCCATAGAAGTCCGCAAAGGAGGGGTAGATCTTGATGGTGCGGTTGGCGAAGATACGGCCGAGGCGCTCGTCCGCGCTCGTGTCTATCAACTGCGGCTCGCCGATGGCAGCCACCATGCGCTCTGGCGCCGTGGCATACATGCTCCTGTCGTCGCGACAGGCGAGGAGATATTCCTGCAGACTTAACTTCTCTTGCACTCCGCTTGCGTAAGTCTGCGAAAAGAGGTCGAAAACATCGCCGTCATTGGCTCTCATGGAAGCCTCCTGCGGTCGCCCGAAGTCCTACGCTTCTGTTACGACCACTTCAATTTCAACGAAATTAGGCCCGGGTTTGTTCCCGAAATTGGCTGCCTTCACTACTTATCCATCTCACAGGCGCTGACGCCGAGCGAATCAAGGCGCTGCTTACTAACAATAACATCGGCCAGCCATCTTCGCACCCTATCTGAACAGCGAGTCCACTGTCCAAAAGCATGAAACAACCGAACGGCCCATCAGGTTGATTGGAGTACGGGAAAAAGGGCGCACTGATGATCAAAATCATAGGGGTCGCGCCGCCGAGCGGGCATTGCGCGGCTTGGCCGAAAGTCGCGGCTCTTTGCCGTCCCGATCGCGGACCCTTCATGGCCACCTTGATCATGACTGCCAAGTTCAACGACATCGATCCGCAAGCTTGGCTGGCCGACGTGCTTGCTCACATCGCTGACATGCCAATCAGCAGGTTGGAGCATTTACCTCCGGGACGCCGGCGGCGCTGGCCGCTCAGGCGGATGGCTACCTCATAGGCCAACGTTGTTACCGAGCGGCCGAGCCTGATAATCCGCAAGATCGGCCGAGCGCACAGCACTTGTGTGGGGCTATTTGGCCGTGCCACGGTGAGGACAGGATGATGACGACTACGCTTCGAAACTACCATGTCCGGATGCAACGGGTCCTAGATCACATCGATCAGCATCTCGACCGCAATCTGGACCTGGATGAGTTGAGCCGCGTGGCCGCCTTCTCCAAGTATCATTTCCATCGGCAGTTCGCGGCGGCCTTTGGGCTGTCCGTGCATCGCTATATCCAACTCGTCCGCATGAAGCGGGCATCCTACAGGCTGGCCTACAGGGACGCAGACAGCGTGACCGAGATAGCGATGGATGCCGGCTACGAAGCTCCTGACGCCTTTGCTCGCGCATTTCGGCAACGGTTCACCCAGTCGCCTTCGCAGTTCAGGAAATCTCCCGATTGGGTACCATGGCTTGCCGCCCTCGGGCCTCTCAACCAAGCAAGGAGCAAGCTCATGCAAAGGACATTTGCAGCCGATGACGTCGAAATCCGCGAGGTGTCTCCGACCTCTGTCGCGATCATGAAACATCAAGGTGATCCGGTAAGGATCGGCGACACGATCAAACGCTTTATAGCATGGCGCAAAGCCACTGGCCTGAATCCGAAGACCAGTCTGACTTTCAACATCTTCCATTCCGATCCGCGCGTGACGTCGGCGGACGAGTATCGGCTGGACCTTTGTGTCAGCACTGATCAGACGATCAAGACGAACGGAGAGCAGATTGAAGCGGGCATAATCCCCGGCGGCCGTTGCGCCGTGTTGAAAGTCGTCGGCAATACTGATGATCTGGAGCCTGCCGCGCTTTACCTCTACCGCGATTGGCTGCCGGCGAGTGGCGAGGAAGCGAGGGATTTCCCCCTGTATTGCCAGCGCCTCACCTTCTTTCCGGAAGCACCTGAACATGCGGCGATGGCAGAGCTCTTCCTGCCCCTTAAATAGCGACCCTTAATGGCGGCTTGTCCGTTCCCGTCCTGGACAAGCTGCTTCCCACCCAAATCCGCCGATCCGGCTCAACAGCGCGTTCGCTGAACGTGGGCATTCCATCAGGCGAGATCATAGCGGCCTTCGCCGGATGGCTACTGCTTGAGCTTTGCGGGACGGGTGCAGTCATGTCTCCGGCCTGTTTATGCGGCACGTTGTTACCGCCCGCCCTGATGTTGTCCGATTGATCCGATCCCTATCACGTTGACGCGCTGTTGGTGCGATAACGCAGCGGGCGCTTCTGTTCGTGCGCCCATTCCGCTAGACTGTCACTGACCCGCATCCCGCGTCACACGACTTGTACGCGCCCGCCGAACCCGGAACGGAACAAAGCTTCGTGCGCATCCTGATCCGGGTCATAGCAGCAGTCCCGGACTAGGTGCACGGCGTAGTCCGCATCACTGGCCCAGGAGACGCTTGAAAGAACAACACCGGTGGTGCTTATCCCAGCCATTACCAGCGTGCTTACGCCGCGCGTCCGAAGGTCGGCGTCAAGCGATGTGCCATAGAAGACGCTGGCTCGCGGACATGCATAGAAAAGGTCACCCCGTTCGACCGCAAGACCTTCGACGGGCAGACCAGTACGAAATCGTCCGGTCGGTAGATACGGTGAGATTTGGCGGTTTTCCGCCGGCGGTGCATGTTCATACCCTTCGCCTAGCGAAAAATTGGGAAATAGCAACGGTCGACCAGTGGCGCGCCAGCGCCGGATCAGTGCGTTACACTGCCCCAACGACGGCGACGGTTGCTCCCCGAAAAGGATTGCGAACACGTCGACTTGATAGTGCATAATGACGAGGGCCGCTCTATCAATGTAGCTGCCCTGGAAATCGACCGCCATCACAACCCTCCAAAATCAAATTTGAGTTCGACCCCGGTATTCGTCAGCGCCAAGTGTAGCTTGAGCCGATGAACCTCTCGCAAACGAGAAGCGAGGCCATGTATTCATTTGCTCCACTGTCGCTGTCGCCCCGCCGCTGTCCATAGCTATGGCCTTGCAGGACTGAGCCGTGATCGAAGGCCGACGAACTCGGAGACAGCAAAGTCAATGAGTTTTCGGATACGAGGTATGCGGCGCATGTCGCTATGAACGCCGATCACGAGTGGCAATGTCGGTGGAGAGTTCCCTGTATCCACGGCAAGCAATCCCAGTCGATCGGCGGCCAGAAAGAACGGAAGCGTGGCAACCGCTACACCCGCTTCCACCGCACTCAGTTGTGAGCGTATCGAATTTGTCCGCAGGATCACCCTTGCGTCCGGAAGGATCTCCTTCAGCCACGTGGAGAGCGATACGCGTACGGGCGCCTCGGCGAGTTCGACGATGGAATGCGCCGTGCTATCCCCGGCTGCCGGCTTTCCGAAACGCTCGATGTAGTCGCGCGATGCGAACAACCCATAGCGAATCTCCGCCACCTTCCATTCAACGATGTCCTTCTGGTCGAAGCCGCCAAACCGGAAGGCGATATCAGCGTCTCGCCGGGACAGGTTGAAGCGCCTGCTATCGTTGATGAGATTGATGGTGATGCCCGGATGGTCGGCGGCGAACTTCGCCAGAATGGGCGCGATGACATAGTCGCCCAGCCAGTCGAGGGTAGTCACGGTAACTGTTCCCTGCAGCCCTTCCTCCTGCGCCGCAAAGCGGCGCTCTACTGCCAGGGCACTCGCCTCCATCTGCTCGAGAATCGACAGGATGGACTGGCATGCGACAGTCGGCATCAGCCCGTTCGAATGCCTTTCGAAGAGCTTATGGCCGCATTTTGTCTCGAAGGCGTCAAGGCGACGACTGAGCGTCGGCTGCGTGGTGCCAAGGCTGCGGGCCGCCGCACTTAGGGAGCCGTGGCGGGCGAGCACCTGAACAAGACGCATTTCTTCCCAGTTCATACGGCTATCTCCATCCCAAATTTGCGCCTGGACGCTACGACGGACCCGAAGCCGGCGCCGCAAGATCCGTCAATCCACCGCGAGGCGAGGTGGCTGATCCCGGCGATAATTCATAGACAGCTTGGTGCCTGCCGTCATTCCCCCGTCGATGGGAAGCACCGCGCCGGTGATGTAACTTGCCTGCTCGGAACAAAGCCAAAGCACTGCCGCCGCAACCTCTTCGACCGTGCCAAGACGGCCCATCGGCGTCGAAAGGGCGGCTTGCTGCTGTACCTGCGCGCCTGCGGCTTCGAGATGATGGGTCAGGATCGGCCCTGGGGCGACGACGTTTATGCGGATCCCCTGATCGGCGTAGTCGAGCGCCGCAGCCTTCGTAAGGCCGATAATGCCGGCCTTTCCCGCGACATAGGCCGAAAGACCTGATGTCCCGTTCACCCCGGCAACCGAGGCCATGTTGGCGATCGCGCCACCGCCGTTGTGTAACATGGCTCCGATCTGGTGGCGCATACCAATGAAGGTGCCACGAATATTGGTTCGCATGCTGCGATCGAAGGCCTCGATATCGAGATCGGCAAGGGGCGCCGGCATCCCGCCGTCGGTTGCATTGTTAAAGGCAGCGTCCAGTCGTCCATACCGCTCAAGGGCGCTGTCCAGGGCGCGTTTCATCGCGCTCTCGTCACCGACATCCGCCTGGATCGCCAACGCCTCCCCGCCCCGCTCGCGGATCGAACCTGCGACTTCATCGATCGCCTGTTTCGAGCGGGCAAGCAGCACGACGGCCGCGCCTTCCTTCGCAAATGCCCTGGCGGTGGCCGCGCCTATGCCCTTACTTGCGCCGGCGACCAGCGCGACCTTTCCGGAATATCTCTGTTCAAGTGCATTCATCGACCGACCTCCACGCTGAAACTGTGGTGGTTGTGTAGCCTACGCTTGCGACCGCGTCCTCCTGTAGCGGCGTATGCCTCCCATACGCAGGCAGGCAATCGACT
The DNA here is from genome assembly GCF_001424825.1 of Ensifer sp. Root31. NCBI lineage: Bacteria > Pseudomonadati > Pseudomonadota > Alphaproteobacteria > Hyphomicrobiales > Rhizobiaceae > Ensifer > Ensifer sp. Root31. The sequence continues at coordinate 133,549 of NZ_LMCO01000012.1, read as the reverse complement.
CGTCCACGCCGAGCCGTTTCCATCGATGCGAGGCCCTGTCGGCAAAGACCGGGGCGCTGACGGGAGAAAATCAATGGCCGGACTGACGTCAACCGAACTGAAACGAACGCCGCTGCCGCAATTGCGGTCCGCGATTGATAAGGCGATCGACGACGCTTTGACGCAAGAGCGGATCGTCGGCACCGTCGTCCTGGTTTCCATCGACGGCAGCCTCACCTACCAGCGCGCCGCCGGCTTTGCCGATCGTGAGGCGGGGCGCCGGATGCAACTCGAGAGCATCTTCCTGCTCTCATCCGTCACTAAGCCGATCGTAACGGCGGCCGCCCTGGCATTGATCGACAAAGGCGTGATGCATCTCGACGATGCGGTATCGACATGGTTGCCCGACTTCTCGCCGCGCCTGTCGGACGGAAGTCTGCCGCGCGTTACCCTGCGCCATCTGCTGACGCACAGCGCCGGGCTCAGCTACGCCTTCATGGAACGAGGTGACGGCCCCTATCGGAGGCTCGCCATCAGCACCGGGCTCGACAACACCAATGACGATCTTTCCGACCTCATCCGGAAATTGAACGCCGTCCCGCTCGCCTATCGGCCCGGAGAGGGCTGGGGCTACTCGATGAGCCTCGACGTTCTCGGTGCCGTCATCGAGCGTGCGACGGAACGTACGCTTTCAGACGCGGTGGCGACGCTGGTGATCAGTCCGCTGCAGATGGAGGATACGGCATTTTCGGTTGTCGATCGCAGCCGGCTTGTCACGCATTACGGTAACGCGACGCCTCGACCACGGCGATTGGCGGATGACGATGCCATTCCGTTCTTCGGCAATCCGGTCAGGTTCTCCCCCGTGCGGATTTTCAACACCCAAGCTTTTCCGTCAAGCGGCGCCGGCATGGCCGGCACGGCCGGCGACATCCTGCGCCTTCTCGAATGTCTCAGAACGGGTGGTACGCCCATCTTGAAACGCGAGACCGCCCGTTCAATGTTTGAAATGCAGGCGAAGACCGCAGGCGCAGCCGCCGGACGGGGCTGGGAGTTCGGCTTTGGAGGCGCGATCCTTGCCTCTCCTGAAGACGCCGGAAGTCCCCAAAATCCGGGCACGCTGCAATGGGACGGAGCCTATGGGCACAAATGGTTCATCGATCCGGATCGACGCCTTTCCATCGTTGCGCTCACCAACACCGCGTTCGAAGGCATGATCGGCCGCTTTACGACCGACCTACGCGATGCACTATACCGGAGCCTTTGACATGCCGAGATCTGCTGTTCCCGTCGACCTCGACCAATACTTCGCGCGCATTGGCTACGGCGGGCCGCGCTCACCGGATCTTGCGAACCTTCGGGCGATTATTGCGCACCATGTCGCAACGATCCCCTTCGAAGCCATAGACGTCCTTCTGGGACACAGGATCGATCTGTCGCCCGCAGCCGTCGATGTCAAACTGATCGCGCGCCGGCGCGGCGGATACTGTTTCGAGCACAACGGACTGTTTCAAAGGGTCCTGTTATCGCTCGGCTACGTGGCAGAGCCGCTGATTGCCCGCGTCCTTTGGATGCGGGAAAGAACCGCTCCGCCGCCGGCCTGGTCGCATATGGCGCTCCGCATCGTTATTGACGGAGTAGCCTATCTCGTCGACGTCGGCTTCGGCAGCTGCGTTCCAACGCTTCCCTTGCGCTTTGACGTCGCGGCGCCACAACCGACGACGCATGAGATGTTTCGTTTGACCGCCACACCGGAGGGCTTTTTGCTCAAGGTACTGCTCGCCGCAAAGTGGTCACCGGTCTACGAGGTTTCGACGAGGATCTGCGCTGACGAAGAATACGATACCGCAAACGTCGGAGCGTCGACCCATCCACACTCCCATTTCCGCCAGCAACTGCTTGTGGCCTTGACGACGACAGAAGCACGAAACGTACTGCTCGGGAACAGGTTGACGATCCGCCATCGCAATGGACAGGTCGAACGTCGTTGGCTGGATGCAGTGGCAACCGAGGAGGCGCTGATTAATCTGTTCGGGCTGCCGTTTCAAAACGAATGGCGACGAATCTTGCCTCGGGCAACGAGCACACCCGCATGAGCCATTGTCACCAATTATCGCGAGGCTGGATGATGCCGCCGTTGGCGCCTGTCCGCAAAAATCACCTGGAGGGACTACAGCGCCGCGCGTCTTATTAGACGCGCAAAGGTCGCTGTAGCACTTTGAATGACTGCATCCGGCGCGTAGACGCGGCCCGAGCTAGAGATTTCGGCGGAAGAAGGCGACGACGGCTGCATTCAGGCGCACATGAAATTCTGCCCGATCGAAGCCGGGTGTATCGGTGCAGATTTCGTGCAACGCCGCCAGCTGGCTCTTTGTGCAAGGCGCGAGGAATGAGTAATGTCCGGCGCCAGGCTCGATATGAGATATTGGCGTGACCGGCAACCCGCCCTTCACGATTGCGAAGTCCGGCTCCGCTGGCACGATGTGATCCAGCTCCGCCGCCCAGAGTGCCACCGGCTTTTGCACTTCGCGCAGACCGTCAGGCAGGAACAGCGCCGGCATCGCCGGGGCGGCGACGAAGGCCGCCTTCAGCCGTTCATCGCGAACGACGTCCAGCGGCGCAGCGCCGAAGCTCCGGGCGATACTGTCTGCCCCGCCGAACTCGCGGCAGACCCATCTTTGCGGAAACGCCACACATTGGTCGATCAGACCGGAAAGCTCAGGTTTGCCACCCAGGGCGACGAGCGACGTGAAGCCGCCAATGGAGAACCCAAAAATGCCGACACGATCCGGATCGATTGCAGCACGCTGCGACCAGGTCTGCAGCATGCAGTCGATGATCAGCGATATATGCCGCGGCCGCTCGGTCAGCTGTCTGCGGGTGGCGTAGTGGCGCATGTCCGCATAGTTGTCGCCGGAATGCGAAAGGGCGACAACGACAAACCCGGCTTCGGCCAGCGCGAAGGCCGTATCGTGATGGCCGTAGGCGCTGCCACCCGTGCCGTGCGAGAGGACCACCAGGGGTAGTCGCTTGCCACTGACGGGACCGTCGGCGGCAACGGTCTGGGAATAATCGCCGAGTGCCTGCAACCGAGGCGCTTCGTTCGATGGATACCAGATCGCTGCATGGATAGGACGATCGAGAGGATCAGAAACTTCAACCTCCTGGAAGCCGACGCTCGCACAGGCGGCCGAAGATATGAGAAGTGTAACCTGAAGAAGAAGCAGGAAAAACGGTCTGAACGAGATCATGGACTTGGCCCGATTGAAATGACGCCGAGGACATTGACATGACGGTTGCGCAATAGAGACCAAGATCATGTTCGAGGTCGTCTCCGATCACGATCTGGTCAATAGTGGCCGCAAAACAGGACCGACTCGATGCTCTTCGTTCCGTTGCCGTTCGTCGCGGCGCTGCTGCTGCTCATTCTTTTGGTACAGATGAGCCTTCGTGAGCAGGCTGCCAGCCGGCATTTCCGGATATTGGTCCTGTTGCTTTGCGTTCTTGCGACGGTCATCGGCGTGCGCTGGGGCTATGGGATCGAACCTGTCTTGCCGGCCCAGGCCATTCTTGCCTCTGCCGTCGGCCCCATGGCCTGGGTCTGTTTCGCGACCTTCGTCGCCGAGCCGGGCAACACATCCTCCTATCGTTTCTGGCCGCACATTTTGCCGTCGCTGCTGGTGACACTCCTTGCCGTCGCCTCACCACAATGCCTCGATCTGACCCTCATCGCCATCTTCGCTTGTTATGCGGTCGCCCTTGGACGTCTCGCATCGGGGGGCTCGGACGCGCTCGACCTTGCGCGTTTCGACGATGCCCCTCTCGTTCATCGGTCGCTGCAGATCATGGCTGCGACGCTATTGCTTGCGGTCATCGCGGACAGCTTGATCGCATTGGACCTGCGCGTGTTCGACGGTTCGTATGCCGCCACGATCGTCACCGTTGCGACGATCCCCCTCGTGCTTTTGCTCGGGGCCGGGGCTGCGATCGCATCCCGAGCTCCGATCCCGCGCGAGCCCGAAGCCGTGCAGCCGGCGCCGGCATCCGACGACGACACCCATATTGTTGCGCGCCTGGCGCAACTGATGCAGACGCAAGGGCTCTATCGCGACCATGAGCTCAACCTTAGCCGGCTGGCGCGCAGGGCAGGCATTCCCGCCCGTCACCTGTCGAAGGCCGTCAACATCGTTTGCGGCAAGAACCTCTCGCAGTATGTCAACGATTTCCGGATCGCGGAGGCCTGCCGGCTCCTCGAAAAAGCCGATATCGCCGTCACCACGATCGTCTACGACGTAGGCTTTCTGACGAAATCCAATTTCAATCGTGAATTCCGGCGCGTGACCGGCATGAACCCGACAGAGTGGCGTTCATGCCGGATGGGTGGTCCTGTTCAAGTAGACAGCGCTAGCCGGGGCTTCCCCTGACCCCGCAAACAAGCTCGTCCGGTTGGGCATGTAACATCAAATTTTGCGATGGCCGGCCTTGCGCTTATGCGGGGCAGACCCGCCTGGATCCGAGCCGGAAAAAGGACCGTCAGCCTTGCTGCCGGAGGGATAGGATCGATGCGTCAACCGCATGAACTCGTGGCACGCGCGCCGCCACGACCAAAGACTGATCAAAGCGAAGTCGTCGGCCTGGACTCAGTAGACGATTGAATCTCAGTTCTTGAGTCGAATTGAACTACTTCCTCACCTATCGACTCGGGCTCAACTCGCTGGTGTGGACCGCTTGCCGGATAAGGATATTCCATTATCTTTTGAGCATGAAGATATTGGCGATTTCGGGCAGCACACGTCAGCTATCCACCAACACGGCCTTGTTAAGGGCTTTCCAAGCCTTGGCACCGGCCGATGTCGCAATCGATGTCTTTGACCGGATCGGTGAGTTGCCGGTCTTTTCTCCTGACCTTGAGGGCCCGAATACCCCGGAAAGCGTCATCCGGTTCATCGAAAAAATTTCCGCGAGTGATGGGCTGATCATTTCGAGCCCCGAATATGTTCGCAGCATTCCCGGTGGCCTCAAAAACGCGATCGACTGGCTTGTCTCCGGTGAGGCGGTGATCGGAAAACCAATAGCCCTCGCCCATGCTTCGCACCGAGGCGAGGACATGCTGGCGGTGCTGCGAACGGTACTTTCGACTGTAAGCTCGAATTTCTCCGAGAGGATTTTCTTTCGGTTTCCGGTGATGAAACAGGCGCCTGACGCAATCAGGGGAAGCCTCATGACTTCGACTAATCGTCCCGGGGCGGAGAAATTCCTCAAGGACTTTGCAGCGTTCTGCCGGAGCCAGAAACGCGAGATTCCAGACGCCATTGATATTTGAACGGTGGCAGCGCCCGTAAATGATCTGGATACAGGCCAAAGAAACCGAACGAGCCGTAAAACTCCACGAAACGGCGCCGGAATTCGATGCGGGATCGGCGCCAATTGGCGAGTTCCATCAAGCGCTGCTCGAGCGGCAATCGATGAAAAAAGTTCCCGCCAGCGGCGATGCTAAAAAAGAGAACAAGCAGATAAAGCAGCGGTCTGAGAAAGTCTGGCATGCGTGCGTGAACGGAGAGCAGGTACTCGGAGGCATTTCTCGCAGCTATACGTCACATTGGGCCCGAAAACATAGATTTGAGCGCGTTAATGGGACACCTCACTGGTGCTGCCCGCTCTCGCTCTGATCACAGCGGCGAGCGCTGCACGGCGCCATTCCGGCAGCTTCAATATGAAGGTGTCCATGTCCCGTCCGAAGTTTGACCAGGCCTTGTCGCCCGCTTGTCCGGGATCGATCACGCCGGCCGCCTCGAGGTCGGACCGGTCCATGTTCACACGCGCAAGTGAAATCTGCAGCAGATCTGTGCCGGTGATCATCGCCCTACTCCCTGTTGACGAACGTTGAGCGTTCCATGGCTGGCTTGCTGCGGCGCCTGGTGCGGCTCGGCCGCTTCCTCTTCCTCGACCAGCTTGTGATAACAAGCCTCGATATCATGGGCGATTCCGTCGGCGTCGTAGAGGTAGCCGTCCGTTCCGCCGTCGGTCTCGATGATCTCGGCAAGGGAGTTCATCACCGCGCGGCCGAGGCGCTGCAGAGCGTCGCGATGTCGATCGGCGCCGCCACTTTCAAAGGCGCGATTGGCTTCGTCGAGGGCCCGGTGCATAGCCTCAAATGACCCGTCGATATGGAGCTTCGTGTTCATAGCACCGCCTCCCTCACTCCTGGACTGTGCAACAGACTCCCAAACGCAATACTCGTGGATAGGTTCATCCTACTATCGACAGCCCACTAAACGCCACAATTGATTCGCGTCTTAGCCGGAACAAACGTAATCTGCCTCCGTTGAATCCGGGCTACCGGGAGAAATCGATATGGCCGGACGTGCTCTTTGGAAGGGCTTTTTGAAGTTTGCCGAGATCAGTTGCCCCGTGGCGCTTCACAGCGCTGCGTCGACTTCCGAGCGCGTGAGCTTCAACACCTTGAACCGAAAAACCGGAAATCGCGTGAAGCGGGAGTATGTCGATATCGACACATGGAAGGTGGTCGAGCGCGAAGATCAGATCAAAGGCTATGAGGTCGATGACGGCCGCTACGTGCTGTTTGAACCCGAGGAACTGGCCGCGGCGGTTCCTCCAAGCGACAAGACCTTGCGCATACAATCCTATGTGCCGTTCGGCGAAATCGATGATCTCTATTTCGACAAACCCTATTACCTGCTCCCCGATCGGCTGGGCGAAGAGACCTTCGTCCTGATCCGGGATGCAATGCGTGAGTCCAAGGTCGGCGCCCTCGCCCAAGCTGTGCTTTTCCGCCGGCTGCGGACAGTTCTCATTCGCGCCCACGGTGACGGGCTCATCGCCACCACCCTCAATTTCGACTATCAGGTTCGCTCCGCCAAGGAAGCGTTCGCCGACATTCCGAACCTCAAGATCGAAGGTGAAATGCTTGACCTTGCAAAGCACATCATCAAGACCAAGGCCGGCCTGTTCGATCCGCGGACCTTCGACGATAGATACGACGCGGCGCTTGCTGAACTCGTGAAGGCGAAGATGGAAGGCCGGACGGTCAAGGCGAAGAAACAGCCGAAGGTCGAGCCGTCGACGAACCTGATGGAGGCGCTGCGCATGAGCGCCGGTTTCGGATCGGCGCGCGCATCGAAGCCCCGCACTGCAGCAGCTGCGCGAGCCGTCCCGACGCCACGGCCGGCAGCGCGCAAGAAGGCAGGCTAAAGTCATGGCCGCCGTCAAACCTTACTGGAAAGGTTACCTCAAGCTTTCACTGGTCACCTGCCCCGTCGCCCTGTCGCCGGCCACCAGCGACACCGAGAAGATCCGGTTTCACACCATGAATCGCGCCACCGGCAACCGCGTGGCTTCACGGTACGTCGACAGCGTGACCGGCAAGGAAGTCAATACAGAGGACCAGGTGAAGGGCTACGAGCGCGGCGAAGGCGATTACATCATTCTCGAGGAAGAAGAACTCGATGCGGTGGCGCTCGAAAGCGTCCGGACGATTGAGATCGACATGTTCACGCCGCGCGATTCCATCGAATGGATCTGGCTCGAGAAGCCGCACTACCTGGTGCCGAACGACAAGGTTGGTGAAGATGCGTTCGCCGTGATCCGCGACGCCATGCGCGCAGAGAACGTCGTTGGGATTTCCCGTCTCGTCTTCGGCCAGAGAGAGCGCGCGGTGATGCTTGAGCCCCGCGGCGAAGGCATCGTTCTATGGACGTTGCGCTATGGTGACGAGGTGAGACCTGAGGAAGAGTATTTCTCGAACATCAAGGCAAAGCCCGAGGGCGGCCTTGCTCCGCTGATGAAGCAATTGATCAAGCAGCAGACGAAAAAGTGGGCGCCGATCCCCGACCCCATTCAGGATCGCATGCTCGAACTGATCGCCGAGAAGAAGAAGACGTTGAAGCCGAAGGCCAAGCGCAGGGTTACACCGGCGAAAGACAACGTCGTCGATATCATGTCAGCGCTTCGCGACAGCTTAGAACGAGAGAAGAGCGGCAAAGCCCGGTAGCCCCTTCCCCAAGGCTTTCCTCCCCGGAGGGATCCCGAACTCTGAGAGTTGCGCCATGAGAAATCCGACGCACAATCGTGCCGCTTTGAGATAGACCGGCATGTAGTTGCTTGGGAACCGTCCCTCCGTTGCGCAAAATTGGAATGTCACACTCCGCGCGCTTTGATCACGTGGGAGATTGCGGATTGGGACTGGCTCTCAATCCGCTGTAGACACGCGCCCCGTTGACGCGTCGGCTCAAAGTCATCTTGCTACTTTCATTTTCGTGGTGGACAATCTCTCGGCCGACAGACCGAGGAGCGAATGATGAATTTCGAGAAGGTCGGGCGAACCCGAATGATGATGCGGCTGCCACGACACCGGAAACAGATTTCCGATGCCAACTTCCTTGCGATCAACGATCTGCTCGAAGCTTACGGCGTCGCCGCCATGAAGCGTGATGAGTTACGGGAGCAACTGATGCCAGATCCCACGGTGAGGGAGGAGTATGAGGATCTCTGTCAGAAGCTAGAGGACGACATCATCAAGATGTTGGCAGGTGTAAGCCCGCGCATGGTGCGTTAGCCCATTGGGCGAGCTACCTGTGCACTCGCCGCGATCCATCTCATCTCGTTCCATCTCGGCCGCGCCGGCGTAGATTCCAACTCGCAGAACAATTCATCGAGCGGTCCGCGCGACGAAATCTCGGAGCTACTCGGTCTGCCGGAAATTGCGGATGCGGTCGAAAAGCACCGCAAGGATGGTCGCGCCGCCAATGAACGTTCCCTGCCAGAACGCGTTGATGCCGAGCAGCCCGAGGCTATTACGGATCACCTCGATGAGCGCCGCACCGACCAGTGCGCCTAAGGCCGTGCCGACGCCGCCGGCCAGGTTGGCGCCACCAATCACCGCCGCTGCGATGACCTGAAGCTCCATGCCAGCGCCGATATTCGTTGTTACCGCTCCAAGCCAGCCAGTCTGGATGATGCCGGCAAGACCGGCGGAGAGGGCAGAAATCATATACACACCGACCTTGATCGGACGCACAGGTATACCGGTAGCAGTCGCGGCGTGCTCGTTGCCGCCGATGGCGTAGATATAGCGGCCCAGCCTCGTCCATCGCAGAACGAAACCCGTCAGCAGCGTCAGCACAATCATGTAGATCACCGGGTTGGCGATGCCGAACAGCCAGGCCCCCCCGCCAAGAGCGAGCAGTTTGTCGTGGTCCGGTCCGAACTGGAAAACAACCGTGTTGTTGGACGCTACCATCGCCAGGCTTCGTGCGATCGAAAGCATGCCGAGTGTCACCACAAAAGGAGGAAATCCGACATAGGCGATGAGCACACCGTTAAACGCGCCGATGAAAAGCGCCGTTGCCACCGAGGCGACAATCCCGACCTCGATGCTATAGCCGGAATGCATGACGACTGCCAGGACCATGCTGCATAGGCAAAGCACCGACCCAACCGACAAGTCGATCCCGCCGGTGATGATAACCAGCGTCATGCCGAGGGCAATGATAGCGACGAAGGTGGCGTTGCGGGTGATGTTGTAGAGGTTCTTCGCTGTGGCAAACGAATCCGTTGCGAAGGAAAGGAAGATGCACGCCAGAACGACAGCGACGAACACCCAGAACGTCTGGTTGGCGAGGATCGCAGCGCCCAACGTGCGTTGTTTGTGAGCGATCGTCTGGTCGAGCATTGTTGCCATTTTCTTACGCATTCCTCCGATGCGGCACCTGCAGCGCTCATCCTCTTTCGATGGCGCCCGTAATCAATCCTGTCACTTCTTCAGGCGACGTCTGCGCAATAGGCTTGTCGGCGACCTTTCGGCCGCGCCGCATGACGATGACGCGATCTGCGACATCAAAAACATCCGGCATACGATGGCTGATGAGCACGACCGCGATGCCGCGATCGCGCAACCCACGGATCAGATGCAGCACCTCGGCGACCTGGCGCACCGAAATGGCCGCCGTCGGCTCGTCCATAAGGACGATCTTTGCCTCGGAGATCATCGTTCGCGCGATCGCGACCGCTTGCCGCTGCCCTCCGGACATTTGCCTGACGAGATCGCGGGGGCGAGTTTCGGATCGAAGCTCGCTAAAGATCTCTCCCGCGCGACGGTACATTGCCTTGTAGTCAAGGACCCGCAGTGGGCCAAAGCCGCGCCTGAGTTCGCGTCCAAGGAACACATTTGCCGCCGCCGAGAGATTATTGCACAGCGCCAGGTCCTGATGAACGATCTCGATGCCGTGCTGCCTTGCCTCTATCGGCCGATGCAGCACGATTTCGTTGCCGTCGAGCCGTATCGTTCCCTGGCTCGGGCGATGGTTGCCGGCAATCATTTTGACCAGCGTCGACTTACCGGCGCCGTTATCCCCCATGAGGCCGACCACCTGGCCTGCTTCCAGCGAGAGCGAAACGTCGTTGACCGCCTGAATGGCGCCGAAATGCTTGGAAATGTTGGTGATCTCGAGTGTCGCCACCAGTCGTCTCGCCTCCCGAAGCGCGCCGGCACGCCAACGGGCGCGATCGTTCCTCAGTCTTCACCCAGCTGTCGACAGCTTATTTACGCAAATCCTTATGAAGGCGTCAATGACGTCCTGTGCGTAGAAACTGTTTTGTATGACAAATACACGTTGCCCTGTATATTAGCTATCGGTGGGAGACAAAAATGCTGATCCTTGTCACCGGTGCAACCGGCAAGGTCGGGCGGAACCTCATCGCGGGGCTGCTTGACCAACCGCGTTTTTCGCAGGCGCAGATCCGTGCGCTCTGCCACAATCGCCTGCTCGACCCGTGCGATCGAATCGAGATGGTCCGCGGGACGATCGCCGACCGCAGCGTCGCAGATGCGGCAATGCAGGGCGTCACCCATGTCGTGCACCTCGCCACCTGCAAGGAAACGCCCGACGCGGTCATGGACATCACGGTCAAGGGATTGTTCTGGCTACTCGAGGCCTTCCGGATCAGCCCATCCGCACGTCAGTTTATCCTCGTCGGTGGGGATGCGGCGGTCGGCCATTTCTTCTATCGCCATGATGGTCCTGTGACGGAGAAGACGCCGCACCGTGCTTACCCCGGCTGCTACGCGCTATCGAAGGTCCTCGAGGAAGTGATGCTCGAGCAATACGCGGTTCAATACGGCACAATCGGTTGCTGCCTGCGCGCGCCGTGGATCATGGAGAAGGACGACTTCAAACAGACGTTGTCGTTCGGCGACGATGTGTTTGGCGGGCCTGACTGGAAAACCTTGTTTGAGCCTGCAGCAGCAAGGCGATATGCCGAGGCCGGAACCGTGCCGCTTCTTCGCGACGCAGATGGCCGGCCGCTCAAACGCAATTTCGTGCATGTCAGCGACCTGGTCTCGGCGATCCTGGCAGCGATCGACAATCCCCGCGCTGCACGGCAGTTGTTCAACGTCTCCATGGACCGTCCAGTGGACTATGGCGAGGTCGCAAGCTACCTCGCACGTACGCGCGGCCTCGGCTCGGTTGACGTCCCCAGCGGCTTCCACTCGAACTGGATGGATAACAGCAAGGCCAAATATCTTCTGGATTGGCGCCCTGACTACGATCTCGAAAAGCTTATCGACTCGGCCTGGCAATACGAGCGTCAGTCGAACGATCCTCGTATCGTCTTTTATCCGGGTTGATTTGTGCCGCGGACAGACAATGTCCGCTTGTTCAACGGGAGGAAAGAATGAGAAAGACAATATTGCTGGCCGCCGTTGCTGTCCTGGCGCTCTGTGCCGGTCAGGCTCTGGCCAAGAAGCAGCTCGTCATCGTCGTGAAGGGCCTCGACAACCCCTTCTTTGAAGCGATCAATCAGGGTTGCCAGAAATGGAACAAGGAAAACCCGGATGCCGAGTATGAGTGCTTCTACACCGGACCGGCCTCGACATCCGACGAGGCGGGTGAAGCGCAGATCGTTCAGGACATGCTCGGCAAGGCCGACACGGCTGCAATCGCCATTTCGCCGTCTAATGCCAAACTGATCGCTCAAACGCTGAAGACCGCGAACCCGACGATCCCCGTCATGACGCTCGACGCCGATCTCGCCAAAGAGGACTCGGCCCTGCGCAAGACCTATCTCGGTACCGACAACTACCTGATGGGGGCCCGGATTGGCGAGTACATCAAGAAGGCCAAGCCGGATGGCGGCAAGATCTGCACGATCGAGGGCAATCCGGGGGCGGACAACATTTTGCGCCGAGCCCAGGGCATGCGCGACACCCTGACCGGTAAGGAGGGACTGACGGAACTGAAGGGTGAGGGAGGCTGGACGGAAGTCGCAGGCTGCCCGGTCTTCACCAATGACGACGGGGCAAAAGGCGTGCAGGCCATGACGGATATTCTCGCCGCCAATCCGGACCTTGATGCCTTTGGTATCATGGGTGGCTGGCCACTATTCGGCGCACCGCAGCCCTATCGCGACCTGTTCAAGCCGATCGCAGACAAGATTGCCAGCAACGAATTCGTCATCGGCGCTGCCGACACGATCGGCGACGAAGTTGCCATTGCGCGTGAAGGGTTGGTGACGGCACTCGTCGGGCAGCGTCCGTTCGAGATGGGCTACAAGGCACCGTCTGTCATGATGGATCTGATCGCTGGCAAGCCAGTGGAAGATCCGGTGTTCACCGGTCTTGATGAATGCACCAAGGACACAGTCGACACGTGCATCCAGAAGTGACGATCTCGTCCGGGCCCCGTTCGCGGGCGCCCGGACAATCGCCGCCCGAAGCCTTGCCAGCGCAGGCGGTGGCAAGGCATCCCCATTGACGCGAGTGACATGCATCGCCAGCATTGGAACGAATTGATCCGTGGCGTCGCATTGGCGAGCGAGATCCGCGTCACATTGTGGAGAGCAGAATGGCAAAGAGGATCATCTTCACCGGCGGCAGTGGCAAAGCCGGCCGCCATGTCGTGCAATATCTCATCGAGCAGGGTCACCAGGTCCTCAATCTCGATACCCGGCCTCTCGACAATCCGAAGGTCAGGACGCTCATCACCGACATCACCGATAGCGGGCAAGTCTTCAACGCCTTGTCGAGTTACACCGGGCTGCACGAGTTCGACCCATCTTTGAGGCCACAGCCGATCGACGCCGTCGTACACTTTGCCGCCATTCCACGCATCATGATCGCCCCTGACAACGAACTTTTCCGCGTGAACGCGCTCGGCACCTACAACGTCATCGAAGCTGCTGTGAAACTCGGTATTCGCAAGGTCATCATAGCATCCAGCGAGACGACCTACGGCCTCGTCTTTGCCAACGAGCCCCGCAGTCCGCGCTACTTTCCGCTCGACGAGGAGTACGACGTCGACCCCATGGACAGTTATGCCTTGTCGAAAGTTGTCAATGAGCAGACGGCACGCGCCTTTGCCCTGCGCAGCGGCTTCGACATCTATGCCCTGCGCATCGGCAACGTCATTGAGCCGAGCGAGTACAAACTGTTTCCTGGATGGTTCGCAAATCCGGGCTTTCGAAAACGCATCGCGTGGAGCTACATCGATGCGCGCGACCTCGGCCAGATCACGCATCGCGCGATTGAGAAGGACGGGCTTGGTTTCCAGATCTTCAATGCCGCAAACGACGACACCTCCTCCAATCTGCCTACCCGCGAACTCATAGACCGTTTCTATCCAGGTGTACCGCTCAAGCGGGAACTCGGCGAGTTCGAGACGTTGCTGTCGAACTGGAAGGCGCGTGACATTTTGGGTTTTCGCAGCGAGCATGGCTGGAGAAAATACGTCACCTCAGGCTGAAAACCGCCCAAAGTTTTCCTCGTCACCTTCACGCGTAAACTTGTCGTACGCGCAAACAGCCGCATGGCTCAGAACCGTCTGTGGTAGCCAACGCCCAGTCACCCAACCGGGTGACTGGCAACCGCGAGAAGATCACGTATATTGCAACTTACACGGACAACGATGCCGCGATCTTCGAAGGCAGCAAACTAAGGGTTGATTGAGGCTACGATGGCAGAACCAAGGTGGCGAACTCTTCCCGCAACTCCCGAATTGCCCGCGACGACCCGCGAAGGGTATGTCGCGGTCGACGGCATCAAGATCTGGTATGCTGTCTACGGTTCCGGTGAGCCCGTGATTATGCTCCATGGCGGTCTCGCCAATTCCAATTACTGGGGCCATCAGGTTCCGGAACTCGCCAAGTCCTATCAGGTCATCGTTATGGACAGCCGCGGCCACGGACGCAGCACTCGGAATGCGGACCCCTTCAGCTACGACCGCATGGCCTCCGACGTCATCGCATTGATGGATGATTTAACGGTGTCCAAGGCTGCGGTCATAGGCTGGAGCGACGGCGCAATCATCGGCCTCAAGCTAGTGATCGCTAATCCTGGCCGAGTTAGCCGCCTGTTCGCATTTGCGGCTAACAGTGACCCATCCGGGATCTACGATCTATCCGATAGCAGGATGTTTGAGAACTATTCTCAACGGACCCGCGATGAGTATGAAAAGCTGTCTCCCACACCCGTCGAATACGACGACTTCCTTGAGCAAATGGAAAAAATGTGGGGCTCGCAACCAAACATAACGAAAAGTGAGCTTCGCAACCTTGAACACCCTATCTGGGTTGCAGCCGGCGACCACGACGAAATTGTCAGGCGTACCGATACGCTGTTCATCGCCGAAAACATTCCCGGTGCCGGTCTGCTAATACAGCCAGAAGTCAGCCACTTTTCCCATTTGCAGAATCCGCAAGAGTTCACAGAGGATCTATTTCGCTTCCTGCGCGCGCATTGAGATCGCAAAACGTGAGTCGAGTGTTTGGCGTGCAGTTTCAGTAACGCCTAGGGCTCGGCATCAGCGCGGCAGTGAGAGCTCGTCTCACGATCAGCGCGGGAAGTAGGCGGGCTGATCGAGATCGGCGATCAGGCCCGGACCAGTCGGCTGCCAGCCTAGAAGCGAGCGGGTCCTGGCGCTGGACGCCGCCATGTTCGCCGCTGCAAAGTTGGCAAACCAGCCGAAGTGCTCTCGCGACCGCGGTTCGGCCGGCAGGCCGAGTTGGCGCCCGATCACTTCGGCGATTTCCCTGAACGGAACTGCTTCGACAGCAACCGCATGGTAGACGCTCTCCGTCACGCCGGCTTCAAGGGCCATGCGGTAGACCTGCGCCGCATCCAGACGGTGGACCCCGGACCAGCAGTTCAAGCCGTCATCGACATAGGCGGACACGCCTGTTTCTTGCGCCAGACGCACGACGATCGGGATGAATCCATGGTCCCCCACCCCGTGAACGGATGGCGCAAGACGCACTGTCGCTGCGCGCACGCCCTGTTCCGCCACGGCCCTTGCGGCAGCTTCCGACTTGCGCGGCGACGCCGGATTGGGAAGGTCTGCTTCGGTTGCGCCGCGTGGCAGACCCAAGAGGCCGGAGGTGACGAGCAATGGGCGGTCCGACCCTTTGAGTGCGCCTCCCAGTGCCTCGATCGCCCGTTCGTCCTGTGCCGCGTTCTCCAGGAACGTCGAGAAGTCGTGGTTGAAGGCGGTGTGAATTACGGCGTCGGCGGCTGAAGCGGCAGCCCGCAGGATGTCGAGGTCGTCCAGCGAACCTTCGACAACCTTCGCACCGATGGCTGCAAGGGCTGATGCCTTCCCCGCCGAACGGACAAGGCCACTGACGTTATGTCCTGAGCGGATCAGGTCCTCGACGACGGCGGAGCCGACCCAGCCGGTCGCGCCCGTTACGAATACATGCATGACAATTCTCCATTGAGGGAGCCGTCCCATTGGGACGGTCCTTTCGTTGTATGTTCGGTTTGGGTTGGTGGCAGTTGAACGTTGGCAGGCTCAGGCCGCGCGCATCGACAACTCGATGTCGTCGGCGAACGGTGTCGACAGATAGCCGCCCGAAGTCGAGCGGACGCGATCGAGATAGTCCGGGCAATGATGCGCATCGTCGGCAACGACCAGTGCCCCGGGCCGCAGACGGCTCTCGACCAGTGAAAGGACTTCCGGGTAGAGCGGCTTCGCGCCATCGAGCAGGAGCAGATCTATGCTTTCGGGAAGATCCATACTCAGCGTCGTCAGCGCATCGCCCTCGCGGATTTCGACGAGGTCGATGAGGCCCGCGTCAGCCAGGTTTTGTCGTGCCCTTGCAATCTTCGACGGCTCGAACTCGCTGGTGATCAGCTGGCCCCCGCCATTGTCCCGGAGCGCTGCCGAGAGGTAGAGAGTCGAGAGGCCGAACGACGTGCCGAACTCGACGATCGTCCTTGCGCCGCTGCTTCGGGCCAGCATGTAGAGCAGTTCGCCGGTCTGGCGGGATACGGGAAGCCAAAGATCCTTCATGCGGCTGTAGAAGTCGAGATACTCCGTCTTGCTGTGCATGAGGCGGTCGCGCTCCGCGTGGGAGAGTTCTGCCAAGGCCGGGCTGGCGGCGGCATCCGCTTCGTCGAAGAGACGGTCGAGAAGAGATGCAAGGCGTATGTCCTTGAGAGTGTTCATCGGAAAATCCTCGGTTCGCTGCGATGACTTGCTTTCGAATTAAAAATACGAATAATTCGTCGCGTTTGCTAATCGCATTGCAAAAGGCCCCGATGACTGATCGCGCAAGTCCCCGTATTTCCACACGAAAACAGCCCAAACAGTCGCGTTCGAACGAGCTTGTGGCCGCCATTCTTCAGGCGGCTGTTCAGGTTTTGGCGCAGGAGGGTGCGCAGCGTTTTACGACCGCGCGGGTGGCCGAACGGGCAGGTGTCAGCGTCGGATCTCTCTACCAGTATTTCCCCAACAAGGCGGCTATCCTGTTCCGTCTGCAAAGCGATGAGTGGCGGCAGACATCGGATCTCCTGGGCGACATCCTGACGGACCGGTCCCGTCCGCCGCTCGAGCGGCTCCGTAGCCTCGTGCAGGCCTTCATCCGTTCGGAATGCGAGGAAGCTGCCGTTCGGGTGGCACTTAGCGATGCCGCCCCGCTTTACAGGGATGCGCCGGAAGCGCAGGACGCGCGGGCGGCGGATGACACGGTCATCGAGGCGTTCATGTCCGAGCTTCTTCCGGATGCCTCCGCGGCGGTCCGGGCCACGGCCGGCGACCTCGTCATGACGACCATGACCACGGTCGGGAAGGAGTTCTCAGCCGAGCCGAAGACCGACGCGGAAATCGCAGCATACGCGAATGCCATGTCCGACATGTTCTGCGCCTATATTCGCTGCCTGCGTTCCGATATTTCTGCAGCGGCCGGGTGATGCGCGATTGAACACTCTGATCGTATGGTCGCCAGGAACTCTGGGAAGACTCGTCGGCGGGATGGCCGCAAACCGAACCCTACACATGGAACCGACGACACGATGAGTCCGGGACTTAACCCGCGGCGGCGCTCCCCTCACCGCCTGCGAAGGTTTCGTTGCCAATACGGACTTCCATATCGTCGTTGCCATCTCCTCCCCCCCAGCCAATCATTGCCTGCGTCGCCGTAGAGAGAGAAGCGCTATCAGCGCCTTGCGCTACGGCGGCGAAGGCTCCCAGCCGCTCGGCGTTGCGGCCGGCATGTTTACCCGACTGGCCTCTTCAACGTGGCGATGGCCAACAACGCGCATGCCGCCGCTGCGGTCATATACCAGGCTGGCGCATAGATTCCTCCTCCTTGGGAGAGCCATGTGAGGATGGCGGGTGCGAAACCGCCAAAGATTGTCGTAGCGGTATTGTAGGCAAGAGACATTCCGGTCGACCGAACGCGTGTCGGGAAGATCTCGGAAAGGGCCGACGGTGCCACGCCGACATAGAGGCCGACCATGATGCAGAACGCGGTTTGCACAAAGATCAGCGTGGGAAGCGTCGACGACATGTGCAGGAGCCAAAGCAACGGATGGACCGCCGTCGCAAGGATGATTGCTGCCACGACCAGCATCTTCTTGCGTCCAACAACGTCCGACAAGCTTCCCGCCACGACGCAACTGATCAACATGAATACATTGCCGATAAGGGAAGCAAGGAAGGTGTCCGAGCCGCTCATGCCGAAGCTGCGCTGAATATAGATCGGCATGAAGATGACGAGCGTGTAGGTCGACACACCCCACAGCACACACATTCCCGTGCCTTTGAGCAGTTCCCGCCAGAACTCCACGAACGCCGCCTTTAGCGGCAGTCGTTCGGTCACGCCGGATTTGTTCTGACGAGCAATCTCCTCGCGGAAATGCGGCGTCTCATCGAGCGTGCGGCGCATCCAGATACCCACCGGCGCGATGAGAAGTCCGACAAGAAACGGCAGGCGCCATCCCCATTCACCGATCTGCTGCTGCGTGAGCAGAGCGGTCACCGAGAATGCGACAAGTGCGGCGAGAATATTGGAGATCGCCATGCTTCCCTGCAGCCATGATGCGTACTTGCCCTTCTTTCCCTCAGGGGCATGCTCAACGAGAAAAGCGGCTGCACCGCCGAGTTCGCCGCCCGCGGAAAAACCTTGAAGCATCCGGCCGACCAACAGGAGGAGTGGCGCACCAATCCCGATGGCGGCATAGGTGGGCGCGGCGGCGATAACGAGAGTGCCAAGCGCCATGATCATGATCGTCAGCGTCAGGGCCGCTTTCCGCCCTGCGCGATCCGCGTAGACACCAATCAGAACTGCGCCCAGCGGACGGATGATAAAGCCCAAACCAAACGCGATAAATGCCTTGACGAGTTCCGTCGACTGGTCGCCTCCAGGAAAGAAGTTCTGGGCTATATAGACGGCGAACAACGCGTAGATGATGAAGTCGTACCATTCAAGCGCGTTCCCGACCGATGCCGCGACAACAGCCCGGCGTCCAGCGATGACCTGTTTGCGATCTGAGGCCTCCACCCCAGATGTGATGCTGCTCATGACAATGCTCCCTCTTATTTTGCTTATGGTGATGGCGGCAGCGCGGCTTGTACCACTCCCCAAGTGCCCGTGCCGAATGCGCCTTGCAATCGCAACCCTGCTGGGATGCAAGGCCTCCGTCCAAACAGGAATGGCGAAGTGAGCCATAGCGTACGGCGAACTGCCCAACAGATTTGCGACCTGCGGGGCCACCGCGCTCTCAAATAGCAAACATCCTCGTCAGATCGCCTCGGCGCCTCGGCGAATTCGGGTCCGGCGATAGCCGACTTCGGACAAAGCAATTATCCACAGACCACCTGCCTGCGCATGCTCATGGCATTGAGGAGACGCTATGAGTGATTTTGACTTGATCCTAACTGGCCGCGTGGTGGACGCCAATCGTGTCCGGGAGAACGGCTATGTCGCCGTGCGCGACGGCATCATCGAACGCATTGGCGAGGGTATTCCCCCAGCGTCGAGCAAGGAACGGCACGACTTCGAAGATGCCTATATTCTTCCCGGCGCCATCGATTCACAGGTGCATTCGCGCTCGCAGGCCGGTCAGGAGGATTTCATCTGGTCGACACGCGCAGCCGCCGCCGGTGGCGTAACCACAATCGTCGATATGCCGTATGACGACGGCAATCTCATCTGCAACGCCGAGCGGCTTGCCCAAAAGGCATTGGAAGCCGGGCAACAGGCGCGCGTGGACTTTGCACTCTACGGCACCGTCCATCCCAATGACGGGCCAAAGCATATCGCCCAGATGGTCGGCGCCGGAGCGGCTGCTTTCAAGTTCTCAACATTCGGAACACACCCGGAGCGCTTTCCGCGCATACCTCCGCAGACATTACATGCGTGCTTCGCCGAAATTGCACGCCACGGGCTGGCTGCAGGCGTTCACAACGAGAACGATGAAATGGTGCGCGCTGCTGACGCCGACGTCCAAGCCTTGGGCATCAGCGACTATCGCGCGCATGGCATGGCAAGGCCAGCGATCGCCGAAGCACTGGCCACGGCTGAGGCATACGAGATCGGCGCTGCAACGGGTTGCTCGGCGCATATCGTACACTGCTCGATCGGTCGCGGCTATGAACTGTGTTCAAACCACCGGACAAACGGCTTCGATGCGACGATAGAGGCCTGCATCCACTATCTCGTGCTCGATGAGGAAAACGACGTGGCGCGCCTTGGTGGCAAGGCCAAGGTCAACCCTCCGATCAGACCACGCAGCGAGCTCAAGGCGATCTGGCGGCACCTTGCCGCTGGCGGCGTGACTGTCGTCTCGACCGATCACGTCAGTTGGTCGGAGGATCGCAAAAGCGACCCCGACATGCTCAAGAATGCATCCGGTGCACCGAGCCTTGAAGTTCTCTACTCGCTGCTTCTCGATGGGCTCTTGCTTCGCGGGTTGAGCCCGACATGGGCCGCCCGGCTGCTCGCAGCAAATCCCGCGCGACTGTTTCGAATAGGACACCGGAAGGGAGCGATCGAGCCGGGTCGCGATGCCGATATCGTCGTCATGGCCAAAGACCCCAGACGCTATGATCCGGCTGCAAGCGGTCACAACTTTGTTGGCTGGAGCCCGTACCAAGGGCTCGAGATCCAGCACCGCCCGGTTGCGACCTTCCAGCGGGGCCACATGGTTTTCGATGGCACGCAGGTCCTGGCACACCCCGGAGCAGGCAAGTTCATCACGCCCTCGCGGGAGATCTTGATATGAGCGCCGCGCTAAGATCGGGAAGGAATATGCCCGTCGACGCCGAGCGACTGTGGAGCGATCTCATGGACCTCGCGACGATCACCGAGCCCGAAAGACCTTACACGAGACGCTCGTTTTCGAAATTGTTCATCGAGGGGCGTGAATGGCTCGCGCGGCGCTTCAAGGAAGCGGGAATGACAGTTCGCATCGATGCGGGGGGAAACCTGATCGGAAGGCTGGAGGGCTCTGATACGACTGCCGGAACGATCATAATCGGTTCGCATTCAGACACCGTCCCATCTGGCGGTCGCTTCGACGGCGTCGCCGGCGTTATTGCTGCACTTGAGATTGCACGGTCGCTGCACCAAGCCGGCCGAAAACTTCGTCATGCCGTCGAGGTAGTGGACTTCCTCGCCGAAGAGCCGTCCGAGTTCGGACTTTCTTGCGTGGGCAGTCGCGCAATGACCGGAATGCTGACCGGCGATCAGCTCGACTTTACGGATCCCACCGGAGAACGCCTTGGCGAAGCGATCGCGCGTGTCGGAGGTGATCCCAAGCGCTTGACCGATGCGGTCCGCGGCGATGTCGTTGCCTGCTTCGAGTTGCACATAGAGCAAGGTGCAGTGCTCGAGGAGAGCCGCATAGACCTTGGCATCGTCAGCGCTATCGTCGGAATCGCCCGGGTTGAGATCGCTTTCGAGGGCCGTGCTGACCACGCCGGCACCACACCCATGACCATGAGGCGCGATGCCGGGCTTGCCGCGGCGATGACAGTGTCTTTCGTGGCCGACAGAGCTTCCAAGGACGCATTGGCCGGACAAGGACATTTCGTGGCCACCTGCGGCATCGTCGAACAACAGCCGAACGCGGCCAATGTCGTGCCCGGCGCATCAAGGATCGTCGTAGATATCCGTGCCGAAGACCATTCGCTCACACAACACTTCATAGCCGCATTGGACCAACGCACCCGTGCGATCACACACCAATTGGGGATCGGTCGGCCGGTCTGGAAGGTCCTCTCCGATAGCGACCCGGCTCAATGCGACGACACGCTTCGGTCGATGCTCCAAGAGAGTGCAATCTCCCTTGGTTTGTCGAGCCAGACCATGGCCTCAGGAGCCGGACACGACACGGCCTTCCTCACGAGGATCGCACCGAGCGCCATGGTCTTCGTTCCATGCCGCGAGGGTCGCAGCCACGCGCCCGAAGAGTGGACCGAGCGCGATAGTCTTGCAGCAGGCGCCGCCGTTATCCACGACGCCATCCTAAAATTCGATCTCATCACGGAACCAGAGCAGGGTTCGGGAGAAGCTATTGTCTAGACGTGATCAAAGTATGCGCAGCTTTCTCGCAACACTTGAACAGCGAGGAGAGCTGCACCGCGTAGTACGCGAGGTTGATAGCCGCTTCGAAATTGCATCCGTCCTGAGCTTGCGCGACCGCGGTCCTGCTCAGCTTTTCGAGGACGTACGCGGCCACATCATGCCGGTCGTCGGCAATCTCTACAACAACAGGCAGAGGTATGCCCTCGCCCTGGGTACAGATGCCGCCGAACTCGATGCGTTCTGCCTGTCTGCGCTGCGTGCCCCGATCAAACCGCTTCTGGTTGATCGTGCGCCGGTGCAGGAGGTGATCCATAACCCGCCCTTCGATGTGGGCGCCTTGTTGCCAGTCCCACACTGGTTCGAGAAGGAAGGTGGCCCGTACATCACAGCAGGCGTCATCATCGCGAAAGATCCGGAGACCGGCCGCCGCAACGTCTCGATTGCTCGACTCCGTCTCGAGGGTGGTCAACGCATGATGGCCGGTATCGCCAAGAACCACCATTTGGCCCAACTGGCGGAGAAGGCCAAGAGGCTAGGACGCGACCTCGAAATTGCAATCGCCATCGGCAACCACGCGGCCGTGCTTCTTGGCTCACAGCTATACCTCGACCTCGGTGATGACGAATTCGACACTGCCGGTGCGCTACTGGGCGAGCCGATCGAGCTCGTGCGATGCCGCACGGTTGACGTCGAAGTTCCAGCGCACGCCGAGATCGTTATTGAAGGGCGCTTGCGGCCCGATGACCTGATCGATGAGGGGGCGGTTTCCGAATTCCCAGGCTTCTATGTTTATTACGGACCCGGAATTGGAGTGGACGTCACCTGTATCACCCACCGTAAATCAGCGCTCTATCAGGCGATCCTGCCTGGTTATGCAGCAGAACACTGCCTCATGGGGGCGGTCTCGATTGGGGCAACGCTCACACGTGATCTGCAACGTGCCATTCCGGCCGTGAAACGCGTTGTGATCACCGACGGCGGCATGGGCCGGTTGCATGCAGTCATATCGATGCGGCGCCCGAGGCTCGGCGAAGGCAAGCGCGCTATCCTGCTTGCGATGGGGTGCGTCAATCTTCTGAAGCTCGTGATCGCCGTCGAAGACGACGTCGAGCCGGACGACTGGCAGCAGGTCGAATGGTCGCTCGCCGCACGTTTCCGCGGCCACGAGGACCTCATCGTTCTGCCCGGGGTCAAGGCCGACCGGTGCGATCCCGTTCACGAAGACCTTGTTGTCACGAAGATCGGAATGGTCGCCACAACGCGCCCCGGCGACGGCGAACCGGGTGGACGATCGGAATTCGTCAAGCCGCCTTCGGATATCTACGAAAGTGTGAGGAGGCAGCTTGATGACTACTGAGAACCTTGTCCCAGACGCGACCAGCGCGAGCCGCAAATTTGTCGTGCATCAGCCCAGGAAGCGTTTCGTGGTGGCGATCACGGGCGCCTCCGGCCATATCTACGGCATCCGTTTGCTCGATGTGCTGCGCGAACTGAACTGCGAAACGCATCTCGTCATGTCCAAATCAGCAATGGTGGCCCTCGCTTACGAGACCGACATCAAGGTGAAGGGCATCCGGGACCGCGCCGATCATGTCTATTCCAACGACGACGTCGCGGCCGCCATATCAAGCGGCTCCTTCCGCACCCAAGGCATGTTCATTGCGCCCTGCTCGGCCAAGACATTGGGTGAAATCGCATCGGGAGCATGTGGCACCCTCGTTTCGAGAGCCGCGGATGTGATGTTGAAGGAGAGAAGGAGGCTCGTCCTCATGTTTCGTGAAACACCTCTTCATCTGGGCCATTGCCGCAATATGGTGTCGGTGACCGAGATGGGTGCGATCGTCATGCCGCCCGTGCCAGCGTTCTATTCCCGCCCTGAGAGCGTGGAAGACATAATCGACCACACCGTCGGGCGCGCGCTGGACCTCTTCGATCTGGACGTCGGCGTCGTCAAGCGCTGGAAGGAATGATGGAGTGTGAGGTTTTCGCGCTATGACCTAGTCGTTCTAACCCGGTCCAAGCGACGCGTGAAACTCCTGTCGGCTTGCATCGGCCAAGCGCATTTTGAGAAGCTCCACGAGCGCGCGTTCCGCATCGGTCAGGCTTCGGTCCGTCGAGAAGACGATCGACAACCGCCGATAGATGCTCGGACTACCGATCGGGTTGAGCTGAAACATCTCGGCATGCGCTACATTCTGGATGGCCGTCTCAGGAAGGATAGTCGCAAGCCGCATCCGACGGACGAGCGCAAGGATCATGGCAATGGAATTGATCTCCATATCAGGCGCGAAAGCCAGGCCCTCGCTCTCTGCGGCCTGGTCCAGCAGTTGGCGAAGACCAAACACAGGACTTGGTAATATCAGCGGTAGCGTCGTGCACTTAGCCAATTCGACATCGCCAGGCGGAAGAATGGCATCGACTGATTTGGTGACCACCACCATCCGATCCTGATTACGCAGATCGAGCTGTGACGATCGTGACACCTGCGTTTCAACGATGGCGAAACTGATCTCGCCAGCCTCCACCCAACGATGAAGTGCTGTGGCCGGTGCCTCGACCAGCTGTAGCTTGATCGCAGCATGCTGGCCGGTCCATTCGCTGATTGCTGCGGCAAGTGCCTCCGAAAGCGGGCCGATATGCGTCGCAAGAGGAACGACACCAATGGTTATTTTCTGGGCGTCGCCGGGCGCGATCCTGTTGGCCTGCGCAACGAGTTGGTCGCATGCTTCAACCCCCTCTCTGAAAAGCCCCGCTAAGCCGTGGGCATCTGCCAGCGGCTTCAGGCCCGTCCGCTGACGCTCAAAAAGATTGACACCCAGCGTCGCCTCGAGCTTGCGCAACTGGCTGGATAATGCCGGCTGAACGACGTGAAGTTTGCGAGCGGCGGCTGTAACGTTGAGCTGGTCCATCAATGCCAGGAAGTAGCGCATCTGCCGCAACGTGATACGCGGGTCGTAGACCACAGGTCTCGGCGGCGAAGACAGAACGCGCTGAAGATGGTCGACGAATGTTCTTGCCGGTTGCGCGGTTCCTGTGACATGCGCCACGACAGGGCTGCTGAGTTCGACCGGTAAAACCGCATAATCGAGCTGCAGGCGCGAAGCGCCCACGGCGACAAGGCTGCGTGGTGCAAGCATAGCCCAAGCGCGCGTCTCGCGGGAGAGATAAGGAAAAGTTCCAACATCCTCGGCAGTGGCGATCGGCTCGGGAAGATCATGGGCCGCGCAATAGGCGCGAACCAGTCTGCGCTGCGCCGGCAAAAGCGGCGGCACCAGGATCAGCAACCGCCGGAGTGCATCAAAGTCCAGGCTGCGACCCGGCTCGCCGGCCCGTTCATAGTTGGTGACAGCGATCCAATCATCGCGATAAAGCAATGCATCTTCGTAAGGGGTCTTATCGTCACCGTAGCGGATAGCCACGTGAGCGGGCATATCTGATTGGTCCTCCTCAATCGGCACATCAAAACGGACGCGTGGAATGACCTGCGGGTGCTCCTTTCGCAGATATCTGACGGAAAGGCTTATAGCTCTCGACAAACGCCCCAGCGTGAACTGGAGAGGGGTCGAAACCTCCAAGCGGGGTGCTGGCACAGGGATAGCGGCGTATGTGCCGTCTTCGGCCGCTTCGATCCTTTGCAAAATCGGCTCGACTCGTTGATACAGCCATCGCGCAGCCTCAGTCGGGTAATGGCCCAAGGGGCCCCGTTGAAAAAGCTTGATCCCGAGGTCCTGCTCGAGCTGGCTGATGTTTTCGCTAAGCGCCGAAGACGACATGCCTGCGTCTGCGGCCGCCTCTGCATGGTTTCTATACTGGCAAGCGAGAACAAAGTAAGAAAGCTGCTTGGTTTCCAATTGTCTAGCAGCCCTCCCTAGATGTCAGTGCGAGCGCGACAGGAACTGGCGGCAACGCTCGCTCTCAGCGTGCAGAAACACCCGTTCAGGTGGCCCCTGTTCTTCAACGATTCCGTTGTGAAGGAACATAACATGGTTCGAAACGTCTCTGGCGAACTTCATTTCATGGGTCACAAGAAGCATCGTTCGTCCCTCCTCCGCAAGGTCCCGGATGACTTTCAGGACTTCTCCGACGAGCTCAGGATCGAGCGCCGACGTGGGTTCGTCGAAAAGCATGACACGGGGATCCATGCATAGGGCACGGGCGATGGCGATCCGCTGCTGCTGCCCTCCGGAGAGATAGGCCGGATACTGGTGTCGCTTTTCGTAAAGGCCGACCTTGTTGAGCAGGTGTTCCGCCTTCTCTCGCGCATCCGCTCGCGAAATGCCGAGCACGTGGATCGGCGCTTCCACGACATTCTGCAGAACCGTCATATGCTGCCAAAGATTGAACCCCTGGAATACCATGGACAGGCGCGTCCGGATGCGTCGAAGCTGCTGGTGATCGACAGGGTGGAGATTTCCGTCGCGATTGGCTTGAAGTTTCAGCTTTTCGCCGGCGACCTCGATTGTTCCCTGCGAGGGAAGTTCAAGTAGGTTGATACAGCGCAGCAACGTACTCTTGCCGGATCCGGAGGCCCCGATCATCGAAACCACCTCGCCCTCCAATGCGTTCAAATTGACGCCTTTGAGAACCTCCAGGGCGCCAAACCTTTTGTGCAGGTTCCCGACCGCCACCGCGATCGATTTCCCCTCCAACTCCTCCTGACCGTTCACTATAAGCACCCTCCCTTGTGAGGGCGGACCAACTCCGACCCTTCGTTATTTTCGTGAGACTGTCCCAATTGATCGAGCACGGTGCTCACACCAGTGTCTGCCCTGCGCCACTCAGGCCCGTGTGAGGCCTCGCAAATGCCAAAAGCCTGCCTTCAAGCTGACGAAACAGCCACACGAGAGTGAATGCGATCGATGCATAGAGAACGGCGGCGATACCGAAGGCTTCGAAAGAGGCATAGGTCGCCGAATTCACGTCGCGGGCAACCTTGAGAACATCAGGCACGGTCGCGGTGAACGCGATCGAAGTCGCGTGCAGGACAAGGATCACTTCGTTGCTGTAGGCTGGCAGTGCGCGTCTGAGGGCTGACGGAAGGACGATCCGCCGGTAAACCGTAAATGCCGACATGCCATATGCCCGAGCCGCCTCTATCTCACCATGAGGCACGGCGCGGATGGCGCCGGCGAAGATCTCGGTCGTGTAGGCACAGGTGCAAAGCGCAAATGCCAGGATCGCACAGTTGATCCCCTCGCGGAAAAAGCTGTCGAGAAGAGGCACCGACCGTACGAAGCTGAAACTGTAGAAACCGGTGTAGAGGATCAACAATTGCACATAGAGGGGCGTGCCTCGAAACACATAGGTGTAGAGCCAGACCGGAACCCGGATGTAAGGATTGGCCGATGCTCGTGCCACCGAAAGCGGTATCGCCAGAAGGAATCCAAGGACGATGGAGGCAACAAGGAGCCATAAGGTCATGGCGACGCCGGTAATCCGGTAGCCATCGGTCCACAGATAGGCCTTCCAGTACTCCTGCAGGATCTCAATCATGCGCCTACCCTCCTGACGCCGGTTGAGAAATATCGCTCGAGCATGAACACGACGACATTTGTCGCCGTTGCGAGCCCAAGGAAGATGGCCGCGCTCAGAATGCTAAAGAAAAAGAAGCTGGAAGACGCCTTGCCCGCGTCCTGCGTAACCTTGATCAAGTCGTTGAGGCCGATGAGCGAAACCAGTGCGGTCGCCTTGATCATGACCTGCCAATTGTTGCCGATGCCTGGAAGGGCATGGCGCATCATCTGCGGAAACAAGATCCTGCAGAACGTTTTCCACGGCGTCATGCCATATGCCGCCGCCGCCTCGAGTTGTCCGCGCGGGACGGCCTGGAATGCGCCTCGGAATGTTTCCGTGAAGTAAGCACCATAGATGAACGAGAGTGTGATCGCACCGGCGGCAAACGGATCGATATCAATCTGATGCAGACCGAGGCGATCGGTAACTCCGTTCAGCCACATCTGGAGGCTGTAGAAGAGAAGCAACATCATGACGAGATCGGGTACGCTGCGGATCACCGTCGTATAAACGGTTGCTGCAAGGCGTAGCGAGCGTCTGGACGACAGCTTGCAACTTGCTCCGACGATGCCAACAAAGAATGCGCCTGCGATCGACAGAACGGCGAGCTCAATCGTCGTCAGCAACCCGGCCAATACAAGGGGACCATATCCGTCGAGGGCCATATGTCTGTTCTTTTCGTAAGCGCGTCGTGAATGGCCACGGCAACGCGGGATTTACCCCTGTGCAGCCGATACGATTGCACAGGGCGAGTTGACCAGGCAGGAACATCGCTATCGCGTTTATTGTCCGCCGTAGGCGTCGAAGTCGAAGTACTTGTCATTGATCGACTTGTAGGTGCCGTCAGCGACGATGGCCGCGATCGCCTTGTTGACGTCCTCGCGCAGTTCCGCGTCTTCCTTGCGGAGCCCAAAACCCGAGCCGATGCCGAAGTACTTCGGGTCGTTCATATCCTGACCGGCAAACTCGAATTCCTGCCCTTGAGGCTTCTTCAAGAAGCCGTCACTTGCCTGTATTGACGCCTGCAAAGATGCATCGAGACGTCCCGATCCGAGATCGGAATAGATCTGGTCCTGCGTCTGGTAAGCGACAACTTCCACACCGGCGGGCCGCCATACGGCCATAGCGTAGGTCTCCTGCGAGGACCCCTGCTGGACGCCAATCCGCTTGCCTTTCAACGATTCCGGCGTCGGTTCCAGACCGGAACCTCGTTTTGCGACCAGGCGCGACGGCGCGTTGGAGTATTTGTCGGAGAAGGCGATCTGCTCCTTGCGCTTCTCCGTGATCGTCATCGACGACGCGATGATGTCGAATTTGCGTGCTTGCAGCGAAGGAATGATGCCGTCCCAGCTGCTCTCCACCCAGATACACTTGGCGCGTAGTTCGGCGCAGATGGCCTCGGTGATCTCAACCCCGAAACCGGTCAGGCTGCCGTCCGGCTTCTTGAACTCGAGCGGCGGATAAGTTGGATCGATGCCCAGTTTAATCGTCTGTCCGGTGCGATCCGCGGCATGTGCCGCGACGGAGCCGGAAAGCAGTATGAGAGATGCTGCTATGATCTTGAACACGATGATTTTCCCCAGTTTGGTTTTCGTTGGTTTCGCCCGAACCGGACCGATTACTCGGTCGCAGCACATGGGCGCTGTGCTGCGATGCCTGCTGTGCGTCGGGTGATGTCGGACTGAGC
This sequence comes from Ensifer sp. Root31, assembly GCF_001424825.1. Classification (NCBI taxonomy): domain Bacteria; kingdom Pseudomonadati; phylum Pseudomonadota; class Alphaproteobacteria; order Hyphomicrobiales; family Rhizobiaceae; genus Ensifer; species Ensifer sp. Root31. The sequence continues at coordinate 104,547 of NZ_LMCO01000012.1, read as the reverse complement.
GGGCGTTGCGAGAAACCGCTCGGCGAGCTTGACCCAATAGGTCGCCCCGATCGCCAATACCTCATCGTTGAAGTCGTAGCTCGGGTTGTGCAGCGGGTGACTCGCCTCGCCGTTGCCGATATTGATGTAGGACCCAGGACAGCGCTCCAGCATGAAAGCGAAATCTTCGCTGGCCATGATCGGGTGCGCGTTCAGGATTGATGCCTCTGGACCGAGCCATTGCCGAGCGACGTCTTGGGCAAATTCCGTCTCGACCGGGTGATTGATAAGCACCGGATGACAGCGCTCATAATTGATGACGGCTCTCGCCCCAAAACTCTCCGCCTGCGCATGCACCAAGCCACAGATCCGCGCCTCGACTTCGCGGCGGACTTCCGGTGACAGCGAGCGCACCGTTACAGACATCTCGGCCGCATCCGGAATGATATTCGACGCGGTTCCGCTGTGAATTGACCCAACCGTGATTACCGCAGCGTCCTGCGGATCGACATTGCGTGAGACCACTGTTTGAAGCGCCATGACGACCGCCGAGCAGACAACGACTGGATCCACCGCCTTGTGTGGAACAGCGCCATGTCCGCCATGACCAATGATACGGATCGTCACCGTATCGGCGGAAGCCATGAACGCGCCGCTGCGAAAGCCGAACGTGCCGACCGGTTGGCCTGGGACGTTGTGCATGGCAAAGACAGCATCGCAGGGAAACCGCTCGAACAGCCCCTCGCCCAACAGCCGCGCGGCTCCCCCAAGGCCCTCTTCGGCCGGCTGAAAGATTAGATGGAGAGCGCCGTGGAAGTCTCGCGACTGCGCCAGATGCCTAGCTGCAGCGAGAAGCATCGCCGTGTGACCATCGTGACCACAGGCATGCATTTTTCCAGGAACGGTACTGCTATAGGGAAGTCCCGTCACTTCCTCGATCGGCAGCGCATCCATATCGGCGCGAATGCCGAGCGACCGCCCCTCACCATTGCGCAGCGTTGCGATAACGCCAGTCCCTGCGATCCTCGCAACTTCATAGCCCCATTCGGCGAGCAGCTTGGCGACCAGCTCACTCGTCGCGAACTCCTCAAAGCCCAGCTCTGGATGAGCGTGAATCTGCCTGCGAATCGAGATCGCTTCAGATTGGAAATCGGAAATCCCTGGCAACACGATCGCGTTCTTCATCCACCACTCCGCCGCTGAGAATTCCCGACCTCTGCCTGTGAGGCAGTGCTTCGCAATCTATTGAATGCGCGCATTGAGCGGGAGACAAAAGTTTATTATGGTGATAACCAATCGTTATCACCGGAGACCGAATGAAGCTGCATCAACTCGAGGCACTGGTTGCCAGCGCCGACACCGGCAGCATCCGCGCCGCAGCGCGCCTTCTGGGGATATCGCAACCCGCTGTAACGCGGGCCTTGAGGGAGATGGAAGCCGAACAGCAGCTACCGCTGCTCGTTCGCTCGCCAAGTGGCCTGAAGTTTACCGATCACGGCTATGCTTTACTGACCCACGCTCGTCTCGTTCTCAATCAGCTCAGGCAGGCGGAGAGCCAGATGAGCATTCGGCGTGGCCAAATTGAGGGACGGCTCTGCATTGCCGTAACGCCGTGGCTTTCCCTGACGCTGCTGCCGGAGGTCGTCACTGAGTTTAGAAGACGCATGCCGAACGTCAGGCTCGAATTCTTCGACAGTTTCGTAATGATCACGCAACCACTTCTTCGCGACGGCTACATGGACCTCGCCATAGGCCAGGCGTCGCCAGCGATGTCTGCTCAGGAGTTTTTGATTGAGCCGTTGGTTCGCTACGAGACGGGCATCATGGTTCGTCGAGGTCATGCGAAAGAGGGATGCAAGTCCATTCACGAACTGCTGGATCAGGACTGGCTGCTGAACTACGCCCCTGACGGACGCGATGGCCTGATGCAGGAGGTTTTCTGGCGGCACGGCGCGACATTGGATGAAAAGCGCGTTGTACTAGCACACTCGGTGTTGCTTTCTCAGACACTCGTTGAGCAGGCAGATATGTGCACCTGGGTTCCAAGCATCATGACGGCTGTACCGCCTTTCTACGGCCGCACGGTATTGTTGGATCTCGAGGAGAGATTTTCACCGCGGGACCTCAGCATTATTTCGAGGCGAAATGGTCCCCAAGGATCTGCAGCACTTTCCTTTATCGATTGCCTGTCCGGCATCATCAAGAGACGCCTCCGATCGAGCAACCCGGTAGACCGGCGCGTCTTTGCAACGTTGACGCCTCTGTAATCTGCGAGGTGAGACTCTCCCGCCACGAGGCTTGCAATCGTAATCCCATGCAAAAGTCCAACCATCATCCGTTTTGCACGTTAGGCGAACGGCTTAGTTGGCGTGGTCGAAGTGTGCAGCCGTCGTCGACCTCACGAATAAAGCTAGATTCCATTACAAATTGTAACCGGGCCACCACCTTAAACGAATTGTTTCCTATCGGCTGCAAGAATTAGATGCATGCGGCCGCCGCGCGCGCATTGCGAAGCCGTGAATCGTTGGGACCTAACCCGTTGTATAATCTGCTGGCGATCATCCTGAAGAAGCGAATGGACCTCAAGTTCAAGACATCAGCCGATTTTCGCGCGCGGATTGTCGAGTTTCCCGGCCTCTGGATGTCAGCGCCAGAAATCACCGCCTTGCGGCAAGATCTTCGGGCGGTTGCACACCGGTCGGTTCCGGATGGAAGCCTGGATTACGGAGTCTTTTCGGACAGCGAGGATGTGCTCAATCGAACGATCGTCACGCTCGTATACCGGATATCGGACGGACAGCCGGTCGCGTTCAATGCGTTACCGGTGATAGGCCTCTCCCTATCGGGCAAGCCCGCCGACGTTCTCCATCTGGGACTTGTGATAGTCGATCCCGCGGTGCGCAGTCAGGGTCTGTCCTGGATCCTCTACGGCCTTACCTGTTTCCTACTCTTCGTGCGCAACCAGCTCCGCCCGCTGTGGATTTCCAACGTCACGCAGGTTCCAGCCGTCGCCGGCATGGTGGCCGAGACCTTCAGCAACGTTTTTCCAGCACCGACGCGTGGCGCACGGCGGTCCTTGCGCCAGCATCTGATTGCGACCGAAATCATGGCCTCGCACCGTCATGTGTTCGGCGTCGGTCCCGAGGCCGGCTTCGATGCAGACCGCTTCGTCATCACCAATGCCTATACCGGCGGTTCGGACAACCTGAAGAAGACGTTCGAGGTCGCGCCGAAACACCGCAAGGCAGAATACAACGACTTCTGCGCCGCCGAGCTCGACTATGAACGCGGCGACGACCTCATTCAGATCGGTCAACTCGATCTCAATGCCGCGCAGCGCTATCTCCTCGAAAGTGTGCCGCGCAACGCTCTTGGGAGGCTCGCGGTCGCGAGCTTCGTCATCCTCATGCAACGACTGTTCCTGCCGGTGCTGCATTGGGCCGACGGCAAGCGGCAATGGGGCATATTGAGGCCCTTCATCCGATGAGCGAAATGTCCTTCTACGAGACTTTCACGACGCGCAACATCGGCTTCGTCAGCGAAGCGGAACAGGAGCGCCTTTCAAAAGCGACGGTTTTCGTCTGCGGAACCGGCGGGATGGGCGGCGCCTGCATCCAGGCGCTCGTGCGCGCAGGCATCGGCCGCCTCGTACTCGCCGACATCGATCGTTTCGAAACGTCCAACCTCAATCGCCAGGTCTTCTGCTTTGCCGATACGATCGGGCAAATGAAGGCAGAGGCGACCCGCGACCTGTGCCTCAAGATCAACCCGGGTCTGGCGGTAACCGTCTTCGGACCGGAGTGGACGGACCACGTGGAGCATCTGGTCACCGACGCGGACGTGGTGGTCAACGGCACGGACGATCTCGGCGCAAGTCTGCTTCTTTACCGGACGGCGCGAAAGCAGGGCACGACAATGATCGATGCCTATGCCTCCCCCCTACCCTCCGTCTATGTGACCCGTCCGCAGAACCCGATGCCGGAGGAGCGGCTGCGCTACCCGACAGCGCAAACCGCCTGGCACGCCTTGACGACCGCCCAGCGTGCCGCTGCCTTCCAAAGCGAGGCGGAATACGTGATGGTCCATTCGTCGTCCCGGCACTACATCGATCTGTCGCTCGCCGGCGAGGTGGTTGCCGGCAAGCGCAGCCGCATGTCCTTCGCTCCAATGGTGATCACCACGGGTATGCTGATGGCCTATGAAGGGATCCGTGCGATCCTCGGCACGCCGCACGGCGCCGACCATCGCGGATGGTTCTTCAACCCGCATGCGGGTCGTGTCGAGCATCCGCGCAATCCGCTCGTCGCAGCGATACTCCGGCCGATCGTACGCCGCTATCTCTCGCAAATGACCGCTGCGGCGTCTTAGGCATACAGATCATGAGCCCCTCCCTCATCGCCGACAGTTTTGTCTCGCTCGCCGCCCTCGGCGGCTTGCTGATCCTGATCGGCGCCATCCACGACTTCGACGCAACAAGCCCACTCACCCGCCGCTTCCTTTTCGGGCTGCGCGTGCTTTCGCTGTTGATGGCGAGCCGTGTCCTTTCCTGGTGGACGGGGCTTTTCGTGTTCGAAGCTGCAACGGTAATGGCCGCCGGGCTGGTGCCACTGGCGACGATCATCCTTGCCGAGGGCCTGCTTCGGCGCCATGCGCCGAAGCTAACGAAATGGATCGCGGCAGGAGGCGCGGCGAGCTTCATTGTTCTCGCGCTGTTACCAGCCACCTTCGCGGAGCCCTGGCGCTCGGTCATGTTGTTTGCCTATCAGTTCGTCAGTTTCACGCTCGCCGCGCATATGGCGGTTACGCGCGATCGGGCGAGCCTGTCGAAGGCCGAGAACCAGGCCGTCGACCGGGTGGCGCTGTCGCTGCTTCTGATCCTGCCGCTCTTCGTGACTGATTTCCGTTCCCCATACATCGATATTCCGGTGCGATTGGGCGGGGTCGCGGTGCTGTTCCTGTGCTGGCTGTTGATCAGTCTGGGTCAGCGCACCGTCAGTCATAGGGACACGCTCGCCTCCTTCGTCATCCTGCTCTCCGTCGCACTGGTCGGAGCACTCGCAATCGGTATCGAGAACGGGCTCGGCACCGCCGCCCTGGTGCGCACAGCAACTGTCGTCGTCTGCGCATCGCTGCTCGGGGTCATATGGAAGGACAGCATCACTCTGAGGGCCGAGCAGCGTCGGCAAAGCCTCATTCGCCATCTGGCAGAGGACCGTATCGATGACCCGCTGGACTTCCTGCGGGAGTTGCAGAACCACCCGCTTGTCGAAGGCGCACTGCAACTCGGGGAACCGGAACTCGTCGATTTCGACCTGCCGGCGCTGAAGACGCTCTTCTTAGAGCGACCGCTCCTGCGTGCTGCACAAATCCGGGACCTGCCGGAAACGGATTCCGAACAGCTTGCGTGGCTGCTGGAGAAATACGAGGCAACGCATGTGATGCTTGCGTCCATTCACCCCTTCCGATTGGTCGCCCTCAATATGCCCTCCATCTCAGCAACGCCAGGCGCGGAGACGGAATTGAAGGTCGTGCAACGCATGGCCTTTCTCATTTCGCAGAGGAGTGCGGGTCATGATTGAGATTCGCGAAGGCGACCTGAAGGCCTTCTTCTCGGCTCCATTCGAGATCTACGGCGAGAAGGCGCCCTATGTTTCGCCGATGTTTGGCGACCTGAAACGGTTCCTGTCCGCCGAACAGAACCCACTTTTCAACACGGCCGCCGACTTCGCCTTCTTCACCGCTCATGAAGGTGCTGCCGTGCGCGGGCGGATCACGGCGCACGTTCATCGTGCCTCGAACACCAGGTTCGGCCAGGCGCGAGGCTATTTCGGCTATTTCGATTGCAGCGATGACGGGCGGGTAGCCGCCGCGCTGCTCGAACGGGCGGAGGACTGGGCAAGGGCGAGGGGTTTCACTGAACTCCTCGGCAATTTCAATCTGACCGCCATGCAGCAGGTTGGCATCATGACCGGCGGTTTCGAGAATGCACCCTATACCGACCAGATATGGGGGCCACCCTACCTCCCGCGGCTCCTGGAGGCGGCGGGCTATTCGGCGACCTTTCCAATGAGCACTTTCGAGATCGATGTCGGGGCATCGACGACGGCCGGGCTGCTGGCCAAGGGACAGATGCAAACCCTCCGCGAAGAAGGCTTTCGCTTCTCGCCGATCCGTCGTGCCACGCTCGGCCAGCGCCTGGAAGACTCGCGATCGATCCTCAATGAAAGCTTCTCGGATAATCCGATGTTCGTACCCGTCACTCGCGCGGAGTACGAATTCCAGGCCAAGGAGATGAAGTGGATCATGGACCCGCGCATTTCGGCCGTGGTCGAGAAAGATGGCGTGCCGGTTGGTTCGGTGATCGCCATACCCGATGTCAACCCGATGCTGAAAGCGATGGGGTCACGGCTGGGGTTAAGTGCTCCCTGGCATCTCCTAAAGCACCGTTTGCGGCGAAGGCGCGCCGTCGTCATCTTCCAGGGGGTGAAGCCGGCACACCAGGGGCGCGGTCTCAATCCGCTCATGCTCGCCCACGTGCTCGGTCAAATGCAGCGGGCCGGATATGAAAACGCTGGCGGCACCTGGATCGCCGATGCGAACGTGGCGAGCCTGCGGCAGGCCGAAAGGGCCGGCGCCCGCCCCTTGCACCGGCTGCATCTGTTCGGGAAGACCTTATGAAACGGATCGATGCCGCCGCCCTGGCAGATCTCGCAGGCTTGGCGAACCTGGCGCCATCCGTCCACAACACCCAGCCGGCCCGTTGGGCGCTGGACGATGAAGGTCGCATCCTGCTGGTCGCGGATCTGTCACGACAACTGCAGATCGGCGATCCCAGTGGGCGCGACCTGGGCCTTTCCTGTGGCGCCGCGCTCGAAGGCATGGTGATGGCGCTTGCAGCACGTGGAACCGGCACCGTGGTCGAAGACCTCTGGAACGACAATATCCTTTCCTGGCGGCACGGTTACCGGCTGGTCGCACGGCTCATCCCTGATGGAGAAGCGATTGTACCGCAGCTCGGCGACTGGATCGAAAAGCGCTTTACCTGGCGTGGTCCCTTTGCGCCGGCGTCACCGGAGACGGCCGCTGCCGTCGAACGCTGGGCGGCGGAAGCCGGCGACGGGACGCACGCCTGCGGGCATGACGACCTTTCCTTCATTGCCACGCTCAACGATCAGGCAAGCCTGTCGATCATGCGGGATCGTGCGTTCCGCGACGAACTGGTCGCGTGGATGCGCCTGTCGCCCGCGCATCCCGCTTATCGTTTCGACGGCCTCAATCTGGAGGCGCTACGCATGGGACCGTTTGAGGGTGCCGTGGCCGGGCGCGTGCTCGGCTCACCGCTTTTCGAGCTCGCGGATCGCATCGGGCTTGGCAAGACCCTTGTGACGGAAGCGGCAAAGACGATGACGGCGACGGCCTGCCTCTTCTTTCATCGGCCCGCCCAAGAGACACCGGTTGCGTCCGGACGGGCCTTCTATCGCTTCTGGCTGGGCTTCACCCGTTTCGGTCTTGCAGCTTGGCCAATGGCGGCGCTGGCGGATACAGACCGGACCGCCGACATTCTGACGAAACGCTTCATGCTTCCCGCCGGCCACCGGCTTATCAACGTGCTGCGCGTCGGCCCTGCACCTTCGACCCTTCCCAAATTCCGCTTGCCACCGGCTGAGCTTGTCGTGAGCTTGAAGCCGGACTGAGCCGGCTTCGCCCAATTCGCCTCAGGCAGCCTCTTGAGCTTTCGCCTGCTCGGCCAGCAGGCGGTGAGCGCTGACGAAGTCGACCTTGCCAGAACCGAGCACGGGCACCGGGCCCACCTTCACCTCGGAGGGAATCATCATGTCCATCGCACCCTTGCTCTTCGCGAAACTCATGAAGGTGCTTCGCGTTGCGTCCGGTGCATCACTCAGCATGACCAGGCGCTCGCCCTTCTTGCTGTCGGGAAGTGAGACAACGACTGTCAGGTTGCTGGGCCAGAGCTCACCGGCCAGTGCTTCGACCGCGGCAAGCGAAACCATCTCGCCGCCGATCTTGGCAAAACGCTTGGCGCGGCCGCGAATGAAGATGAAGCCGTCCTCGTCGACCGTGACGATATCGCCGGTGTCGTGCCAGCCGTCGGGCGTCGGCTCGAGCACGCCGGGGTTCTCCGCCCTCAGATATCCGGCCATGACGTTCGCACCACGAACGAACAGTCGACCGCCGTCGATGACACCCGGCACGGGCTCCAGCCGGTACTCCATGCCGGGCATGATCTTGCCGACGCTGCCCGCCTTGTTGAACATCGGCGTGTTCAACGAAATCACCGGTGCGGCCTCGGTTACGCCATAGCCTTCGAGGATGCGCACGCCGAACTTCTCCATATAGAGGGCGCGCGTCGCGGCCTTGACCGGCTCGGCACCGGCAAAGCAGTAGCGGATGGAACGGAAGTCGTAAGGATGAGCCGTGCGCGCGTACCCGTTCAGGAACGTATCGGTACCAAAGATGATAGTGGCATTGGACGCATAGATCAGCTCCGGAACGATGCGGTAATGCAGCGGCGACGGATAGAAATAGACGGGTACGCCGGAAACGAGCGGCAGGATGGTGCCAGCCGTCAGGCCGAACGAGTGGAACACCGGCAGGATGTTGAACACCTTGTCGCCGGAATGGAAGTCAATGCGCGAAGCTGCCTGCGCGGCATTGGAAAGGATGTTGCGGTGCGTCAGCACCACGCCCTTCGGCGTGCCTTCCGAGCCGGAGGTAAAAAGGACTACCGCTGGATCGTCCGCGGTGCGTCGCGCCAGCGGCTTTCCCTTGCGCAGGAGGCCCAGGAGCTTGTCGGCAAGTCCAATCGTCTGGCGTAGATCATCAAGCCAGACGATCTCCACCGTCCTGGACATTTCTTCGACCACCGGACCGAGCTTGGCCTGGGCCACGAAAGCGCGCGAGGTCAGGACGTGGCGCACCTCGGCAGCCTTGCATGCCGCAAGGATATTGGCCGCCCCGGCGGTGAAGTTCAACATGGCCGGTACCTTGCCCGCAGACATGGCGCCGAGGATTGTTGCGACGGAGCCGTTGGCATTGGGAAGCAGCACGCCGAGCGTCCTGCTCTCGGGGAACATGGCCTGGAACTTCGCACCGAGCACCGCCGCTCCGGTCAGGAGCTTGCCGTAGGAAAGTGAGCCAGTCAGCGGGTCCTGCACGGCAAGTCGGCGGAAGCCACGCTCGTGGGCCGTTTCGATGACTTTTTCCAGCACGGTCACATCTGTATCCGTCGTGCGGAACATCAGCATCGACATGATCTGGTAGAGCTCGGCTCCCGCAGCGATACGGCGCTTGCGGCCCTTCAGTCCCTCCGGCACGGAGAGGCGGACGGGCTCCAGGATAGTGACCTTCACCTTCGGGAACAGGCGACGGCGGACATGAAGGGAAGAAAGGCGCGAGAAGTAGCTTTTCTCCAAGCCGTCGATCCGAACCGGAACGACCATGGAGCCGGTCTTGTCGGCGACCATGGCTGCACCGTCATAGACCTTCATGAGCGCGCCGGTGACCGTGATGCGACCTTCGGGGAAGATGACGAGCGGATCGCCGGCGTTGACGGTCTTGATCAGCGTGCGCGTTGCCATCGGCTTCGAGGGATCGAGCGGCAGGAAGTTGCACATCTTCAGGAAGGGCCTCACCCACCAGGCCTTGGCAATGGCGTAGTCGACCGCGAAGGTCGGCTCTTCGTCAGTGAGCGCCAGCGCCAGTGCACCGTCGAGGAAAGAGACATGGTTGAGCGCGATGATCGGCGCACGACCCGCCTTCTTCAGATTGTCGAGACCATCGACCTCCAGGCGCAGGAAAGCGCGGAAAAGGATGGACACGAAATCGCGGAAAGCATTGGTCGGCAGGGTCCGTAGCATCACCCAAGCAGCCACGATATTCACGGCAGCAAGGCCGAGGAAAAGCGCCGACATCGACGTGCCGGCGGCTTGCAGCCCGGCGACGAGACCGCCGCCAACCGTCATGAAACCGGCCGAAAGCACATTGGCGGCAGCGATCACGCGGGAGCGCTGGTCTTCCTGAGCCCAGGCCTGCAGGGCTGCAAATGTCGGGACGACGAGGAACGCGCCGGCAATGGCCATGCCGGCGAGGTCGATGGCTATGCGAATGGTATAGGGACCGGTGAAGAAGGCCGAGAGTGTTTCCGCAGTGCCGATTGCCTCGACATGGGCGACACTCCAGGCAAGATCGAAGCCGAACAGCGCCATGATCAGCGTGCCCAAAGGCGCCGGCAGGAGCACGATACGGCCGGCCGACATCCAGGCGGCGATCGCCGAACCAATGCCGACGGCAATCGCAAAGACGGCGAGATAGGCGGTTATCGCCGTTTCGCCGCCGCCCAGATGGTCTTTCACCAGCGGCGGCAGCAGCGACAATACAATGGCGCCAACTAGCCAGAACCAGGAGGCCATCAGTGCCGAACGCCAAAGGCGGGTGTCGCCGCGAAGCGCGTTGACTAGGCGGCCGGTCGACTTGAAGATGTTGCGCTCGACAACAAGCTGCGGTGCCTTTGCGCCGACGCGGGGAATGAAGCGGCTCGACATCCAGCATGCAACCGCGAGCCCGAGCATCATCGGCCCGAAGACCCAGGGATTGACACCTTCTGCGGCCGCAAGGCCGGCGACGATCGTGCCGGCTAGGATGGCGATGAAAGTCGCACCCTCGATCCAGGCATTGGCGCGTGGTAGCTCCTTGCGCTCCAGATGATCGGGCAGGATGCCGTATTTGACCGGCCCGAAGAGCGCCGAGATGACGCCGAAGAGAAAGAGCGCCACCATCAGCACCGTGACGGAGGAGAGCGCGATGCCGACGACAGCGACGGCTGCGGCCGCGAGCTCCAGCCGTTTCAGCCGTTCGGCCATGATGGCCTTGTCGAACTTGTCGGCAAGCTCGCCGCCAAGTGCTGAAAAGAGCAGGAACGGCGCCATGAAGACGGCGCCCGCAAGTGTGACGAGCGATGCCGCCTCGTTTGCCGCCATCTGAGCGAGAATGAGGAAGACGAGCGTGTTCTTCAGGAAGTTGTCGTTGAAGGCCGACAGGAATTGGGTCCAGAAGAGCGGCGCAAAGCGCCGAGTAGTCATGAGATTGTCTTTCACGGAACGCCCCCCCTTTTTTGAGCGTTCTAGATGAAAATCCTTGCCTGCTCGTTCACAGGTTGTGCCTTCCGACATCAAGGCTAATGCTCGGTTAAATGTCGTCGCTCTTGATGCCCAGCAGCAGCTTTTCGGTCTTGGCGTCGTCGATCCTGCGGATGAGCTTTTCGGCTTCCTGGTTGTCGCGCAACGTCTTGGTGACGTTCACCGTCGTCTGCACCAGCATCAGGATACCCATGGCGAGATAGCCCTTCCCCCAGAGGTCGAGCGGCATCATGTAGATGCCGAGCGCCAGCATGAAGGCGGCAAGACCGAAACTTGCATAGGAAAAGCTGGTCCAGGCGGGCGAGTGTTTCATCAAGCTGTCGTTCATTGTCGTGCTCCCTGTGCGCTATGGGGTTCAGTGGGTCTGGCTAGTCTTGCTGCGAAGTCGCTGGAGGACCTCCTCCCCTGTCGTGACGAGCGGCCGGCCGCAGCCGGCCTGTGCGAGCTTCTCGACAATGGCGGTCGGATCCTGGTCACCTTGCAGATCTGTCAACGCATCGGACATCAACTCTGCTTCCCGCTGGCGCTTCTCGAGCCGGGCGAGGGTCGCCTCGGCATCCGCAAGCGTTGCGGACTCGTGGTCCGGGACGTCGCGGGTGAGGCGTTGGGTCCGGTCGCGTGCGACCGCAAGGCGTTCGCCGCGGCGCAGCGCCCCAAGGCGCATTTCGCTCTGCCGCACCGCATGCTTCAGACGTTCTATTCCGCTTGAAAACTCCGCCTGTACCTGGCGGGCGTTTTGCAGCTCTGTTTCCAAGCAGGCAATTGAAGTGGCCGCCTCCCGGGCAAGGTCCTCCCTGCCCTTCTCAAGGGCGGCGACGGCGCGCGTTTCAAGGTCCGCAATCCGGGCGGAAAGCCGCTCGGCATTTTCCTTCTCCAGATGGTTGCGGGCCATGGCCACGGCGACGGCCTTGCGGGCAGCTTCGACACCCCGTGCGCCGTCGCGGATCTGCTGAGCCAGAATGGGAAGCGCGTGGCGCTCGCCAAAAGCCTCATCTGCCGCATGCGCGCGGCCACGTATCAGGGTCAGAACATGTTTGAACATTGTTTCACCTCCCTATATATGAACATCGTTCAATGTTCTTTTCTCACAAAAATGAACATCGTTCAAGTTAAAAATGAACACTGTTCAAAAAGGCACAGGACATGACCGACAAGCGGCAGGCGAAGAAGGCGGACCTGAAGGCAAGGCTCATCGCCGCGGGTACGGATCTCATCCGCGAGCAGGGCCTAAAGGGGTTGCGCGCGCGCGACATTGCCGAGCGTGCAGGGGCTGCCTTGGGAGGGCTCTACACCGTTTTCGATGACCTTGATGCGCTCATCCTTCGCGTCAACTCCGACACGCTCAAGCGCCTGGAAACGGCGTTGAATTCTGCCGTGACACCTTCAGCCGAAATCGAGGAAACCTTCCTCAATCTCTCCCTTGCCTACCTGAAGTTCGCGCTCACCGAGCGGAACCTATGGGCGGCGCTGTTCGAGCATCGGATGCCCGAGGGTGTTCCCGTTCCCGATTGGCATCTTGCTGAACACGCCTTCCTGATCGGCCTGATCGCTGCACCGCTTGCACCGCACCTGCCGGATGCCTCCGCCGAGGACGTGGCAATCCGCGCCCGCACGTTTTTTTCGGCCGTGCATGGCGTGATCGCAGTTAGCCTGGAAGGTCGCTTCGTGGGCATAACGCCCGAATTGCTGGAACGAGAAGTTACGGTGCTTGCCCGCCTTCTTGCGCACAACGCCAGCTGAGACCGGAGCCCGCAGGATGCTCTTCCCAGCCACACTAAATCAGCTTGGTTGCGGCTGCTCTGGCCCAAGTATCTAGTCTGCAAATTGTTGATTGATTTCGGTCAACGTAGATTTCAATCCTGCTTGTCCATTTTCGCATCCGGCATCGCTGTAGCATAGGGTGGCTGTCAAACATTTGGGGAGCCGTCCATCTCATCACTCCACCTGTGAGGCAAAGTTAGTAGCCCAACGCCATCCCGTCCTTACGGGCGTCCGACCCTCCGATCAGAATGCCACGCTCCCAGTCAATCCGGATGGCCTGCGCTCCGCCGATGGCGCGGAGGGACGGCTGAACCTTGAAGCCACGCCGTTCGAGTTCGGAGCCGATGCTTGTGCGGATGGCTTCCTCGGCTTCGACCGTCGCTGTAGCGGGCAGAGGAAAGAGGCGCGGCAGGTCAATGGCGGTTTGAAGATCGACACCGCAATCGTAGAGCCGGGATAACAGATGAGCATGGCCCATAGCCTGGTAGTGGCCGCCCATCACACCGAACGGCATCACGACACGTCCGCCCTCGGCGACCATTCCCGGGATGATCGTATGCATCGGACGCTTGCGAGCCGCGATTTCGTTGGGGTGACCTGCCGCAAGCGAAAAGCTCTGACCGCGATTGTGGAACAATACGCCTGAGCGTGGCGCCATCAGCCCGCTGCCATAGGAACTGAATATCGAATTGATGAAGCTGACCGCGTTGCGGTCGCGATCCACCACGCAAACATAGACGGTATCCTTGTGCTCGACGGTGTCGAACGAGGGCAGCGGTTCGGTGACCCGATCGAGGGAGATGCTTCGGGCAAGGCGATCAGCAAGTGTGCTCGACAGCATGCGCTCGACGGCCCCATCCGACAAAGACGGATCGGCGACCATCGCGTCGCGCGCGGCGTAGGCGAGCCGTGTTGCCTCGAGGAGGAGATGCAGATCATCGGGGTCGAACGGGTCGTTGGACAGCGAGAAACGCGAGAGGATGTTCAGGATCAGCAGGGCGACGACGCCTTGGCCGTTCGGCGGGCATTCGTAGATCGTGCGGCCGCGATAGGTCGTGGAGATGGGTGTAACGTAGTCTCCTGCAGCGCTGGCGAAATCGTCCAGGGAGTGATAGCCGCCGAGGCCGCGCAGATAGTCCACCATGTCCTCGGCGATGGCGCCGCGATAGAAGGCGTCCCTGCCGTCGCGTGCGATCGCGTCGAGTGTATCCGCAAGCAAGGGTTGGCGCTGCACGCTGCCGATCGCCGGCGCCTCTCCCGCGACCAGGAAAGTGGCACGGGTGGTTGGGTCGGCAGCCAGGAGATCGCGCTGCATGCCCAGGTCGGCGGCGACACGGGGCGTCAGCGCATAGCCGTCGCGGGACATCGCGATTGCAGGCTGAAGCACCTCGGCCATCGACATCCGGCCGAAGTCGCTCAAGAGGCGGCACCAGGCATCGACCGCTCCAGGAACCGTGACCGCGTGAGGAGAAGAGCGCTCGATTGCTGTCACACCGTCGGCACGCAACGCATCGCGGCTCAGTACTACTGGCGTCAGGCCCGAGCCGTTATACGCGCGAATGTCGGTGGATCCTTCCACCGCGATCATTGCGAAACAATCCCCACCAACACCAGTCGAACCTGCCTCGACTACTGACTGAACCGCGACGGCCGCCACCGCCGCATCGATGGCGTTCCCTCCTGCCTTCAGGATCTCGATGGCCGTCAGGGTTGAGGCCGGATGTGAGGTTGCCGCCATCCCGTGACGGGCGACGGCCAGCGACCGACCAGGATCTTCGAAGTTGCGCATGACGTCCCTAAAGTCTTCCCAGCTATCTGCTTCGTCACTCCCCCGGCGCCAGCGCAAGTGACCTTGGCCAGAGGTCGTGCATTGAGTGGTGGGGCACAGCGGATACAGCCGTGCAAATCTCCGCGCAGTCAGTGACTATCCGACCCCTGCATCCACTGCGGGGTATCGCGCTTGGCATGAAGTACACGCCACACGTCGATGCAGCCGGCCTGCTCATGATAGAAAACAAGATACGGGTATCGATTCAGAGCGACGCTCCGCAATTCAGGTAATCCCAATTCGTACGAGTACCCCAACGATCCGGACTCCGGATGGCTCACGATCAAATCGTAAGCCGCTTGAAGAGCGTCGATGAAGCCCAGCGCGACAACAATTGCGGCCTCGCGTGCGTAATAATCGACGGTCGCTTCGACATCACTGCGCGCCAATTCACGTGGAATAATCGGTTTGTTATTCACTTGCTCTGCGGACCACGAACTCGATCGCGCAACCCGGTGAAATAAGCGGCGTCGGCCGGTTCAGTCTGCGCAGAGGAAGCTCCATCAAGCAAGAGCCTGCGTAACGTGAGCCGGTCCTGATCTCGACGGATCAATTCTCGGATATACTCACTGCTCGTCCCATAGCCCCGCCCAGCGACTTGCTCATCTACGAAGCTCTTCAGATAGTCCGGCAGGGAAATGTTCATTGTGCTCATAGAAACGAGCATAGCCGCTTTGGCAAAAATTGGCAACGACGTCCGCCAACACCCACCGGACGTACAAATGCGGCCGCATGCCCGGGCGGAGGGTAGACCCTGATGAAATTCGACAACGAGAAGGCGAACTCGGCGCCCGGCTTTCATCCCATGCTCATCCGGCTGAAATGGCAGCATGCGAACCCGCGACCTTCTGGTTAGAGGCGGACGACCTACCGGGCTGCTATACGCCGACTTCAGAATTGAAAACGAACCCAGCTGCTCCAGTTTATAAAGTACGGGTAAACACGCTCAGGAGGAGCAGTTATGAGCAGAAACACCGTTATTGGCGTCATTGTCGCCGTCGTCGTAATCATCCTTGCCGTTGTCTTCCTACTCCCTGGCAAGACGACCACAACGGAAACAGCAACACCCCCGGCGACTACGACTGAGCCGACGACTCAGCCCTCGACGACCCAGCCTTCAACGACCCAGCCTTCAACGACTGCGCCAGCTCAATAGGGTATACCGACGAGACTACTGTGAGCACGCGACCGACGCCGAGTATCGCGCGAGACGGCGGTCATTGGGTGGACGCGCCTTCGTAACTGGTGAGGTATGCCTCGAAAATTTGATGGTTCGCCCAGACACTTCGAGAGATTTCATCCTCGGTCGCCCATTCGGCATCGGAATCGTTGAGTAGGGTTAGAAACGCACTCTTGCCCTCGACTTCTTCTGGCGATCGATAACCCTGCTCGCACTCCTCGCAGTGTGCGTAGACATCTCCGGTTTCGCTCTCACGAAAGAGAAAAAGCCGGCCGTTCTGACAGCTCGGGCAGTTGCCTGCGTGAAATTGCATCATGGCGGGTCAGAATCCTCACTATGTTGCCAGCTTATGGCTAGTGGTTCGGCCACGCGGTCACCTGCCGATTCATCCTAATGTTGGCCGATTGGGAGACCTTGGAAAGGCTCTACCGTGTCGGCGACCTTCACCCACTTATGTTTCGATTGCTCGAATACTGATATGGCAGGTGGCGCGAACGCCGGGTCGGCAAATGAACCTACAGCCACCCCGATCCAGAACGGCGAGACATCGGCCTTCCAATAGACGGTCGAGCCGCAAGTTGGGCAAAAATGCATTCGGACCTTGCGACCGCTCTCGGCAGTACGAATGAATTCTGCAGACGTTCCAGATATTTCGACACAGTTAATCGAGTAGAACGCATTAGCGCTGAACGGTGCACCAGTTCTTCGCTGGCAAGCGAAACAGTGACACAGCGCAGTCAATTGCGGCGGTTCGCGAAGCATCAGTTTAAGAGCGCCACAGGCGCATTGGGCATTGGCCATGGAAACTCCTCCCGCTTGCGCGGTGAGATTACGTTGGATTGGGGCTGAAGCGCAGGCCCGAACCGCAATTCCATTGCGGTAGGCGATGCGAAGGGGCTGAAACCTGATACAATTTCAGGAAGCCCTAAGGTAGATCGCGGAAATGCCGGAGTCTAGGAGAAACTCTTCGGACCGCCAAACGCGGTCATGCCTGACGTGAAGGGATCTGAACCCCCAGTTCAGCATGCCGCGCTTACGACTGGACCATGGCGCGCTACGCCGTACTTCTCCTGTAATCATGCCGCTGCGAAGAACAGAGACATGATCGCAAGCGGCGCATACTGTTGCGCCGGCCGGGTACGATTATTTTCCTTCCGTGTTTTCCGATTGTCCTGTGGCCGCCTTCACCACCCCTTCCTGCAAATCCGCCTCATCGGCAAGAATCGCCGCGGCCTCGTCCAGCAAAACATCTTTTGCGTTCTTGCGGGCATTCTCAATGGCAATATCAGCACTCAGGCTACGCTCGTTTGCACGCAGGCCATCATCTTCGCCAGTATTTGCGCCATCGCCTGCTTGCGCCCGAGACTTCATTCGAATTTCTCGAGCCGTCAATTCCCTACGACGTTCGGCTTCATTGAGGGAGACAACCCCTTTGTTGCGCTGCGCTTCCACGTCCGCAATGTCTTCTAACAGGCGTTGGAAATCCGGATTGCTCTCAACCCGAGCTTCATGGCGGCGTTGAAGTGTCGGCAACAACGCCGTTATGGTGCCGATGGGCTTATAGGTCGCAGGTTTGATCTGAGCCCACGGCAGGGCATTGTCATAACTGGTCTCGCCAAAGCGAGCCGGATCAGAAAAACTCGGCAAGCTGATATCAGGCGTCACACCGTGCAACTGCGTCGTGCCGCCGTTGATCCGGAAAAACTGCGCAATCGTGACTTTCAGGTCACCCAATTCGGGTTTGCTGTTGCGAACCACCTCGTCAAGATTCACGACAGTTTGAACGGTACCCTTACCGAAACTGGGTTCGCCAACGATAACGCCCCGACCGTAATCTTGGATTGCCGCGGCGAAAATCTCCGAAGCCGATGCCGACCCGCGATTGATGAGGACACCCACAGGGCCGGTCCAGACAGGCGCTGGAAAATCAGCGCTTGATACCGCGACCTTACCGTCACTATCGCGTTGCTGAACGACCGGGCCGCCGCCGATGAACAGGCCGGTCAAATCGATCGCCTCGTTCAGTGAACCGCCGCCATTGTTGCGCACGTCAATGAGAACGCCGTCGACTTGTTCCTGCTTCAGTTCATCGAGAAGCTTTCGGACATCGCGGCTCGCGCTTCTATAGTCCTTGTCTCCTTTGCGTCGGGCTTCAAAATCCTCGTAGAATGCCGGCAGAGTAATCACCCCGATTTTACGCGTGGCTTCGCCCACTTTCACAGACAGGACGGCCTTCTGGGCTGCCTGCTTTTCAAGGCTGATCTTATCGCGCACCAGATTGACAACCCGATGGGTGGCATCCGCTCCAGCATCCGCCGGCAGGATGTCCAAGCGCACGATGGACCCTTTTTTCCCTCGTATCAGTTGCACGACTTCATCAAGGCGCGTGCCAACCACTTCCTTTATCGCCCCATCCTTGCCTTGACCAACGCCGGTAATGCGGTCTCCGACCGAGAGCTTGCCAGACAACTGCGCCGGCCCGCCAGGCACGAGCTCACGGATCGTCGTGTAGTCGTCGCGCTCCTGCAGTACCGCACCGATGCCAACCAGCGAAAGTTTCATCGCGATATTGAAATCGGCCGAAGCAGCCGTGCCGAAGTAGTCCGTGTGCGGGTCGACCGACGTTGTGTAGGCGTCCATGAACGACTGGAAAACATCATCGCTTTTATACTTGTAAGCGCGCTGCAGAGCGTTTGCATATCGCTTGTCGAGTGTTTCGCGAATGGCCGCGTCGGTCTTGCCGCCCAGTTTCAACCGCAACCAGTCGCTTTTTACGCGTTTGCGCCAAAGCTCGTTGCTCTCGGCCTCCGACTGCGGCCAAGGGGCCGTATCGCGCAGCACGGAAAAGTTCTCCTGCGCACCGAAATCGAAGTCCTGTTTAAGCAAGTTGCGCGCGTAGTTCATGCGGTCGACAACGCGCTTCCCATACACATTGAAGATCGCAAACGGGATCTTCAAGTTTTTCCGTTCGATTGCGTCGTCGATCTCGTTGCGGTCCGACATGAACCTGTCGATGTCCGCTTGCAGGAAGAGCGTGTGGTCCGGATCAAGTGATTTGATGAACCGATCCATGATCCTGGCCGACAGGGCGTCGTCGAGTGGAACGGGCTTGTAGCTGAAACGCGTGAGAAATTCCGCACTCAACTGAGCGGCTTGTGCCTGTTGCTTAAGCGGCGCCAAAACAGGCGGTGCGGCGACTTCAGCATATGCGGACTGTACGATTGCAAGAAATGCACCAAGGAAAATGTATGATATGCGCATTCAGCGTTGATCCAATTCTTGATGCCGAGTGTCGATACGCGATCTAGGTGAAGCAATTATGGCTTTTTGGCAACTAGGTGGATCATGCGCGCCTCCGACGACCCTTCGCTCAACGAGGTTTACGCAAACTGCGGGCGGCTCAGGAACGCAAGGTGGCCCTGGCGGATCATCCCAAATGCGTCCCAGGTGTCGTTGGGAGGAATTCCATAAAACTCGTCAAAACCCTGGTTCTGCGGCTGGCTATAAATTGGGCTGCCGAGGTGCCATTCCATTCATCGCTGTGGCGTAACCGGCATCATGCAACCCTGGACTTCAGCTTCTAGAGGGGCAGGTGCGCATTAAAAGGCCGTCTCGGTCGAGGCCTACGTGAGTAAGCCATTGGCATTACTCTTTGAACGTCCAAGTATCGAAAATGCAGATTGTCGACTGCAGCGTGCTTTTTAAAGAGAATGCACGTCTTGAAATGCCCTCCTCCTGCACCATGATTATACGCGAGCGTGAGCGATCTCTCGTCGCATTGATGGGCATATCTTATGCGCTACGACCAGATCCACCGAAACTGTTTAGGTGGAAGCTGTTCGACCTGATGCTATGCAGATCCGGCCAAACTGGGCCATTTGTTCTGAGCCGTGTTCGTTTTAAGAATTGGGTAGCAGCTTTGCATCGTGGCGCTGCACACTCTCGACTGCGTCGCAATGGCAGCACCCACGCCTTCGCATTCAACTCTTCTCGCGCATCAAATCTAGTGAATGAACCTTGCAAGGTTCTCTGAGGGAGGGACGTGAAATGCCTCGCATAAAAGCAACGTGCATCGCAGCAGCATTGACGGCGGTGAGTAGCCTTTGGGCCGGCACAGCAATCGTGCAGGCGCAGGAAACCAAGCCCAACATCCTGTTTATCATGGGCGATGATATCGGCTGGATGCAGCCAAGCATCTATCACCAGGGCCTGATGGTGGGTGAAACGCCCAACATCGATCGCATCGGCAATGAGGGTGCGAAATTCATGACCTACTACGCTGAACAAAGCTGTACGGCTGGTCGTACCGCGTTCATAACCGGCATGCAGCCGGTGCGTGTCGGCATGGTCCTGCCGGAAATTCCCGGAAGTCCGTCGTACCTGCGGGCGGGCACGCCTCACCTTGCCCGGTTCCTGAACGATCTCGGCTATTCGACAGGCGAGTTCGGCAAGAACCATCTCGGGGATACCACCGAGTCCCTGCCGACTGCCCATGGTTTTCAGGAGTTCTGGGGCTATCTGTATCACCTCGACGCCATGCAGGGCGTGAGCTTCCCCGACATCAACAAGACGCCGACAGAGCAGGGGATCGCACCTCCTTGCAGGAATACGCCAATCCCCGGGCTGACCGAGAATCCTGCGGCGGTCGATCCGAAGACAACAACGTGCCTGACACCACCGCGCCCCATGCTAGCGTGCGCATCCTCCGACGGAACCCCTGAGAATCAATCTTGCAAGGACGAAGGGCCGTTGACACTGGAGCGCTCCAAGACGATTGACGAAGAAATCTCCGGCAAGGTCATCGACTTCCTCGACAGGAACGACCCTGAGAAAACCAAGAAGCCCTTCTTCGTCTGGTACAATCCGGCACGCATGCACATCACCACCGTGCTGCCGGACAAGTACCTGAACATGGTTGGCGAGCCGGGCGGCAAGGACTGGGGCGTCAACGAAGCTGGTATGAAGCAAATGGACGACAACATCGGCTACGTGCTGAAGAAGCTCGAGGAGATGGGAGAACTCGACAACACCATCGTCGTCTTTACCACCGACAACGGTGCCGAGACGATTACCTTTCCCGACGGCGGCACCACTCCGTTCAAGGGCGGAAAGCTCAGCACCTGGGAAGGTGGCATGCGCGCTCCGCTGGTCGTGCGCTGGCCGGGCCATATCGAACCGGGAACGGTCAAGAACGAGATCTTCGCATCACTCGATTGGCTGCCGACATTGGTGAACATTGCTGGCGGCCCGAAGGGTGATGGGCTCAAGAAGGAGATCGAAGCGGGCAAGTATCCGAAAGTTGTCAAAACCACTCTCGACGGGATCGATCAGCGCGACTTCCTGGAAGGTAAGGCACCATCCGCGCGCGACTCTTTCTTATACTATTCCGGCAAAGAGCCGTCGGCGGTCCGCTTCAAAAACTGGAAGATGTATTTCGCGATGGTCTCCGATGACCCTGCGGGCTTCATTTCCGGCGTGCAGCCCTATTCCTGGACACAGGTCGTCAACATTAAGCGTGATCCGTTCGAAACTTCGGTCGGTCAGCAGATCAAGACACTCTTCGGCATGGGGGGCGCGATCGCCTCGCCTTCGACGGCCTATGTCTATGACTGGAACATCCTGCCCATCGGGCAGCAGCTGTGGCTGAAGCATCTCGAGACCTACATCAACTATCCGCCGCTGCAGGACCCTGCAAGTTATAATCTTGAGCAGGTCATGCAGCAAGTTAAGGAAATGAAGACAGGTCACGACTGAAACGCTGTCGAATAGCGACATCACAACGGACGCTCTTCGGGGCGTCCGCATTCTTGTTTTATCCCGGATGGAGGGTTCGACATGCGTTCGGGTCACCTGACTGTAATTTATCTCTGGCTGTATGCGCTCCTCGCGGCCACTGCGGCTCAAGCTCAATCCGATCCCCTGCCCTCTTGGAACGACAACGTGGCCAAGCAGGCAATCGTCGAGTTCGTGCAGGCGACCACCGACAATACAAAGCCCACTTTCGTGCCACCCGAAGAAAGGATCGCAACCTTCGATCAGGATGGTACGCTTTGGGTCGAACACCCGATGTACAGCCAGGTGATATACTGCCTGGAGCGGGTTCCGGCTCTGGTGAAGGAAAAACCGGAGTTGAAGGACATCGAGCCTTTCAAGACCGTGCTGACCGGCGACAAGGAAGCGATCGCCAAGCTCCCCATGGCGGATCTCGAAAAGATCCTTGCTGCCACGCTTACCGGCATGACGGTGGACCAGTTCGAGGCCGAGGTCAGCAAGTGGATCGCATCGGCAAAGGATCCGCGATGGAAGCGCCCCTTTACCGAACTCACCTACCAGCCCATGAAGGAGGTTCTTGGTTATCTGCGCGACAATGGCTTTAAGACCTACATCGTCACAGGCGGCGGCCAGGACTTCGTGCGTGTCTACTCCGAGAGCACATACGGGATCCCTCCTGAACAGGTGGTGGGGACAGCCGGAGGAACGACCTATGGTTATGGAAAGGACGGAAAGCCCTTCCTGACCAAGGACCCCAAGCTTCTCCTCAATGACAACAATGCCGGAAAACCGGAGGGCATCCATCTGATGATCGGGAGACAACCGATCATCGCTTTCGGCAATTCAACGGG
The DNA here is from genome assembly GCF_001424825.1 of Ensifer sp. Root31. Classification (NCBI taxonomy): domain Bacteria; kingdom Pseudomonadati; phylum Pseudomonadota; class Alphaproteobacteria; order Hyphomicrobiales; family Rhizobiaceae; genus Ensifer; species Ensifer sp. Root31. The sequence goes on along the minus strand of NZ_LMCO01000012.1, from coordinate 82,020 downwards.
CGACAAGGAGATGCTCGAATATACCGAAGCGGGGGACGGCCCCCGGCTTTCCGTTCTCGTGCTGCATGACGACGCAGAACGAGAATATGCCTATGGTCCGGCAAATGGTTTGCCTGTGACCAAGGTCGGCACTTTCACGCAGGAACTTTACGACGAAGCCATCAAGGACGGCTGGATCGTCATCAGCATGAAAAACGACTGGAGACGAGTGTTCGCGGACTGACCGAGCGGCTTCGCCTGCTCATACGCATTTCAAATGCCCCGAAACGCAGGAGGTAGTTATGAAACCCAGAACTGCTGTCTTTCTTTCCGTATTCCTTGCCACAAGCCAATTTCTCGTCCCCGGCTCGGTTTTGGCGCAGGACGCCGATGTCAAGCCGCACGTCCCGCTTGCCAAAACGATCGGCCAGGTATCACCGACAGGGCCGGTTCCATCGCTTTTCGTCCTCAACTCTACGGGCGCAAAATTGGAGGGAACCACGCTCACAATGACGGGCGTTTCGATGAATTCAATCGTCTTCGCCGATCGGCCAATTCGTGCGGCCGGTCATCTCACGACCGAGCAGTTCGTCATGCAATGGGACGAAGGCAAAGGCAGTTTTTCCACAGATCCGCCCAATGCCACGATTTCGGTCCTTGGCGGGAACGGGTCGAAGGTCGAAGATGCTGTAGTGACGATTATGAAGCCAAAGCTCTCGGGTGGGAACCTGACGTTCGAAGTGGCGGTTCTTGAAGGAAGTCTTTCGGGCGGAAGCGGCCCTGCAGCACTGTTCATCGACCGTGGCGGCTTTGGCGGCGGTGGCTTTGGCGGTGGTGGTGGCTTTGGCGGTGGTGGTGGCTTTGGCGGTGGTGGCCGTGACTTTGGTGGCGGCGGCTTTGGCGGCGGGGGCTTCCACGGAGGCGATCGAATGGGGGCCGACGTTCATGTGAACGATGTCCACGCCAACTATTGGCACGCTCCAGATTATCATGGCGCTTGGTATGCCGGCGCCGGGCTTGCGACGGGGGCCGCCATTGGCGCAGCCGCCACCGCGCCCTACCGCTACGGCTACGGTTATGCCAACCCCTACTACAACAACTACAACCAGTGTGGATATTACCCCTACCCGCCCTGCTAAAAGTTGTTCGCTGAAAATGGTTCGAAATCTGTCGAGACAAGTCGGAGTGACGTGCAAGAGCCCGTCGCTCCGATCAAGCGACCCGATCTCTTCAATCTGCGCGGAGCCTGCCAACAGGAGTTGCTCGCGGCCGACGACGTTACCGCCTTCTTTCGTGGACGGGGCGCCGAGTTGAAGGAGGGTTTGCTCGATCGTCAAGGCGTTGCACCAGCATAATGTTCGGGTGCGCGTGCTGAGCAACTAGCTCGGTTCTAACAACTAGCTCGCCGCGCATTCGGTCTATGCCAATACCCGCATGCGCCACCCGAGAACGGCCTCGAGCTTAACGAGCTGCTCGTAGTCCTGATGGCGGCGCCTAACGGCGCGCTTCAATCTGTCGAAGGGAGAAGGCCGTGAGCAGACGACTTAGACTTTGGGCATTTGGTGCAATTATTGCTGGGTCACTCGGAGGCGCGTCGATTGCACAGGATCAACAACATTTTAGCTCGAAGGGAAAGATGCCCTCGCAATTCACGATCAAGGCGCAACAACAACAACGGCGGCTTCTACCTTTTGCCGACAAACGAGACTTCGAGGAAGCTGAACGCGGTTTCATAGCTGCTCCGCCCTTTCGCAAGATCATGAATGACAAAAGCGACGTGGCCTGGAACATGGACAATTGGGACTTCTTGTTAAAAGGTAAGGACTTCGACAGCGTCCACCCGTCGCTGCAGCGTCAAGCTCTGCTTAATATGGAATATGGCCTGTTCGAAGTTATTCTGGGCATCTATCAGGTGCGCGGCTTCGATCTTGCGAACATATCGTTCATCAAGGGCGATACTGGTTGGATCATAATCGATCCCCTGACGGTCAAGGAAACGGCGCGTGCCGCCCTCAAATTCATCAATGAAAAGCTTGGCGAGCGCCCCGTCGCCGCCGTTATCATTTCTCATTCCCACGGCGACCACTTCGGCGGTATTCGTGGCGTCGTCGATGATGCTGCGCTCGCGGCTGGAAAAGTCCAAATCATCGCCCCCAAGGGGTTCATGAACGAAGCAATTGCGGAAAACCTCTATGCTGGCAACGTCATGACCCGGCGCAAAAGCTACACCTATGGCGACCTTATGCCTTCGAGCCCCTTCGGACAGGTCGATGCGTCCATAGGCAAGGCCGTCGCCAACGGAGAAGTCGGCATCCTTCCGCCGACGATCAGCATCGACCAGCCCATTCAAGAACTGACCATCGATGGCGTAAGAATGGTCTTCCAAAATACGCCGGGGACTGAAGCGCCAGTGGAGATGAATACCTGGTTTCCGGACCTCAAGGCATTCTGGGCGGCCGAAAACATCGTCGGCGGCCTTCACAATGTCCTGACACTGCGAGGCGCACCTGTGCGGGATGCCCTGGCATGGTCACAATACATCAACGCCGCGCTCTATCAGTTTGGTAACAAGGCAGATGTAATGTTCGCATCCCATAGCTGGCCGCGTTGGGGAAAAGAGCGGATCACCGAGGTGCTGCGCGGACAACGCGACATGTATGCAAACCTGAACAACCAGGTCCTGCACCTTGCAAACATGGGCGTGACCATCAACCAGATTCACAACGTCTACGAGCCGCCGAGGAGCCTCCAGCAACAATGGTTTGCGCGTGGTTACCACGGCTCCTACCAGCACAACAGCCGAGCTGTCATTCAGCGCTACCTGGGTTTCTGGGATCTGAACCCGGCTACATTGGTGCCGTTGTCGCCGGAAGATTCAGCACCGCTTTACATCGAAATGATGGGCGGCGCCTCCAAGGTGATGGCCAAAGGCCAGGATCTGTACGCTAAGGGCGAATATCGGCTTGCAACCGAAATTCTGAACAAGCTCGTCTATGCGGAGCCAAAAAATCAGGACGCAAAGAATCTGCTCGCCGACACGTATGAGCAGATGGGCTACCAGTTCGAGAGCACCGCCCTCCGACACAGCTTCCTTGCCGCCGCGAAAGAACTGCGAGACGGCGTTATCGCCGTGAAGGCGGCAAAGGCAGGCAGCCCCGACTTCGTGCGCGGCACCGGCACGGAGCAATTCCTCAACTACCTGGCCATTCAGATGGACAGCCGCAAGGCCGTGGGCATGCACTTCAAGATCAACCTGTCGACGCCCGACAACGGCGAGAAGTTCGTTGTTGAAATGAGCAATGCCACACTGACCACGATCGTCGGCTATCAAGCCGATGATGCTGATCTAACCATCACCATCGACCGTCGCGAACTCGAAGATGTGATGATCGGCACGGCGAAGCTATCTGACAAGGTTTCTGCCGGGAAGGCAAAGATGGATGGCAACCCTCAAGTTCTTACTCAACTCGCGTCGACCATGGTCGAATTTGACAATTGGTTTGAGGTCCTACCGGGCACAAAGAAGCAGATTGAAGTCTTGCCAAAGCCAGAGCTTCTGCAGGACGACGCGACCTACTACCAAGGGCCTTAAAGGGGCGGCACCTAATGGTCACAACAATAGAGCCGCGGGGCAAACTCAAATGGTGTCCGCTGGGGAGCTGGTTTCTCTTTGGCGCCAGAAGGAGACGCAGGTCCGGCAGGAGTGCGCCAATTGCGGTTGTTTGCCAACGGACTCAGCCTGCGGAAATAAGGTTAACATTTTAAGAGCAAATGCTGTCACGACGATAATCCAAACTAAGTTTGGGATCGAATAGAACTCACTGCGTTGATACTGCCCATGGAGCGACGCACTTTGCTATCAATTCCGCTAGCGCGTTGTAGCTGGCCTGTCGTGGAGATGAGTTGCGCCAAACCATATGAATGTCGCGCGAGGGTGCCCTAGACGATAGCGGTCGCGCTGTCACCAGCGTCTCCCGCATGACATCGGACCTAACATAAAGCGCCGGAAGCAGAGTCAACCCCATTCCGCATGCAACCATCAAGCGCAGCGTGTCCAGCGTGTTCCCAGCATAGTCTTTCGCATGTATCGCGCCCACATCGCTACAAAGCGCCGCGATCTGGTCGTGGATTCTATGGCCGTGCTCCATCGAAAGGATAGTTTCTCCCGCAAGCTGTCCCGGCTCGATCGTTTCCTGCTGCGCAAGGGGATGATCGGATGGAAGCACGAGGTGAAGGGGCTCTCGCATCAGGCGAACGGAACAAAACTCGGATTCATCGACGCCGCATGGAAGAAGCAGTACGTCATGTGCACCGTCCGATAGTTTTTTCGGCAGGTTCTCAAGGCGGTCCTCCCGCACCACAATCCGCAGGCCTGGGTAATCCTGTTTGATTGACGGCATGGCAACAGACAGAACGTAGGCTCCAACAGTTTGAACAACGCCCATCTGTAATGTGCCCTGGAGGCCGGAAGTCTGGTCGTGTCTGGCGACTTCACGGATATCCCCGAGTTTGGCCAGCACCTCTCTGGCCCGGCACACCACCTCCTCGCCTGTTGGCGTAAGGCCGACGCGTGAGCGTGTACGCTCGACCAGATGTGCATCGAGTCGGAGTTCAAGCTCTCGAAGCTGCATGCTCAAGGTGGGTTGAGTGACATGGCATATCTCGGCAGCCCGACTAAAGTTGAGAGTGTCGGCAATGGCAACCAGATAACGAAGCTGTTGGATACTGGGCATACCCTCTCTTATAGATTAGCTCTATAAGAGGCAACGTAGCTATCGATTTCCTTCGATCGATAGAACGTGATCAGGTGAAGGACATCCGTCCTTCAAACTGAGAATTGCTTGATCCATGATTAATTCAGCGCTCGCGGCCAAGCGCCCCGCGTCACCCCTCCGTGCCTTTCTCGACAACAACGCCTCCGGCGGCATCATCCTAATGCTCGCCGCTGCAGCTGCGCTGCTCGTCGCCAATTCGCCTTTCGGCTCGTCCTATGAACAGGCACTGCACGTCTACGTGGGCGGTTTGTCTGTCCTGCACTGGATCAACGACGGACTGATGGCGTTTTTCTTTCTGATGGTCGGTCTTGAGATCAAGCGGGAGGTACTTGACGGACAACTATCGACATGGTCGCGCCGCGTCCTCCCCGGAAGTGCCGCAGTCGGCGGCATGGTCGGTCCGGCATTGATTTATCTTGCCTTCAACCTAGCTGAGGGCGGACATCCGAACGGATGGGCAATCCCTGCTGCGACGGATATCGCGTTCGCCCTTGGGGTGCTGTCGCTTCTTGGTCCGCGGGTGCCAATATCTCTCCGGGTCTTTCTCACAGCACTCGCCATTATCGATGACCTTGGAGCCGTTGTGATCATCGCCTTGTTCTATACAAGCTCGCTGAGCGGCCTAGCGCTGGCAGGCGCAGCGGCCGTCACCGTCGCACTCGTGGCATTGAACAGGACGAACGTGAAGCACCTGCTCCCCTATTTCGCTCTGGGCGCGGTCCTCTGGTTCCTCGTTCTGCAATCCGGTGTTCACGCAACGCTGGCTGGTGTAATCCTTGCGCTGACCATCCCATTGCGTTCAGATCCTGCAAAGCCCGACGACATGTCGTCACCGCTTCACAAAGCCGAACATGGGTTGGCTCCGTGGGTCACCTTCCTGATCGTTCCTCTCTTCGGTTTCGCAAACGCCGGGGTGTCCTTCGACGGAATCACGGTTTCATCACTCGCCGAACCCGTTCCGCTTGGCATCGCGCTTGGCTTGTTTGCGGGAAAACAGCTCGGCGTTTTTCTGGCGTCAGCTGCTGTCATCCGCCTGGGCTGGGCGCAACTGCCTAGCGGCGCGAGCTGGAAACAGGTCTATGGGGTAGCGATGCTTTGTGGTATCGGGTTCACGATGTCTCTGTTCGTCGGACTACTCGCATTCCCTGACGCGATTGCGCTTCAAAACGAGTTGAAGCTTGGCGTGTTGCTTGGTTCGGTCTCGTCGGCCATTTTTGGTGCTCTGTTGCTGCGGGCCCCAGCAACAAGAGACGGCCTGCGCTCTAACAAAAGGGAGTCTCGGCACCAACCGCCATGTGGCTGACAGCTCCTGCATCGACGCTCTAAAGGAATATCCGCGTTTTCTGCGATGGCACGGAACCAGACTGCGGCGGCGCCGTTAAGGTTGCGTCTTGCAACGGAGGAACGGCAACCATGGTAAAAGAGGCTGAAGCGCACAAATCGAAAGAAAACGTTAGCCGGGATAGTTCCAAACCTGGCACGATCGTCGCCGGCCCGGAAGCCCACGCGCGGGAGGCGGCTGGAAAGATGCCGTCAGGCCGGAGTGCCAAACCTGAGAAGCCTGCGAAGAAGCCGGCAAGTCGTTCCTAGCTTGCGAGAGTGTGGATGAGCCGATCGTCAGAGACGGCGGATTCAACAGCCTCCCCCCGTTGACCGCGGGGAGGCGTTGACTGGGAAATCCAAGGGATCATGCAGCCAGATCGAAACGATCGGCGTTCATGACCTTGGTCCAGGCTGCAACGAAGTCCTTGACGAACTTCTCCCTGTTGTCATCCTGGGCATAGACCTCCGCATAGGCGCGAAGAACGGAGTTCGAGCCGAAGACGAGGTCGGCACGGGTCGCCGTGTACTTGGTCGCGCCGGTCTTTCGGTCGCGGATTTCGTACAGGTTGTTGCCGGTCGGAACCCAGGAATAGCCCATGTCGGTCAGCGTGGCGAAGAAGTCCGTCGTCAACGCGCCGACGTGGCTCGTGAAGACGCCGTGTGCGGTGCCGGCATGGTTCGTGCCGATGACGCGGAGACCACCGACGAGCGCTGTCATCTCGTGCGCGGTCAGGCCCATGAGTTGGGCGCGATCGAGCAGCAGCTCTTCCGGGCTCACCACATAGTCCTTCTTCTGCCAGTTGCGGAAGCCGTCGGCGAGCGGCTCGAGCGGAGCGAAGCCGTCGGCATCCGTCTGCTCGGCGGTCGCATCGCCACGCCCTGCGGCGAAGGGCACTTCGATGTCGAAGCCTGCGGCCTTTGCCGCCTGCTCGACGCCGTAGTTGCCGGCGAGCACGATCACGTCGGCAAGGCTGGCACCCGATGCCGCGGCAATCGGTTCGAGAACGGAAAGAACACGGGCCAGACGTGCCGGCTCATTGCCCTCCCAGTCCTTCTGCGGGGCAAGGCGGATGCGGGCGCCGTTTGCGCCGCCACGGAAATCCGAACCGCGGAAGGTGCGGGCGCTGTCCCATGCCGTGGCAACCAGATCCGCGATGGAAAGACCTGATGCCGCGATCTTCGCCTTGACGCCCCCGATATCGTAGTCCTTGCGGCCGGCCGGGATCGGATCCTGCCAGACGAGGTCTTCGGCCGGCACATCAGGGCCGAGATAGCGGGACTTCGGACCCATGTCGCGGTGCGTCAGCTTGAACCAGGCGCGGGCGAAGGCATCCGAAAAGGCCGTGAAGTCATTCCTGAAGCGAAGCGAGATTTCGCGGTAGATCGGGTCCACCTTCAGCGCCATATCCGCATCGGTCATCATCGGAATGGTGCGGATCGAGGGATCCTCGACGTCGACTGGCTTGTCTTCCTCTGCGATGGTGATCGGCGCCCATTGAGAGGCGCCCGCAGGGCTGTGCGTCAGCGTCCATTCATGGTTGAACAGCATCTCGAAGAAGCCGTTGTCCCACTTCGTCGGCTCGGCGGTCCAGGCGCCCTCGATGCCCGAGACGACCGTGTTACGGCCGATGCCACGACCCTTGGTGTTCATCCAGCCGAGGCCCTGGAATTCCGGGCCTGCGGCTTCCGGATCGGGGCTGAGGTCACCCGGGTTCCCGTTGCCGTGGGACTTGCCGATGGTGTGACCGCCGGCGGTGAGGGCCACGGTTTCCTCATCGTCCATGCCCATGCGCGCGAAGGTCTCGCGCATCTGTGCGGCGGTCGCCAGCGGATCGGATTTGCCGTTCACGCCTTCCGGGTTGACGTAGATGAGGCCCATCTGCACGGCAGCAAGCGGGTTTTCCAGCGTCTCTGGCTTGGAGACGTCACCGTAGCGGCCGTCGCTCGGGGCGAGCCACTGCTTCTCGTCACCCCAGTAGACGTCCTTTTCCGGCGCCCAGATGTCCTCCCGGCCGAAGGCGAAGCCGAAGGTCTTCAGGCCGGCAACATCGTAGGCGATGGTGCCGGCAAGCGCGATCAGGTCGGCCCAGGAAATCTTGTTGCCGTATTTCTTCTTAATCGGCCAAAGCAGGCGGCGACCCTTGTCGGTGTTGACATTGTCCGGCCAGGAATTGAGCGGGGCGAAGCGCTGGTTGCCGGTGTTGGCGCCGCCGCGGCCGTCGGCGGCGCGGTAGGAGCCGGCCGCGTGCCACGTGACGCGCGCCATCATGCCGACATAGCTACCCCAGTCGGCCGGCCACCATTCCTGGCTGTCCGTCATCAGGGCGCGCAGGTCCGCCTTCAGCGCTTCCACGTCCAGCTTCTTGAGCTCTTCGCGATAGTTAAACCCCTTGCCCAGCGGATTGGTCTTGCTATCATGCTGGTGCAGGATGTCGAGGTTGAGTGCGTTGGGCCACCATTCCATGACGGAGTTGCCGAGAGCCGTGGCGCCGCCGTGCATGACCGGACACTTGCCGGCCGTGGTTGTCTTCGTATCCATTTGGTCCTCCAACGGGTTTTCTTCAATCTACGGACACTGGAAGGGCTTCGCGGGCACACCTCTTGGGTCAGCGCCACCGGGAAGTGCCTTCCGAGTGGCCAATGAGTAACAAGCCCACTTCATAAATTCCAATTGTATATTCTAAAGGCAGCGATATGCTGAGGTTATGAATGGCCTGACCATGAAACATCTCCGCTATTTTGACGCCCTTGCCCGGATCGGCCATTTCGGCCGCGCCGCGGAGAGCTGCGCCATCTCGCAGCCCGCGCTATCCGTGCAGATAAGGGAACTGGAGGAACTGCTTGGCGCGCCGCTCGTGGAAAGAGGCGGGCGCCGCATACGGCTGACGGGTCTCGGCGAGGAGTTCGTCGGCCGCACCCGCGCCATCCTTCGCGCTGTCGACGAACTGGCAGATCTCGGGCGGGCGGCCCATGGGCCGCTCGCGGGCCGCCTTCGTCTTGGAATCATTCCGACGGTCGCGCCCTATCTCTTGCCAACCATCATAAAGTCGCTCGCACAGCTCTATCCGGGGCTCGATCCGCGGCCGCGCGAGGCGATCACACAAAGATTGATCGAGGACTTGGCGGAGGCGAAACTGGACATCGCCATCGTCGCGCTACCGATTTCGGAGCCAGCCCTGGAGGAAATCCCGCTCTTTGACGAGGAATTCGTGCTGGTACGGCCCCTGGAGGATGCGGGCAAGCCAGTGCCGGCTTCGGAAAGACTGCATGAAATGCGCCTGCTCCTGCTGGAGGAGGGACATTGCTTCCGCGACCAGGCCCTGTCCGTCTGCAACATCACGACCGCGTCGACGCGCGATGTGATGGAGGGGAGTTCGCTTTCGACACTCGTGCAGATGGTCGGCGCGGGCATAGGTGTAACGCTTATCCCGCAGATGGCCATAGAGACCGAAACGCGGTCCTCATCGGTCTGCGTGTCCCGGCTTGCCGGCCCCCGCCCGACCCGAAGGATCGGGATGGTCTGGCGAAAGACCAATCCACTGTCGACGCAGTTCGCTCGGATCGCCGACATCGTGCGCGAGGCTGGACTGAACAGGCAAAGGCAAATGGATGCCGCCACGTGAAAGGAAGCTGCTAGGCCGGTCACCGGCTGGCGACAACAGGCAATCACAGGTTCCCAAACCGTTGCCGGACCTCCTTGGATGCCGAAGCTCCACGCCCAGCGATCCCGGCGGCACATCACGTTTTGAAATGAACGGTCACTTAATATGACTTCCCATTACGGATCAGTCCGGTCATGTAACGATTGAAGGTCGTCCGACTCACCGCTCGACGACGAACGGACCAAAGAGCTGACAGTATGGAAAACCCGATCGCATTGAATCGCCTTGCCGAGAACAACGTCTTTCGCAAAGGTGATGTTTTCGTCCTTTTCGGCGAACTGTTCGGCCGCGGATACGCAACTGGCTTGCTCGACCAAGCCCGACAGGCAGGCATGCAGATCGTGGGAATCACGGTCGGGCGCCGCGACGAGAACAACGCACTGCGACCTCTGGACGCCGAGGAACTCTCTGCCGCCGAAGAGCGACTGGGCGGCAGGATCATCAACATCCCCCTTATGGCCGGCTTCGATCTCGACGCTCCGGCAGGTGGCCCCACTCCGACTGATCTCCTGGCCAATATGACGCTGGAGAGCTGGGAACAGGACAGGCTCGACTGGGACTACATCCAGCAGTGCCGGGACATTGCCACTTCGCGCTTCACGAATTCGCTTTCACAGGTCATGGCCGTTCTCGACGGAATGATTGCCGACGGCCGCAATGTCATTTTCGCCCACACGATGGCCGGAGGCATCCCGAAGGCGAAGGTATTCCTGGTCGTTGCCAATCGGGTCTACAAGGGGCGTGGTCCCCGCCACATGTCATCGCAAGCCCTGCTTGATAGCGATATGGGCAAGCTCATCCTGCAGAATTTCGACGAAGTCTCCGCGATCACCTTTCGGCACCTCATCGACTTCAGCGCGGCGATCCGCGCACGTGTGGAGGCATCGGGCGGTCAGGTCCGGTACACGGCCTACGGCTACCATGGAACGGCAGTCCTGATCGACGGCAGCTATCGCTGGCAGACTTACACCAACTACACGCAAGGCTACGCCAAGATGCGGCTCGAAGGCATCGCGCAGGAAGCCTGGGCGGCGGGTATCAAGGCAACCGTTTATAACTGCCCTGAAATCCGGACCAATTCCTCCGACGTCTTCACGGGTATCGAGCTTCCCCTGATACCGCTGCTGCTCGCCTTGAAGAAGGAAAACGGCGGTCAATGGGCCGAAGAACAGTGGCAGGCATGTGAGCGGCTTCTGGCAGACGGCTTCACGATGACGGATGTCATCCAGAAAATTACCGATATGCAGGCCAACGAGGTCATGCGTCCGTTCTATGATTTCTCGGCGTGGCCCATGGCAAACAGCCAGGCACAATCCGATCTGACCATCGGCACGTCCAACGAGATCACGCAGATGCATCGGGACGGCAAGGCGATGATCAGCGACCACCTGAGTGCCCTCGTGGTGGAGGCGACCGGGCAGCTGATTTTTGGCGAAACCTCGGATCCCTCCGGTCCCGTCCAGTGGCTCAACCACGACATAGTGGCGCGCCGACTTAACGCATCCCACGTGCAAAAGCAGGCGCCCGCGATCTCGCATGGGGCGATAGGCTCTCACCTCGAGGTTGCCTGACAGCTTCCCAATCTAGCTTGGACAGTCGTTTCTCTTAGGAGCCAGAACGAGACGAAGGTCCGGCAGGAGTGCGCCAACCGTAACCAATCTGGCGTCTTCGTTCACCGCACGACGGGTTCACCATGATAGCGGCGGTTTGACGGCTTTGACACGCCGAATCCAACTTCCATCATCAGGCGCGGCGACTGTTTTGCCAATGTTCCCATATGAAAGCCAAAAGGATCCTCCACAAAACCCGTACCCGCGTTTCCGATCATGGTAATGGCACTGTCCTCACCGTAGAAGCCCAGCACCTCATCTGCCGGATGCCCGACAAGTAGCGTCAGTTGATGCTTGACACGTCGGCGGTTGTGGCTGCCCCGCACATAAACATGCGGCCCGGCGTCCGCATCGACGTCGGTGAGGTAGAAGAAGAACTTCAACATCCGCCAATCGTCGAGATCGAAATGGAACTTGAACGAGGCGCGGCTGAGATCGGCCTCTGAAGCAGACTTCGTCGGAAAGCTCCACCAAGTTCGCGTCGTGATGAGTTTGGCTTGGCCGCCGAGATAGTGCCTTGCGACGTTGAGGAGTAATGGGTCCCGCTGCACGGCCAAAGCGGCATCGCACTGCAGAACCCGCTCGAAATGATGGCCGCTCAGTATCGTGCGGCCAAAACGCCGCTCGGCGTCCGCGTGCTCATCGGCGAGAAACTCCACCTTGCGCTCGAAGTTGCCAAAACACGGCGTTTCGCGGCCGAACCGGGCGATTTCCTCGCGGATCGGCGCAGGCAGCGTCAGACCGGCAAAGATGCCGGTTCGCCTGAGTTCGGTCGCGATTGCCTCCGCCTGAAGGTTGCCGAACATCGAAGGCGTAGCGTCGTCAGTGGAGCGCACGGGTTTGGCGGTCAGCCAGTGGGCCTTGCGGAACGGCATTGTCCGCGCCAGCAGGAACATCGGCAGCCAGGCGGGATTCTCCCGCACGTCCGTTAGATAGGTTGGTACGCGTGCAGCCATGCGGCGGAACGCCCCGCCGCTGCGGGCTATGGTTTCCAGGTCGTTCGATTTGGATTTGGGTGTGTCGAACATCTGATATCCTTAAATGGCGACGAGGTTTTGGTGACAAAACCTTGTTCTTGACCCCACAGTCCCGGCCAAACAGTAAGCGCTAATGTTTGTGTTGCATTGCAGCAAAATTAAGATCGCGGGCATGTCGCGACCGGGTATGTCGATGGGCCGTCCAGCGACCAGCTCCGGATCCGGAGCTGCGGCGAATGACGTTGATGACGTCACGGGCGAACTCAGTTCCGTCTGAGCACTGCTCAACGACCACCCGAGACCGCTTTGAAAGCCGCGCCAAGTGTCACGAACCATTTGCGTTCCGGTGGCGCTCCGGCGACCAAGTCTTCAGCAGCCCACGCAATTCGATTTCGTGCGCATTTCAGGGTTGTTCCCGGGCGTTCGACCGTAGCGGTTGGCGCGCTCGGTCGAGCCGGTCGTCTCGTTGCCATGCATGGTGGCATCAACGACAAATGGTTCGTGGACATTCACGCGAACTGGCCGTGACGTTCTAGCCGGAGCTCGGTTGGGGCTCGTTGAAGCCGTATCCTACGATCAATGTAACCGTAACATACTTCCCCTCGCGCCCCCGATAGCGCAACAGATGTGTGCGGGGAGTTTCTCCGGCGATCAACCGTTCACTATGGGGGTAGCATGTCGATGAGAACCAGACTGTTAGGAGGGGCGCTGGTCGCGTTCCTCGCGCTGACGGGCGCGGCCCGTGCCGACACCATCAGCTTCGCCGATGCGGTGAGCACGCTCGCCAGCGACTGCGGATCCGACATCAAGAAGTTCTGCAAGGGCCTGAATCTCGGAAACGGCCGCATCCAGAACTGCTTGGTGGAGCATGCCGCGAAGGTCTCGCCCACCTGCACGGCAACACTGGCGGGCGTCACTGCCTCGATCGAGCAGCGCCTTGCCGCCCAGCAGTCGTTCACGACGATCTGCAAGCATTACGTCGCTCAGTACTGCGGCGACGTGAAAGGCGAGGGCAACATTCTTGCCTGCCTGAACAAGGCGACACGCGTGAAGGAAGGCCAGTGCGGCCAGGCTATCACCGATGCCGGATGGCGGTGAACAATGTTGAAGGGACACAGAATCATGAAGAGCTTTCGACTTGCAACGATGTTTGCCGCCGGACTGCTGTTGGCACCCGGCCACCCATTCTCGCAGGACCTGAGCGGCCCGCAGGTCGTGCGCACGCTCGACAGACTGGCGGGAGCCGCTCCCGCCGTAGACATCGCGTTGCTTGTGGAAGAAGCGGCTGCGAGTGCAGGCAAGGGCGTCGCCGCGCTTCCTAACTGGCAGAAACTTTCGCAGCTGTCGCAGCTCATCGTCGAGATCGACTTCGAGAACGATTCCGTCGCCATCGAACCGAAATCCTATCGTACCGTCGGCCTGATCGCCGACGCCCTGCATCATCCGAACCTGCGGCGCTACAAATTCCTTGTCGTCGGACACACGAGCTCAACGGGCGATGCCAAGCACAATCTGGATCTCAGCCAGAAGCGGGCGAATGCGATTACGGAGGCCCTATCGACGACATTCGCTGTCGCGCCGGACCGTCTGTTCGCGATCGGCGTCGGCGAGGAATGGCCAGTAGATCCGGCGAACCCGAAGGCTGCCGACAATCGACGCGTTCAGCTCGTGAACCTCGGTCTCGTGAAGTAACATGAGTGATTGGTTTTTCATCCTGTAGTCAGGGGTCTCGCTGTCCCTGCCGGTTGCGTCAGAACCAGCATCGCCGCGCCATCGCGTGGCGATGCTGTGGGCGTTTACGACCAAACTTGTGGCGGCCGTCACCTCGTGGGCAACATCGACTGAGTTAGTTTCATTTCGTGACAAAATTGGATCTTTTTGGAGGGATCGTCATGAATATTATGCGAGGTGAGGTTGTCGGGATGTCTCAGCAGCTGACCGTCCCTCCCAACCCGGGTTCATACGAAAGGAGCCGCTGCATGACACATGCGGAGTTCCTCGTGTACCTTCGCCAAACTTATGCCGGCCTCTTCGATCCAAGCACGAGCGAGGAGGCTTGGTCCCTTTTCCTAACGGCGAACACGGGCTGGAACGAATTAATCGAAGAGTATGTACGGCGTGTCGAAGTCTTCCTCGCCAAACACGGGCTGCTTTCCAAGCTCTACATTCGGCAAATAGAGGAAAAATGGGGTGGTCTCCGTTGCTATCTCAGTCCGACGAATGGCTATCGGCCGTCGGCAGAAGTAGCCGCCGCGCTTGGTGTGATCTACCGCGAGATTGCGGAGCGATCCTACCACACGTGTGACGTCTGCGGTGGGGCCGGTCGATTGAAGTCAAACAACGGCTGCTACCTAACCCGGTGCAACGACCACATCGCTGACCGGAGGCTCGCAATGGACTGTCGCAAGATAGGAACGGAGCTTTAAGCACGAAATGCCTTGCGAGTATGGATGGTATGGAGGAGGTCGAATTGGATACCGCTGGCAACGCACCTGACGGGAATGGCGACGCCGCGACGCCGTTGTCCTGGGAAGCCAACCTTGTTGACGGCTTCGAAGGCGACAACTTCTCGCCTATGGGTGGGCTCTATTACCGCGACAATGTCGAGCAACGTGCAGGCTCAGTCGAATTTCAGCGCGACGTCACCTTTCGTAGTGCCGGCGCGTTGAAGCTAAGCGTCCGACCGCTCTGGGAGGGCGAAGACGATCGAAGCGAGCGGGCGGAAGTGTGGGAACGCACGACACTGCGCGTACCATATGACAAGGCGGTCTGGTACGGCTTTTCCGTCAGGTTTGCCGATCCCATCCCGCAAGGGGACCACCGCCATGTGATCGCCCAATGGAAGCGCGAGATCGGTCCGGAGGCGAGGGGTGACTTCAGTCCGTTCCTGGCGCTTCGTCTCGTTCGCGGCCGACTGTTTGCGACCGTTGAGACCACTTTTCCGGTGATCTGTCGGCGCTCTTCTTTGTCGACCGACGCATCGGCCCTCACGCCGGTTTTTCTGCGGCCGGAAAAGCGGCAGATGCGTGCGCTGGTTGCCACCGATCCTGGCTGGAAGCCACAGGACGGGCGCCTGTTCACCGCCTACACGGATCGCATCACCGTCATCCACCGGGGTAATGAGCTGCCGACGCCGCATAGTGGATGGATTGACTTTGCAGTGATGACCCAGCCGGGACCGGATGGAACAGGGCATATCGAACTCTTCGCCAACGACCGCTGGATCGTGACGGTCCGAGGCCATATCGGGCATGAAGAACATGGGCTTGGCTCTCGGCAGTATTTCAAGTTCGGCCCGTACCGCTCGGCAGCCCAAGGCGAATGGTCGCTCTACTTCGACAACTTTCGCCGCTCCACACGCAGTGAAGACGTTCTTGGACCCGCCGGACTTGCAGCGCTACGCTCAGCATCAGATTAAATTCGACCGACCGCTTGAAAGGATCCCGCAATCGCACCGTCCTGATCCTCGACCACGTCCAGAGGCGAGATCTCAACCGCGCCTGACGCGGAGGCCGCGCACGCCGATGTCGCCATGCCCGCCGGCCCCGTCTAACGTGACCTATTCCAGACGTTGTCAATGACGGTCGGTCCCGGCCCCGAGATGGCGGCCGCAGCCGAAGGAGCTGCCGCTGCGAGAGCTGCATGCAGCAAGTCAAAGTGCGACAGCGACCTTTTCGCGTCTAATAGGGCGCGCGGCGCTGTAGCGCGAGATATCCCTTTCGAGGCCCTGTCAAGCCGCTGTGCCAGATCCACTTGCCCGGCCGATCACCGGAATTTAATCCCGGTGCGAGAACCGCAGGTCCCGACAGAAACGCCGGTATGTTACCGTATCATCTGGTCCCGCGGACTAAAGGCGTGACCATTTCTGCGACTCGCAGACTATCTTCATCACGCAGCCCTTGAGGGTGACCGTGTCGCCAGAGACGCTGATGGTTCCGTTGTAGGTCTTCTTCGCGTCAGGATCGGTGATCTTGCCAGAATAGCTGCCGCTATCTCCTTCAAACGTGCCGATCTTCTCGCCTGCATGTTTGCCGCTCTTCAGCGTAATGCAGAAGCCGCCGCCGCACGGCTCGATCGCGGCGGTGTCGCCGAGCGTCGTCTTCCAGTTTCCGACGATCGGGTCGGCTGCGCTCGCCAGTCCGGTCGACATTAGTAGCGCTGTGACGGAGATCAGGATGGGTTTCACGGCAACGTCCTCGCATGGCTGGGCCCACCAAGGGCCGATGTCCGATTTGGACCACACATCCGCTGCCAACCGCAAGAAACTCGCCGTATGTTACGGTAACCTACATGGCGTCGTCCGGATTCTGTGCCATCTTCATGACGACTGCGCGGATGTGAGGGAACCCCTCACGTCGCCTGTCCGGGGGCGATGCAATGGAATACGATACGGCGTTCGCCAAGCGCAGATTTCCCGGGCAGGCGCGCGAGATCGACGCGCTTGCCTCCCGCAATGAAAGCTTTCGAGAACTGTGCAACGATTTTTCCATCGCGGACCAACTCGTGCGGGACTGGGAGTCGTCCACGGCTCCGGAGCGAGACGAGCGGTACGCCGAGGCGCTTGAACTCATAGATGGCCTTGGCAAGGAAATCCACACCATGCTGGATCTTGACAAGGTCGTGCCATTCCCTGCCGCCCGTTGAACGCGCGATCTCCGCATCAACGCGGCACAGCAGCGGCTACAGAAAAGGAACAACATGCCTCGTTTGATGGCGATCATCCTCATCTTCGCGATCGCGCTGATCGTGGCGGCTTTGACAGCCTGGGGTTCCCTGGCCCTCTGGTTTCGCCTTTCCCTGCCTGATGCCGGACGGGCAATTGGCGCTGGCGTCTTCCTCGTCTTCGGTCTCTTCACTGTAGCGGCGCTTGCCAGCCGGCTGCGCGTGAGGGCCATCCTTTCGTTCGCTGGCGTCTTCGCCCTTGTTCTCTTCTGGTGGAGCTCGATCAAGCCGGAAGCGAACGCAGCATGGGCACCGGATGTCGCCCGGCAGGTCACGGGTAGCATTGACGGAAATTCGCTGACCTTGACTGATGTCCGGGACTTCGGGTGGCGAAGCAATTCCGACTTCACGGAGCGCTGGACGACACGGACCTACGATGTGAGCAAAGTGAAGACCGTCGACCTGTTCATGTCATACTGGGCGGGGCCGAAGATCGCACATGTCATCTTCAGCTTCGGCTTCGAAGACGGAGAGCAACTCGCCTGGTCGATCGAGGTACGCCACAAGGTCGGTGGCGCGTTTTCTCCTCTTGCCGATCTCTTCAAGAACGACCCTCTGGTGATCCTTGCCGCGGACGAACGCGACGTTGTCGGCGTCCGCTCCAACGTGCGTGGCGAGGACGTCCAAGTCTATCGGCTGAGGGCCAGTCCAGAGCAGGCACGAAATCTGCTACTCGAATACGTGGCCGAGGCCAACGCTCTCGCCCGAACTCCGCAGTTCTACAATTCGATCACGACGAACTGCACGACGACCGTCGCCAAGCTGATGCGAGTCGCCGGAGACAAGGTCCCGTTCGACTGGCGGCTGATCGTCAACGGTTATCTTCCCGACTACGCCTATGACCGGGGAGCCATCGACACGTCGATGCCGCTTGCCCAGTTGCGAGAGATTTCCAAAATCGATGAGCGGGCGCGGGCGGATGGATTGTCGCCCGACTTCTCGAAGGCAATCCGCGTCGGAGTGCCCTCCCCGGCCGCCGCCGCCACACCGTAACCTACAGCAACATGCCGAGGAAATCGCGACGATGTCGCGTGATGCGCCCTGTCAGGAGTCGGCCAGGCGAAGTTTCGCCTACGCCCTCAACCAGGACGGAACTCATGAAGCTCGTTAAGCACGTTCAGAACACCGCCACGGCTGCGGCCCTACCGATGATGGCGACCGCACCATGCCGACTCCGGCCGAAGCTCGCCGTGCTGTGGTTGGCTGCGGAGCGAGAGGATGTGCAATATCGTACACTGTTCACCACCCTATATTTCTCCCGGTGGTTCTGTCTCGACAGCGCCACACTTTACGGCTGCGAAACCTCTTTCAAGTGTGGACGAGATGCCCTTCGGGAGGTAGGTTGCATAAGGGATTCCAATACAAGCAAAAACTGCTCGCGTTCTGTGACCGGTGAGGAGAATGCATGCAGACCTCGGTGTCGTCGCCGGTTGATCGGGCAGAGCGCCCCTATCCGACCCATGAGGAGGTCAGGGCGCAACTTGTGCGGATTCTCTCCAGCCGCGAATTTCCTAGTGGTGGACGCGGCGCTGCCTTCCTGAAGTATGTTACCGAGGAAGCGCTTGCAGGCCGGGCGCACCGTCTCAAGGCGTATTCGGTTGCCATCGAGGTGTTCAACCGCAGCGCGGACTTCTCTCAGGACGATCCCATCGTGCGGATCGAGGCCGGACGTTTGCGCCGGGTCATCGAACGCTACTATCTTACTGCAGGCCAACACGATCCGATCCGCATTGACATCCCCAAGGGTGGCTACGTGCCAACCTTTACATGGAATGACGCGCCGGCGCCGGCAGAGGCGGCCGACGATGAACTGAGCGAAGACGGCGGCGGACGCCGGGCCTTCACATGGCGACATCTCGGCTGGCCCGTGCTGGCCGTGTTTGTAGCATTCGTTTGCGCGGGACTTGGCTATTACGCAGGCGGTCTGACGGGGGCAGCCTCCAGTCGTTCCGTCGGGCAGATTCCGGACGAGCCGACACTCGTGATCGCACCCTTCGCGGACCTGGGCGATGGCCCGCAGGCTGCACGCTATGCCGTCGGGCTGACCGAGGAGCTTCTCACCGCCCTTCCCCGCTTCAAGGAGATTGTGGTCTTCGGCCGCGAGACATCGAAGACACTGCCTCCCGATATCGAGACATCGAAGGTTCGCGATGGACTGGGCGCGCACTACCTTCTCGCAGGTGGGGTCCGTGTTGCGGGGGACAAGGTTCGCGTAACAGTGCGCCTGGTCGAAACCTCCAACGGATCGATCCTGTGGTCGCAGGACTACGACGAGGATCTGGACACCCACGAACTCTTCGCCATCCAGTCCGATGTCGCCAGCAAGGTGGCTACGGCCATAGCCCAGCCTTACGGCATCATCGCGAAATCATTGGCGGCGAACCCGCCGCCGGACGATGTGGGCGTCCATGACTGTATGCTGCGTTTCTACGCCTACCGCGAGAAGCTTGCCCCGGAAGAACACCTGGCTGCGCGCGACTGCCTAGAGAGCGCCGTGGCGCGTTTCCCGGCCTACGCCACAGCTTGGTCGATGCTCTCGATTGTCCAACTCGACGAGGGCAGATTCCAGTTCAACCCGCAGAGTGACAAGGTTCCCGCGATGGAGCGCGCGCTCGGTTCGGCGCGGCGGGCGGTCTCACTCGAACCTGACAACACGCGCGCCCTGCAGGCGCTCATGACGGCCCTCTTCTTCAACAACGAGCCGAAGGAGGCGTTCGAGGTCGGCGAGGAGGCGCTCGCCGCCAACCCGAACGACACGGAGTTCCTTGGAGAGCTCGGAACGCGCGTCGCGTTCTCGGGGCAATGGGAGCGTGGTGCGGAACTGCTGGATCGTGCGATCAAGCTCAATCCAGGCGGAGCCGGATATTACTTCGGGACGCGCGCTCTGATCGCCTGCATGCTCCAGGATCATGAGAAGGCGGTGCGGCTGATCCGCAAGGCTGACCTGAAGAAATTTCCGCTCTTCCATGGCGTTGCGGCGGTCATCTACTCTGAGGCCGGGCTGTTGGCAGACGCAAAGCGTGAGGGCGAGGTGTTCATGAACATGCGCCCCGACTATCTGCCCAACATCGTGGCCGAGAACCGGAAGAGAAACCTGCCGCAGAAGGACAGCATGCGCATCATCGCAGCGCTTCGACGGGTCGGACTGCCAGTGCCAAGTGCGAGAGATGTCGAAGCTGAATTCGGGGTTTCCGACACCGCACACCGCCCGTGAACGCCGTATGCTACATACCTCCTCAGCGACGAAGGTGGGTGGACCCCAAAAATGCGTGCAAGCTACTGCGCGTTGGCGGCCGTGGGTCTCCTGCGCGCGTGAGCTAAGTTGATGGCCTGCGCCGGGCGTATCAGAGTGGAACCAGGCGTAGATCCAGCACCAAATGCCCGAATTAGGAAACCAGATAATGCGATCGACTTTCAACCTCGACGACGCTCTCATGGAAAGAGCCAGATCTCTAACGGGTACAAAAGAAACCGCCGCTTTAGTCCGCCAAGCGTTGGAGACCCTTGTTCGTGTGGAGTCGGGAAAACGCCTCATCGCGCTCGGAGGAACTATGCCCGATGCGGAGGCAGCCCCACGCCGCCGGAGCACAGCGGCCAAGTGATACTTGCAGACACTTCTATCTGGATTGATCATTTCCGCCATGTCGATGCAGGGCTGCGTAGGATTATTGAGGACGATTGCCTACTCTGCCATCCGGCTGTGATTGGCGAACTGGCGCTTGGCAGCCTTCGGGATCGCGGGAGCGTGATAGCTTTCCTGGCCGCTCAGCGCGAAGCGTTCGTCGCAACACACGACGAAGTCATGACGATGATCGATCGCCACGGCGTTTTCAGCATGAGCATTGGCTAGACTGATGCCCACTTGCTGGCCTCGGTTCTCCTTGATCAGCGAGCGGCCTTATGGACCAGAGACAAGCGTCTGCGAGCAGCGGCCGAAAAGACGGG
Organism: Ensifer sp. Root31; assembly: GCF_001424825.1. NCBI lineage: Bacteria > Pseudomonadati > Pseudomonadota > Alphaproteobacteria > Hyphomicrobiales > Rhizobiaceae > Ensifer > Ensifer sp. Root31. The sequence goes on along the minus strand of NZ_LMCO01000012.1, from coordinate 61,027 downwards.
GGCTTCACTGCACACGCCTGTCAACGCGCGGAACTAGATGCTGAATGGTGCTACAGCGCCGCGCACTTATTAGACGCACAAAGGTCGCTGTAGAACTTTGAATTGCTGCATGTTTTGATCCTTAAATCGAATAGGATTTAAGGATAGACGCAGCAGTCATGCTGAGCGGCTGATGCGCTCGTGGCCTCAAACGCGCCAGAACCAGACCTTAGCCGCTCTCGCCCCTTCCAAGACATTGGATTGGCCGGCTCGCCAAAAGAGCAAATCCACGGCCGAGAACGGACCTCGCATGTCCTCGAACGGCAATCAGCGTTCGGGCAAACCTGCTTGCCGCAAACCCTCGGCCATCTGCTCTTCCCAATGCGGTATGTTTTGAAACCAGGGCAGCGCTCGATACCCCTCGATTGTAAAGCCTGGCTCGGCCGCCAATAGCTTCTGCGCGGCCCATCGGGCGGTCTCCAGGTCTCCGCTCATTGCCGACCAGGCGGCGAGATGGCGATAGGACCAGGTCACGTCAGGATAGCTGTTGATGACCTCCTGGGCTATCGCGATGGCCTGTGAAAGAGATCCTTCCATGGCCAAAGAAAAGGCCATCCCTAATCTCATGTTGAATGTGAGCGGATCTCTTGGGCTCAGGGTCATCCCACGCTGGAAGCGCTCCGGCGCGCGAGTGGCTTCGCCCTTGTAAATCGCGATCCAGCCCAGGCGCGCCCATGCCCAGGCATTGTTTGGATCAAGCGCAAGGGCCTTTTCGATAAAGATGGTGGCGCGCTGCTGGTCGCCGCAGATGCTCATTGCCGCGCCGGCGGCAGTCAGCGCGGTTGGATCATCGCTGATCGAGCCTGCAGCTTCGACCGCTGCGCGCGCCTTTTCCAGCTCAGGTTTCGGTTGTTCTGTCCATAGGTAGGAGGCGTTTGAGGCGTGGCACCACGCCAAAAGTGCATGCGCGCGACTATAGCTCCGATCGACGGCGATCGCTTGCTGAAGCAGTTCAATCGCCTGGTTGTTGGTATCCTTGCGGCGGCCCCAAAGGTACGGGTAGGCGCGCATAACGAGATCATAGGCCCGCAGGCTGGTCGGCGGCTTGCGCTTGGCCAGCTCGATCTCTGCATTGCGGATGACCGGATGAATGGCGCCTGCCACCTGCGCCGCGATCCGATCCTGGAACTCGAAAATATCTTCGATTGCGCCCTCGTAACGATCGGACCAGGATTGGGTCCTTGTCTCCGCGTCGACCAGTTGCACGGAAATGCGCAGTCGGTCGCCGCCCCGGCGAACGGTGCCTTCGACCACATAATTGACGCCGAGTTCCCTGCCGACTTCACGCACGTCGACGAAGCGTCCCTTGTAGGTGAATGCGGACTGTCGCGCGATTACAAAGAAATCCCGAACGCGCGAGAGCGCAGCGGTGATCTCCTCTACAACGCCGTCTACGAAGTATTCGTCGCCTTGGCCGCTGAGGTTGTCGAAGGGCATGACGACGATTGACGGCTGGTCCTTGCCACGTCGGGGCGCAAGTAATGGCGCGGACGCGATGCTGCCTCCGACAGGCATATCTTGCTGCCAATCGACGCGGTAGACGAAGATTGGCCGGGGGATATTCTTCAAGCTCCGCTCGCCGAGGCTGGTCAGCGCGAACGGTACCTTGCCGTCAAGATGTTCGCGCACCGATGCGGAAATGCAGATGCCTGACGGAGCGGCGATCTCCTGCACGCGTGCCGCGATATTGACGCCGTCACCGAGCAGATCGTCTCCCGACACAACGACGTCACCCAGATTGACGCCGATGCGGAATTCCAAGCGGCGATCGGGTGGGAGGGCCTCTGAGAGATTGAAGAGACGGCGCTGGATTTCTACTGAGCACCGGACGGCCTGAACAGCGCTTGGGAACTCGGCGACAAGGCCGTCGCCTGCGCTACCGAAGATACGGCCACCATGCTCGCTAACCGTTTCGTCAATTCGACCGCGGCATAGATCGAGTGCGCGAACTGTACCCTCCTCGTCCAGCGCCGTGAGGCGGCTGAAGCCGGCAACATCGGCTGAAAGGATGGCTGCAAGCTTTCGATCCACAGCGGTGAACGCTCCTGCGGCGCACGATATCGTCATCGTGGGCTAATATGCGCGCATTTTCCCACATTCACAGATGTTTTTCGCCAGCGAGATCGGATGAAAGACCGCTTCTCTAATCGGGCATTGGGGTCAAGCTCCTTTCCGATCTTCGGTGGCCTGATCGTTCACGAGGTAACCCTGCCGGAGCACGTTCCCCGGCAATGTCACGTTGTTTCATCAACGCCCGACAAAGCGTTTGTCTATGACTTGCGCGCGTCACGGCTTTCCACTGCGCGCCATTGTGCGGATCCGATGAATGTGGGTGGCTGGGGCTGAGTGTTTCTGGTCTGCCGAGAAGACCGAGATGAAACGTTGCAAGCCGCCGACAGATCGAACTCCCTGCATCATGCCTTCTCGTTAGTGGGGGCGTGCAAATGCCGTGCACTTTGTTCATCTGTTCTCCTAGCGGGCCTGGCAAACAGAGTTGATCGGAAATGATCTCAATTTTTAATGTGTCTCACTGTAGAGATTGTCCACAGTGCCTGATTGAGGAACCTCCCGTGAAATTGTTCGACTGGCTGACAGGATATAAACCGGCGCCGGATGGGGTGAACCGCCAGTCCACGACAGCGCTTCGCAATGATCTTCTCGCCATCAATAGAAAGACTGCGCCGTTCATCATTCGTGACGGCAAGCCGGAAGGCATCGATCTCGTCGCCGAATGGAAGATCGTTGATGCCCGCTGGTACGAACTATTTGCCAAAGCTGGGCTGCAAAGGGTGTTCAAGGTGCTGATGAAATTCGATGCTGCCAATTGCGAAGTTCGCGCCGTCGATCAGGAATGGTCCGTCGAATGGCGCGCCGGCGTGCCCGCGCTTACTTTGAGCGCTGATGCGTTTCGCGGTCGAAAGTGGGAAAAAAGCTTCGAGATGGCCTTCGCCTTCAAGGAAGATTTATCCTACGGCAAGGTTTACGAATATCGATTCAATACCACCGAAATAAAGACGCCCCTAATTGAAGCCGCTCATCGGACCGGCTGGGGTTGGAGAGGCGTGGCGTTCGGGAAGTTATGACTGCGTCACTCTTCACATGCGGAAGACAGGCCGGCGCTCTTTGCCGCGGCAGTTCGCCTTGCCGCATGTCTGCTGGCTGATCACCTATCCGCGTGCAGGCTGGCCCGGAGCGACCACCCTCAGATCGCCGGAGCTGTGCGCATCGACAACGAGCACGTCTTCATGATCGACAGCCACCATCCCGAATAGCCTGCGGAGCGGTAGGCAACGCGCCGCTATCTGCGGACGGCACTGCTCCCGGAAAGCGACAGGATCGCCGCGTCGGCGATTTCCGCAAAGCGGGCACTCGGCCCCTGCACCCCGCTGCTTTGCTGGGCGACACGCGCGCCCTCGATCAACAACAGCAACGTGTCGCAGAGCAGTTCCGCATTGGCGACACCGGCCTTGCGGCAAAGCTCCACAACGCGATCGCGTTGCCCATCCTTGAACTTCCGGATCACCGATCTGCCTGGATGGTCCGCGTCCGTCAGCTGGACGGCGGCGCTCATCATTTCCCAGTGGCAATCGTCGTCGCCGAGGTGCTCGGCGATCCGCCGGACCCAGGCCCTGAGCTGCGCCAGCCCGTCGCCGGGGTGGGCGTCCTCCAGCTCCCGCCAGAAGCCGTCCATCTCCATTCCCGCGCGCTGAAGACATTCGACGATGAGTTCGTCCTTCGAATTGAAGTGACGATAGAGCGTCATCTTGTTGCTGCTGGCGGCATCGGCGATGGCGTCGACACCGATCCCGCGAATGCCGTGCCTGCGGAACAGCTGGCGGGCCGCCTTGACGAGGCGATCGCGCGGCGAAAGACGTGGTTGCTTGCGGGAATCCGTGGTCATCGCATTCGGCCCGACGTCGTCGGCATGGAAAAACTTGCCCCTTGACGACCCGTTGGCGACAGATAACATGCGACGATGTTACCGACCAGTAACATTTTCGCCAGCGGCGCATCGAGGAATGCCGTTTGTCGCGAGGGCTTCCGGGACACAGCGGTAACTGCAGAAAAATTTCTAGCGTAATGTCGGTGGGCGCGGTCGTCGGGCGTCTTTTAGCCAGAGTGCACACCGCACAGACTTGTAAGTTTCGATCACGTTCAAGATTTGGGTCGCTCCGGCCCATCGTGATCTCGTGCTGGAGCCTTACGATGCGCATGCTGGATGGGCCGAAGGCGAAGAACCGCACCGCTGACCGCAAGGTCCGCGTGGCAGACGTCTGCCTACCCGTTATCGGGATCTCCCGAAATGCCGCCTGCATCCCTGCCGCAAACATTCTGCCCGACGAACGCTCCAATCGCGGGGCACTTTACCACAACGGCGCCCTGTGGACCGTTCACGGCGGCGCCTTGCAAGGATCGATCCCGCCATGATCGACTTCTTCATTCACCGGCCGATCTTCGCATCGGCGATCGCGATCATCATGACGCTTGCCGGCGGCATCTGCTATTTCCTGCTGCCGATCTCGCAGTTTCCCGACGTGACGCCGCCACAGATCGTCGTCGCTGCCAACTACCCTGGCGCCAGTGCCCAAGTCGTCGCCGATACGGTGACGACGCCGCTCGAACAGCAGATCAACGGCGTGCCGGGCATGCTCTATATGACCTCGACGAGTTCGAATGACGGCTCGTCGCGGATCATCATTTCCTTCGAAGTGGGCTATCCGATCGACGTCGCCGCACTCGACGTCCAGAACCGAGTTTCGCAGGCAGCATCCTCGCTTCCCGCGCTCGTCAACCAGACCGGCGTGACCATTGCCAAGCAAATCCCGAACTTCACCGTGCTGGTGAGCCTGGATTCGCCTGACAATTCGATCGATTTCGCCTCCGTCAGCAACTACGCCTACCTGCAGATCCTCGATCCATTGAAGCGCCTGCCTGGGGTCGGCGACGTCCAGCTCTTTGGCGAGCGTCGCTATTCGATGCGCGTCTGGCTCGATCCCGACCGTCTTGCCAATCTCGGCATCACCGCCGTCGACGTGCAGAACGTCATCGCCGAACAGAACATCCAGGTCGCAGGCGGCAAGATCGGGCAATCGCCGGCACCAGCCGGGACACCCTTCGAGATGCAGATCAACGCGCTCGGTCGGTTGAGCGATCCGGCGCAGTTCGGCGATATCGTGCTTCGGGCCGACCAGACGACCGGGGCGACGACGCGGCTGCGCGATGTGGCGCGCATCGAACTCGGGGCACTGCTCTATTCGTCGTCGGTCACCTTCAACGGCAAGGAAAGTGTCGTACTCGCCGTATTCCAGGCGCCCGGTTCCAATGCGCTCGACCTGCAAAGCCGCGTCCAGGCCAAAATGGATGAACTGTCGCAGCGCTTCCCCGCAGGCATCGCCTACCACATGTTTTACGACACCACCCGCTTCGTCTCGGCGGCGATGGAGGATGTGGTGTTTACGTTGCTCGAGGCGCTCGCCCTCGTCGTCTTCGTCGTCTTCATCTTCCTGCAGAACCTGCGCACCACGATCATTCCGACGATCGCCATCCCGGTGTCGCTGATCGCGACACTGGTCGTCATGTATCTGTTCGGCTTTTCGCTGAACATGCTGAGCCTGCTCGGCATGGTGCTCGCCATCGGCCTCGTGGTCGACGACGCGATCGTCGTCGTCGAGAACGTCGAACGTCAGCTTGAGGCCGGCCTGCCGCCACTTGCCGCTACGCGCAAGGCGATGCAGGAAGTGACAGGCCCGATCATCGCGACCACCGCAGTTTTGCTTGCGGTCTTCATTCCGGTCGCCTTCATCCCGGGCGTTGCCGGCAGCCTTTACAACCAGTTCGCCCTGACGGTCGCGATCTCGGTCGCCTTTTCCGCCTTCAACTCGCTGACCCTCAGCCCGGCGCTCAGCGCCGCCTTCCTGCGTTATCGCGGCGAGCCGCGCTTTGCGCTCTTCCGTTGGTTCAACACCGGCTTTCACGCACTGTCGGATGGTTATGCACGCAGCATAGCCGGGCTCGTGCGCTGGCGCTGGGCGCTGTTTGCGCTCTTCCTCATCGCCATCGGCTCGACCTACGCGCTGTGGCAGCGCACGCCGTCGACCTTCCTGCCGGTCGAAGACCAGGGTTACTTCTTCGTCGTCATCCAGCTTCCCGACGGCGCCTCGCTCGAACGCACCCAGGCCGTCGCGCGGCGATCCGAGGAGATCCTTCGCGGCACGTCAGGTGTCGATTTCGTCGGCTCCGTCGTCGGCTTCAATTTCCTGTCCTTCGCCGCCCAGTCGAATTCCGCCGTGCAATTCGCGGTTCTGAAGCCATGGGATGAACGTCCCGCGGCACAAGGCGCTTCGGCGCTGCGCGAGGCGGTGCAGCCGCAATTGCTGCAGATCCCGGACGCGCTTGTGCTCGCCTTTGATCCCCCGTCGATCCAGGGGCTCGGCGCGACCGGTGGCTTCGAGTTTCAGGTCGAAGATCTCGCCGGGCGCAGTGCACAGGCGCTCAGCGACACAACCCAGGCGCTGATTGCCGAGGCGCGCAAACAGCCGGAGATCAATCCCTACCAGCTCTTCACCACCTTCAGCACGTCGAGCCCGCAATTCGACTACGATCTCGACCGTGACAAGGCGAAACTGCTCGGCCTCAACCTGCCGGATATCTTCAGCACGCTGCAGATCTATTTCGGCTCGCTCTATGTCAACGACTTCAACCTGTTCGGTCGCACCTTCCGCGTGACGCTGCAGGCCGATCAGGCTGCGCGGGCCTCGGCCACCGATCTTTCACGGTTCTATGTGCGCAACAGCCAGGGCGAAATGGTGCCGCTCAACACGCTCGGCTCGTTCAAGTCGACGGTCGGACCAGAGACCATCACCCACTACAACAACTATCCCTCTGCGCTGATCAACGGCGCGGCAGCACCCGGCTTCAGTTCAAGCCAGGCGGCAGCGGCAATGGAGCGGGTCGCCCGTACGACGCTGCCGCGGGACTACACATTCGAATGGACCGGCATTACCTATCAGGAGATCCGCGCAGGTTCGATCGCCGCGCTCGTCTTTGCGCTCGCGCTTGTTTTCTGCTTCCTGATCCTGGCCGCCCAGTACGAAAGCTGGTCGATGCCGTTCATGGTGCTGCTCTCGGTACCGCTCGCGCTTCTGGGCGCGCTGTCGGCACTGTGGCTTCGCGGAATGCAGATCGACGTCTATTCGCAGATCGGTTTCGTGATGCTGGTTGGACTTGCCGCCAAGAACGCCATCCTGATCGTCGAGTTCGCGCGCCGCCGGCGCGAGGAAGGGCTGGATGTGGTGGCAGCAGCAGCGGAAGCGGCGCGCCTGCGCTTGCGCCCGATTCTGATGACAGCCTTTGCCTTCATCCTCGGCGTGCTGCCGCTGATGTACGCCAAGGGCGCCGGTGCTGCCAGCCGCCAGTCGATCGGCACCACCGTGTTCGGCGGCATGCTCGCGGCGACCGTTCTCACACTCATTTTCGTCCCGGTCTTCTACGCGGTCATCGAACAATGGCGGGAGGGACTTTCCTCAAAGCCCGTCGGCCAGAGCCACGAGCCGGAGGCGGCGGAATAAGGATTGGAGCCTAACATGCGTGGTTCGAGACTGGTCCTTGCCGCAGTGGTCATAATCGCCGCCCTCGCTGCGGCCTACCACTACAGGAATGGCGGGTTCGAGATCAAAGGCGGCGATGCCGGGGCCGCCCCGGCTCCAGCGCAACAGGCCATGCCCGTTCCCGTCGCGGTTGTCGTCAAGAAAACGATCCCCATATATCTTGACTATTCCGCACGGACCGAGGCGATCCGCAACGTGACGCTTCGCGCCAAGATCACCGGCTATATCGAGTCACAGGCGGTTGCGGACGGTTCGGATGTTCAGGGCGGCGATCTCCTCTATCGGATCGACGCACGCGACTATCGGGCGGAACTGGATCAGGCAAAGGCCCAGGTCGAAAGGGACGAAGCGTCACTCGCCTATCTCCGATCCAATCTCACGCGCGGCAACGAGCTTGCCACGACAGGATATCTGGACAAGGACAGTTTCGACCAGCGTCAGAGCGCAGTGCGTCAGGCGGAGGCTGCACTTGCCATGTCGCGGGCAGCGGTGCGCACCGCTGAGATCAACCTCGACTACACCGAAATCCGCGCCCCCTTTGCCGGGCAGCTTGGGCGCAACCTGGCGCCGGAGGGAACACTGGTCAGCAGCACGACCGGAACCCCGCTCAACAACCTTGTGCAGCTTTCGCCGATCTATGTCTCGTTCAACCCGAGCGAAACCGAACTCGCCGACATCCGGAAGGCCCGGACAAAGGGCAAAGTAGAGGCAGAGGTGCTTCTGCCCGGCGACAAGGAACCGCGTTACCGCGGCGATCTCAGCTTCATAAACAACACGGTCGAGGGCAATACCGGAACGGTGGTAGCGCGCGCCACGATCGACAATGCCGATCTGACCCTGCTTCCCGGCCAGTATGTCCGCGTGCGCCTGAAGATCAGGGATGAACCGAACGTGATGATGGTGCCGGAGACAGCGCTCGGATCGAGCCAGCTCGGCAAATATGTCTATGTCGTCGGCAAGGACGATACGGTCGAGCAGCGGCTCGTCACCCTCGGCCCGACCAGCGGCGATCTCATTGGGTTGGCCTCGGGTGTTTCGGAAGGCGACCAGGTGATCGCCGGAAATCTGCAGAAGATCTTCCCCGGCGCGCCAGTCAAGCCGATGCCGGCGGGGCAGGCGCAGAAGTAGCGCGGCGCTGTAGGATCGCTGCAAATGCACTTGGCCATCCGACTGCATCCGCCGCGGCGACGTTTTGCTGACCAGACGTCTCGTCGTGTGCTCGCTCTCTCGGCTTCAGATCACCTGTGCGGTCACAGAGTGGATCGAGTTGTTACCGTAGCCCAGACGGTTCCACTCGGCGCGCTCAGGCTGAGTCCGGCCGGCCATGTCGGTGGCGCGCGCCCGCACGGCGAGCGGCCCCGTCTGCTCAAGTCGCGTGATCAGCTCCCACCATTGCCAGGCAGAGCGCCGCGGTTCGCCGACGAGCCGCGCCTCGCGCCACGGGCCGTCGTTTAGGCTGACATCGACCCTGGATATGCTCCCGGCGCCAGACCACGCGACGCCACGGATTGCGGTCTCGCCGCGCGGTAGGCTCTCCCCCTGATCGGGCGAAGAGATCAGCGCCCGCACACTCATGAGCGTCACCGGCGCGCGCTCGTCGCGCCCGTTCCGCACCCACTGGTACCAGTACTTCTCCGTTTGATAGTGGGTCTCGCAGGGCTTGTCGGTAACGACGATCTCGGTCAGCCACTTGACGGACGCCACCGCATACCAACCGGGCACGATCAGCCGCAGCGGATAGCCATGAGTTGACGACAGCGGCTCGCCGTTCATCTCGTAGGCGAGAAGCGCGTCCGTTTCGCGAATCTGGTCGAAGCTGAGGCCACGCTCGAAACGAATCGGCGCATCGTGACCCTCGACGAGCCCGCCGTCCGCACCGCGGAACGTAAGTTCCGTCGCGCCGGACCGCGGGCCTGCCCGTTCGATCACTTTGCTCAAGGGAACGCCGGTCCATTCGGCGGTGCTGACGGCGCCCAGGCCCCAGGCTTCGCCGGGCACGGCCGGATCGAACAGGCTGCGGCCGTTGCCAGCGCATTCGAGGGTTACCACGAGGCTCTCAGCGTAGAGATTGTGAAGGTCCCTCATGCTCAGACTCAAAGACCTTTCGACCAGCCCGTTGACGGAGAGCCGATAGCTCTCGCCATCGAGGTTCGGAATATCGAAGTGATTGCGCAAGTAGAACCGACCATTGGGCACGACTGCCCCGCCCGCGAGGTCCTGCACCGACGTCTCGCCGTTCAGCGGATAGACGCTATGAATTAGGAGCCCCGCCTCAACGGCGTCCTGGCAAGCGTCCGCCGGGTCGAGCACCGCGGCGGAAACGTCGGCCGGGCGTGCATCGCAGCCGCCGCTCGCCACGACCCCGGCGCAGGTCGACGCCGCCATCACTTCGACCTCGCCGGCTTGAAGGAACGGCGTCAAGAACGCTTGGAGGACCGTCTCATCCGCCGCTTCGGCAATGAAGAACAGTGAATGGGAACCGCGAACGACGGCTTCGCCCTTGATGACCACGCCATGGCGAGCGGCGCTAGGCCGGCTCAAATGGTTCAGCAGCATCGCGCCCTTGGCCGGATCGCGTGCGGGGCAGGTTTGGGGCGAATGCTGATGGTGCACGATGAAAAGAGGCACTGGGAACCTCCATACTAGGGCGGGGTTGCCCTGCGCCAAACCGCAAGTTGCGGCCTGCAAGGCGATCGGTACCGACCCTGAAGACACATTGCTCCGCTAGAACTGCTCATGATCATTTCAAGAACCTGCACGATGCGGAGATGGATCGCGCCTCCCGACGATACATTATGCGACCGTGAACGCAAAACCCGGCAGATCCAGCGTCCTTGTCGGGTCTTCGCACCGCCCGGCTCTCTTCCTATTTTTAGGATCTTAGATTTCCATCGTGGTGGAAAAAAGCACTGACGGTATCTCTGGGTTGTCCGCGTCAGTGACAAGCAGGAGGTCCAGACGGCTTCCATCCGATCGAGCGTGGATACCCTCTATCTTGTGTGGTCGCTCAAGGCGACGCACCGAACGCAAGTTACCATTATTGTCAGCTATTCCAATTGCAGCGCCGATGCAGGGTCCATCACGGAATGCATCTTCGGTATCTTCTGCAACGGCGCTGAAAACCATATCGCCGTTGCTCAAAACGGCCGCGTCCGTGAAGGAGAATGGCACACCGTGGAGAACCCCCAAGTCTAGCCGACGGATAGAAGATGGCTTGATGGCTTCGACAGACCCGGCCTGCAATGCATCCAGTACTGTTGAAAGCGGGAACCGGATGATCGCGTTGTCGGCTTGGCTCTTGTTGCCGCGCTGGAACAAGCGCAGTTCATCGCCAACCACGACCGCGCCTTCAATATTGACCTCGGAGAATTCCTCGTTGAGCGGAACAAGAATGGGTGAAAGATCCACGGTTCGGGGCGGCATCAGCATCTCGACATCGGGACCTAGTCCAAGCAGAACGCCCCTGCGGCGGTTGGGTCTGGAGCCTGAGCCAAATGCCAATAGCGCGCCATGAGGAAAATTCCGGAAGGCGGGAAGGCGTGCGAGCACTTCGAGATCGGGTTTTTGCCGCTTGCGGGCAGCCTTGGCCTGGGGCAACACGCCATCAAACAGGCGGATCAGATGACCGGGCTTCCCGTTGATCAAGGAAAACACGCCTAGGTGAAGCTCATCATCGGCAATGACGCAGATGATCGAATCCAGGCACACGAGCCCGCTCGCAGCACTTAGATGCAAAGGCCCGATCCCGGCGTCAGCCGGTGAAATATCTAACTCGCGTATCTTCGTGAGAGCGATCATCCCTGCGTTCTAAAGCATGCTCATGCAAATACAATTGGTCAGGCCAAGGCATGAAGCGCCTTGATCTCAGGCGTGTTGCGCTAACAGTTCCGCAAACGGCTGCGCCCTCCGCCGGGAAGCGGAAGGCGCTTAATCTCAGGCCGAACTGGCGAGGAGAGATTTTCAGCGCATTAGCGCTCGATCATGCGGTTCCAGCGCTTGTTCCAGTCCTGACGGCTCTTGTTGATTGCATCCCAATCCAGAACCTTCGCGGTTTCCATGTTGGTCTTGAAGGTCGCCAGCTTCTCATTGGCCGCAGCCGTACCGGCCTTGGCGTTCCTGTTGGACGGAATGATGTTGCCATTGTCCAGCGCCAGGCTCTGAGCCTCTGCCGACAGCAGGTAATGGGCAAGCTTCTGGCTGAGTTCCGGCTCGCTGTTGTTGGCGATGACGCATTCGGTTACGGCGAGAACGACTGAGCCTTCCTTCGGCTGGGCGTATTCCACCGGTATACCCTTGTCCTTCAGGTTGTTTACCGCCGTCGGCGTCAGCGGGAAGATCGCCGCTTCGCCGGTCTGGACCATCTCCGAGATCTTGGCAGAGCTTGGAATGAACTCGATGACGTTCTTGCCGATCATATCGGAAAACTTCTCGAAACCGGGTTCGACATTGGTCTCGTCGCCGCCCTGGATGCGGTTGAACATCAGGAAGGCATGCAGGCCGAAACTGGAGGCGGAAGCGGACTGGAACACCACCGCATTTTCGAACTTCGGATCGGCCATATCCATCCAGGAGCTCGGTGCCGGCCAGCCCTTTTCGTCAAAGAGCTTCTTGTTGTAGGCAAGGCCCGTCATGCCCATGTCGACGCCGATTGCCATGTCATCCTTTAGGCGCGCAGCCGGCTGGATTTCAGCAAGCACAGGATCGTCGGCGATCTTCTGGCAAAGCCCGGCGCCAATGGCGCGCACCATGACGCCGTCGTCGAGCAGCATGACATGCATCTGCGGATTGTCCTTGGCAGCCGTGGCCTTCGCGAGAATGTCGGCGGAGGTGCCGGGAACGATGACGACTTTGACGTCATTGGCGTTCTCGAAGGGAGGCAACACGTGCTCGGTGTAGGCGCGCTCGAAATTGCCGCCATTCATGCCGATGTAAAGCGTCTTGGTTTCCGCCTGGGCGGTGGTCTGCTGAACGGCGAGCGCGAGCAGCGCGAGGGCCGAAGTTCTCATAAGGCGTTGGTCAATCATGGTATTCCCCTTTCTGTTTACAACGAGACTGCAGTTTGAGCCGCTACTTGACTGAAGCGGCCGATGGAAAAGGCATCGATAGGCGTGGTGCTTTGCCCGGTGGCGACGAGCTCCAAGAGCACTTCGCCGACGGCAGGCGCGATCTGGAACCCGGCGCCGCAGAACCCGAAGGCGTGGAAGAGGCCGGGCGTCGTCTGGCTTGCGCCGATGACCGGATTGCCGTCAGGCATCTCTGCTTCCGTACCGGACCAGAACCGGATGACCTGGGCAGTGGCCAGATGCGGAAAGAGCGCTATGGCGCGCTGCATGACAGATGAAGCCGCCGTTACCGACGGCCGCGAGAAATCGGGATCGGCAAGTGCTGCTCCGCGCCCGCCACCCATCACATAGTTACCGCGCGCAACCTGCCGTCCGTAAAAACTGCCGCCCTGCTCGCCCATGCTGACCGGCAATCGCATCGGCAGCGGCTCGGTGACGACCATCGAGGGATAGATGCGGATCAGTGGAACGCGTTCGCCGAACTGCGCGGCAAACATATCGGACCAGGCACCGGCGCTGTTGACAATCTGACGGCTGCGAATTTCGATATTCTCTCCCGCAAGCACGGCAAATCCGCTGCCGGTCGCACGCACATCATGCACAGGGGTCTGTTCGAAGACCTTCACGCCCGCGCGTTCCGCCGCACGCGCGAAGGCGGGCGAGACCAGCCTGGGATTGGCATGACCGTCGCCTGGGCAAAGCGATGCGCCTGCGCCTGCCGCCGACAACCAGGGGAAACGCGTCTTCAATGCGGCAGCCCCAACCAACTCGAGATCGAGCCCGTAGGGCTTGGCTATCTCGGCATAGGCTTCCAGCTTGGCAAAATCCGCCTCAGTGCGCGCTAGCTTCAGATGGCCGGACGGCACGTATTCTCCGTCAATGCCGACCAGTGCCTTCAGTCGTGGCCAGATGCCGTGTGCCCGCTGGGACAGCGGCAATTGCTCGGGAGGCCGTCCTTGCCGGCGCACGCCGCCATAGTTGACACCGCTGGCCTGGGCGCCGCAGAAGCCCTTATCGATCAGCACAACGGCAAGTCCGGCCTTGCGCATCGCCAGCGCTGCTGAACTGCCGACAAGCCCGCCGCCGATGATGGTCACATCCGCCGAAATGCGCTGGATCATCGGCCTGCCTCCCTGTCGAGCGGACCGCCGAAGCCGAGCGGAATTGGCTTCACCGGCGCCTGCGCCCGCAGACGGCCGGTTTCCTGCGGCTCGACATTGCGGATGCTGCGAAGCACCTCAGTTGCGGCGGCCGAACACATCCGCCCCTGGCAACGCCCCATGCCGACGCGGCTCAAAGCCTTCATCCGATTGATCTCGCCGATGTTCCCGGCCTCGACCGCGCGGCGGATCTCGCCGATGCTGATTTCCTCGCACCGGCAAAGCGTCGTCTTGGCCGGCACCGTCTCGAACCAGTCGCGCGGGAAGGGAAACGCGTTTTCGAGAATTTCGCGCTGGCGCAGGATCCGTGCCCGGGCAGCCATCAATTGCCGGAGACGATCGCCCTCGACCGTCTTGCCCACATCATTGAGGATTGCCAATGCCGCTAGCTGGCCGTCGATCTCGGCGGCATCGGCACCAGCAATACCGCTGCCGTCGCCGGAGACGTAGACATCCTTGCGGCTCGTGCGGCCCAGGGCGTCGCGTTCCGGCAACCATGTCCGGTCGCGATCCTCGAAGCGGAAGCGACATCCGGCGAGGTCGGCCAGCTGCGTTTCCGGGCGCAGCGCAAACCCGTAGGCAATCGCGTCGCATTCTAGCTCTTGTGTGCAGCCACTCGCCTGAAAGCGGATGCCCTCGACCCGGTCTGCGCCGATGACCGATTCGGGCCGAACACCATATCGGATCTTGACGCCCGACAGTTGGAGCTGAGCGCCATAGAACAGGCCGAGCGCGACGATGCGCGGCGCTCGGGCGAACAGCGACACCAGATGAATTTTCGATCGCAACGGCGCTGTATCGAGCACGGCGGCGACTGTCGCTCCCGCCTTCATGTATTGCCACGCAACAAGATAAAGCAGCGGGCCGGACCCCATGAATACCAGTCGGTCGCCAACCGTGCAGCCTTGCGCCTTCAAAGCCGTCTGGGCGGCACCGAGCGTGAATACGCCCGGCCTCGTCCAACCGGGAAATGGCAGCACGCGGTCCGTGGCGCCGGTGCACAAAAGCAGCTTGGAAAAGGCAATCTGGTTATGCACGCCGTCAGTCATCATATCGAGGTGACCGCCGCGCTCCTGGCCGCTGACGTTCCAGGCAAGTGTTTCCGGCCGATACTCGATTGCCGGGCGGAGCCGCTCGAAGGCCGCGTGCAACTGCTCGGCCTTTCTCGCCTCGGAGCCGTACCGGTTGCGGTAGGAACGGCCGTCGTCGATCATCGGGCGCCGGTAGATCTGCCCGCCGGCGCGCAATCCCTCATCGAGAACAATCGGCCGGATACCGGCTTCGACCATTTGTTCGGCGGCGCGGATGCCGGCCGGACCGGCACCGACGATCACGATCGGCAGAGCATCAGTCATGCTCGACGCGCTCCATCGTGGTCGTGAAAAAAGCCATGCCGGGTTTCAGCGCCGTGCTGCAGGCACGCACGCGGCTACCGTCCGCCGTCATCACGAAGCAATCCTGGCAGGCACCGATCAGGCAGAAACCTGCGCGGTTCTCGCCGGTGAATTCGGTGCGGCGAAGGCTGGATCCGAGCGAAAGGATGGCCGTCATGACCGTGTCGCCACGTCGTCCGATTTCGGGCAAGCCGTTTAGCAGGAACGGGATTGCTTCCTCGTCCCGGCGATATCGGCGCTTGAACAGGGCTTGTCTCGACATCGCCGTTCTCAGCCTTTTCCGACAAGAAGACGATCGAGCCCAAACATCCGGTCGAGGACGATCATGGTCACGGTCGCAAGCGCGATCATCAGCGTGGAAACCGCGGCCATCATCGGATCGATGGATTCGCTGGCATACATGTACATGCGAACCGGCAAGGTCACGGTCGAAGGCGATGTGACGAAGATAGACATCGTCAGTTCATCGAAGCTGTTGATGAAGGCAAGCAGCCAGCCGCCGCTGATCCCCGGCAGCAGCAACGGCAAGGTGATGCGCTTGAACACCGTCCACTCGGCCGCTCCAAGGGTGCGGGCCGCGTTCTCGGCGTTGCGATCCATGCTCGTCAACGACGCGAGGATGAGCCTCAGCGTATAGGGCGTGATGATGATTGCATGCGTGGCCACCAGCCAGGTGAAGGAGCCGGTCATGCTCATCAGCGAAAACAACCGGAGAAAGGCAACGCCAAGAACCAGATGTGGGATGATCAGCGGCGACAGGAACAATGCGTTCAGCACATCACGGCCGCGGAACTCGTAGCGCGTGATGGCAAGGGCGGCCGGGACAGCAAGCAGTGTCGAAATCGTTGCCGAAAGGAGGGCCAATCGAATGCTGTTGCCGAATGACGACATGAAGTCGTTGTGGCGGAAGACTGCCTCGAACCAGCGCAGCGACAGGCCGTTCCATGGCATGGCCAAAGTGTTTTCAGGGGTGAAGGCCACGAGGCACACCACGACCATGGGAGCCAGCATGAACACGACGATGAGGCTGTGAAAGACCAGCGCGACAGGACCGTTTCTCTGCATGATTTCAACCCAGCTTCCGTTTGGCCTGCTGCTCGATGAGCCTGTTATAGGCGAGCATGATCACGAGGTTGGCGACGAGGACGATGATGGCGATGGTAGCGCCGAGCGGCCAATTGAGTTCGATCAGGAACTCGTCGTAGACGAGCGTCGCCGCCATCTTCAGCCGCCTCCCACCGAGAAGGCCGGGGATGGCGAAGGAACTCGCCGACAGCGCGAAGACGATCAGGCTGCCGGAGAGAATGCCAAGGGCGGCCTGCGGAAAGACGATCCGGCGCAGGGCGGTGAAGCGGGATGCGCCGAGCGTGAGCGCCGCCGCCTCGACGGTCGGATCCAGCTTCTGAAGCACCGTCCAAACCGGGATGACCATGAACGGCAGCATGATGTGGACGAGGCCGATGACGATCGCCGCTTCGGTGTAGAGCAGTTGCACCGGCTCGAGGCCGACGGCGGCAAGCGCGCCGTTCACCAGCCCGTTCTTGCCTAGCAGCATGCTCCAGCCAAAGGTGCGCACGACCACCGAGACCAGCAACGGGCCGATGATGACGAGCAGGAAGATCGACCGCCAGGGCTTGCGCATGTTGGAGAGGATGTAGGCTTCCGGAACACCGATCAGCACGGCGATCACAGTGGTCAGCAGCGCCAGGCGCAGCGTACGCCAGAAGGTCGAGAGGTAATACTCGTCCTGCAGAACGGTCAGATAGTTTGCGAGCGAGAAGTCATTCTGAATGCCGGCGGTATAGTCGTAGCTGTTGAACGACAGGATGATCGTTAGCGCCAGTGGCAGCAGAACAAGCCCAATGAAAAACAGCGTTGCCGGAGCCGAAAGGAACAACGGGGCGAAAGCGCGCGGCGCCGCCGCAGGGGTCGCCGCGCCCATCACTCGGCAGCTCCCGCAGCGAGAACGCGACAGTCGCCATGCTGCCAGGACAGGCCCACATTTTCGCCTTCCAGCGGCGGCGGTGCGCCAAGATTGGGAACGGCGACGGCCAGAACGCCGGCCGGGGTCGCAGCGCTGACCAGCCACTGGCTGCCCATGAAGTAGCGGGTGGTCACGGTTCCCTGAAGCTGCCCGTTGGATGGTGTCGTCAGACGCAGCTTTTCCGGGCGGATGAATACGGAAACATCCTTGCTTGCCGTCTTGGCGTCCGTTTCGAAGGTTATGTCGGTACTACCAATCGAGATTGTGGTGCCCGCACCGTTTGCGACCGCAGTCGCCGGCATGAAGTTCGACTTTCCGACAAAGGAAGAAATGAAATCGTTGCGCGGGTGTTCATAGAGTTCGTAGGGCGTGTCGACCTGAGTGATCTTGCCCTTCTCCATGACCACGACGCGGTCGCTGATGGAGAGCGCCTCGGCCTGGTCGTGCGTAACCATGATGGTGGTGATGCCGACGGCCTGTTGGATGCGACGCAATTCGAACTGCATTTCTTCGCGAAGCTGGGCATCGAGGTTGGACAGCGGCTCATCCAGCAGCAGAACCGGCGGATTGATGACCAGCGCACGGGCGATCGCCACACGCTGGCGCTGGCCGCCGGACATCTCGCGCGGATATCGATCGGCGAGCGCCGAGAGGTGGACGAGAGCAAGAATGTCCTTGATGCGCGTTTCGCGCTCGGCCTTCGCAACCTTGCGCATCTCGAGGCCGAAGCTGACATTTTGCGCAACCGTCATGTGCGGGAAGAGCGCGTAGCTTTGAAAGACCACGCCGAGCTGCCGTTGCGGCGGCGGCATGTAGGTGATGTCGCGGCCGCCCATCATGATCGTGCCCGAGGAGGGGCGCACGAGACCCGCGATCATTTGCAGCGTTGTCGTCTTGCCGCAACCGGATGGTCCCAGAAGCGAGATGAACTCGCCCTTCTCCACACCAAGGTCGAAATTGTGAACAGCGGCAACCGATCCGTAGAATCTGGAAACCTGTTTTAGGCTGAGGAAACTCATGCTCGCTCTCCCGTCATTCAATTGCCTGGAGAGATCGCCTGCCCTGATTTTCTTGTCAGCGATCCATGCGGCAACGACACGTCGTCAAAATCCATTGGGCCCGCTCAGACAGATGCCGAAGTCAACAACTGCGGCCGTCACGACCGGGCCGCACGTTTTCCCGGCCGGGACGAACGGCAGTCCGTCCACGTTTTCCATCCGCCACCTTGAGAAGGGCTCGCCGGTTAATTTCCGGAGTTTGACAAAAAACACAAACCGAATTTTCTATGTTGAAATTTTTTATGAAAAAAGTCCATAATTCGGAATATTGATAGGGGATCTATAAATTTATGGTGCAGATTTCGGAATCAGAAGCCGTTGGCAACTCCAGCCTCTCGAAGGCAATCCACATCCTGAAAGATCTGGCGGCGCAGTCGGTGGAAGGTGTGCGGTTGATCGACCTTGCGCGCAGGTTGAATCTGAGCCAACCGTCGGCACATCGTCTGCTGAAGACCCTTATCGCCGAGGACATGGTTGAGCAGATGCCGGACAGCAAATCCTACCGTCTGTCGCTGGAGTTCTTTTCCATCGCCTCGCAGGCGAGGCGGCGCGAGGGCATCCTTGATATCGCCCGCCCATCCCTGCTGCGACTTTCGGCGACCTTCAACGACACAGTGTTTCTGCTGGTGCGCAGCAACTTCGATGCAATTTGCCTCGACCGCGTCGAGGGGCCGTTCCCCATCCGCTCGTTTACCGGCGACATCGGCGGCAAGGTGCCATTGGGCATCGGCCAGGGCAGCATCGCCATTCTCTCCTACCTGCCGGAGGAGGAGCGCGAGGCCATCATCAAGTTCAACATGCCCCGCATCATGGATCGTGCGGCGATCGATGAAGTTGATCTGCGCATCAAGATCGAGGAGGTGCGCCGCATCGGCGCTGCGCAGATGAATTTCGAGATGATTGAAGGCATGGCCGGCTTGGGCGTTCCGGTTCTCGATCGAAACGGCATTGCCGTCGCCTCCTTAAGCATCGGGACCCTGGCATCGAGGCTGACCGAAATGCGCAGCGGCACGATCACCGATCTGCTGAAATCGGAAGCGCAGGCGATCAGCAACAAGCTCAACCCGTTCGATCCGACCTTGCGCTATCCCGCTTCGGCATTGCGCGCCTCGTCCAAGTCTTAAACTCTTCAAAAGATATTCGGACTTGGACGCGCGCTCCTACTGTGCTCCGGCGCGCAAAAATTGGATGTCGATACGCCGAGACGGAGACCGTGCCAGCGAAGATCAGTTGGGGCGTCGTGAAGATTGGGCCCGCCAAAGTGACCTCTGCGGCGGGATATCGCGGCTCACCAGCTTTATACATTGAATTAGCGGCAGCAGATATTGCCCGTAAGGCAATCTTGCGCGCCAGCACAGCGACATCATTCTCAACGGCCTGTGGATCGGCCTCGACACGAACTGATCCAATATCAGAGCAGTCGGTTCGGTACTGGACCACTTGAACGGATATCGGATCAATCATTTGATATTCGTTGGGAGAAGACACGGCGACTCCTATCGTTCATCTATGCGGCGGTGTGCCGCAACGTTGAGGCGCAAGTCGACGTCATCCTGGCCGCCCTCCGGCGGGAGGCAGGCTGAACGGCTGCGACGCTCTTCTGTATCAGTCTTGGGAAATTCAACCTCTTGCCCTATATGATGTGTGATGACTGATGCGCGATGAGGCAGATTTGAGAACGACACTTGCGATCGATGACGATGTCCTGATTGCAGCCAAGGCCATGGCAGCTCAGCAGCATCGGAGCCTTGGCGAGGTCATTTCCGAGCTGGCAAGGCGTTCTTTGCGCCGGCCCCGCAGCGGTAACGAGCGCAATGGAATTCCTCTTCTGACGTCACGACCGGATACCCCGCCAGTTGCCCTCGAAATCGTCAACACCTTGCGTGACGGACTGCCGTGACTTTCCTGCTCGGCGTTAATCTCCTGATCGCGTTGATCGATCCGGGCGCAAGCAAACAGTAGCAGCGGGCACAGGGCAACTCTGCCTTGCACCTCATCGCGGGTGCTAGGTCGTGAGTTCCCGTCGATATAGTATGCGATCCTAAACGCGCAAAACCATACGGAGGCCGCCCCCTTCGCCCGAGCACATCGACCGGTTCGCTGCTTTTGCATTTGATGCTGAGCACGGCGGACGCACGCTACCAGATACCAGCCGAGGAGCGATGGTAGGTCTCAATTCGGGGCGTCCATCGTGATCGGACAGTCCCGAAATAACCTAAATTCGCGACGTGACCCACGTTCCCTGTCGTCCCTCTGGGGAATGAACGCCAACGTTGGACCTCCATGGCGGCTGATCTCTTTTTCAATCTGCACGATCAAGGTGTCGAGTGCCGGATTTCTCGTCCCGCGGGCTCGTCGGATAACATAGGCCAATGATGGCCAGTCGTATTCGGCGTGAAGATTGTGACTCCGCTGGTCCCGGCTATCCTTGCGGCTAATCCTGAACTTCCCTCCCTCCTGAGAAGATCGAGCGATAGCCGGCGCGACCGCGCTCTCGTGGATCGGCTACCCGATGTCGTTATCGCCCAATATGCCGATGGTACTGCGGATTTTGCCGGTGCCTGGTCAACGCACCGCCTGCTCCGCCGTGAGTGCCCGTTCGCGGGTTCCGGAAACAATGATCTCAAGAATCTCGTGTTCGTCAGTGTGCTTGATATAGCGGTCGCCGACATACTCGCCGCGCTTCAGCACCATCACGCGATCGCCGACGGCAAAGATATCTACCAGCCGATGAGAGATGATAATCTGGGCTACACCCTGTCTCTTCAATTCCAGCATCGTTTCAAGCAGGCGTTCGGTCGCCATCACCGAAAGATTGGCGGTCGGTTCATCGAGGATTACGACCTGCGGCTCGAACGAGATGGCGCGGGCAATCGCCACCGATTGCTGGCGGCCGCCCGACAGGCTTTCAACCTTCTGGTAGACGGAGTTGACGTCGACCTTGAGCCGTTTCAACACCTTGTCGGCTTCCGCATACATCTTCCGCCGATCGACGAACGGGCCCTTGAGCGGCCAGCGGCCCAGAAATATGTTCTGCCCGACGTCCATGTTCCCGCACAACGCGAAATCCTGGTAGATCATCTCGATACCGACGTCGCGGCTCTCATGCGGGCTCCTGAAATGCACCGGGTGTCCGGCGACGAATATCTCGCCAGCATCGCGCTGGTAGGCGCCGGTCAGGATTTTCATTAGCGTTGATTTGCCGGCGGAATTGTCGCCAACGAGACCGAGGATCTCGCCGGGATGGAGCACCAAGTCGACCGAGCGTAGCGCCTGGACCGCACCGAACACCTTTTCGATGCTCCGCATTTCCACGATCGGTGTACCTTGGGTATCAGCGGCCATGACTGGTCTCCGATCTTTGTCCGCGTTGCGCCAAAAAGGAGCGCATGCGTCCGAAGATATTGGCTTGGCGAACCCAAATGTCGACGAGCACGGCCACGATAAGGATGACGCCGATAAAGACATTGATCCAGTGCTGCGGCATGGTGAACCCCTGGACGTTCAATTGCAGCAGCGCCCGCACGAGCGTGATCGCCGCGGCGCCGGCAAGCGAGCCGATGATGGTGCCGTAACCGCCGAAGATCGATCCGCCGCCGATGATGACCGAGGCGATGGCGTCCAGTTCGCGGAACTGGCCGGCGACGGGGTTGAAACTGCGAAAGTAGGCGACGTTGATGATCCCGGCCATGGAGGCGCAGAGCGCTGACAACAAGAGCGCGAGGAAACGCACGCGGTTCGTGTTGATGCCCGCGTAAGCCGAGGCGCGGAGGTTGCCGCCGGTGGACAGGACCTTCAGTCCGAACGGCGAGTAAGCGAGCACGAGGCCAGCCACCAGGGCGACAAAGAACATCCAGATCGTCTGCACGCTGACGACTTCTGCGACAGTCCGAAGAAAGCCGGGCGGCAGCGAAAAGCCGAAATGTAGGAGGACGTCGTTCGCCTTGCGGCCGAGCAGGTTGTAGCCTTCGGGCCAGCCCGTCAGTTGCTGGCCGGCGACGAACCAGGCGGCAAGACCGCGGGCGATGTAGAACATGCCCAGCGTAGCGATGAAGGCCGGCAGCTTGAAACCGACTGTGACGGTGGCGTTGACGAGTCCGGCGAGCATTCCGACAATCAGGCCCATCGCCACGGCGGTCATCGGGTCGGCGCCCAGCACCTTCAGAAAATAGGCCGCGGTGCTGCCCGAAAGCGCAAGTACCGCCCCGACGGAGAGATCGATATCGCCGGCTGCGATGACATAGGTGAGCCCGACCGCGATGAGAGCAAGTTCTGTGTAGTTGAGCAGGATCGCGAACGTATTGGAGAGGTTCCACCAGTAGTCGGGCCTGAGGGTGAGCCCCGTCAGCCACAACAGGATTGTCAGGATAACGGCAAGCGCGTCGCGGCGTGCGAGAAACTTGCCGAACCCGGTAGCCGTCAGCTCCCGGTCGCTCGCCATCGCTCCCTTGGTCTGGACGCCCTCGAGAGCCACGCCGCCCATCTCATAGGCGGGTGGCGGCGGGCGGCCGCGCAGCCAGGCCCAGAAGCGGCCCGCGACTTGGCGGCGGATGAGATAGGGCTCTATCAGCACCGCAATGACGAGAAGGAGGCCGAGGAAAACAAGTACCGCGCCCGCGGGTAGGGTGAACCTGGCGTTGACCGCAATATTCTCGCCGTCGATGACGACAATGCGCGTGATTGGCCATCCTTCGCGCAAGACCTTGTCGACCAGCACGACGACCGCGGCTCCCAGGCAAGAGCCGATCACGCGACCGCGACCGCCCAGGATCGACGCGCCGCCGATGACCACGGATGCGATGACGGTGAGTTCCCAGCTGACACCATAAAGGGGGGTTACGCCCTTATCCTGTGCCGCCGACAGGAGAGCCGCAAGGGTCGCACAGAGCGACGAGATCAGGTAGGCGCGGATGCGCACCCAGCGTGCGGGAATACCGGCATAGACTGCCGCCTGTTCGTTCCCACCGGTGGCGAGTGTCTCGTAGCCCCAGCGGGTTTTGGCAAGCACAACGGCTCCGAGCGCGACAACGCAGGCGAAGACGATGATCTGGTTGTTGAAGCCGAGGACATTGGTTTCGCCGAGGTGGAAGAACAGCGGAAATTCATCCGCCTTGCCGGAATAATAGATCGCCTGGCCGTGCGTCAGCGCCAGCACGAAACCGCGGCCGATGAAAAGGATCGTCAGAGTCGCGATGAATGCCGGCGCCCTTAAGATGGTCACGAGCACGCCGTTGAGTAACCCGATCGCCGTCCCCAGCAGCAGACAAAGAATGACTGAGGCCGTGATTTCGAGATCGAGAAAGCTCGGTGAAAAAAGCCGGGCGAACGCCACCGCGACGAGGCCGTAGGTGGACCCTACCGACAGATCGAGGTCCTTGTTGACGATAACGAAGGTCATCCCCACGGCGATGATCCCCACGCGGGAGGTATCGCGAAGCAGGGCGTGAAGCGCGTCCGTCGAGGCGAAGAAGGTCGGATTGGCGAACACGCCGCCGACATAGAGCAGGACTAGGAACAGTATGAGACCGGCCTCCCAGCCGCCGGCGAGCTGCGGAGGCGCACGGCCGAGCGATGTCGTCTCCACAGGCGCCATGGGTTTGTCCGGTAAAACTTTGCACTTGCGCAGGCGGCAGGAACGGCCCTCCCGCCCGTATATGTCAGGCGGCTCGTGCGAAATCAGTTCTCGAAGCGCTTGCCGACATTGGCGACGGTCTCCTTCGTCACCAGCTGGGCCCGTGTGTCGAGATTGGCGGCCGAAATGCCGCGGTCGATCTGCAGGTAGAGCTGCATGACCGGCCAGAAGCCTTGCAGAAACGGCTGTTGTCCCAGCGAGCCCGTTAGGTTGCCCGCGGTGATGCCCTCTTGCTGCGCCGGCCCCAGATCGAAGCCGAAGGCACAGAACTTACCGGTCCATCCCATTTGCGCGACTGCCTTTACGAGTGGCGGTGTGAAGACGTTGTTTGCGGTGAAGGCCCCGACGACGTCACCACGCGACTCGAAGAGCGACACGAGCGCGTTCACGGGGTCGTTCGGGTTCGTGTCGATGCCGACATTCTCCGGCCCGGCGTCCACCTTGAAGTTTTCAAGCTTTCCGGCGTCCTTCAGTGTCTTGACGATCGCATTAAAGGCCGAGGTCACCCGGTTGTTCACTTCGATATTGCCCATCGCGGTCGAGGACGGCAGCAGGATCGAGCCGCTCGTCTTGCCGCTGTCGAGCACGCATTTGGCAAGTGCTTCGCCGCCGATCGCAGCCGCGGATGCGTCCTGGCCGGTATGACTGATGCTACTGCGATTGAGCAGCGTCCCGTCAAAGGAATTTGTCGTAGCGACGGGAATTCCCTTTGCCTCGGCGGCCTTGACGATGTCGTTGTAGGCGCCGACCTGCGGTGTCGTCATGATGATACCGTCGATCGTCGGATCCTGAACGATCTGATTAAGGATTTCGATCTCGCGGGCCGGATCATCCACCGGCGATTCCGAGCCAAGCAGCAGGATCTTGGCGCCGATCATGTTGCCAGCCACAGTGGCGCCAACATAGACGGGATCGAAAAAACCGTTCCCGGCGGTGTGCGTCACGATACCAAAGGTGAGGTGGCCGTCGGCCGAATGAAAGTCCTTGGTACCGGGCGCTTCTTTTGCGGCCTCCTCGAAACTGTAGCCGCCGACCGCCTTCTCGACACTGCCTGATTGCGCGGATGCATACGAGACGCCAAGCGAGAGCGCCGCGACCGATGCTGCCGCGTGCAACAAAATACGCCTCATGACTGGTCCTCCCTTGAAAGGGGCAGAAGCCGTTCGGGCGCGCTGATCGTGAGGGCCGAATGCCTTCCTCCCACGACGCTAATTTTCCGCGTAATTCTATCGTAAGTAAATGGTAAACACGTGGTGCTGGCAAATTTGTTTGGCAGCGGCGTTAAGTTGGACTCGGCGCGCATCCGACTGCGTGCTCGTCGGCGGTCTTTCGAAGGATTGCATGAGGCTCGAGAATGCCGGAGCGCGACCAGGCCGGAAACGCAGCCTTGGCCGCGGCGATCGCCGCCTTCGCATCCTCGGCCGAGGCGCGCGCATATTCCCCGATCACGTCGTTGGTGTCGGACGGATTGATATTGGCAACGCCATCACCGCCAACCCATTCGCCGGCAATCAGGTTCTGGTGCAAAGCCATAATGGGGTTCCTAGATTAGCTGGCGTGCGGCGAGGTTGCGCATGAGATGGGACGCGCCGAAGGTCCAGGGAGGGCACTCGGTAGATAGCCTCACCGTGTTGACGAGAGCGCCGAGCTTGGCGTTGGAAATCGTCACGACATCGCCGATCTTGTGTGTGAAGCCCTGACCGGGGACGTCGCGATCTTCGACTGGAGCGAACAGCGTGCCCATGAACAACATCAAGCCATCGGGATATTGGTGATGGGGACCGATGGTCTGTGCCACTAGGTCGAGTGGATCGCGGCTGATCTCCTTCATCGAGCTGCGGCCGGTCAGGACATAGCCATCTTCGCCCTCAATCCTCAGATCGAGTTCGGCGTCGCGAACGTCATCGATCGAATAGCTTTCGTCGAACAGTCGAATGAACGGACCGAGTGCGCAGGAGGCGTTGTTGTCCTTGGCTTTGCCGAGCAACAGCGCCGAGCGCCCTTCGACATCGCGCAGGTTCACATCGTTGCCGAGCGTCGCCCCCTTCACCCGGCCCTGGCTGTCGACAACCAGCACCACCTCCGGTTCAGGGTTGTTCCATCTCGAGATCGGGTGGAGCCCCACCTCGTCCCCATAGCCGACCGCCGACATGATCTGTCCCTTTGTGAAGACTTCGGCGTCGGGACCAATTCCGACTTCGAGATATTGAGACCAGACGCCCTCCTCGATCAGTGCCTCCTTGACCTTCGCCGCTTCCAGCGAACCGGCCTTGAGATTGCGCAGGCTGTCTCCGACGACCGCCGTCACGCGTTCGCGGATTTTGGAGGCGAGGTCGGGATTTCCTGCCGCGCGCTCCTCGATCACCCGCTCGAGCATCGAGCGTGCAAAGGTCACTCCGCAGGCCTTGATCGCGTGAAGATCGCATGGGGCGAGCAGCCGGGGTATGCTCGGGTTAGCGGCCCTGCCGGACAAAACATCGTCGAGATTGCAGATCGCTTTTCCCTCTTGGGCACGAACAAACCCGACTGCATCGTCCATCTCGGCGAGATCGCGCATCGTTGGCGCATCTTTCGAGGTAATATCGAAGAGAACGCCGGCCCTAACAGCCACCAGCGCCGGCCCCTCTTCTTGCGGCAGCCAAACGCGACCTACGAAGGTGCCGTTCTTACTGAGTTCCATATCGTTCATCCCATTCCAACGTCATTGAAGCAGTCAGTTTTTGACGGTGTTCGAGCACCTGAAGGCCGGGGTGACCCTCAAGATTATGCGCGTCGACGGGGTGGGAGACCGGCTCAAAACAAAAGAAGTCGGCCTTCGACCCCGGCGAGAAGACCAACGCATATGCGAGGTTATCCGAAGCGGAGAGCCTGAGAGAGACGGCCCTCTCGCCTTGCGTGATCACGGCTTCTCCACCCCACTCGCCGAAGGCATTGTTGATCCAGCCGTCGGGCAAGATCCGCCCGCCATCGAAGTTCCAGTCTGAAGCGTCACCGATCTCTTGCCGCCCGGCGGGAAGATGACGCTCGTCCTCCAGCCATATCTCCGCGGCACGAAATTGCAGCCGAGTGTCCACATTTCTGGGAAACCACGGATGGAACCCCACGCCGAACGGCAATGCTTGCCCCGACAAGTTTTCAACTTCGAGCTCTACGATCAGTTTGCCCATGGCGAGCGTGATGATTTGCCGTGCCCGGTAGCGGAATGGACCGATCTCCCCGTCACATTCTACTTCAAGGGACTCTGAGCGCTGAGCAAGCGTGCGCCAACACCGCTGAAAGCCGTCCCCATGAATGGGCAATGGCTCGCCACAAAAGTTGGCAGGAACAGGATGGAACGCACCATCATGTTCGAAGCCGCCCCCGGAAATGCGATTGGAAAACGGGACAAGGACATTGCAGCCGAGTGCGAGGGGTCCATCCTCCATCCGACCGTTCCACGGCCTCAACACGGGAAGCAACGCGCCGTCCGGGTGTCGCACATCAAGCCGCGCAATCCCCCCTCCGAGCGCCGGCACGAGTTCGAGGCGCGCGTTGCCATTGTCCAGGATAATCCGGTCGGCCACCATCTACCAGCCGCCGTCGATCGCGAAGATCTGCCCAGAAATCATGTCCGAGGCCGGCGAGACGAGGAAGAAAACGAGTTCGGCGACATCCTCGGGCTGGATGCGTTTTTTGAGGCATTGCCGCGTCAGGATCCAATCGTTGTATTCCTGAAGCCTATCTGCAAAGACCCGGTCTTCCGCTTGGGAAACAATCGCGCCTGGCGAAACCGCATTGACGTTGATGCCATGGGGACCAAGCTCACGGGCCAGCGACTTCGTGAGACCGACCATCGCACCTTTTGACGCCACATATGGTACGTAGCCTTCCCATTGGCCATTGAGCGTGATGGAAGCAAAGTTGACAATCTTGCCGGCCCCCTTGCGCGTCATCAAATCCGCACAGCCTCTGACAGCAGCAAAGGCAGCTGAGGAGTTGACCCGGATCTGATCTTCGTACTCCTCCAGGCTGAATTCTTGAAACGGCTTGTTGATGATGAGCGCGGCGTTGTTGATCAGGATGTCGATGCCACCGGAGGCCTCCGCCTCCTGCCGAATGACCCTTTCCGATGTGGCGAGATCGTTCAGATCACAACCAAGAAAGCGCACGTTTTCGCCGAGGCTTCGTGCCAGCGTTTGCGCATCCTCCAGCTCGGGACGATCGAGTATAACGACGGTCGCGCCTTCCTTGTTGAGCTTCCTCGCCTGCGCCCGACCGAGCGTGCCGAGGCCTCCGGTGACGAGTGCCACTTTTCCTTGAAGCGTCTCCATTTGCGTTCCCTTCAAAGCACCGACTGCACTTCGTCAATCGACGTGTCGGCGACACGCTTGTCGAGCACGATCTGTCCACGCGCCATCGCGACCACACGGTCACAGCAGTCAAAGACATGATGCATATTGTGGCTAATGAAGATCCCCGTGACGTTCTGCTCCTTCAGCGAACGAACGAAACCGATGACCTTGTTGGTCTCCTTGACCGAAAGATGGTTAGTCGGCTCATCGAGGATCATCACCTTGGATTTAAAGTGCATGGCTCGGGCGATGGCGACACCCTGCCGCTGCCCCCCGGAAAGCTCACCAACCAGCGCATCAGGCGAGCGGAGATGCAGATCGACATCTGCGATCGCCCGGACACTTTCCTCGCGCATTTTTCGTAGATCCATAACGCCGATGCCAAACACCGAGTATTTCAGCGGCTCTCGACCGATGAACAAATTCCGCGCAATCGACATGGTTGGAACCATGGAGTTGTACTGGTAGATCGTCTCGATGCCGAGACGCATGGAATCGCGCGGGCTGCAGATCGCGACTTTCTCGGATTCGATATAGATGTCGCCCTCATCCTGCTTCTGCACACCGGAGAGGATATTGATCAGTGTGGATTTGCCGGCACCGTTATCACCGATGAGGCCCACTGCTTCGTTGCGGGCGAAATCGACCGAGACGCCTTTCAGCGCATGCACGCCCGAATACCACTTGTGGAGGTTTTTGACGGAAACGATGGTATCCTTCATGGATCAGACCTCCACTTTGATGGACTTTGCGCGCTTGCGCAGCCAAGAGTTGGCGACCACCGCAAAGATGGTCAACGAGCCGATGGCGAACTTGAACCAGTTGGCGTCGACCTGGCTGAGAACGAGACCATTGTCGATCACGCGGATCAGCGCAACGCCCACGATGCCGCCCAAAACGGCGCCGACCCCACCGGTCAGTGCAGTGCCGCCGATGACCGCCGCCGCCACGGCCTGAAGCTCCATTCCCTCGCCGATTGACGGCAGGGGCGAACCGAGGCGCAGCACCTGGATCAATCCGGCAAATCCGCTCAGTACCGAGCAGAGAATGAAACAGGCGATCTTGACGCGCGCTGTCGGGATGCCGAGTGCCGCTGCCGCAGGCAGGAATCCGCCGGTTGCTCGGATCCAGTTGCCTAAGTTTGTACGGCTAAGGAGCAACGACACAAGACCAGCGATGGCCAGAAACCAGATGAATGACATTCTCACCAGTTCGCCCGGCCCGACGAAGCTAGTGAAGAGCCACGTGGGGAGATCGGCCGGTAGAAGCGGCGGAAATCCGCCGGAGATCACGACAGTCAGGGATCTGGCGACAAACATCATGCCAAGCGTGGTGATGAAACTTGGTATTGCGAAGCGAATGGTCAGAAAGCCGTTCAAAAGACCGATAGCGACGCACACAAGAAGGCCGGCGATCAGTGCCAGTGGGAACGAAATCCCTGTAACCATCAGCACCGCCATCGACATCGGCATCAGGGCGAATACGGCTCCCACTGAAAGGTCGAATTCACCGCAGATCATGAGAACCGTCACACCAATCGCGACCAATGCCATCTCGGGCAGGATCCCCAAAACGCCGCGCAAATTGTCAAGACTCAAGAACACGCCTTCAGACTGGCTCTGGAAGATACCCATGAGAAGCAGGAGAAGGATAAGCGCGGCCAGTTCGGGCTTATCCATGTAGATTTTCAAAAAACGTTTCATTGCATGCGGCTCCAGTGCGAGAGGGCGGCGATGTGCTCGCCGTACCCTCTCGGCCAAATTTGGCGCTCTGCGCGTTCAACTTAACGCGCAAAGCACACTCTAACGCCCTGAACAGGCTAGTTTGTCTCTTCGCTCCGGCCCCCCGGGGACGTGCGTTAGCGAAGCCCCTTGGCGGAGAACTCCATGATCGTCTCGGCATCGGCCGGGCGAACAATGCCCTGCCCCGTGTCAATGTCGGACGGGGCAAGTCCGAAAGTCTTGGCGAGATAGACTTGCATGACTGGCATGAAGCCCTGCATGTACGGCTGCTGATCGACCTGAACCTGGACGTAGCCGGTCTGCATCTGCTGGACGACTTCCGGCACGAGGTCGAAGCCGCCTAGCAGCACCTTGCCCGGCTCGACGCCGCGATCCTTCAGCACCCGTGCGACCGCAGCATGCCAAAAGCCAGTGTCGAAATAGGCCGTGGTGTCGGGGTGGGCATTAAGATAGGCGCCAACACGATCGGCCGTAATCGCAAGATCAGTGCCGCTATCGATTCGCTCCCAAGAAACCTCTCGGTTGGGATTGGCGGCCTTGTATTCCTCCAGGAAATCCATGACGCCCTGCCCGCGTGCCTCAGACCAGTTCTGGCCTGGAGCCGAAACTCCGACCAGTACCTTAATCGGCCCCTCCTTCGGGAAATTCTGCGCCATGGCCTGACCGAGCGAGTGGCCGGCTGGTCGGAATCCCTGGCCGACAAAAGCAGCGCGCATGTTTCCTTGTGCGCCCTGACTGTCATCCACGTTGACCCCGATCACGACGACGTTGTCCTTCGTGGCGCGGGCGATGACGTCGTCGAACGCCTTGTCGTCGACGATCGAAGTTAGAAGGGCATCAGGCTTGCGCGCTAGGGCCGCTTCCATGTTTGAAAGCTGCTGCTCGACGGAGCCTTCGTTCTGCGTAAAGACCATCTGGCAGTTGGCTGCGATCTTCTCGCAGGCGTCGTCAAAGCCCTTCTTCACCGCCTGCCAAAACGTATTCGACGCCGACGAATGGTGCGTGAAGACGATGTTTAGCGGCTCCGCGGATGCCCCGAGCGCTGTGGAGCCCAAAAGCGCTATGCTCAAAGCGCACCCAGTCAAAAACCTTCTCATGCTTACTCCTCCCTTGGTTCATTTTGATTGCAGCTGAAGGTCCGTGTCAGTTCGTATCCGAGCTGCGGCGAAATACGGTGAATGCCTTATCGAGGTCCGGATTGAGTTCCATGCCCAGTCCGGCGCCTGGCGGTACCGTGATCATGCCGTTCTTGACTTCGGGCAACGCCGTAACGAGGTCGCGGTACCAGGTCTTGTAGAAGGCGCGGACGCTCTCCTGCACCAGCGCATTGGGCGCGTTTAGCGACAGATGCGTCGATGCGCAAAGGACGACCGGGCCAGTGCAGTCATGCGGCGCGACGGGCAAGTGCCATGCCTCCGCCATAGCGGCGATCTTGCGTGCTTCCGACAATCCGCCGCACCAGCTGATGTCGAGCATGACCACGCCGGCAGCGTCGGTTTCCAGAAGGTCGCGAAAGGCCCAGCGCGAGCCCAACGTTTCCGAGGCTGAGATCGGTGCCGGCGAGACGGCCGCGTAGCGCTTGAGGCTCGAGAGGCTGTCCATTTTGATGGGATCCTCGTGCCAGAATGTTTGGTATGGCGCGAGTGCTTTGGCGATCTGCATTGCTGGCAACAGCTGCCACATCGAATGGAACTCGACCATGATATCCATCCGGTCGCCGACCGCCGAACGGATCTTCTCGAAGGGCTTAAGCGCCGACTTAAGATCGGGCAGTGAGATATATTGGCCGCGCGTCTTTTCCGCAGAGATATCGAACGGCCAGATCTTCATCGCCGTGATGCCCTCTTCAAGCAGGGAATGGGCAAGTTCGTCGGCGCTGTTCAGGAAGCCATTGAGGTCGTCGTAATTGCGCGCGGACGACGAGGACAGATCATAGTTCGCTGTCGTCTGGCCGGTCGCCTTCTTGATGTACTCAGTGCCCGCGCATGTGTTGTAGGTCCGGATTTCCTTGCGACTGAAACCGCCGAGCAACTGGGCGATCGGCTGGTTCGTTGCCTTGCCGAAGATGTCCCACAGCGCGATGTCAAAGGCCGAGTTGCCTCGCACTTCAGCTCCGGAGGAGCGAAACCCGAGGTACCCCACGAGATCGGCGGCGAGGAGGTCGATCTGCAAGGGGTCGCGGCCGATGACCCGAGGCGCGACATATTCATGAATATAGGTTTCGACGGTCTCGGCGCCGAAGAACGTCTCCCCGAGCCCGGTCAGCCCCTCATCCGTATGGACCAGGAGCCAGAGAAGGTTCGGGCGCTCCGCGACGCGGACCGTTTCCAGTTTCGTTATTTTCATAAGGCTGCTTCCTATGCGATGCCGGCGGCAAGAAGCGCCTTGACGCTCTCGTCGAAATGCCGGGCCATGAGCTGACTGGCTGCTTGCGGATCGCCCGCAGCAATCGCTTGCGCCAACTCGATATGGATTGCGTTCATTGCGTGCCGCTCTGCGTCCGAGGCGCGGCTACGCCAACCGATCGGCCAAGTCTGCCGCGACACGCCCTGGAAGGCGCCGACAATCATCGAGAAGATCGGATTCTTTGAAGCGCGGGCGATCTCGAGATGAAACGCGAGGTCGCTCTCCATTACTTTCTCCGCGTCTACAAAATTGTCCTCCATTGCCTTCGCAAGTCCGAGAATGGTGCGCGCTTCCGCGTCCGTCCGCCTCAGTGCGGCGAGCGTCGCTGTACGGGTCTCTATGGTTCGGCGCACGTCGTAGACCTGATTGATGTTGATCTGGGCAGTGTGTACGCCGTGCTCGATCATCAAGGACATTGCTCCGTGATCGAGCTGCGCCACGGTGGCGCGCTTACCCGCACTGAGATCAATCAAGCGCATCGTGGCGAGCGACCTGAACGCCTCGCGGACCACCGATCGAGATACGCTGAGTTCCTTCGATAAGGTTGCCTCACTCGGCAGCCGATCGCCGGGGCCGAGTTCATTTGTCCGGATGTGCTGGGTGATCGCGCCGATCGCGGTGCCGACCAGGCTGCCGGCTATATGTTGCTCATCTTCAACTGGCCGCAGATTCATACATCGCCTCCCGAAATGCCAAAACCTGTCGGACAGGTTTACTTGATCCGATTCATAGTTTACGCATAAGCTGTATGTCAAGATTGAATTCGAAGACCAAAAGGGGAATTCCATGGGAGTTGAGGTTGACGTTGTTCTCGCCGCGAAAAACGTCGTCGGAGAAAGTGCCGTATGGGACGAACGAGAACATGCGCTATGCTGGGTCGACATCGTCGGGAAATCGATCCATCGCTTACGCCCGAACTCGGGCAAGCACGAAAAGTGGAACTTCCATGATCTCGTGACTTCAATTGGCCTTCGTAAGGACGGAGGCGCCATTGTCGGATTGAGGAAGTCAATTGCGCTATGGGACTTCGGCGGCCAACTCCGCGCCATAGCAGAGGTTGAATCGGAGCTTCCGCGAAATCGCCTGAACGAAGGCGTTGTCGGGCCAGATGGCGCATTCTGGGTTGGCACCATGCAGGACAATATCGGTCTCGATGGCACGCCGCAGGCGATAACGGCAAAGACGGGAAGGCTGTATCGTTATGCGGGCGGAGAGCTATGCTCGGTTTCGGATGACCACTTTGGCATCACCAACACACTGATATGGACTGAAGACGATCGGCTCATTACGGCCGACACCGAAGACAACACGATCTACAGTTACGCCTTGGATAACAAATCCTGGTCTCTTCATGACCGGCGGAGGATCCTTTCTGGCTTCAGTCGTGGTCTTCCAGACGGATCTTGCGTCGATGCGGAAGGTTTCATCTGGAATTGTCGCGTCGCCGGTGGCGGTTGCGTGGTTCGTTTCACGCCGAGCGGTATAATAGATCGCATTGTCGATCTGCCCTGTTCGTGGCCAACCAGCTGTGCTTTTGGCGGGCCTGGACTTGAAACGCTGTTCGTTACCTCAGCACGCTTCACGATGACCGACGCGCACCTTGCCGACAATCCGTACGAGGGAGCTGTGTTCGGGATGCGGGCAGGTGTTTGTGGGCAGCCGACCAATCGGTTTGGTCAATGACACAAATTGCAGGTTGCCAGAGATATTAGAGCACCCATCTGCCGGTGACGGCGCGCTTGCGCCGATTGAGCCTTTCCGCCAGCACCGCCGCAAGTGGATGATCCAGCAATGGACCGTCAACAATCGAAGCTAGTACCCTCACGATTGATTATGCGATCTTGAGTGGCAGCCGAACGGACCGATGTTCTCGACCGGCCGGATAAGGAGGAGTCTGCTTCGGCCGATGTCTATCGAGCGGA
The DNA here is from genome assembly GCF_001424825.1 of Ensifer sp. Root31. Taxonomy (NCBI): domain Bacteria; kingdom Pseudomonadati; phylum Pseudomonadota; class Alphaproteobacteria; order Hyphomicrobiales; family Rhizobiaceae; genus Ensifer; species Ensifer sp. Root31. The sequence continues at coordinate 26,689 of NZ_LMCO01000012.1, read as the reverse complement.
TCATAACGCTAATCGAGCCGCACCCTCGCGGTTGGTGTTCGACAGGAACACCGGGGACAGCCGATCTAAGGTCAAAACAAGTTTCCCCTGTCAGCGCGCGCGCAACGGCGACGCGCCCCGGGAACCACGATCACATCCTGCTTCTCGCGCGTCCAACTCTCCGACTGACGCTCTGCTTCAAGTCGCCGGCACCACCTACGGCCGGCCGATGCGCCGTGATGGCTGAGCGCCCTGGCGTAATGGCGGGCGACCTTGCGCTCCTTGTTGTCGCCGAACAGCCAGCCTTGCCGCGCAGCTCCGCGAACGTTTCGGGCGTTCAGCGACCGACCTCGCCAAAGCCTCACCGTCTATACCCTTGTCCACTAAGGCGACCTTGACCTTAAAGGCGACACCCTCCGGATCGACATAGACATTGCAGCCTACGGAACGCACCGTTGCCATGGCCCGCTCGAGGTCGGGTTTCGCCTTCTAACGAGCGACGTCCTCGATGGTGCGAGAATGTTTTGTCAGCGCCGGCACAAGCGGCTCAACTTTTTCCGCCGGCCTCTCCACACCTTGTCCGCTTCGCTGCACCTCGTCAGTGGCTGAGGGCTGATGATGGCGGGTTACGGTGTCCAGCTCTGGCCGATCCTGCAGGATCTCCACCAGCTTCGTGCGACCTACGGACAGCGCGCCGGAACCTTCCTCTCGAATGCCGGCGTGCTGCAGGTGTTCGGCGTCAACGACCACGACAGCGCGCGCCTCGTCTCTGATCTGCTCGGACAGGAAACTGTCGTCTTCCAGACTATGGCCCGCGCGCTTGATTCCGAGAAGTCGGGGATCTCCTACAGCCAGCAGCACACGGCCGCCCACTGCTCACGCCAGACGAGGTACGAAACCTTCCCGGCCATGCTCAGTTGCTGTTTCTTGCAGGCCAGCGACCGGTCGTCGCCGCAAAGCTCGCCTATTATGCTGACCCAGAATTCAAGGGAGCGTTCGATGGAGCTTGAACCTGCCCTGCTCACCACGATCGCCTCAAACAGGTTGCCCCATGACCGTGATTGTGGTCGAAAAGCTGCATGCCACCGGATCGCCGACCACGCTTGCGCAACTCGTGGAGATCACAGGTCTCGCCAGAAACGTTACTGCCCAGACCCTCGACCCGCTCATACAGCGCGGGCCCGCCTCGGCAATGCCATCCTCCGTTCGGTCCGATATCAACCGCCTCTCAAAATGGGCGATCGCGCTGATTTGAGGACCGTCCCTTTAACGCCCCTCCTCCCTGCCACCCAAGGCAGAGAGATGGAATCGGCCTTGGGGCTCCGATAGGCCCACTTGGCCGGATTGGGTTATAGGCGCGGTTGCTATCGCTCATGATTTCCGGCAAAAATGAGGTATAGAAAAGGAAGTCTATAGCTCATGAAATGGAACTGGACACAGCAAGGCTGGCCCGAATTCAGTTTTGACGCTTCCCGGCTTGAGCCGCTTGAACGGCAATTCCTTTTGTCATCTGGTGAGGTCATCGGCGCAATCCGCCACGTCAGCGACAATGAACGCGATCAACTACGCATAGAGTTGATCAGCGAAGAGGCGGTGAAGACATCGCAAATCGAGGGAGAAATGCTCGATCGTTTGAGCGTCCAATCCTCTTTGCGCCGACAGTTCGGTCTAGAAGCAGACAGCCGGCCGATCAAGCCGCAGGAACGCGGGATCGCAGAAATGATGGCCGACGTCTATGGCACTTGGTCGCGGCCTCTGGACCATGAAACGCTCTTTCGGTGGCATGGAATGTTGATGACGGGAAACCGTCATATGGGAACGATTGGTACATACCGAATACACGAAGATGCCATGCAGATCGTATCTGGTCGCCACGATAAACCTATCATCCACTTTGAAGCGCCACCGTCAGTACGAATACCGGACGAGATGGCCGCCTACGTGGATTGGTTCAACAAATCCGCAACTCACGGTGAAGCCCCCCTCCCCGCTTTGACACGTGCTGGTATCGGCCATATTTATTTCGAGAGCATCCATCCTTTCGAAGATGGCAACGGTAGGCTCGGTCGAGCGATTTCCGAAAAATCACTTGCACAGAATATTGGACAACCAAGTCTCATTGCACTCGCCTTCACGATTGAGCTTGCCCGAAAGGAATACTACAGCCAGTTGGAGAAAAACCAGCGCACGTTGGATATCACCGAATGGCTGATCTACTTCGCGCAGACCATCCTGGAAGCGCAACAGACGACATTGCGTCGGATCGACTTTTACCTCGACAAGGCGCAATTCTATGATAGGTTTCGCGGGCAGTTCAACGAGCGGCAGGAAAAGGCGGTCGCCCGCATGTTCCGTGAAGGCCCTTCGGGATTTAGAGGCGGGCTGAGCGCCGAGAACTACATCGCGATCACACAAACCTCGCGAGCGACCGCCACTCGTGATCTTCACGACTTGGTGGAAAAAGGCGCACTTGTGCGAACCGGCGAACGTCGCCATACGCGGTATTCCCTCAGCCTAACTGAGACGAAAATGCACGATCCGGGATTCAGAGGCGCCTTTGATCAGGCATGAGTTGCTACAGGCCAACGGTATTTGAAATAACGCATGAGAAACCTTCCATGAGCAAATCGTCGAGAGACAAACTTGGCCCAGTTGCTGCACGGGACACGGATGTGTTGAAAGCGCAGGCAATCAATGCGCTACTCACACAGCCGATTGCCATTCTTCCCATGAAGCCCGGCGATCCAATCCGACCCTTCGGGCTCGGACTCTGGCCTGAAATCAGACCCCTTCTGCGGCCTGGCCTTAGCGTCTCGACCCTGCGCCGCGCGACCGGAACCTTTCTCCACTCAAAGAGATACCATCTAGCGATCGCGCAGCTAGGCTCCGTCCGCCACGATATAAACGGCACAGCGATAGGCCTAGTATCGGACACAGACGGGCTGGCGGCCGAGCAAAAAATTGAAAGCTTGAGAAAGCGCGATGAAGCCCGAAAGGCAGCGGCACCTGCGGTTGTCCGATCCATCCCACTTTCGAAGGCTGACATGATCCCGCGCTGCTCTGTTCAATCGGGACAATCCGCCGGGTTAAATCAGGGCGAGCGGCATCGAGCAGCAGCGGCTGCTCGCCCGCGGAAAATGTCTTAGTCGCCGCGCGTGCCGATGAAGGTAGTCGGCTTCGAGCGCCAGCGAGAATGAGCGTACCAGGCGCCGGCAGCGCAGCTAAAAAGCCTCGTCTCGGAGGATCAGCATCGCGACGGCCAACGCCGGGATCCGGGAAGCCTAGGCCCGGCAAGCCGCTCCAATTGAAAAGCGCCCTGCCTTCACCTGCCCGACCTGACCAGCAAACCTGCGTATCGATGATACCCGTCTCTGGCGGCCGCTGGATCATCATTGAGACGATGCAGGGCGCATGCTTACGAGGGCCCCGGCGATGCGCTTTCTCTCGCCAGGCGGAAACGCTGCGATCGATTCCGCAAATCGATGTGGCGAGCGGACGACAACTTCCGTCGAGATCCGGCTTTCGATCTCCGACTGCCATACCGGACGGCGGGCAGCCTAAATCGTTCACGCTTGCAGATCGTGAACCGTTTGGCTGAGAGAGGAGCCCAGGACCTGGTCGCCGCGTGCGGATCATCTAATGGTCGCCGGTATACTCTGAACGGGCTCTCTACCGGGTGCGGCGCTCACTTCTAATGAAGGGCCGACGATACAGGCGACGATCGACAGATGGTTGGAACCCGCACGCGCCCTGGAACGTTTAGAGAACGAATTCAGGAGGGTGTTATGACTGTCAATCCGAAAACCGATCCTTCTTCCAACACACAGAAAGACCCCGACGATTGGGTCAGCGGCGACGAGCCGATGACCGGTGCGCAGCGGTCCTATCTGAAGACCCTGTCGGAGCAGGCGCATCAGCCCGAGGCCTATGCTGAGGATCTGACCAAGGCGGAAGCATCCAAGAAGATCGACGAACTGAAGCAGTCGCTCGATTTGGAATGAATCGCCGCGTGCGGCCACCATGCATTGAAGCCGATAGCCGAGGACGCACAGTGACATCACGAATCTCTGGAACTTTTTTCACGAGAGGCGATTTTTGCTGATTAAGCCAGCCCGGTCACGCTGCGAAACAGCCAACGTCGAGAAAACGGCCATGCAACACGAAGACACCAGACAACAGTATAGCAAGGTGGTTCACGGCTGGAATCAGCGGTACGACCTGGAAGAGTTCATCCGCGCGCACCGGCTTATGCCCCTTGTCGCACGTGAACTGTTTGAGAAATTCGGACCATACAAAATCGACCTCGATCGAAAGGTCGCCGAGCTCGGAGCAGTGGGAAAATCTAATCGTGGGCACTAGTCGAGAGTTCCTCTACGCGCCCCTAGACGACCAGGCGGTCGTTCCCTCCATCTGTCGGCCGCCTGGAATAAACTTTTCTCACAGATAGCAGCTCGCTTCGCGAGCACGACGCGCTTAACTGTGGGGCGGCTGCACCCGTCAAAAAAACGGCCCCCGTAATAGAGGCCATAATCGCATTGCCAAGTCCAACTTACTACGATGTCTGCTCAGGTGGAATACCCTTCTCCACCAGCCGAGCCTTACAGAAGACCATTGCCGTGTCCCGGGCCAGCAGCCCATGCTGCCGACGGTGAGGCGATCGACCTCCACGATTTCGGGCTTGTCGCCGTGTTCCGGCAACCCAGCCAGGCGATCGCCTGTGCATTCGATCTTCGGAGCCGCCTGAATCAAATCGGCCTGAATGTGCAAGCAGCCATCCACATCGGCGAGTGCGGAAGACACCACGGCCATGCCGGCCCGGTCCTGCAGCTTGCAGCGGGACTTGCGGGCTGCGCGAGACCGGGCGATATCATCGCCTCCCGCACCGTGCGCGATCTCGCCATCGGTACAAACCTCTCCTTTGATCCACGCGGGGAGCTCGACCTGCCCGGAATCCCCGGCCCATGGCGGTACTTTTCCGTTGGCCCGGTTTTGGCCATGCCCCGTACGGGAGCATCCAATGAATTACCGGAAGATAATTGACCCGATCGGGAGCACCCGGCTGCCTGCAGTTCCTTGTCGCTCCAATGGCGTGTCGATGCCGTGCCCTCCCTCAACGCATCCGGTCGCCATAGTCGTGGCGCAGCCCGCACAACCATTCGGTGAGGTGCGCGACAGTTTTTGGATCCGATTCCTGTTTCAGGGGAATGCCGCGCATGATTTCGCCAAGCGAGAAACGCACTCAGGTGATGCTGTAGCTTCGCAGGGATCAGCGCCGTCGGTGGGGTTATTTGCACACGCTATGGTTCGAAATCGGCTTCAAATGTGCAGCTTTGGTCATGTCACCCGCAATTTTATTAGTAAATGTGAAAAAAACATTGGCTTTCCGAAGCGATTAATTGACGGCTCCGACGACCCCGAAAAAAACGTGGCACCGGAGGGGGTTATCTTCGTCCCGGGATATTTGTTCTGTTACGGCCTCAGCAAAACTCCGGCTCTGGATGCGGTGCACGCAACCTATGCTTAGTGGAGGTCACGGAAGGACATGCCTAGCCTCGTTGTTGAGGAGTGAGTTATTGCTCGGCGGCTGGGCAAATACTTGAATCAACATTGGGAGACCAGCATGAAAAAGTATCTTCAAACAGTTGCTATCTGCGCCATCGTTGCGGCGGGTTACACGGCGCCAGCATTCGCTGACGGCGGCAAAATCGGCGGAGCCGGCGAAATTGGCGGCAAAAGCGACGGTGCGAGCGGAACGGGCGCTGATAGCGGCAGCGGCGGTGGTGGAGACAGCGGTAGCGGCGGCGGTGGAGACAACGGCAGCAGCGGCGGTGGAGACGGCGGCAGCGGCGGCAGTGAAGGTGGCGGCGGCAGTGAAAGCGGCGGTGGCAGTGAAAGCGGCGGCGGCASTGAAAGCGGCGGCGGCAGCGAAAGCGGCGGCGGCAGCGAAAGCGGCGGCGGCAGCGAAAGCGGCGGCGGCAGYGAAAGCGGCGGCGGCAGCGAAAGCGGCGGCGGCACTGAAAGCGGCGGCGGCACTGAAAGCGGCGGCGTCGTGTCAACCGCGCGTTAAGCGGGACAGTCTGCTGGTAAACAGACCGGCAGAACTCTATCCTGGCAGCGAGGGGCCTTTGCCCCTCGCTTTTTTTTCACAAGCGCCGTCAGTCGGCGAATGTCGGCTCGGCTGGCAATCTCAATTCCCAAGCTGCTCATCATCGACGAGCTTGGCTATCTTCCGTTGAAACTCAATACAACCCATCTGCTCTTCCAGCTCGTGTCCGGCGCTATGAAATGGGTGCCAATGCTCGTCACAGCCATGTCATCACGATCCGTGGCGACAGCTATAGAAAAGCGCCGCAGTGGACTCCTGCAGAGGCCAGCAACGCCTGGCAGAGATTGATCCAGCTCGCTTCAAGCAAAAGAACCTCAGAATGATGCAACGGCTGGTCAGAACATGGCGCATGGAACTGGCTGGGCTAGTCATTCTCGATGGCGGCTGGATAAGGAGTCTGCCCCTATCGTCTGCTTTGGTCGCTCGGCCTCAAACTGGCGGTCTAGGGCCTCGACGTCACCCTAGCCGTAGGGCGCTTTAACTCAATATCCACCGGAAAGAATGAGTGTCTCGCCGGTTACAAAACTGCTCGCCTCAGACGCCAGAAATAGCGCCGCACCAACCATTTCGTCAGGTCGTCCTGCCCGACCCATCCAGTTCAGCTTGCGGACGTAGTCCGCCCACGCTTCAGGATCCGAGTCACGTCTGTCCGCATTCCTGTCGGTATCGATCAAGCCCGGGGCCAGTGTGTTGAGAAGCACACCCCTGCCGGCGTAGTCTCGCGCCAGGCTCTGGACGAGATTGTGTTGAGCCGCCTTCGTGGCGGCGTAGATCGAGACGATCGCCTTTGGCCGTATCTGATTGATGCTACCGACGTTGATGACGCGACCCCAGCCGCGTTCCGCCATTGACGGAAGCACCGCTTGCAGCATGTCGACGGTCGACCGCAAATTTACATCGATCTGCAGATCAAGGTCCTCGGGTTTGACATCCTCAAAGGTGCCATTGATCTGTGCGGACGCGTTGATCACCAAAATGTCGAGGGGACCAGCCGCAGCCTCGGCGCGCTCGATGAGCATGCGTCCAGCCCGTTTGCTAGACAGATCACAGTAAACGGAGACGGCTTGTCCCCCGGCCTCCCGAATGGAACGCTCGACGTCGGCTGCTGCACCTTCCGTTTGTCCATGGACAACGACGCGGGCGCCATAGGCGGCAAACCCTTTTGCGATTGCCGCACCGATGCCGCGGCTGGAACCGGTGACGAGTGCCGTCCGCCCCTTCATCGAGAACATGTCCTGGTATGTCATCAAAGTCCTTTCATCCACCAAAGAGGTTTGCGGGTAAGCCACGCACTCCAGGCGTACATGCGAAAATGCCCCCCGATAGCGGTGCTTCGGTGAGCGTCGAAGCGGGCAGACGCGTGCGGGCGCTCGTTATGAAAAGGGTTGCTAGATCGTCGCCGCCGAAGGCGACACTCGTCGGACGCGGCACTGGCAGGTCCACGACACGATCGATCTTGCCGTCGGGATGGTAGCGCACCACGCGCCATCCGTCCCAAATCGCGCACCAGACGCCGCCCTCAGCGTCGACCGTCAGGCCATCGGGCCGGCCTTCGGATTCCGGGATTCGGGCGAACACCCGGCGATTGCCGATGAGGCCTTCCCCAATGTCGAATTCATACGCGTAGATGATGCCCGGCACTGTATCGACGAAGTAGAAGATCCGGCCGTCGGAGCTCCATGCAAGCCCGTTTGCGACTGTCAATCCGGCCGCGGCCCGGTGAACCTCTCCGCTGCCGGAAATCCGGTAGAGGTTCCCGGTCGGCCGGCTGACATCGAGGCGCATGGAGCCGACCCAAAGCCGCCCGCGCGCGTCGGTCTTTGCGTCGTTCAGGCGGTTTTCCGGCATGCCGGGCTCGGGTTCGGCAAAGAGGGTGAAGGTGCCGCGGTCGAAATCCAGAAACTCCACTCCGTCCTGGGATGCAACGACGAGCCTTCCATCGATAGCAGGCAGCACGGCGCTGACAAGTTTGGAAACGTTGCAGGTCTCGTTCTTGCCGGTCACCGGGTCGAAGCGGTGGACGGCGGGATGAAGAATATCGACCCAGTACAGCCGCTTTTCCCGCTCGATCCAGACGGGTGCCTCGCCCAGCTGAGCGCCCCACGGCAGCACGCAGTGCACAAAACTGGATGTGGACGTCCGCTCTCGCGGCCGCGGGCCCGAACTGATCGCGACAGTTCCGGCCGTTCCGGTGATGCGGCGGGCGGAGGCGATGAGCTCCCGGCCCACCGGGTGAATTCCGGAACTGTCGAGGCGCGAGGCCGGGGCGAGGACGACGAGAGCACCGATGGGTACGCCGTCCCGCCCGGCAATCGGCGCAGCAACGGAATTCACACCGACCAGATGCTCCTCGTAAGAGACGGCATATCCCCGTGCCCGCGTCAGCACCAGATCCGCCTCGAGCGACTGCGCATCGGTTATCGTTTTCGGGGTGAAGCGGTCGTAGGACAGCTGCGCCATCAGGCTGCGTGCAAACGTCGGCTCCTGGAACGCCAGGAGTGCCTTGCCCGCCGCCGAGCAATGGATCGCAACCCTGCGCCCGACTTCGATCAGGACGCCAAGTCCGCCGCTCGACCGCTCCTCCAGATAGACGACGCGCGAACCATCGAGACGGCATAGCGCGACGGTTTCTCCCAGATCGATGGACAGCCGTTGGAGCTCAGGCAGAGCGGCGCTCAACAGGTCGAACTTGTCCCAGACGCGATGGGATAGTTCGAGAAAGCGGTTGCCCAGCAGATAGGCACCGCTTTCATCATCCTGGCGAACCAGGCGATAGACCATCAGGGTTTTGAGCATACGCGCCAGGGTCGGCTTCGGGACGCCGCTCTGCCTTTGCAGATCGGCAAACCGAAGCGGCTTCGTGGCTTCCGCGATGAGGTCGAGCAGGGCGAGGCCCTTGGCGAGCGCTGCAGCGCCCGCCGGTGCCCCGCGATCCTCCAGGCCTACGCTGGCATTTTCTTCCATGCTTCTACCGCCTCATCTAGCATCCGCATGATCGGCCATTGCGGCGCGAAGCCAAGCGTGTCGCATATATGCTGGTTGGAGGTGTGATACCACACACCGGGGCCGGGCAGGTCCACGGTGACGAGTGGCAAACCGGTCCTTTGCGCCATTACCGGTAGAACGTCAGCAAAGTCAACGGGATCGCTGGAGCCGAGGTTGAACGTGCCGCCCGGCGCCTTTTCATGCGTCAACGCTAGTAGAACGCCCTGGGCCATGTCGCGCGTGTCCGTGATGTGCATGCGGAAGGGGCGCCCGTTTTCGTTCCGAGACAGGATCAATGCGGGGCGGCCGGGGTCCGCTGCCCGCAGCACCTCGACCGCCGCCCTGTTGCCGAAACCTTCCTGCTGGCGGATCTTCGGCTGCAGGAAGAAGCGCGGGCCTGAAAAGAAACTCGTCGCATCCAGGAGTTCGGAGGCGTTCTGCGTGTGCGAGAAACGCAGGATCACGGTTTCCATGGACGAGACACGACCCTGAAACCGCACCAGTTCCTCGCCGAGCAGCTTGGTCAGCCCGTAGGGCGACAACGGGTTTGTGCCATTCGCCTCGGTTATCGGCTGGAACTCCGGCTTGTTTTCCGGATAAACCTCGCCGGAACTCGCGAAAACGAACCGGCCGACCTTTTCAGCCACTGCTGCTTCCAGCACAACCCGCGTGCCCTCCACGTTGGCGCGGAACAGCTTCTCCCGGTCATCCGGCAACCACGACATGAAGGCACCGAGGTGCAATACGGCGTCCATGTCCGAGCAAGCGCGGCGCGCCGCTTCTTCGTCGTCGAAGGCTCCGACCACTTCGTCAAAGCCGTCCTGCTCGATGCCGGCGGGTCGCAGATCGAACCCCCTGACGCGATGGCCGGCGGCCAGCAAATCCCGTATGACGAACGATCCGACTCTGCCCGCCGAGCCAGTTACAAGCACTTTCATCTGTCGATTGCCTTTTCAGTTTGTGCGTCAAAGAGGTGGATGTGAGAGGGGTCGAAAGACAGCGAGAGCTCTTCGCCCTCCCGGATCGTGCCGGAATAGGGAACGCGGGCGATCAACCCCTTGCCGCGCTCGTCCTCACGGCCCTGGTGGAAGGCGTACTGGCCTGGTTCGAAGTAGACGTATTTTTCGGATCCCAGGCTTTCGACGAGCACCGGCTTCACCTGGAAGGTGACGCCGCCCTGCCCCAGCGAGAGGTGCTCGGGACGAATGCCGACAATCACCTCCCCGTCAGCGACCCCCGGCCGAGCGGCGAAGGTCTGGCCGAACAGCTCGATGTGTCCGCCCGTGATGCGAGTTCGAAGGAAATTCATGCCCGGGGAGCCGATGAAACTGGCAACGAAGAGATTTATCGGCTTCTGAAACAGCGTATCCGGATCGGCGATCTGCTGGACGAGGCCGTCGCGCATGATGACCACCCGATCCGCCATCGTCATCGCTTCGATCTGGTCATGAGTGACGTAGACGGTGGTGACCCCAATGCGCTTGTGGAGCGCGCTGATTTCGGCGCGGGTGTGAACACGCAGCTTGGCATCGAGGTTCGACAGCGGTTCATCCATCAGAAAGGCGCGGGGTTCGCGCACAATGGCGCGCCCGAGCGCCACACGCTGCCGCTGGCCGCCCGACAGGGCTTTCGGCCGGCGATCAAGCAGATGGTCGACCGCCAGAATTCGGGCTGCCGCCTGCACGCGCTTGTCGATCTCGGTCTTTGCCATGCCGCGCATCTTGAGGCCGAAGCCGATGTTCTGTCCGACGGTCAGATGCGGATAGAGCGCGTAGTTCTGGAAGACCATGGCGATATCGCGGTCGCCCGGTGCGAGATCGGTGACATCCCTGTCGCCGATCAGGATCTTGCCTCCGCTTGCAGCCTCGAGCCCCGCGAGAATCTTGAGCATAGTCGACTTGCCGCAGCCGGACGGGCCGACCAACACAACGAATTCGCCGTCCGTGATCTCGAGCGAGAATTCTTTCAATACGTTGAGCGCGCCGTAGCTCTTGTGCACGCCTTGAATGCTTATTCCAGCCATTTCACTTCTCCGCGCCGGCGGTGAGCCCACCGACTAAGTAACGTTCGAGGAATAGGTAGATGACGACGATGGGCAGGGCCACAAACACGGCGGCGGCCGAGATTTCGTTCCAATCCGTGACGTATTCGCCCTTCATCGTGGTGATGCCGAGATTGGCCGTCCAGTTGCCCTGAGCGTTGGTCAGGAACGTCCGCGCGTAGGCGTAATCCGCCCAGGAAAGAACGAAGGCATAGAGTGCCGTCGCCGCCAGGCCCGGTGTTGCCACGGGAAGCACGACCCGGAACAACGCACCGAGCGGCGAGCAGCCGTCGACCATGGCGGCCTGCTCAAGTTCGCGCGGAATGGTGTCGAAATAGCCTTTCAGCATCCATGTGGTGAAGGGGATGATGAGCGTCGAATGTGCCAGAACCAGCGACCAAAGGCTGCCGATCAGCCCCATCGACCGGAAGATCCCGAACAGCGGTATCACAAGAAGCGTTGCAGGCAGCATCTTCGCCGTGAGGATGAACAAGCCGAGGGGCCGGCTGCCCTTCACGCTGAAGCGCGAAAGACTGTAGCCAGCAAAGACCGAGACGATCATCGATAGCGCTACGGAGCCGGCGGCCGCCAGCGTCGAGTTCATCAGCCACAAGAGGATCGGTCGCTCGGAGGCCACCTTGGCGAACGTGCTCCACTGCGGCTCGGCCGGCCAGAAAGACGGGGGCAACGACCGAATTTCGGAAAGCGTCGACAAGGCGGTGACGAAGAGCCAGTAGATCGGAAAAAGCAGAATCCCACAGACGGCGATTACACCGGCATAGAGAGCAAGGGATTGTAGCCCTGTGCGTTTCATGATGGCCCCCTAGTACATTGCTTGCGATTTGCGGCCGAGCATCAATAGGCTGACCACTACGCAAAGGATGAGCGTCACGATGCCGATGGCCGATGCGTAACCCATGTTGAAGAAGCCGAAGGCCTGGTCGTACGTCATGATCGACAGCGTCGTCGTGGACTTCAGGGGTCCGCCATCCGTGAGCACCTTGATGATGGAGAAATCGCGAAACACCCACAGCACGACCAGCACAAGCGTCACGCCCAGTACCGGCATGAGCACGGGGACGGTGATGTAGCGGAAGCGCTGGAAGGCGTTGGCTCCGTCGACCTTCGCGGCATTGTAGAAGTCGTCCGGTATAGACTGAAGACCGGCGAGCGTCATGATCGAGACGAACGGATAGCCCTTCCAGATCATCGTGACGGCGACGACCCAGAAGGCTGCTGTCGGATCAGAGAACCAGTTGATCATGCCGCTGGTCAGGCCGAGCTTGATGAGGAGCCAGTTCATCAGACCGAAGGAGGAATCGAAGATCCAGGAAAAGATGACGACCGCGATGACCTCGGGAACCGCCCAAGGCAAGGCGACGAAGAGCCTCGCAAGGCTGCGTCCCCTGAAGCGATTGTTGACCAGAAGGGCTGTTGCAAGCCCCACGGCAAAGCAGGCGACCGTCACCACGACAACGAGCTTGATCGTCACCCAGCAGGCTGTCCAGAACTCCGGCGATGTGAACAGCTTCTCGTAGTTCTGAAGAGTAAACGGCTTTCGCGGCGCGCTGAGCGTCGCCATCCCGACCTTCTGAAACGACAGATCCAGGGAGACGAACAGGGGATAGATGATAATCAGCGCGACCAGTGCGACGGCCGGCAGCAGTAGCAGATAGCCGAGATAATGCTGACGGCTGGGCCTTGCCAGGTCTAAGAAGCGTAGGCTCATGGCGTTGCTTTCAGGTTGGGAGCGCCAAGCGCCGTCGGGCGCCTGGACGTTCGTGTGTCTCTAGGGCGAGAGGCTCGCGCTAGTTGAGCGCTTCGGCCTTTTCCTGCATCGTCTTCGCAACGACAGCCGGATCGAGATCCTCGATGATCATCCGCTGCGCCTCTTCCTGGACCATCTTCGAAAACTCGTTGAACTGGACCTCGAGGCCCACAGGAATGCGATCGATCCGGTTCTTGGCAGCCGCCCGCTGCGATTCAAGCATGAGTTCGAAGTGTGGCAGCTTGGCTTTCGCCTCTGTCAGATCAGCATTCGGATCCGGCGGCGTCGAGGCGGCCATCGTCGCGAAACTCCCCTGGAATTTGTGCGACGTCGCTATGGCTATGAAGTCCCAGACCAGCTGCTTCTTCTCGTCCGGGATTTCGCTCGGCATCGCCAGGACGTTCGAGGAGCCGCCGAGAGGCGGATCGAAGGGCACACTGGCGAGCTTCAGTTTATCCTTCGCTGTCCCGTCCTGCATGATCTGATAGATCCAGGGGCCGTCGATCTTGAGGGCTATCTTGCCGTCCGCGAAGAGTTTGCGCACCTCGCCGGCGGAAAGGTCGCGCGGTGTCAGGTTTTCCGTCACGACCGTCTTCCAGCGCTTGAGGCCTTCGACCATCTCGGGCGTGTCGATCGTGACGTTGCCTTCGGCATCAGTGAAACGTGCGCCAGTATCGAAGAGGTAGCTCGCCATTTCCGCCAGGTACTGGCCGCTGCCGCCTCTCGTCTCGTGGCCGGTTCCGAACTGGTCGAGAATACCGTCGCCGTTGAGGTCCTTGGTGGTGGCGCGTGCAGCGGCGAGGAACTCTTCGTAGTTCTTCGGTACCGCCACGCCCGCTTGCTTGAGCATGTCTTCGTTGTATCCGAAGATAACGCCGTAATAGAGCATCATGACGCAGACGGTCGTGCCCTGGAACTGGCAGGTGTTCTGCCCGCTCCAGCCGTTCAGATCGAGTCCGGCCTTCTCGATCCAGGGGCCGAGATCCTCCAGCCAGCCGTTGTTCGCGAAGGTCTGGAACTCGAACGAGGCGAGATGGACGATGTCCGGCGGCGTTCCGCCGGCAAACAGGGTTGTCATCGTATCGGCATAGGCATTTCGCTCCACCTTCGTCCATTCGATGGTGTCACCCGGATGCTTCGCCTCCCATTCCTTGATGACCGTGCCCCACCAGTCCCCGATACCCCGTTCGTCTTTCTGCCAGGAGACGAACTTGAGCGTTTCAGCGCCGGCCGTCTGGGGCAGCGCAAATCCGGCCAGCAGGCCCGCAACGGTCGCCGCGGCGATCCGGTCCTTGATCCTCTTCATCATTCCTCCACTCCTCCGTTGTTCATTCACTGCTTCTTCAGAAGCGACAAAGCCTCTCGTGAGAGCTCCACCCCGAGGCCGGCTCCCGTCGGCAGGACGTATTCTCCCGCCACGCAATCCATGTCCGTTTCGAGCAGCCGGCGATTGGGCTCGAAGATCGAATGCTGAAATTCGTGACAATCCACCATTGCAAGCGCAGCACTCGCCTGAAGACTTGCCGCCAGGAAGATGCCGGCGCCGATGGTCGCATGCGGAATAACCTTGATGTGATGGGCCTGGGCGTATTGTCCGATGCGCATGAACTCGGTCACACCCTTGTGCCCCATCTCGGGCTGGACGATTGCCATCGCCCGGACAGCAACTCTCGGCACCATGTCATGGACCGTTCGCCATTCCTCGCCGACGGCGATGGCGCTTGCGACGGCATTTGCCACGCGCGCCAGACCATCGATGTCCTCCGTGCGAACCGGCGCCTCAGCAAACCAGAGGCCATGAGGTTCCATTGCCTTGATCAGCGCGATCGCCTCGCTGGCCGTATGCGTCCAGTGCATGTCGCAGGCGATACGCGCTGATGGCCCCAGCCGCGCTCTCAATGTCTCGATTTCGCGGGCGACGCCGTCGTCGGCCACCGGTGCTGCAAACTTGAAGGACGAAAACCCCTTCTCGCGCCAGTGAAGCGCCAGCTCGGCCCGCTTTTCGCGCGTGTCTTCCGGCAATCCGGAGACATATGCGTCGATGCGCTCGCGGCGCTGGCCGCCGAGCAGTTTGCAGAGCGGCAGTTGCGCGAGCTTGCCCGCCAGATCCCAAAGCGCGATGTCGACGGCCGCCAGCGCATCCAGGTAGAAGCCGCCGGTATAACCGCGCACCCGCATGAGGTCATAGAGGTCATCGTGAATTGCGGCAGCGTCGAAGACATCCCGGCCGATCGTGAAGTCTGCCAGGAGATCGTCGATAATCTCCATCGTCGCCTTCGGGGCGACGAGCCCGTAGGTTTCCCCCCAGCCGACTGCGCCATTCACGGTTTCGATGCGCACCAGGACGCTGCGATCGAAGACGGGATACACCGTCCTGTTGCCCTTGCGCACGAGATAGCCACGTGCGCTCGGCTCCTCTCCGCTGCGCGCCTTTCCAAGGTACGGGCGCTCGCGCGGAATGGTCAGCGTGAAGGTTTCGACAGACTTGACCCGATCGATCATGCGTTTTCTCCCTCGCCGGGACGTCCCAGCCCACATTCCGCATAGGATGCGTCGATGTCTCGAAGAGCAAGTGCGTCGATTTCAGGGGTCGGCGCGCGCACGATGCGGTTGTCGGCGACACCACGCAGCATCAGGATATGCTTGGTCAACCGCATACGGTAGACGGCCTGCAGAACAAGAAGCGGCAGCGAACGGATATAGAGGGCACGGGCTTCGCTTTTCCGGCCGTCGCGGAAAGCGCGATCGAGCGACACATGCAGGTCCGCGATTTCCAGAGCCGGCATGGCCGCACAGGCACCTCGCTCGTATTCGTCGAGAATGTAGCGGGCACCGCCCCCGCCGATGACCCCGCGCAGGTGTTCCGGCGCCTCGGCGAGGATGGCCGTGATTGCCGGACCCGCGGGCAGCGTCTCTTCCTTCACGTAACGCACCGACGGAACCGAGCGGACGACATGAACGACGGCTTCCGGCGAGAGGTCGGATCCGCGTGGCGCCGGGGCATTCTGAAGGATGATCTCAGCGTTCGGCACCTGGGCTGCGACCGCGCCGAGAAATGCCGCGACGGCCTCGGCACCCGCGCCAATCGACTTCGGCGGCTGGATCATCAGCAAATCGATGCCGAGGGCCGCCGCTTGGTGCGCATGGGCGACGACCTCCGCCACGGTGCCCCCGCTTGCGCCGGCGACGACGGGGATCCGGCCGGCGACCTCAGCCACCACGGCTGCCAGGAGGGCTACCCGCTCCTCTGCACTCAGCGCCTCGACCTCGCTTGCGAAGCCCGGAAAGACGACGCCGTCGACACCCCCCTCCAAGGCAAATCGTACAAGCCGACGCATCGCATCGAGATCGACGCCATCATCGGCGAAGGGTGTGGGCAGTACCGGCAATATTCCACTCAGTCGCATCTTTTGGTCCATATTGTGAGACTTATAATTTGCATTGTGGACCTTATGCGGAAATGTTAAGCGGTGTCAATCGGCAATGAAGTAGGAAGGAGTTTGCTGTGAGCGATCGGACATACCGGCACACGGTCGTCCTCGATTGGGGCACGACGGGATTTTCCGCCGCGCTGCTCGACGAGAGCGGCGGCGTTCGCGAGGTGAAGACGGGCGATTTGGGAATTCAATCGGTCCCGAATGGCGAGCATGAAAAGGTTCTGTCCGGTGAGCTGGCAGATTGGCGCGCGCGGTGCGGCGGACTGTCGATCATCGCGTCGGGAATGATCGGTAGTCGCAACGGATGGATCGAGATGCCCTATGTGCCGACACCGGCCAGCGCCGCGGACCTGGCTGCGGCCGCACGGACGATCGAACTGCCGCATGGCGACACACTCACCCTGCTGCCCGGCCTGACCGACCGCACGGCCCATCCCCATTCTGACGTCATGCGAGGCGAGGAGACGCAGCTGGTTGGTTTTGGACTGGAGCGCGACATCGTCGTCGTCCTGCCCGGCACACATACCAAATGGGCGGAGCTGCGCGGCGGCCAAATTCATCGGTTCCGCACCTTCGTCACGAGTGAGGTGTTCAACACGGTCGCCCACCATTCCTTTTTGATGAAAGCGGCAAAGGGAGAGGCGAGCGCGACCGGGCAGGCATTTCTTGATGGCGTGAAGCTCGCGATGGACGACAGCGGCAGGGCCGGCGGACTGCTGACCCGTCTGTTTTCATTGCGCACTGCCTGGCTTGCCGGGGAGCTGGAGCAGCAGGACATGCGCAGCCGCCTCTGGGGACTGGTCGTCGGCTGGGAATTCAGGGAAGCGCGCGAGCAGAACTGGTTTTCCCCCGGCGACCCGATCGCGGTCGTCGGTGATGACCATCTGGTCGATGTCTACGAGGTGGTTGTCGAAGCCTTCGGCGCCAGGCTCGTCTCTGCCGGCCGGGACATGGCCATCAAGGGCGCACAGGCAATCTTTCAACACGCGGCGTCTTGAGGAGTCGGATCAATGGATGACACCGTTACAATCACTTCTGGCGCCATGCGGGCGGAAATCGCGCTCCTCGGCGCGGAACTGCTGTCCTTACGTCTCGGCGGGCATGAGCTATTGTGGGAGGCAGACGCGGCCTCCTGGAGCGGCACGAGCCCGATCCTTTTCCCTGTCATCGGTCGCGTGAACGATGGGGTCGTTCGGATTGCCGGGAAGCCATATCACATGCCGCCGCACGGTTTCGCCAGACAGGCAAAGTTTACAATCGAGAAACGGGCGTCTGACCAGGTCGTCCTCGTGAGGGCGGAGAATGACGAGAGCCTGCGATCCTATCCATTCCGCTTCGTTCTGAAGGTCACTTATTTCCTGGCGGCTGGAGGTCTTCAGATCACGTTCGACGTGATCAACACGGGAGAAGATGCACTGCCATACGCAATCGGGTTCCACCCGGGTTTCCGGTGGCCCTTCGCGCAGGGTGACAAAGACGGCTACAGCCTGGCCCTGCCCACGAGGGAAAAGGTGTCTGGTTCTAGGCTGACCTCGGCCGGCTTGATGGACCCCGCTCGTTACGAGGTCCCCCTAGCAGACGGTCGCCTGGCGCTCACCGAAGAGCTTTTTTATGCTGGGGCCCTGTGCCTGCTCGATCTGGATTGCACATCGGCCTCCTATGTTTCGCCCGTTGGATCATCCATCGAACTTTCCTGGCAAAACTTCTCGCATCTGGCCCTCTGGGCCAAGACCGATGCGCCGTTTCTCTGCATCCAACCCTGGACTGGCTACAGCGACCCGCTCGGATTCGACAAGGACATGTTCGAGAAACCAGCGATGCATTTGCTGGAGCCCGCGGCACAACGGCAGCACGGCATCAGCGTCCAATTTTCATCGTGATCAAGCGGTCCCGAAAGGGCCTTTTGCAACGTCTCAGCGGGGAGGCAGTGACATGGCTGACCGTGCCCTGAATTTCATCGGGGTCGAACATGACGAGTTCGGCGCGATGAATCGGCTGCTGTCGTGACGGTGAAAAGACACTGGGTAGAAGAGATCGTCACAAACTGCATCAAGTTAACGAGGTGAGTGCGCACGGCAACCTTCGCTAGCGTTCATGCCCATAAACGTTCGATCCTCACCAGAACCTAGAGCAACAGCATTTTTTTCAGGATCGAAAGAACATCCTTCAGGGGCAACCGGGTCGCTCCCTCGATGGCGAATGGCAGGAGTGCCGCCGCACCGACCGGTAAAACCGCCTTACGGCTAAGAAGCACTGTCGAAAGCTTTTTCGCCAACTCGTGGTGCTTGGAGGGATCGGCGATGTCTTCCTTTCTCTCCGATCTCTCATCGCAGTGGGCAGCCACATTACGGCCAAGAACCTTGCGTTCGGCAAGCCGCTGATAATGGGTAGCTTGCACGGAGAGCGCGAGAATCGTGGCGGCCTTCAGGTCGGCAAGGGGTTTCCAGAAAGCAGAAAGTGAGTAGGCAAACAATGCAAGCACCAGCACCAGCCATACGGCCATGGTAGCGGTAAGGCTGGCCGCATTGAGGGTTTCCATATCGAAATGCCTGCCGAGGGTTACCGCCACAGGTGCGCTGACACCGAAAATATACATCATATAGGCATTGGGATATTCGGAGATGAAGGCGAGCCCGCCCTGTCCGTCGGGATGTGTTGCGACCAGCTTCAGTTCCAGCCTCGCCAGCTTCCTAAGCAATTGCGACCAGACGAAGTGACGCCACAGCCCACGCAGCATCAGGAACCAGAAAAGAGGCACGCTTACCGCCACGGACCACCAGCCCGCCAAGCTAATGGCACTACCGTTCGGCGCAAGCTCGACGGCCCAGGACGTCAACGGAGCATGATGGAGAAGTGCGCAGTAGAACAGTCCGCCAAAGACCGCCAACGCCACGCATATGATCTCGGCCAATCCGGAATCGCGCTGTTTGAGCGCCACAAGGACCGCCTCCGCGGCGCTCTGCATCGAAACGGGCGCAATGATCGGTGCTCTAAGGAAATGCTGGAGCTTGGTGCGTAGACCGTCTTCGACCTGTCGCTCGGCAAGAACGAACGTCCCGATAGCGACGAAAAAAGTGGCCCAAACGCCGAGATCTCGGAGATAAGCTCCTGCATCGCTGACTGACAGGCTACCGGGCAAAGCCAAAAAGAACGGAATTGCCCAAGCAATCGTGATGAAAAACACCGCACGGCGACCCGCGTTGAGCGCGAGTGTGTGCAGCAGCTTCAACCGACGTTGAAGCTCGTAGAAAGGTCCGCCATGCGACGCGAGGAAATCCCAGGGCGTCTGGTCGGCTTCGGAACCTGTAGCTTGAGAGGATTGCGGATCGTCCGCATAAATATCGCCACGGTTAGTAGCATCTGCGCGCGCGGGCGCTGCTTGTTCCACGTCTTTTGACGTTTTGTTTATCGACGCATGAGGCATAGGCTGTCGTACTCCCGATTTCCTTGCCGAGAGCCCGCTCGACATCAAATGATGGTATGAAGCCATCAGTTCTGCCGCAGGCCGGACTCAGCCCTTTTGCTTGGGCAAGGTCGTGTCATTGAATCTGCGGCCCGCCACAGCACCGAGACCGTTTCCACTGACGACCGCGAACCAGCGAAATCCGTGGCGGGGTTGGCTGGCAGACGTTTCGGCCTTGCACAGTTCCGGCGTCGCGTTCCGACGGGATCGAGACCGCGACTTCCGCGAAGGAGAGTTCCTGATTGCGCTCGCGTTTGAACAAGGTTGCCGGATCCCCGGACGGCTGATGCGTCGTCGGCAAAAGTATGTCGACCTGCGTTGTCTTTGGTGTTGATGCCGCCAGAGCGACGGGTTCCATCATCCCGACCGGATGACCGACATGCGTTCTCGCACGCAGACGTCGTTGCGTTGCGACTAGAAATGGAAAACCAACCCCAGCATCGGGCCTTTCTGCACAACGTCATAGTCAAAGCCGCCGGAGCTGTAATCGACACCCATCGCGCGATATCCAGCCACTGCCGAAATGCTATCCTTGATTTGGTAGCCGATGGCACCTGCGACATCCCAATCAAGATCGGCTTGCCCGGCGCCGACATTCCCCCAACCCGTGAGGTAGAATTGATCCGTGAGGAAATACGTTCCACGGAAACCTGCGACGGCGTCGAGCCAGGTAGCGCTGTCTTCGCGGCTTATGCCATCTAGGAGGCCGCCGCTGAAAGATACCTTGGTGCTCGCGTACCAGAGGCGCGCCCCGGCAATCACGTCCAGATGGTCCCGGCCATTCGTCAGCAGGCTGTAGCCGCCTCCAACCAGACCCGAAAACGTCTCGGACGTCACACTGATCTTGTTCGTCAAAACCCTGGCGGGGCTGTGGCCACTTACAGAAAGCTTTGTGTAGATTACGTCGCTGAAAACGCTGAAACGGTCATATCTACCCTCTGCCACGCCCATAAATGCGAAATCCAGATCCTTGAGTATATCGCCGAAGTCGGACTTCAAGCTCGCCGGCGGATGGCCAAACTGCCCGACGGTGCCGTCGATGCCAGCAGCCCAGAAATACGGGCTGGCATTTAACTGCCAGCCAGACGAGGTCTCGCTGCCGGCTTCGGGTTGGAATGGCAGAAACTGCTTATCCGCAGCCTTCGCCGAAAGCGAAAGCGTCAAAACCGATGCGAATGCAGTTGAGCATACTGAAAAAAACTTCATTTTCCCCTCGATAACGGCTTCCGTTTCAGAAAAGGCCGCGCAGCGAATGGCACTCCGGATACGCGTGCGGGCGAAATCCGATCCGCCCGCCCGCATGAGCCGTCTTACGGCAAGGGTTGTGGCTGCGGGAAACTCCATTCGCCGCTCAATATCTCGGCACGCGGCTGATAGAGCCTCACCGTATAATTCCAGCCAGGCACGGTCGGCAGGCAGTTGACGATGTTGCCGTCGCAGCCGCCGAACTGGATGGTGATCGAGCCATCGTCGCTCTTCTTTGCCGTCAGGTTGTTCAGCGAATAGGCGTTGTATGGGTTCTTCTCGAAGTAGCCCTCGGCGTTGTAGACGCTGACCGACCAGAAACTATCGACCGGAACGTCTCCAACCTTGAGCGTATAGACGGTAGCTCCATCGTTCTTGGGCGCGTCCCCGCTGAGGTAGGTCGCATCTTTGGCGGGATTTCCGCCCCAGCCGGTCGCGGTGCCGATCAGGTGCCGGATCGGATCGATGGCTTCCTTTGTGCCGAAGGCGTTGTTGTAGTCGGGGATCGTCGAACCGAGCACGAGCAGGGCTTCGCGCATCTTCGTCTGGCTTGCTTGATCCCAGTTCGGCACCTCGAAATTTCCGGCGCCTGCCAAGCTGACCTTGATCGCGTCCTGAAGCTCATGAACCTGGTCTACGTCCTTCGGATCGGCAGGATCGACCAGCGTGCGAATCGCGACAAACACGTAACGCGTGCCGACATTCTCCTTCGTCAGCGTATAGCTGCCGGCGCCGTAGAAGACCGACGGCACATAGTGGTCCTCGCTGACTACCTGCATCGACATGAAGCGCTGGCCCGCATCGGGTAGCGTGACCGTGACGGGGCCGGCGTCGAGATCGAAAACCGCCTCCGAATAGAGCGTGTCACGATTCATGCGGATGACGTTCTGGTTGTCGATGGAGACCGGTTCGCGGCTATGGACGAACTGGCCGAAGCCGCCGTCCTTCACCGTCTTGCCTATGTACAAGTCGGACTCGGCGCGGACGAAATTCTCGACGCCGACGGGGGTTGCGGTGGTGGAGGGGGTCTGTGCGTTCGCACTCCCAAGCGTCGCCACAGACGCGGCGACAACGCAGATTACAGGCAAATACGGCATAAAATCTCCTCGATAATGCAATAGGTTACTTAAATCCCTAGCTTTGGGATTTTCTGTCGGTTGGCTTTCCAGATCCCCGCCGCGCACTTTGCTGCATCCTCCGAAAATTCGGACGTCCGCCGGCGAGGGAATGTTTACCGGTGAAATAGGAGACGCGTGTACGTCCTGGTGATTGTGGCACTTCGCTTGCCGTCCGCATCGAAGTATCTGTCTTCGCGGCATAGCCGCTCTTTGACGTCGCGGAAGATGCCATTGGCGAAAGTGAACTCCGCTTGGTCGAAATCACCCTGTGAAAACCGTTTGATTGCAGCCTTCTTACCAAGGTGCTTTTGCGTCAACCGGCGCGAAACACCCGTATTGTCGGCGCACATGTAGCGGTCACAGAGCACGCCTTTCTCCGGTGAGCGTAGCCCGCCCGCAGAAGAGGGTTTCCAAACGCTGCAGCCAGGAGGAGGCAGGAGGCGCTTTCTCGCTCGCATGGGGGACCACCGTGTCGCGGTTGTTTGCTGAGGGCAGAGCCGGACGCTAGATCAACCGGCTCGTGGAATACTTGAAAATTGTACAGAAGCCCGAGAATATTATCGTGCCGACAGAGCGGCTTCTTCCGCAACGCAGCTTGATGCCTCGGCCGCCCCCGCAGTCTTCAATTCGTCGCGTGCCGCCGCGACATCCGAGAGGAACTCTGCATTGTTATGCAGTTTTGCGACCGTCGCCGCACCCATAATGCGTCCCGCATCGACGTCGCTCTGCCAATGTGCATCACAAATTACGCGGCTCTGGCCGAATTCTATGCCGCGTTTCATCAGGAAATCGGCGCGTTCCGGGCTGATTTCGCTCAACACCAGCGCCCAGGCCCAGCCAGCCGCGGTATGGCCTGAAGGATACGAGCCGTCGGTTCGCAGCAGCGGCTCCTGATCGGGATAGCAGGTGCCTTCGTTATGGACCACGAAAGGACGAGTGCGATTGTAGGTGTTCTTCACGCCATACGTCGACAGGCCTGCATCAGTCAGGACCTTCTGCATCAAGCGATATAGGTGAGGGGTCTTTTCTTCATCAATATCGACGCCCATTGCGCAGGAGAAGTTTTTCGCCGGCTGCGGGAATTGCAGATCAGCGTCTGCGCGCGCCAGATCCCAGCGCGGCGTACCGCGCAGAGGTATGGTTGCGGCTCTCAACTCTTCGTCACGCGCAAGCGTCGCAGTACCGTCGGCCGGCGGCGGGGCAAGCAGCACAAGGCTATCGGGCAGATCCTTTTGCTTGAGATAGCCCGAAGCCAACTGGAAATGTGGATCCGTAATCTCTGGCTTTGCGGCGGTTTCTGCCGCGGCCGGTTCTATGCCTTGGCCGGCAAGTGCGATGACCGAGCACAAGGCCAATTGATAGATCTTCGATAGCATGCAAGAGCTCCTGGATATGCGATCTCGAGACGACCACATACGCGTGGCCGAACAATTCGATGGGGATGTGGGCAGGCATCAGCCGTAAACACGTAGAGAAGCCGGCTTACCCCTGATCGTCGCGGCCTCTTTCTTCTCGCCATAAAGTTGATACAGAGCTTTTGAACGGCACATTGTGTCGAACCGCACAATCTGGAGAAGAAAATGGCGCGTATGTCACGGGCGCATGCGGAACGCATCATGTGCGAGGCTGGGTGGCTGGCTCAAATGCCTGAAGCCTTCAGGGTACGCTTGCTGCAAAATGCGCTACTTCTGAAATTTGACGCAGGTCAGGTCATATTCCGTCCGGGCGACCCGGCCGGGGGCATTTATGGTCTTGTTTCAGGGACTGTGACCGTGGACACCGCGCCTCTCGACTCAACGCCGCGCCTGATCCACATCGCCGTACCCGGCGGATGGACCGGCGAAGACAGCTTCATGACCGGCAAGCCAAGACGGATCGAGCTGTTCGCGCGGAGCGAAACCTGGGTGATGCACGTCCCGCTGGAGACGATGGAGCAGATGGCCGCATCTGACCCGAACAACATTCGGGCTTTCGGCGTTATTTCTATCTTGGCGGCGGATAAACTACTTAGAATCGTACATGATCTGCAGAAGAAGAGTGTCAGCTCAAGAATTGCGTCAGTTCTGCATCGCATGTCCTGGTCGACAGATGCTCCTATTTCCGTTTCCCAGGAAAATCTCGGTATCTTGACGAACACATCCCGCAAGCAAGTCAACAGCGCCATCCAACGTTTCGTCGAGGCCGGTTGGATTGAAACCGGTTATCGCTCAATAATCGTTACCAACCCGTCGGCTTTGCGGCGGCATGCTGAACAGGATGTGGCAGACTGATATGTTTCAGCGACCAGAGAGCCCTGTTGTAAAGAACGAAATGGGTGCGGAATGGGATCTTTTGTGTTCACGACTACGTCAATGCGCGCGAGTCCGCCTGGATGCTTCGCAGAGATCGTGCGATACGCGAGCTGCTGACATGATCCAGGCGACGCTGCTCAATGGGAGCAATCCGCCGCGCTAAATCACGAGAGCGGCACTTTGGGTTCGAGTGGTGGCGCTATTTACCCCGCGCATATCTGGCCGAAAAAGCTAGTCGGCTTCGAGCCACCAACAAGAATGAGCGTACGAAGCGCCAGCAGCGCAGCTGACAGAGCCCGTTCGCGCGCGGTTTGACCGGTTAAAAAGCCTCGTCTCGGAGGATCAGCATCGCGACGGCCAACGCCGGGATCCGGGAAGCCTAGGCCCGGCAAGCCGCTCCAATTGAAAAGCGCCCTGCCCTCACTTGCCCGACCTGACCACCGAAACCTCCGTATCGATCATACCCGTCTCTGGCGGCCGTTGGATCCTCATTGAGACGATGCAGGGCGCTTGCGTGGATGCCGCTTNAAAAAGCCTCGTCTCGGAGGATCAGCATCGCGACGGCCAACGCCGGGATCCGGGAAGCCTAGGCCCGGCAAGCCGCTCCAATTGAAAAGCGCCCTGCCCTCACTTGCCCGACCTGACCACCGAAACCTCCGTATCGATCATACCCGTCTCTGGCGGCCGTTGGATCCTCATTGAGACGATGCAGGGCGCTTGCGTGGATGCCGCTTGCTCAATCTCTTGGTTTGGAAAAGCGAACGCCGACGCCACCACCATTTTCTGGGATGAACTCGATGCCTGCATCTTCAAGCACATGTCTTATGCCGTCAACAGTGCCGCTTCGCAGCTGGTCACCTCTCTCCAAACGGCTAATTGTCTGGGTTGAAACATTTGCCGCGACAGCCAGTTCCCGCACTCCCCAGCCTAATGCAACGCGGGCAAGCCTGCACTGGATAGCGTTCATTTCACAACACGGTTGTGATTTAACTTGCTCATTTTCGTCACCGCTTGTACCCTTATAAGCTGTAATCGGCTGGCCTTGGTGTTCGTACCACCGAGGCCAGCCTAACCACAACCTAGCTAGCTGGAGCTCGGATCATGGCTGATTCTGAGAATAGCAGAACTTTGCCTGCAATCACCCGTAGAGAAGAAAATTTTGAGAACGGCGCGATCGAAAAGCTGCCGTACGTGATCGACCGCCGAAACCTTCTGCCGGTCGCGGCGCGCTTTCTGAGCGCCCGTATTGCCGATCCGAACGGCCCGCGAAGAGCGAGCGGTCCAACGCCTGTCCGCGAAATGTGGCCACGATGGTATGCCCGTCATAAGCAACTGTTGGAGGCGACGCGCTTCAGACAAAAGCTAGAAGCAGAAATGCTGGAGCAGGCCGGCGGTTTTCCGGTTGCCGAACTGCAGATTGTTGGAAGCGACCAGCCGGTGGTGGTGCACTCTTTCGCCGAGCTCAATCGCCTGGCTTACCAGGTGGATACCGACCAACTGTCTCGGGCAAGGACTGAACTTCGTCAGCGCCGGAAACAATGGAAAAAGGCCGACAAGCACCTGGGCTACAGCGACGCTGTTACCCTGGAACAAGAGCTCGCGCGACATCTCGGAATATTGGGCCGTGTCATGTGGATCACGAGGCCGTCCTGCCTGATCGAAATCACCGCGAAGTTCCATTGCCTGATCGTGACACACGATCCGGGCTTAAAGCTCGAAGAGGCACCCTGGCCAGAGCTGCGGACCATGCTGAGGGATCTTATGCGCATGGAAGAACGGGCCGGCGAGACACGGGCTTGTCGCTCGAGCCTGGAGGCAAGCTGAATGGACCTGGCCTATCCTGATCAATCAGCAAAGGTTCGAGACATTCTGGCCTTGGCGACGCAGTACCGAGACGCGGCCGTCACGCTCGGTGAGGGCGTGTCCAAGTCCGGCCACCCGCCGCGACGCCTTCTCGCTCTCCATTCCATTGAGCTCCATCTGAATGCTCTCCTGCTTGCCAAGGGCCTCGATCGCGACACCGTAAATGGCTTGCAGCTCGATCTTGGCGAGCGGACACGAAGAGCAGTAGACGCCGGCCTCGTTCTGCGCAGGCGCACGGCGGAGCACCTGGCCAGTCTCTCCTCAAACAGAGAGTATCTCGTCATCCGGTATCGACCAGACCTGACGGCCTCGATCTCACAGATGAGCCGGCTTATGGCGACCCTTGATGAACTCTCGCGCAAGGTCAGAAAGATGTTACGGGCTTCGTCGTGA